>NZ_JBISCE010000027.1:0-652934 GCF_044385685.1 Streptomyces sp. ALB3 | reverse complement strand
GCAGCAACGACGACCGTGAGAAGCCGGACTCGTGGAAGCACGAGAAGCCCGAGGGCGGTGTGCACGCCGGTGGCGGTGCGCTGGCCGGTGTGTCGGCCGACGACTGGCAGAAGGACAAGGAGTCCGGTTCCGGCAGCGACACGGACAGCGGGAAGACCTGGAAGCACGAGAAGCCCGAGGGCGGCGTCCACACCGGTGGTGGAGCGATGGCGCTCTCCGGCAGCAGCCTGGCCGCCGGCTCGGCCCTGATGCTCGGAGGCATGGGCGTCGCCGCGTACAAGCTGCGCCGCCGCAACGCCTCGGGTGCCGCGGCCGCCTGACCGGCGTCCGCACCTCTGCGTGAGACCTGTCGTGGCCGCCGCCCCACCCCCGGGGCGGTGGCCACGCCGATTCCCCTGCTCATCCGCCCGTCCCTCTCGCACACGAAAGGCAGCATGCGCATGGCCGCCCCGCAGCCGTCCGACCCCGACCCCGCCTCCCCTGCTCTTGGCCGTTCCCTGCTGTGGCCCGTCGTGGCAGTGGGCCTGGGCTTCCTCCTCGTCTACAACTCCTTCGACGCGTCGGCGGGAGTCCCGTCCGCACCCGCCGTCGTGTCCTTGCCGGCGGCCTCCTCGCCCGCGTCCCCCGACACGCCGGCCTCGGCGTCCGCCGTGCCCCCGGGGCTGCCCCGGTCCGAACCCGAGCGCATCTCGATCAGGTCGATCGCGGTAGACGCCCCCTTCACGCCCCTGGCGGTCGGCCCCTCCGGGCAGCTGGAAGCGCCGCCCGCGAACGACGCGAATCTGGTCGGCTGGTTCAAGGACGGTGCCACCCCCGGGGAGCGTGGCACCTCGGTGGTCGCCGGGCACGTCGACACCAGAACCGGACCAGCCGTGTTCCTGCTGCTCAGGACGCTCAAGGCCGGCAACACGGTGGACATCACCCGTGAGGACGGCGCCGTCGCCACGTTCGAGGTCGATTCGGTCGAGACGTTCAGCAAGGCCGACTTCCCGAGCAAGCGGGTCTACTCCGACAACGGCACCGCCCAGCTCCGGCTGATCACGTGCGGTGGCGCCTACGACAAGAAGAAGAAGGACTACGAGGACAACGTGGTGGTGTTCGCCCACCTGGCCTCCGTCAGGAGCACCTGACACCCCCCGTCCCCCTTCCCGTTCCCGGCACCCGGACAGGGCTCCGCGTCCGTGCGCCCGGCCCGGTCGCGCCCGGCACGCGCGGACGCCGGGACCGCGCGCGGACGGTGGGCCGGCCCGGTGGATGGCGCCGGTAACCGGTGGCCGAGGTGTCCCGCACGCACCTAACATCCGACGGTGACCAGGACTCCCGCGGGCGCGCGGACACATGAGCGACACCTTCCGAGCCGTCAGGAACGGGATGTGTTGGCGGAGCTGCGCCCGGTCTCCGAGCTCGGGCCGCTCATCGGGCACGCGGACCGCCGTGAGAGGTACCGGGCGCTCACCCTTCTGCACGAGCGGGCGGCCGGGCCCGCTCTGCCGGCCGGCGAGGCGGCGGAGCTGGCGGGACTGCTGCCCCGGGACGTGCCGGCGTCGCCGGAGGAGTCGCTCCTCCTGGCCGGTCTCCACGCGCGCCTCGCGCTCCACCTCCCGCGCCGGAAGCTGCCCGCGTGGCGGAGGAAGGGGCTTCCCGAACGGGTGCGGATCGCCTGGCTGCGCGCCGAACTCCTCACCGACCCCTCGGCGCTGCGCGACGAGCGGTTCGGTGAGCCGCTGTACCAGGCTGTTCGTGGCGTGGACGCGGGGGACACGCACCGCCCGGACCGGCTCGTGGCCCAACTCCTGGCTACCCGCGACCGCGTCCTGTGCGCGGAGGCGGTCCGGCTGATCCGCCAGGGCCTGCACGCCGGCCTGCTGGCCCCCGGCCCCGCCCGGGCTCATCTGGCCGGGCTGCTCGGCGGGGACACGGACGGCACGGCGGCCGCGGCCGCGGCCCTGGCGGAACTGGCCGAACCCTGGGCGGTGGTGGACCCGCTGCCCGAGGCCTGCTTCGCCCCGTATCTCGACGCGGCCCGCGCGGCCCCGGTGGCGTCCTACGCGCTCACGGCCGCCGCCCGGCACGGGCACGGTTCCGTCCTGCCGCGGGCGGCCGCGGATCCCGCCGTGCCCCCGGCCGTCCGGCAGTCGGCCATGGAACTCCTCGGTGACCTGGCTGAACGCGGTGACATCGCTGCGGTCCTGGACATCGCCGCCCAGGACCCGCTGCTCCTCGGCGGCCCCGCGGTGAGCTGCCTGCAAGGGCTCCACAGGCGCGGCCACTTCCCCGACGCGTGCCATGCCCCGGCCGTCGTAGCTCTGGCGCTGGCCGATCACTCGATCGACGCCCGCACGGTCGCGACGGTCCTCTACACCTGCCGTCGGGCGGTGCTGGACGTGCTCGTCGACGCGCCGGCGGACGACCCGGGCTGGCCGCGCCGGCTCGCCCTGCTCGTCGCCCTGGCCGGACAGGGGACGGGAGACCTCCCGATCGGTGCGGCCGTCACCCGCCTGCTGCCCTCGGCGCGCGTCCCCGGACCGTTTCTCGAAGCGATCCGTGAGCTGCGCCATGAGGACGCCGAGGAGGCCGTGCTCGCCGTGCTGCCCGAAGCTCCGGAGGCGGCGCTCGAAACGCTCGAAGCCATCGGTGGTCACCGTACGGCCGCGACGCTGACCGAAGCGCTCGGGCCGGACGTGGGCGGCCGTAGGATCGCTCCCTTCCTCCGCCCGGTACGGCACCGGGCACTCGAGCTCCTGTGGCAGCTGAGCACCGACCCGGCCGTCCGGCGCCACCTGCTGGCACGCGTCGATCCCACCGCGCTGCCCCCGGTTGTCGCGGCCGGCCTCGGAGCCCCGGACGAGCGCGAACCGGCCCTGTTGGCCGCCGGCCCCGCGCCCCGCGATCCGGTCGCCGCGCTGTGTTCGCTCGCGGCCCACGGCAGCGCGGCCACCCTGCCCGCCGTCACCGCGCTGCTGCTGCGGGTCGTACGCGAGCTGGCGGAGTCCTGGGAGACGGTGGAGACGGGCCCGCGCCCGGAACCGGCCAGGGCCGCCGAACCCGTCGTCCCGCAGGAGATCGTCGACGCCGTACGGGGCCTCGGCGGCCGTCTGCACGAGCGGCGCAGGATCAGGCCGTCCTGTCTGCTCGGTGCCCGGGACGCCGGGGAGGCGGGTGACGCGCTGGTGGCCGGGGTCGTGCTGGACCTGCTGGACACGCCGGGCCTGCCGGCCCGTCAGCTGTCCATCCTGCTCGAACTCCTGCGGCGCGTACCCTGCGCGCGGGCCCGCCCCCGGGTGCACCGGTTGCTGCGCCACCGTGACCCCCATGTGCGCAAGCAGGTGATCGCGCTCCTGGCCGCCGGCGCGGCGGGCGAGGACGCCCAGGCCCTGTCGGCCACGCTGATCGCCCTGACCCGGGCCGACGACATCCAGACCGTACGGCAGGCGCTGCTGGCCCTCGGTCAGGCGGAGGCCCGGTGGGCCTGCCCGGCGATCACCGCACTCCTCGAGCACCCCACCATGAACATCAGGAAGACCGCCGCGTCGGCGCTGGTGCACGCCGGGACCCCGGCCGCCGTGCCCGGCCTCGTTCGCGCCCTCGGCCGCGCCGACAATCCGGGGCTGCGCACGGGGCTCGTCGCCGCACTGCGCGCGGTGCTGGGCGGCGCCTGCACGGCCACGGTCCTCGCAGCCGCCGGGAGCACACGGGACGACCGTGAGAGGACGCTGCTGCTGCGGGCACTCGACGGGGTGCTCGCCTCCCGCACGGTCCTCGCCCTGGCCGAACAGGGTTCCCCCGTGGTGCCGGACCTGCTCGTCGCGGTGGCGGACGGCCGGATCCGTCTCGGTGCGGGGAGCGCCGCCGATCTCGTCGAGTTGTGGGCCGTGCACGGGATCACGGTGGCCGGCTCGCCTCCGGGCGAGGGCGCGGAGTCCCGTGCCGCCGCACTCATCGACCACGGCTGGAGCACCCGGGCCGCCCTGCGTCTCGCCGACGCTCCGGACGCCCCGCCGGCACGGTGCCTGCGGGAGCTGCGGCCGATGCTCGCGGACTGGCTGCGCCTGGCCGGGGACGTGCGGGGGGCGGGCACCCGGGACCGGGTCCTGCGCACGGTCCTCCGGCTGTGCCCCGCGCGGTGGTCGCCCGACGAGCTGGCGACGTTCGCCGGTTCGGCGCAGGTGCTCGTGGCGGGTCTCGCGGGCGAACGGGAGAACCGGCCCGGACTCCTCGCCGTGCTCCACGCGGTGGCGCCCCGCCTCTCCGGCATCGAGCGCCTGGTGACCGCTGACGCCGTGCGCGCCATGTCGCCCCCCGAGCCCGTGTGGGCGCTGCGGCTCCTCCGTGCCTGCGACGCGGTGGTGGGCCGGGGCGATCTGGACCGGTCCCTGGCCGCGGCCCGCTTCGCCCCGGACATCCGGGAGGCCGAAACCACCGTCCTGCGCGAGGTGTTCGGCACACCGGCCGCCCTCACGGCCGAGGACGGGGCGGAGGCCTGGTGGTCCGCGCTGCGCGCGGCCCTCCGCACACGCTCCGCGCTGGAGGAGTTCCGCCGCGGTGACAGGCACCCGCCGGGCTCCCGGTACAGGCTCTCGGCCCTCATGGCTGTCTACCCCGATGCCGGCGACGACGGGGTGCGCTCCTTCCTCGTCGACTGGATGACCGTCCTCCAGCCCCTCGACGTGCCCCCGTGGACGCTCGCCGAGACAGCCGGTACGGCTCCGGAAGCCGTACGCGTCGACGACCTCGACCAGCCGCGTTCGGCCGCGCGGCGCATCCGGCTGCTGGAGATGCTGGACGGGCCCGACGCCACCCGCAGGGCCGACGCCGCCCGGCAGTTGCTGGGCTGGCCGGAGCCGGGGACGGCAGCCACGGTCCTCGACGCGTACCTGCGAGGACGCATTCCCCTGCCGTCCGGTGACCGCCTGGCCCGCGCGCTGGCCACCGTCGACCCGGCGGTGCTGAACGCCGGGGGCCTCGTGCACGCGAGGGTGGCCCGACTCGCCCGGCAGCTCCCGCCCCGGGACCTCGTCCCCCTGATCCCGCTGCTGCTCGGCTGGTGGGAGCACGGCTCCGCCGACCTCCGGACGGAAAGCGGCCACGCCCTGCGGGCGGCACCCGCGGATGTGCTGGCGGACCACCTCGGGACCCGCCTCGAGGCCGGGGCCTGGGGTCTCCTCGACCTGCTGGTGGGCCGGCGGCTGCTCGGGACGCCGGCCATGACACGGGTCCGGGACCGGCTGCGCGCGGAGGGGCGCGATGACCTGGCCGAGGGGATCCTCCTGGACGAGGGCCCGCCTCCGGGTCCCTGTACGCCGGACTCCACCGCGACGGACCGGCACCCGGCCCCGACCGCCGGGCCCGGCCACCGGCCGGAGCGCGCGGAACTGCTGCACCTGGCCCGCACGGGCGGCCCCGAGCAGATACGCAGGGCTCTCGCCCGGCTCGCGGAGGAGCACGGCGGCCGGGCCCCGGATCCCGACCCCGCCCTGAGCGAGGTCATCGCCGAACTGCTGAACCACCCCCTGCCCCGGGTCAGGCTGCGTGCCCACCGGACCTCGCGCGCCATGCTGGAACGGTCCGCCCACCTGCTCAACACCGTCGTCCTGCTGGACGACCCGCAGCCGGACATCAGCCGCTCGGCGATCAGGACGCTCTGCCGCGCCGGCTGGGAGCCCGCCCTTCCCACGCTGGTCGGCCTGCTCGACCACTCCCGTCCGGCCGTGCGCGCGGAAGCGGCCCAGGGGCTGCTGCTGATGGGAGCCAGCGCGGTCCCGGCTCTGCGGCACGCCGTCGCCCACGCCCGCCCCGACAGACGCCCGCGCTACGCGGGCCTTCTGGAGCGTCTCACCGGGACCGGCGGCGAGCCGCTCCGGCCGTGAGCCGTCAGCGGGCGCTCTCCCACTCCGCCACGGCGACCTGGTGCAAGGTGCGGCCGGTGCGTGCCGACCGGGCGTGGTACGGGTCGGGGGTGCCCGGCCGGTCGTGGACCGCCTGGCGGTCGTTCGCCTTGATCAGCAGCCAGGCCTCCGGCCCCCGGGTCCCGTCCTCGTCGTCGATCCGGAAGCGGGTGAGCGCGAACTCGCCGTGCAGTTTGGTGCCGTCGAGCCAGAACGTCGCGTGCCCGCGCTCCAGGGACTCGGCGAACGGGACGGGGTCGCCCGCGAGGTCGTGGCTGGTCGGGCGGTAGGTGCCCTGGTCCCAGACGATCACGGTGCCGCTGCCCTGCTCCTCACGCGGAATGACGCCCTCGAACTCGCGGTATTCCAGAGGGTGGTCGTCCGTCGGCACGGCCAGCCGCTTGTCGCTCGGATTGTCCGACGGGCCACGCGGCACGGCCCACGACTTCAGGACGCCGTCGACCTCGAGACGGAAATCGAAGTGCATACGCCTGGCGTCGTGGATCTGCACCACGAAACGCCGTGTGCTCTCGCTGTCCACGCCTGTTCCCTCCGCCGGGATGCGGTCGGACGATGCGCGCCTGCCCGGTCGGAGCCGCGCGCTCCGCACAGTCCATGTCTCCACTCTGCCGCGCACGGCCGCACGCCGCATGGCGGCGGCCGTGCGCGGCGGAGTGGAGAGGCCGGGTCAGCCGGCGTGGCGTTCGAGCGCCGCGTCGGCCGCCGCGCCCGAACGGTGCCACCAGGTGGTCACCGGCTCCCAGACGCGCATCCCGTCCGGTGCTCCGAGCGAGGCCGCGTCGAAGATCCGACCGCGGTGGCCGGGGTCAGCGGCGACCGTCAGCCGGTCCACCACGCGCAGTTCCGTGGCCGCGGGGTCCAGCGTGCGCACCGCGGCGTGGGCGGAACTCCCGGCCGGCAGGCGGTACGGGGCGCTCCCACCTTCGGGCACCGGCAGGGCGGGCCCGTCCAGGTCGCCGAAGACGACCGTCGGGACACGGTCGACGGCGCAGGCCTGGCGCCCGCGGTTGGTGACGCCGATCCGTACCGTCCCGGGCTGGTCCGAGGCCACGGCGGCGACTTCCAGGCTGGTTCCACGGCACGTGGGGAGAGGGGGCACGGCGGACGAGGAGGCCGACGCGGCACCTGCCGGAGCAAGCAGGGCGAAGGCGAGGGCGACAGCCAGGGGGAGGGCGGCTTCGGTACGGATGCGCATGGGTTGTCCGTTCCCCACGGCGGCGTCTTCCACCCGTACCCGCCCGGTCCGGACCAGATCCTTGACGGGTCTCGGAGGACTGCCTTAAATCAAGTGTTGAAAGATACGCCTGGGGCACACGAGACACGTGCTCACTTCTCGGCGTAGTTATGTCATGCGCATGACCGTCCCCCCACCACGGAATGATGTGATGACCGTGCCTTCCCCCCACCACACTCCGCGCCGCCCGTCGAGGCGGCGCCGCGCGACGCTGTACACCGCGCTCTCCCTGCTCTGCTGCTCCGTGGCCATGACCGCACTTCCCGCCGGAGCCTCGGCCGCGCCCGGCCCCCACACGGCTGCGTCCTCCACGGCTTCCCGGACGGCTGCGGTGGCCTTCGCCGACGAGTTCGACGGCCCCGCCGGTTCCGCCGTCGACGGCGGCAAATGGCTGACCGAGACCGGCGACAACGTCAACAACCACGAGCGGCAGTACTACACGGCGGGCAACAGCAACGCCGCCCTCGACGGCCAGGGCAACCTCGTCATCACCGCCCGCAAGGAGAACCCCGGCAACTACCAGTGCTGGTACGGGACCTGCGAGTACACCTCCTCCCGCCTCAACACCTCGGGCAAGTTCACCGCGACCTACGGGCACGTCGAGAGCAGGATGAAGATCCCGCGGGGGCAGGGCATATGGCCCGCGTTCTGGATGCTCGGCGCCGACATCGGCAGCGTCGGCTGGCCCAACAGCGGTGAGATCGACATCATGGAGAACGTCGGGTTCGAACCCGGCACCGTCCACGGGACCCTGCACGGCCCGGGTTACTCGGGGTCGGGCGGAATCGGCGCCGGCTACACCCTCCCGGGCGGGGCCGCGTTCGCCGACGACTTCCACACCTTCTCCGTGGACTGGGCCCCCGACTCCATCACCTGGTCCGTGGACGGCACCGTCTACCAGCGGAGGACACCGGCAGACCTCAACGGCAACGCCTGGGTGTTCGACAAGCCGTTCTTCCTCATCCTGAACCTCGCCGTCGGCGGCTACTGGCCCGGTGACCCGGACGGCAGCACCAGTTTCCCGCAGCAACTCGTCGTCGACTACGTCCGCGTGACCACCGGCGACTGAGGACGGGCGCGGGACCGCCGGCGCCACCCGCCGCCGGTCCCGCGTACCGACGTAGCATGATCCGTATGGAGCAGCGCACACTCGGCAGGACCGGCCGTCACGTATCGGTCGTAGGACAGGGCACCTGGCAGCTGGGCGGGGACTGGGGCGAGGTGAGGGAGGCCGACGCCTTCGACGTCCTCGACGCCGCGGTCGAGTCGGGAGTCACCTTCTTCGACACCGCCGACGTCTACGGCGACGGCCGCAGCGAACAGCTCATCGGCCGCTACCTGAAGGACCGACCGGACGCGGACGTCCTCGTAGCCACCAAGATGGGCCGCCGGGCGGAACAGGTCCCGGCGAACTACGTCCTGGACAACTTCCGCACCTGGAACGACCGCTCACGCGCCAACCTCGGCGTCGACACCCTGGACCTCGTGCAGCTGCACTGTCCGCCCACGGCCGTCTACTCCTCGGAAGCCGTGTACGACGCCCTCGACACGCTGGTCGCCGAGCAGCGGATTGCCGCCTACGCGGTGAGCGTCGAAACGTGCGCCGAGGCACTCACGGCCATCGCCAGGCCCGGCGTGGCCAGTGTCCAGATCATCCTCAACCCGTTCCGCCTCAAGCCGCTCGACGAGGTCCTCCCGGCCGCCGTCGAGGCAGGGGTCGGGATCATCGCGCGCGTCCCGCTCGCCTCCGGGCTGCTGTCCGGCCGGTACACCGCCGACACGGTCTTCGCCCCGGAGGACCACCGTACGTACAACCGCCACGGCGAGGCGTTCGACCAGGGCGAGACCTTCTCCGGCATCGACTACGCAACCGGCGTGGCCGCCGCCGCCGAGTTCGCACGGCTCGCTCCCGACGGGGCCACCCCCGCGCAGACGGCGCTGCGCTGGATCATCCAGCAGCCCGGCGTCACCAGCGTCATCCCGGGTGCGCGCTCGGTGGAGCAGGCCCGCGCCAACGCCTCGGCCGCCGGCCTTCCGGCACTTCCGCACACCACTCTGGACGCGGTGCGCGACCTCTACGACCGCCGGATCCGCGCGGAGGTGCACCCGCGCTGGTGAGCCCAGGCGCTCAGTCCTCCCCGTCGCCGTCCCGGGCGGAGCCCGCCGGCTCGGGCGTTCCGAGCCCGGCGGTCGGGGAGGGGCCGGGATCCGGGGTGTCCGCCGTGCTGGTGTCCGGAGCGAAGAGGATCGTGCCCAGGTACACCGCCGCCAGGAAGGCGACCGTCCCGGCCACGGCGCTCGCCACGCGCGGGCGCCGACGGATGGCCTCCCCGGTTCTGATCCGGCGCGTCGTGGCCGGTCCGGCCGCCGGTCTGGACGCGCGCGGCGCGGGAGCCGCCCGCCTGCGGCCGGTGGCCTGGGGCAGCCGGTACGTCGCGGCGCCACCGGCGGCGGGGGCCTTCGGCGCGGGAACCGGCGAGGGGGCGGCCGGGGCCACGCGCCTCGGGGCGGGGGCCGCGTGCTGCGGCAGTGGTTCGGGACGCCCGCGCCAGGCATCCGTACGGAACCAGTCGGACACCTGCTGCGCGCTCGGCCGGTCCTCGGGCTGCTTCGCCAGCAGGCCCAGCAGATACGAGTCGAAGGCGGGGGAGACGTCCACCCCACGCTGCCTGACCGGCACCGGAGGACTGTCCACGTGCTGGTAGAGCGTGGCGGTGGCGGTGTCCGAGCGGAACGGCGGCTGTCCGACCAGCAGTTGGTAGATGAGGCAGCCCAGCGAGTACATGTCCGACGCGGAGTCCGCCGTGCGGCCGAGAGCACGCTCGGGCGCCAGGTACAGGCTCGTGCCCACGATGTGGCCCGCCGTGGTCAGCGCCGTGGAGGGATCGTCGACGAACTGGGCGATACCGAAGTCCCCGATCTTCACGGACCCGTCCGCGTCGAGCATCAGGTTGCCGGGCTTGATGTCACGGTGGACGATGCCCTGCCGGTGCGCCGCGGCCAGTCCGGCGGCGGCCTGCTCGGCGATACGGGCGACCTGCTCGGGATGGACCGTCTCCTGAGCCGCCAGCAGATCACCGAGACTCCTGCCCTCGACCAGCTCCATCACCAGGTAGAAGCGGTCCTCCCAGGCGCCGAAGTCGAACACGGCCACCAGGTGGGGGTGGCTCAGCCGCGCCGCCGTCTGCGCCTCCAGGCGGAAGCGTGCGGTCGCCGAGGCGTCGGCCTGGTCCCCCAGCAGCAGTTTCACTGCCACGGCCCGCCCCAGCACCTCGTCCGTGGCGCGCCACACCTCGCCCATACCGCCACGGCCGATGGGGGATATCAGCCGGTACCGTCCAGCAACCAGCACCTTGTGCACACCAATCTCGCATTGTGGCCCGCTCCGACTGCCGCGGCGGCGACCTCGTCGGGCTCATCGCCTCTGTACGGTGCGTCGGGGTGCGCGGCATGATCAGGATATCCGCCCCCCGGACCTCCGCTCGCCCGGCCGGAGCCAGGGATGCGGAATCCGGCCAACCGGCGGTCCGTACCGGCCCGTCGTCACTCGGCGGCGAGCCAGTCGAGCACGGCCGCAGCGGTGAACTCCGCCTGGCCGCCCGGGAACAGGAGCTCGGCCGTCCCGAACGCGGCCCCGTCCCCGCTCGCTTCGGTGTCGGGAACCGCCACACACCGCATGCCCGCCGCGTGGGCCGCGCGGACACCCGGGACGGCGTCCTCCAGGACCACACAGGTGTCCGGCGCCACGCCGAGGCGCCCGGCCGCCTCCAGGAACACGTCGGGCTCCGGCTTCCCGTGCGCCACCTCCTCCGCGGACACGTACACAGGGAGGTAGGCGTCCAGCCCTGTGACGGCCAGCGTCGCCTCGATCGCCGCCCGGGACGAGCCCGACGCGACGGCCATGGGCACCCCCTCGTCGAACAGCCGCCGGACGAGGACGCGCATCTCGGGGAAGGCCGTGGTGGAAGCTCCGGCCAGTTCCAGGTAGAGGGCGTTCTTGCGCGCCAGCAGTTCGTCGACCGGCGCCTCGATCCCGTACTCCTCACGCAGGACGGTGAGCGTCTCGCGGGTACCGATCCCGATGAAGCGTGTGTGGTTCTCCCAGCTGAAGTCCCGCACGCCGTACCGGGCGAGGAGCCGGCGCCCCGCCTCGTAGTAGTTCGGCTCACTGTCGACGAGGGTGCCGTCGAGATCGAAGAGGACGGAGGGTGACGAGAGGCGCGGCGTCTTCATGGCCTCCAGCATGCCCGACGGTGCTCAGCCCGGGCCCGCTGCCCGCCCCACCGCTTCGACCAGCGGCAGGACCCGGTGCGCCACCCGCTCCCGGAGAGCCACCTCGGTCCGGGTCCGTACCACGCCGGGGAGCTGGATCAGCCGCTGGATGACGTCCTCCAGATGCCCGTTGTCGCGGGCCACGACACGGGTGAGGAGATCCCCGCCCCCCGTGGTCGAGAACGCCTCGATGATCTCCGGTACGGCCGCGAGCGCGTCACCGACCTCGTCCAGATGTCCCTGGGTGACCTCCAGGTGGACGAAGGCGAGCACCGGGTGGCCGAGGGCCGCGGGGGAGAGTACCGGGCCCGTGCCCGTGACCACGCCGTCCCGCTCCAGACGGTCCAGACGGGCCTGAAGGGTGCCGCGGGCCACGCCGAGGATGCGCGCGTACTCCCGCACGCTGGTGCGCGGCTGCTCGATGAGCAGCCGCAGGATGCGGGTGTCGAGGTCGTCCACCGCCATGTCCGGCTGCGCTCCTCCCGGCTCGGTGATCGGTCGCCCGACTGTACCCAGGGCACGACGACGGCGTGCACGGCACACGGCGTACGGCGTCCGAGCCGGCAGCGGCCGGTGAGGGGCCGTCGCGGCACCTGGCGGGCTCCTGCCGGGCCGCCCACCCCACGCCGTACGTCTCGTTTGACGGGACCGTGTGCGCGTGGTTGCTTTGAGTGGTGAGTGACAAGCGTCGGGTTACTGCCGTTCTGTGACCGAAAGCAGTGGAACATGGCTCTCGCCTCGCCGGTGAATTCACACAACGAGTGGGACCCACTGGAAGAGATCATCGTCGGGAGACTCGACGGTGCGGCCATCCCCTCCAGCCATCCGGTCGTGGCGTGCAACATCCCGCCCTGGGCGGCACGGCTGCAGGGCCTCGCTTCGGGCTTCAGCTACCCGCGCCTCCTGGTCGAGCGGGCGCAGACCGAACTCGACCAGTTCGTCGCCCTGCTCCAGTCCCTGGGTGTCACGGTCACGCGCCCGGACGCAGTCGACCACAGGCAGCGTTTCAGCACCCCCGACTGGCAGTCGCGCGGATTCTGCAACACCTGTCCCCGTGACAGCATGCTCGTCGTCGGCGACGAGATCATCGAGACCCCGATGGCCTGGCCGTGCCGGTACTTCGAGACCCACTCCTACCGCGCGCTCCTCAAGGACTACTTCCGGCGGGGGGCGCGTTGGACGGCGGCGCCGAAACCGCAGCTCACCGACGAGCTGTTCGACGCGGACTTCCGCGCCCCCGGCGCCGGTGAGCCGATGCGCTACATCCTCACCGAATTCGAGCCGGTGTTCGACGCGGCGGATTTCGTACGGGCGGGCCGCGACCTGTTCGTCACGCGCAGCAACGTCACCAACCTGATGGGCATCGACTGGCTGCGCCGCCACCTCGGGCCCGGCTATCGCATCCACCAGATCGAGAGCCGCTGCCGCACCCCCATGCACATCGACACGACGTTCCTCGTGCTCGCTCCGGGCAAGGTGCTGGTCAACCCCGAATACGTCGATGTCGACCACCTGCCCGAGGTGCTGAGATCGTGGGACATCCTGATCGCCCCCGAGCCCGACCCGATCGACGACCGCCTGCTCAGGATCACCTCGCTGTGCGGCAAATGGCTCAGCATGAACGTCCTCATGATCGACGAGAAGCGGGTGATCGCTGAACGGCGTCACACGGGCATGCTGCGCGCGCTGGAGAAGTGGGGGTTCGAACCCATCCCCTGTGACCTGTTGAACTACGCGCCGTTCGGAGGCTCGTTCCACTGCGCCACGCTCGACGTCCGCCGTCGCGGCACGCTCGAGTCGTATGTCGACTGACCGTGGCCGCTCCGCCGGTGCGCGCGTGCGCACCGGCGGAGCGGCCACGCCGTGCGCCGTCAGCGGGGTCCTGACGGGGTCAGCCGCAGGACGGTGCCCTCACCGTCGGCCGACAGGACGAGCGAACCGTCCGGTGCGGCCGCGATCCCGGCGAAACGGCGGGCGAGGCCGGGCAGGCCGTGGGTGAAGAGCGCGGGCTCCGCGCCCGGCGGGAGAGGGGCGGCGTGCGGTGAAGAGCCGACCGGGAGGTTCTCGGCCTCGATCCGGCTCGCCCCGGTGGTGAGGGACACCGCGTGGACCCTGCGCTTCCCGGTCTCCACCGTGTACAGCTCGTCACCCAGGACCGTCAGCCCCTGCGGTGCGTCGAGCCCGTCGGCGACGACGGCCGTCCCGCCGTCCTGTTCGAGCCTGAGCACCGTGCCCGCCCGCTCGTCGGTGACGTAACACCTCCCCGCTGTGTCGAAAGCGACGTCGACCGGGCGGTCCAGCCCCTCGGCGAGCACGCTGACGACGTCGTCCTGGCCGACCGCCAGCACCCGTCCGCCGCCCGTCTCGGCGACCACCAGCGATCCGGCCGGGCTCACGGCGATACCCATCGGCCGGTTCAGGCCTCCCACGCGGGTGCGCATCGACCCCTGTCCGGGATCGTAGGTCCGGATCTCCCCGAACTGTGAGGTGAGATGCAGGAGTCCGCCCTCCGCCGCGATGCCGTGGACGAACGGCGCCAGGACGTGGGTGACGGGCTCGCCCGCGTCCCCAGGCTTGGCGGCGTCGTCCCCACGGGGGACCGAGGGGCTCGCCACCCGGTAGTGGTCGGCGGCGTACACCGAGCCGCCCGGGCCGACCGCGACGCCGTAGGGGCCGTCGAAGCCCCGGGGCACGATCACCCGGGTCCGCCCGTCGGGATGCATCTCGGTGATGCCGCCGCTGGCGTAGCTGGACACGAACATCCGGTTCTCCGCGTCGAACGCCGCGTTGTCCAGGCCTGTCACGCCACTGGTGACCAGGGTCCTGGACCCGGTGCCGTGGAGGTCGACGCGGGTCACTCCGCCCTCCGGCCCGAGCGACAGGACGTGCAGCACACCGCCTCGGTCGAAGCGCACCGCGACCGGCCGGTCGACCTGGTCGGCGACCATCTCGGGCTCACCGCCGTCCGGAGGGACGCGCCAGACCTGCCCGCTCATCATGTGCGGGTAGTAGAGGTACCCGTCCGGCCCGCGCTGCATCGCGTTGCCCATGGCCAGCCCCTCGGCGAGCACGACCGGCTCACCGCCGTCCGGGAAGAGTTCCAGCAGCCGGCCGTCGGGCTTCATCTCGTTGACGAACAGCCGGTCACCGACGCAGGTGATGCCGTTGGGGTTCTTGACCTCCTCGCTGACCAGCGCGTACTCGCCCTGGACGCTGCGCCGCCAGACCCGGCCCGGCACCAGGTCGGCGATGTACATCGAGCCGTCCGCTCCGAACGCGAGGTCGTCCGGCGACCGGACAGGCCCGCCCGCCGGTACGACGACGTCGAGTTCGCCCGCCGCGAGGTCGACCGCGCTGATCCTGCCTCCCAGGAACTCGGCCACGTACAGCCGCCCGTCCGGGCCGAAAGCGATGCCGTTGGACCCCCAGAGCGGATTGGCCGGGTTGAGCCTCTCGGCGGTCCGGCGGCCGCTGACCGGCGGCCCGCCCCCGTCGTACCGGCTGGGACGGGCGGACGCCTGCTCGTCGTTCTCGCGCATGCCCGTCACTCCGCCTCGGCCAGGACATCGTTCATCCCGTCGCCCTCGCGCCAGGTCCTGAGCAGTTCGTGGAAGGCGACCGGCCCGTCCCCGAAGGACTCGCTGCGCGCACGCGGCCTGCCCTCGTTGTTGTAGTAGCCGGGGGTGCACTCGGCTTGGAAGGCGTGGAGGCCGGGTGCCTTCCGGCGGATCGTGGCCACCCACTCCTCCTGCGCCTCGACGGTGGGCTCGACGTGCCGGGCGCGGCGCTTGTACGACTCGGCGACCACGGCGGCGACGTGCGAGGCCTGCTCGTCGAGGATGTGGACGTAGTTGACGGCGCTGGCGTTCTGCAGCGGGCCGAGCTGGAAGAAGTTGGGGAAGCCGTGGCTGTAGAAGCCGTGGAGCGTCTTCGGGCCTGCGGCCCAGGACTCCAGGAGGGACACTCCGCCCCGCCCGTGGACAGGGAGCTTCCCGGACATCACGCCGGAGACGCCGACCTCGAACCCGGTCGCGAAGATGATGCAGTCCACCTCGTACTCGACGCCGCCGACCACCACGGCGTTGCCGGTGATGCGCTCGACACCGTGGCTGTCCGCGGTGTCGACGAGAGTGACGTCGGGGCGGTTGAAGGTCTGGAGGTAGTGGTCGCTGAACGTGGGCCGCTTGCACATGTAGCGGTACCAGGGCTTGAGCTTCTCGGCGGTGTCCCTGTCCTCCACGAGGGCGTCCACACGGGCGCGGATCTCGTTCATCTTCTGGAAGTCGGCGATCTCGTAAGCCCGTTCGCGTTCCTCGGCCGGGACATCGGCGTACGCGTCGGTCGGGATGAGCTTCTCCTGCAGGCGGGCCGTGCTCGTCCAGGCGTCGTCCACCAGGTCCTCGTCGACCGGGCGGCCGGTGACGACCTGGAGGAAGTTCTCCATCCGCCGCCGCTGCCACCCGGGCCGGAGGGACTTGGCCCATTCCGGATCCGTGGGCCGGTTGGCGCGGACGTCGACCGAGGAGGGGGTGCGCTGGAACACGTAGACGTGGGCCGCGTCGGCTGCGAGGTGCGGAACGACCTGGACGGCCGTGGCGCCGGTGCCGATGAGTGCCACGCGCTTGTCGGCGAGGCCCACCAGACCGCCGTGCTGATCGCCCCCGGTGTACGCGTAGTCCCAGCGGCTGGTGTGGAAGGTGTGGCCCTCGAAGCTCTCGATGCCCGGGATTCCGGGGAGCTTCGCCTGGCTGAGCGTCCCGCTGGACACCACCACGTAACGGGCCCGGATGCTGTCCCCGCGGTCCGTGGTGACCGTCCACTCCGACGCGTCGTCGTCCCAGCGCAGTTCGGTGACCACGGTCTGGAAGCAGGCGTCGCGGTAGAGGTCGAAGTGCCGTGCGATCGCCTGTGAGTGCTCGCGGATCTCCTCGCCCGGGGCGTACTTCCACTGGGGGACGTAGCCGACCTCTTCGAGCAGGGGCATGTAGGTGTAGGAGTCGATGTCGCAGTGGATGCCCGGGTACCGGTTCCAGTACCAGGTGCCCCCGAAGTCCCCGCCCTTCTCGATGACCCGGATCGACTCGACGCCCGCCTGACGCAGCCGGGCCGCGGCGAGGAGGCCGCCGAACCCGCCGCCGACGATCACCGCGTCGACCCGGTCGCTCAGGGGTTCCCGGGTGAAGTGCGGATCGGCGTGGGGGTCTGCGTCGTAGTAGCCGAACTCACCGGCGGCCCGCCGGTACTGGGCACTGCCGTCGGGCCGGATCCGCCGGTCACGCTCCGCGCGGTACTTCAGGCGCAACTCCTCGAGGTCGAAGCCCAGGTCGTGACCAGGGCCGGCGGGCGGAGGGGAGGTGTGGGGGGAGGGCATACGGGCCTCGTTCCTCTTGGGTGCGGGGAGCCGGTGCGTCGGCGTTCGCGCGGCGGTGGTGGAAGGGTTCGGGGCGTGCGGTGAGGATCCGTGCCGGCCGTGGGAGCACGGCTCGGAGAGGAGGGAAAGCGGCGTACCGGGCGGATGAGCCGGCCTCCCGCCGACCTCGAAGTGCATAGTACACATTGTGTGGTTGATGCACATTGGAGGCCTGAGGGGGGAGCGGACAATGGCCGGAAACGTCCGCCGTCCGTGCTGTCGCGGCCGTGCGCGCACGGCCGAAGGGGAAGGGGTCCACGTCTGTGCGAGTGTTCCGGTGGGCGGGCCGCGAGCGGCTGAAGGGGCGGCCTGTGGTCCTCGGACCGGCGGTGCGTGGGTTTTCGGTCAGGGGGTCACGCCTGCTCGCAGGCGCGCCCGCGGGGCCGGGGTACTCAGACCGCGGACCAGCCGTTGTCGACGGGAAGGATCGCCCCGTTGATGTTGCTCGCCGCGTCCGACGCGAGGAAGACGATCGCCGCCGCCTGTTCCTCCGCGCGGGAGGGTGACCCCACGGCGCCCATGTAGGGGGCGAGGGCCGCCGGTCCGTGGGCGCCCCGGTCGGCGTCGACCCGGATGTTGGTGACGGTGCCGCCGGGTGCGACGGCGTTGGAGCGGATGCCCTTGTCGCGGTACATGACCGCCAGCGACTTGGTCAGCCCCGCGATGCCGTGCTTGGACGCCGTGTACGCGGCGCCTGCGGCGCTGCCCCTCAGTGAGGCCTCGGAGGCGGTGAAGACGACGGCGCCCTTCCCCGCGTCGAGCATGTACGGCAGTACGGCGCGCGTGAGGCGGAACGGGGCCGTGAGGTTGATGCCGATGACGCGCTCCCACTCGTCGTCCCCGGTGTCGGCCGCCGCCGACATGCTGTCCATGACCCCGGCGTTGTTGACCAGGACGTCTATCCCGCCGAACTCCTCGGCCGCCGTGGCCGCGACCCGGTCGACGACGGCTTGCTCCCGCAGGTCCCCGATCACGGTCACCGCGGTCCCGCCCGCCTGCTCGACCTCCTCGGCGACGGCCCGGGCCGCCGTCCCGTCGACGTCGGCGATCAGGACGCCGGCGCCCTCCCGCGCGAACAGCAGGGCAGTGGCCCGGCCGATCCCTGATCCGCCGCCGGTGACGACGACGCCGCGGCCCGGGCCGCTGGTGGAAACGCTCACGTGATGCTCCTCGTGTCCGGTGACTGTGCCTGCACGCTACCTTTTCTGGCACAGTGCGCCAAGATGGCGACCCATGCCGGAAAAGGTGCCGATACGATGGGCGGAGCCGGAAGGAAGGTGGCCGAGAACCGTGGAACCCGTGCACGCCGCAGTGGCACAGGAGGCTGCCTCGGCCGCCGGAGTGACCGCGGCCGGGGGCGGGGCCCGGCTCGGCCGCCCTCCACTGACCGAGCGCCGCAAAGCCGCGACCCGGCTGGAGATCGCCCGAGAAGCCGTACGTCTCTTCACCGAGCGGGGCGTCGCCGCCACGACCGCCGACGACATCGCCGCCGCGGCGGGGATCTCGCAGCGGACCCTGTGGCGCTACACCTCGTCGAAGGAACTCTGCGTCAGCCCCCTCCTGACGTACGCGCTCGACTTCGTCACCGCACTGATGAGGGCCTGGCCACGGGACCGGCCGCTGGTGGAGGCCGTCGTCGGCGCGCCGTCCCCCCTCCCGGACCCGGCGGCCGACGCGGACGCGGAAGCGCTGCGCGGTCTGGTCCTCCTCACCCGTACCGAGCCCGGGCTGCGCGCCGTGTGGCTCCAGGTCCACCACGACGCGGAACTGGTCTTCGCCGAGGTCATCGCCGAGCGGACGGGCCGCGGGCCGGACGACCTCGAACCACGGGTACAGGCGACCGCCCTCAACGGCGCGCTGCGCGTCGCGGTCGAGCAGTGGGCGTCGGGCTCGGATCCGCGGCGGGCCTCACTGTCCCGCACCATCCACCGTGCGCTGGGCGTCGCCCGGTCCGGCCTGACCGACTGATCGGCGGCCGTCCGTCCGGGACCGGCACTCCGACGTGTCCGGTCGGGCGGCTCGTCGTTGACCAGGTCATGAATCTGCGGTCCATGTCGCTCGTGCTCGTCGCCGTGCTCAGCACGGCCGGCTGCGTCTCCGTCCAGGGCTCGGCGGGGCGGCCCGCGTCCGTAGCCTCCCCGCGTCCCGGCAACGCCCCCGCCGCGCAGGCGTCGACGGCACCCACCGCACCGCCGGCGGTCCATGACGCCCTGGGCAGGACCGAGGCGCGGCCGGAGGGGGCGAGCGGCAAGAAGCGGAAGAGCCAGGGCGAGAAGGTGCGCGCACCCGCCGGGGGCGCGGGCGTGGCCGCGCCCCCGGCTCGCCAGGACGCGGGGGACCGGCCTGGACGCGTGGCCCCCGCCCGTCCCGGGCCGCCCCGGCGCGTGGGAACGCCCCGCCGGGCCCAGCCACGGCCGACGTACGACATGCGCACCGTCTGCGCGAGAGGGCAGGGGGTCGCGTCCGCCGACATCGTCGACCTCTGCCGCACCACGTACGGGCGTTGAGCGCTGCTCCCGCCCGGGTTCAGGTGGCCCGGGAGGTCGCGGCGGCCGTGGGGGCCCGGCCCGCCCCGGCCGGTACGGCTCCCGGGTGGCCTCCCGGATCGGCGCCGCTCCCCGGCCCCCCGGTGCTGCTGCTGCGGACGCGCAGGTACGCGTCGAGCTCCGCGGCCCCGCTCAGCATCGCCCGCCCCCGGGTGGACAGCCGGCCTTGCCAGTCGCGCAACGCGACCTCCACAGGCTCCGGTCCGCCGGCCGCACGCACCTGGGCGATCAGCGGCGCGATCTGTTCCAGCAGGTAACCGCCGCGCCTGAGCTGGTGCGTCAACCGGGCGTCCCTCACGTCGGCTCCGTGGTAGACGCGGTACCCGGTGCGCCGATCGCGGAGCGGGCGTACCAGCCCGGCGCGCTCCCACGCGCGCAGGGTCGCGGGCCGGACTCCCAGGCTGCCGGCCAGCTGCCCGATGAACATGCCGCCGGGGGAGGGCACCTCGGCCGGCTCAGGTGCCGTGACGGGCTCGAGGCCACGGAGTGCGTTCTCCACCGCCTGGAGGGTCCGCCGGTCGTCGAGCAGCTGGGCGTGGCTCTCGTCGATGTGGCGGAGCGCGGCGTCGACCGATCCCTCGTTCACGGCCCGCATGACCGACGCCGCCGCCCGGTGGCCGTGGCCGGGGACAAGGGCGAGGAACGCGCCGAGGGCCATGGCGTGCAGCGAGGTGTACGTGCGGTAGCCGTGAGGGGTGCGGTCGGCGGCCGGAAGGATGCCGGCCCCCTCGTAGTTCCTGACCGCTTGCGTGGACAGACCGTGCGCGCGCGCCAGGTCCACCGGTCTGAGCCGATCACCGGATTGAAGGTTTCGCCCCATGAGGCCGACCATATCGCGGGCGAATCGAGAAAAGTTCACACCGTGTGTTCAACGATAGCGTTCAACGCATGATTTCCGACATCGAATCCGCGGCCCACACCGTCGAGGCAGCCGCCCTCATGAGGCTCCTGCCGACGCGGCCCCGGCTGCTCGCCCTGGGAGAGCCCACGCACGGCGAGGACGCTCTGCTCGACCTGCGCAACGAACTCTTCCGGCAGCTCGTCGAGCAGGACGGCTACCGGACGATCGCGATCGAGAGCGACTGCCTGAGGGGTCTGGTCGTGGACGACCACATCGCATCGGGCGCCGGCACGCTCGACGAGGTCATGGAAAACGGGTTCAGCCACGGCTGGGGCGCGTCCCCGGCCAATCGTGAGCTCGTGGGATGGATGCGCGCGTACAACGACGGCCGGCCAGCCTCCGAGCGGCTTCGCTTCGCAGGGTTCGACGGCCCGATGGAGATCACCGCCGCCGAGAGCCCCCGACAGGCCCTCGCCGCACTCCACGGCTATCTCGCGGCCCGGATCGGGGCCGAACTGCTGCCCTGCACCGCCGAAACGCTCGACCGGCTGCTCGGCACCGACGACCGGTGGACCGAACCCGCCGCGATGCTGGACCCGGCCCGGTCGGTGGGGCGGTCGGCCGAGGCCGGCCGGCTTCGGCTGCTCGCCGACGACATGGCCGCCCTGCTCGACGCGCAGGCGCCGCACCTGATCGAGGAGTCCTCGCCCGACGAGTGGGACCGGGCCCGGCTGTACGGGCGCACCGCGACCGGCCTGCTGCGCTACCACCACTGGATGGCCGACGCCTCACCGGCGCGCATGACCCGGCTGGTGGCTCTGCGGGACCAGATGATGGCCCGCAGCCTTCTCGCTGCCGCGGCCCGGGGTCCGGTGTTCGTCCACGCCCACAACTCCCATCTCCAGCGGGAGAAGAGCTCCATGCGGATGGGTGGCGACCTGCTGGAGTGGTGGAGCGCCGGAGCGCTGGTGAGCGCACGGCTCGGCGCGGAGTACGCCTTCGTGGCCACGGCCGTCGGCACGATCCGGCACCGGGGAGTGGACACTCCGTCCCCGGACACCGTCGAGGGACTCCTGTACGGGCTCCCGGCGGACCGCTGTGTCATCGACCCCCAGCGCCTGGCCGCCGCCCTCGGCGGTATGCGGCCCGCGGCGCGCGTGTCCCCCTGGTTCGGTTACTCGGCGTTCGATCCGGCCCACCTGGCGGACAGTGACGGGATCGTCTTCGTCAAGGACCTTCCGGAGCGCGGACGGAAGCACGGCTGAACCGGGTCCGTGTCACCCGATGGCCACGCGACGGGCCCCGGCGTCGCCCCCGGCGCGGCTCCGGAGGCCCGCGTACACTGCCGCCATGGCATGCCGCATCAGCGAGCTGGTCATCGACGCCGCCGACCCCGAGCGGCTCGCCGCGTTCTGGAGCGAGGTCCTCGGCTACGTCGAACTCGGCCGTGAGGACGACGGAAGCATCGAGATCGGGCCGCCCGACGTCGGCTTCGGCGGCCCGCAGCCCACCCTCGTCCTCAGCGCGGGCGGCAGCCCCCGGGCAGGGAAGCTGCCCCTGCACATCGACGTCAACGCCACCGACCGCGACCAGGACGCGGAGCTGGAACGCCTGCTCGCTCTCGGCGCCGAGCCCGCCGACGTCGGCCAGACCGGCGGCGAGAGCTGGTACGTCCTTGCCGACCCCGAAGGCAACGAGTTCTGCCTCCTTCGCACCCGGCTCAAGCCGCTCTGAACGTCGGTGGCGGGCCTCGGGCCGTAGGAGGGTGCCTTCCGCCTCTCCGTGACCGCCGCTCACGGGCCGGTCTCGCGCCCCGGCTCCTTCGCCCCGAGTGCCGCCCGCGCCGCCGGTGCCGGCCGCTCACGCCGGCCGCTCCCCCTCGCCGTGAAGCCCATGCCCGGCGGGGAGCCGGCCCCGGCCGCCCTCTCCGTCCCCGGGCGCACACCGGGAGCGGAAACCGGCCGTCCCCGCAACGCCGAGCCGGGGTGCGCACTTCCGCCCGCTGGATGCTTGATTTTGTTCGTAACGCGGTTCTTTCGAGCATCTATTGACACGTGCATGGCGCCACGGCCAGAGTCGTCCCCGCCAGTGCTGCCGGTCACGCATCGAGGAGTGTCTCGCCATGCCCGAAATCCCCGCCGTCCCGCGCCGCTTGCTACTCGGAGGAACGCTGGCCACAGGAGCCGTCGTGGCCGGTCTCGGATCGGCCGCCGGCGCGGCGGCGGCCACGTCGTCGTCGGCGGAGACGGCCGCCGCCGCGGTCCCGGGCCGCCGTCCCGGCCAGAAGTCGATGATCAACGTGCCGTTCGAGCCGTACAGGACCGTCCGGGTCGGCGTGATCGGACTCGGCAACCGGGGCTCGGGCATGACCACGGGCTGGTCGGCCGTCCCCGGTTGCGTGGTCACGGCCGTCTGCGACATCCGTACCGACCGCGCCGAGCGTACGGCTGACGGCCTGGTGGCCGACGGCAAGCCCCGCCCGGCGGTGTACGGCGGATCGGCGGACGCGTACGCCAGGATGCTGCGACGCGACGACATCGACCTCGTCTACGTCGCCACTCCCTGGGAGTTCCACTACGAACAGGGCAAGGCCGCGCTCCTGTCCGGGAAGCACGCCGTCGTGGAACTCCCCGTCGCCACCGAGCTGCGCGAGCTGTGGGACCTCGTGGACACCTCGGAGCGCACGCGCAGGAACCTGATGCTGTCGGAGAACTGCAGCTACGGCCGCAACGAGCTGGCCATGCTGAGGATGGCGCACGAGGGCCTGTTCGGTGAGCTCACCAACGGTCACGGCGGCTACCTCCACGACCTGCGTGAGCTGCTCTTCTCCGACACGTACTACACCGACGCGTGGCGCCGGCGCTGGCACACCCGGAGCACCGCCTCCTTCTACGCCATGCACGGCCTCGCGCCGATCGCCGCCGCCATGGACATCAACCGCGGCGACCGCATGACGACCCTGAAGGCCACCGCGACCGCGCCGAAGGGTCTCGCCGACTACCGGGAGCGCTTCGTGCCCAGGTCGCACCCCTCGTGGCGCGAGACGTACGTCAACGGTGACCTGGTGAGCTGCGCGATCGAGACGGCCAAGGGCAGGACCATCAGGGCCGAGCACGACGTCAGTTCACCCCGCCCGTACAGCCGCATCAACACGCTCGCGGGCAGCCGGGGCATCTTCGAGGACTACGCGGGTACGTCGGCGACCGGCGGGCGGATCTACGTCGAGCCGGACCACAGCGGTCACTCGTGGCGGGACTTCGACGCCTACCGCAAGGAGTTCGACCACTGGCTGTGGAAGAAGATCGGGGACGACGCGGAGAACAACGGCGGTCACGGGGGCATGGACTACGTCCTCCAGTGGCGCACGGTGCAGCTGATGCGTGCGGGGCTGGTGCCGGACATCGACGTGTACGACTCGGCCTCCTGGTGCGCTCCGGTTCCTCTGAGTGTCATGTCTCTGGCAAACAAGGGCCGTCCGGTCGCCTTCCCGGACTTCACCCGGGGCAGCTGGGTCAACCTCCGCTCCGGCCTCGACTCGCGTAGTACGGAGATGCCGCCGGTCTCCTGATCCCACCGCGACGCCCCGGTCGCCCGAGCGGAAGGGCGGCCGGGGCTCAGCCGCCTCAGGGGGAGGCGCGCCCTCGGGCAGCCGATGCCTCGAAGGGGCCGCCCGGGGCCCGCCCCTCTGCGATCCTCCGCGATCCTCGGCGATCCGGGCGGAAAGCCCGGCCAATGGCCGATCGGTGGTACGTGATGTGGAGGAATCGCTGGGCCAATGGCTCAGTCCGTCCGGCCGCTGTTGAGCCAGCAGCCGAGAGCGTGGTCTGATGTACGCGTCGATGGCGCTGCGGATTCCGTGGCGCCCTTTTTCATGAGAAGGGGCGGGAAGCTGTGCTGAAGAGGGCGTTCATGGCACCGGATCCGGGGCGGCTGCGGCTGCGCCACGCGACCAGGGCCGTCCTCGGGATCGGGCTGGCCGTCGTGGTCTGCGGCCTGGCCGGGCACTCACTCGTCGGTGCCATCACCGGCGGACTCGCGGCCCTGCTGGCCCTCTTCACGGTGACCGACCCCACCGTGCGCGGGCAGGCGGTCACGACGGCGCTCCTGCCGGCGGCCGGACTTCCCGTCCTCGCCCTCGCCGCAGTGCTGCACGACCTGCCGGTGGCGCGTGACCTGGCCTTCCTCGCGGTCATGGGTGTGGGCGTCTACGCCCGGCGCTGGGGGCCGCGCGGTCACTCGCTCGGGGTCTTCGCGTTCATGGCCTTCTTCATCACCCAGTTCCTCCACGCCTTGCCGGAACAGCTTCCGGAGCTCTACTCCGCCGTCCTGCTCTCGCTGCTCGTCTCCTCGGCCGTCCGCTTCGGTCTCTGGTGCTACGAGCGAGGGCGGCCCGTCGCCGCAGCCGTCGCGCCGGCCGCCGGACGGGGGCTGGCCCGGGCGACCACACGCCAGGCGGTCCAGGCGACGGTGGGCGGAGCACTCGCCCTGCTGGCGGGACAGTTCCTCTCGGGCGAGCGCTGGTACTGGGCCGTGGGGGCCACCTGGTGGGTCTTCGTCAATACGGCGTCCCGTGGCGAGACGCTGGTCCGCGGCTTCCGCCGCGTCCTGGGAACGCTCGCGGGCATCCCCGTCGGTCTGGCCGTCATCGCGCCGCTGCACGGTGCGACGCTGCCCTCCGCCGCCCTCGTGGCCCTCGGTGTCTTCGGCATCTTCTACACCGCCGCCGTCTCCTACACCTGGATGATGTTCTCGGTGACGGTCCTGGCGGGAACTCTCTACGGGCTGCTCGGCGTCCTCGACCCCGCCCTCCTGGGGCTGCGCCTCGTGGAGACCGGCGTCGGGGCACTCGGCGCGATGGTGGCGGTGCTCCTCGTGCTGCCGGTCACCACCCACGCCACCACCGACGCCTGGATCCAGCGAGCCCTGCGCTGCGTGCACGCCTGCACCGCGGAGGCCGCCGCACGGCTCGCGGGCTCGGCGACCGCCGACCCCGGCCCCCGCGTCGCCGAACTGGAGGCACTCCTCGGACGGGTACGCCTGTCCCTCGGCCCGCTCGTCCATCCGCTGAGCCCGTTCCGCGCCCGTAAGGCACGCGCCGCTCAGGTGCTGGCGCTCCTCGACGTGTGCGCACGCGAGGTGCGCGGTCTGGCGTCGGTCGCGGCGGACCCGGAGGCGTCCCACGACGCCCGGCTGGCCGCCGCCTGCTGGCGCGTGGAAGCCTCGGTGGAGGCCCTGACGGCGCCCGTGCGAAGGCAGGGTCCCGCGACGGCCTCCGCTGTCGGCGCGCTGCCGCCCGCAGGTGTCGTCGAACCTGCGCTGGCCCACCTGCACAGCCTGGAGAGGGCGCTCGCCGAACTCGCCGCGCCGCTGCACAGCTCCCCTCGCGCTCCGCTGATCGGCGCCTGACCCGGCCACCGCGCCCCGTTCTGGTCCGGACCGGAAAACGCTGCCTGCTACCGTCGGCCGGGAAGATCGTGACGGACGTGAAGAGGGGCAGCGTGATGGGCGCCGACAGCGCACAGCGGGCATTCATAGGGTCGTTCACCTCGGCGGGAGGCCGCGGCATCAGCGTCGCCGCTGTCGACCGGGACACCGGGGCACTGTCCGTGCTCGACTCCACGGACGTCGTGACCGATCCGTCCTTCCTCGCGGTGGGCCATGCTCCGGCGGCGGGCGGGACCGTGCTGTACGCGGTCAGTGAGACCTCCGACGGCGCCGCGGCGGCATTCGGCATCGACGACGACGGCACGCCGAGGCTGATCGGGGAGGCCCGGCCGGTCGACGGGAGCAGTCCCACCCATCTGGCGCTCACGGCGGGTCATCTGCTCACGGCCAACTACGGCTCCGGCAGCGTCACCGCGCTGCCCCTGCGCGACGACGCCTCGCCCGGCCCGGCGTCCGGCGTGCTGCGGCACGAGGGCCGTGGTCCTGACGACGACCGCCAGACCGGCCCGCACGCGCACCAGGTGCTGGCCGATCCGACCGGCAGCTGGGTGCTGAGCGTGGACCTCGGTACGGATTCCGTGCGTGTCTGCGCCCTCGACCCCGGGACCGGCTCCCTGCGCCTGCACGCCGAGACGGCACTGCGACCGGGAGCAGGGCCGCGTCATCTGGCCTTTCACCCGTCCGGGGGACACGTATACGTCCTGAACGAGCTGGAGCCGACAGTCACGGTGTGCCGTTGGGACGCGGCCGAGGGCACCCTCGAACCGCTGGGGGAGACGCAGGTGCTGCCGCAGGACCACGACGAGGGTGAGGGCGTGCGCACGTATCCGTCGGAGGTCGTGGTCTCGCGCGACGGCCGGTTCCTGTGGACCGCCAATCGCGGGCACGACAGCATCTCGGTGCTCACCTTGGACGAGACGGCGGAGAAGCCCGTCCTGGTGGCCGCCGTGGGCTGCGGCGGGCGCTGGCCGCGCGATCTCACCCTCGACCCCACCGGACAGTGGCTGTACGTCGCCAACGAGCACTCCGGGAACGTCAGCTGGTTCGCGGTGGACGCGGAGACCGGCATCCCGGCGCACGCGGGCTCCATCGAGGTCCCGGCCGCCTCCTGCGTCGTCTTCGCCTGACGCCCTGTCCCGTCGGCGACGCGTCCGCGCGAGGGACGAGGGGCGCGCCCGGCGCGGACCGGAGAGGACCGGTCCGCGCCGGGGCCGTACGGCCGGCGGGAGGGCGCCGATCAGTGCACCTGGGCGCCCTGGGGCGTCGCGGGGGTGATGCCCAGCGTCGTCGCGTACAGCGAGAGGACCAGCTTGCCGATGGCCGGGTACGCCCCGAGCGGCTCGGCGGTCGCGCAGCCGGCCTCCTTGGCGGCGGCGTCCAGCAGTCCCGCGTCGATCTCCGGGCCCACCAGGTACGGCGCGAGCGCGAGCTGCGCGGAGCCGGAGTTCTGCAGCTGCGCCGCGATCGAGGCGACCGAGCCCTCCACGTCCAGTGCGGCGGCCATCACCGGCACGGCGAGACGGGCGGCCAGCAGCATGCCGGTGATCCCGGCGGCCTGCACGGCTTCCTCGCCCCCGACCGTCGCGAGCACGATGCCGTCGGCCGCGGTCGCCACGGTGAACAGCCTCGCGCGGTCGGCGCGCGCCAGACCCGCCTCCGAGAGACGCACGTGCAGCGCCTCGGCGAGCAGCGGGTGCGGACCCAGTACGTCGGTCAGCTCGGCCTGTGTGCCGCTGTCCATGACGGCCTGCCGTATGCGCCGGATCAGGGCGCTGTCGGGCCCCGCGAGCAGCGGCACCACGACGGCCGACGGCCCCGTGGGCTCGGCGACCTCGCGGCCCGCGGCGATGGCCTGCTCGTAACGCGCGGTGCGTTCGACGGCGGCATGGGTGAGGACGGAGGCGAGTGCGGGAAATTCGGTGTCGTCGCCGTCGAGGTAGCCGATGCGGGCGTTCAGACCGGGCAACTCGGAACGGGCGATGCTGATCACTTCCTCGGCCAGGCTGCGCGAGGCCGGGGAAGGGGTACCGGGAACGGCAAGAACGAGCGCGGCAGCGCCCTCAGGTGCGACCACGGGCTCCGGGCGGCGGTGCCGTCCGGACTGGCGAGGTCGCGGCATTCGTACAGGCAGGCCGGAAGCGGGCCCAGTGGGGGTGCTCATGGCGCCGCATGCTACTGGTTTTGGGTGCCCCTCCGTTCGGGGAGGGGGCGGCCGGACGTCATCTGTCCATTTATGTCTGTTGAGTGGCATAGCTGAGTGACTGACCCGCTCTGTACCGGACGGCCGACCGCTCGGATCGTCTAGGTTACTCCCGGTATGAAGAGCAGGGCCGGGTGGGGTGGCAGCCGCAGTCCCGGGCCCGCGAGGGCCCGTGCGATCTTCAGCGCACCGTGCAGCGGGTCGCCTTCCGCCGGGACCACACGCGCCTGCGGGACCTGTCGGGCGAGTTCTCCGCGCAGCGGCTCCAGAAGAGGCTCGCCCATGCGGAACAGCCCGCCGGTCAGAGCGACCTCGCAGCCGTCGCGGCCGGGGGCGCGGGGGCACACCGCGGCCGCCGCTTCGGCGATGTGCGCCGCCGCCTCCCGGAGGATCCCTGCCGCGATCCCGTCTCCGGCGGCGCAGGCCGCGACCTCGGGGGCGAACGAAGCGAGCAGTGCGGGACGGTCCGTACGCGGATAGAGCAGGCCCGGAAGACCGGTGGCCGGCCCGAAGAGCGCCTCCAGCCGGGCCAGCAGTGCCGGCGAACCACCGCGCCGCCCGTCGTGCGCCCGCATCGCGGCATCGAGCCCCGCCCGGCCGATCCAGGCACCGCCCCCGCTGTCACCCAGCAGATGCCCCCAGCCGTCCGCCCTGCGCCAGGCCATGAGATCGGTGCCGAGCGCGATCATGCCCGTACCGCCCGCGACGACCGCGCCGGGCCGCTGTCCCAGCGCCCCGGCGTACGCGGTCACCGCGTCGGCGGCCAGCGCCACCCTCCGTACACCCAGCGCGCCTTCGAGGGCGTCCGGCAGCTGAGCGCGCAACTGTCCGCCGAGGGTCGCCATTCCCGCGGCACCGATCGCCGCAGCGGTGACGGCCGCCCCGGGGCCCGCCCGCCCCAGCAGTCGGCGGGCGGTGGGAAGGAGCTGCTCCAGCAGATGGCCGGCGTCGATGCCGTCCGTGCCCGTCCGTACGGGTTCGGCGCAGAGGGCGGTGTACGGCGGGTGCTCCTCACCCACCGGGCCGAGCGCCACACGCAGCCCCGAACCGCCGGAGTCCACGGCGAGGGCGAAATCCCCGGGTGCGGGGTTCACCTGAGCGGACCGGTGGCCGGGAGACCGGTCCGCCCGGTCATCGGGAGCCACCGGCACCGCTGTCTGCGGACGAACGCCTGCGCGACCTCATGGACGGACTCCGGGGGTGGAGGACTGACGACGAGCGGCACCCTACCGCCCGGCCCGGGGCCGTGGGGAGCGCGTGATCATCCGACCGATAGGCCGGTAGAGTGACGGCTGTGGCAGCGCGACCGTTGAGTGAACTTGTGGAGCCCGGCTGGGCCGAGGTGCTGGCGCCGGTGGCCGACCGGATCGCGGCGATGGGGGACTTCCTCCGTGCCGAGATCGGCGCCGGGCGCACGTATGTGCCGGCGGGGCAGAACGTGCTCCGCGCCTTCCAGCAGCCCTTCGACGACGTGCGCGTCCTGATAGTGGGTCAGGATCCGTACCCCACACCCGGTATGGCCATCGGTCTCAGTTTCGCGGTGGCACCCGACGTACGGCGACTGCCGGGCAGCCTGGAGAACATCTTCAGGGAACTGCACAGCGATCTGGGTCTTCCCAGGCCCTCCAACGGAGACCTGACGCCCTGGACGCGGCAGGGTGTGCTGCTCCTCAACCGCGCCCTCACGACAGCACCCGGCAAACCCGCCGCCCACCGCGGCAAGGGCTGGGAGGAAGTGACCGAGCAGGCCATCCGCGCCCTGGCCGCCCGGGGCAAACCGATGGTCTCCGTGCTGTGGGGGCGCGACGCCCGCAATGTGCGGCCGCTCCTCGGCGCACTGCCCGCGGTCGAATCCGCTCATCCCTCACCGATGTCGGCGGACCGCGGCTTCTTCGGCTCGCGGCCCTTCAGCCGCACCAACGAGTATCTGGTGAACGCGGGGGAGCAACCGGTGAACTGGCGTCTGCCGTGAGCGGGTCCGCGGGCCCGCTCACGGCGGGCCGTGCGCCTGCGGCGCGGCCGACGGGCGGGCGACGTCCTGCTACGGAATGACAACAGCCGTGCGGAACGCCGCCGTCCGGCCTCGGTGACGGTGATGCTCATGGCATGAAGCGCATCATTCGTACCGCCGTCCTCATCGCTGCCGGAGCGGTCACCCTGCTCACGGGCTGCACCGCCGATGACGGAACGGATGAGAGCCGTGCCCCCGCCACGGCCGGCCCCACCGCCACGACCACGCTCGCGCCCGGTGCCGCCGCGCGGGTGGCGGAGCGCTACCGGGCCGGGGGCGGGGACCAGAGGGTGTACGGCATCCGGAGGAGTGCCGGGCCCGGCGGTGTCCCCCTGCTCGTCGTGTGGACACGCGACCCGGACGAGAGCGCCCGGACCTTCGACGAACTGAAGGACTCGGTCACCGGTTTCCTCCGAAGCGAGGAGGGACTGTCGCTGGACAAGGGCTATCTGCTCGACGTCTTCGGCCCGGACGGTTCGCTCCAGCACCGGCTGGACGCCCGTCCGTAGCCTCACACGGCGGACGTCCCGGCCCCGGACAGCCCCGTGCCGAGGCCGTGCCACCGCGACCGTCCCCCGACGTGCTGACCGTTGCGTGCCACCTGGGCCAGGCGCGAGCGGCTACGTGGGGTGAGGCGTCCCTGTTCACCCGGAACCCTCGCCGGACGTGCGCCCCCGGGAGTACGTCCATAGCATCGGACCGACGTATTCCGCCTACTCCTCTAGCCTGTGACCGGAGCGAGGGACATGACAGCGGACCCCGCCGGGCCGGCACCCACCGCACGTCTGAAGCCGAACGCGATCGGCTTCGTCGACGCGCTGGTCATCGGACTGAACGCCACGTCACCGGCCTACTCGGTGGCCGCCGTCATCGGCCCGATCGTCGCCCTGGTCGGCGTCTACGCGCCGGGTGCGCTCTTCGCCTCCTTCGTACCGATGCTGCTCATCGCCTCGGCCTTCTACTATCTGAACAAGGCCGACCAGGACTGCGGGACGACGTTCTCCTGGGTGACCCGCGCGCTGGGCCCGTGGACCGGATGGCTCGGGGGATGGGCCATCGCGATGACCGGTGTGCTCGTGGTCGGGTCGCTCGCGGACGTCGCCGTCAGTTTCGGTCTGCTGGCCGTGGGACTCGACAGCTGGGCCGAGAACGCGTTCGTACGCCAACTGCTCACCGTGCTCCTGATCATCGTGATGACAGCGGTGTGCGTCATCGGTACCGAGCTGTCGGCCAGGGTGCAGAACGTGCTGATCCTGGCGCAGGTCGCGTTCCTCATCGTCTTCGTGGTCGTGGCGCTCTACCGCGTCTACGCGGGAACGACCTCCTTCGACTCCGTCGAACCCTCGGCGGAGTGGCTCAACCCCTTCGGAGCGGGCGGCGCGGCGCTCACGGGTGGGCTGCTGCTCGGCGTCTTCATCTACTGGGGCTGGGAATCCGCCGTCAACCTCACCGAGGAGGTCGAGGACTCGGCGACCGCCCCCGGGAAAGCGGGTGTGTGGTCGACCGTCATCCTCTTGGTGACCTACCTGTCCGTCGGCTTCGCGGTCGTCGCGTTCGCCGGGACGGAATACCTGGCCGACAACGCCGAGGAGGAAGAGTTCGTCTTCGCGCTGCTCGCCGGCGAGGTGATGGGGGGCTGGGACTGGGTCGTCCTGCTCGCCGTCGCGACCTCCGCGCTCGCCTCGACGCAGACCACCATCATTCCCGCGTCGCGCACAGCGTTGTCGATGGCCCGCCGCCAGGCCCTGCCCGCCCACTTCGCACGCATCCACCCACGGTTCCGTACCCCCGACGTGAGCACGTGGTGGGTGGCTGCCATCGCCATCGCCTGGTACCTCGTGGTCAACCGGATCAGTGAGAACGCGCTCTTCGACTCGCTGACGGCACTCTCCTTGCTGATCGCCTTCTACTACGCGCTCACGGGAGTGGCCTGCGCGGTCTACTACCGCCGCCACCTCACCGAGAGCACGCGCAACCTCCTCCTGATCGGAATCGGACCGCTGGTCGGAGCCGGACTGCTGACCTGGCTGCTCGTCCGGTCGGTCATCGACATGGCGGACCCGGCGAACTCCTACAGCGGGACCTCGTGGTTCGGACTCGGCCCGCCGCTCGTCATCGGCATCTGCATCGTCCTCGCCGGAGTGGTGATCATGGTGGCACTGCGACTTGGCCGGTCGCCCTTCTGGGCGGAGCGCCGCGGTGTGGTCGACCCCCGCCTCGTCCACGGCAAGGAGCGCTGAGATGTCCGTGGTCCTCGGATACGACGAGTCGCCCGGTGCCGCACGCGCCCTGCGGGCGGCGGTCGAGGTGGCCGCCGCCTTCGGCGAGCGGCTCGTCCTGGTCTACGGGGCGGCACCGCCCGGCCCCACCGGCGAGGAGTACCGCGCCCACTACGAGGCCATCCGCCAAGCCGGGCGCACGGGGCTGGAACACGCGGTCGCCGCGGCCGAGGAGGCCGGCGTACCGGCCGTCGTCGAGGTCATCGACCTGAGTCCGGCGCAGGCGCTGATCGAGGCCGCCGCACGGCACGCGGCGAGAGTCATCGTCGTGGGCAGCTGGGGCGAGAGTCCGATGCGCGGGGCACTGCTCGGCTCCACCCCGCACAAGCTCCTGCACCTGTCGACCGTCCCGGTGCTCTGTGTACCGACCGAGGCGGAGCCGGCCGAAGGCTGAGCCGGCCGGGGGGTGCCCCGGCGGGCACCCCGCCCGCACCGCAGCGGGTCGCCCGCCGGCAGTGCCGGTGCCCGCCCGGCGCGTGTCCGGGGCCCGGCGGACCGCCGGGGAGGCGCACGCGCCGGCCGCCGGTCCACCGGATGACGGCCCGAGCGGTCAGCCGAGAACCGCCGCCCTCACGCACAACACGTCGGGCAGGTGCGAGAGCAGCTGCTGCCAGCTGTCACCGTCGTCCGCACTCGCGTACACCTCGCCGTTGCGATTGCCGAAGTAGATGCCTGCCGGGTCGGCGTCGTCCGTGCAGAGCGCGTCACGCAGCACCGTGCCGTAGTGGTCGCCGTCCGGAAGGCCCTGGGTGAGAGGCTCCCAGGTCTCTCCCGCGTCCTGCGTCCGGAACACCCGGCATCGGCGCCCGGCGGGGACGCGGTCCGCGTCGGCGTTGATCGGGAACACGTAGAACGTGTCGGCGCGATGCGGGTGCGCGGCGGCGGCGAAACCGAAGTCGGAGGGCAGGCCCGCGCCGATGTCCTTCCAGTTCCCCCCGGAGTCGTCACTGCGGAACACTCCCCAGTGGTTCTGCAGATAGAGCCGGTCGGGGTCGGCCGCGTCCCGGGTCACCTTGTGCACGCACTGGCCGAACTCAGGATCCGGGTCCGGCAGGAAGACGGCGGAGACGCCCTTGTTGGACGGTGTCCACCGCTCGCCGCCGTCCTCGGTGCGGAACACTCCCGCGGTGGACACGGCGACGGTCACCGCGCCGGCGTCCCTCGGGTCGGTCAGGATGGTGTGCAGCCCTTCCCCACCCCCGCCGGGAACCCATGCGGACCGGGTCGGGTGCTCCCACAGCGGGCGGACCAGCTCGAACGACTCGCCGCGGTCGTCCGACCGGAACAGCGCCGCGGGTTCGGTGCCCGCGTACACCACGCCAGGGGCCTCGGGGCCGGCGGGATGCAGCTGCCACACCCTCTCCAACGACGCCTCCGTGAACTGCGGGAACCGCACGGCCGGCTGCTTCGGCTCCACCCAGGTCGCACCCAGGTCGTCGGAGTGGAAGACGGACGGGCCCCAGTGCGCGCTGTCGCCTCCGACCAGCAGCCGGGGCGTGTCCCCACGGGAGTCGATCCCGATCGAGTAGATCGCCTGGGCGTTGAAATGAGGATCGCCGAACTCCCACGAGCCGCCGTGTCTGCGGCCGATGAAGAGTCCTTTGCGCGTGCCCACGGTGAGCAGAACATCGGTCATGAGAGGACCTCCCGAAACGCCGTTGTGCCGGATGAGGCCAGTCTGCACCCGGGCACTGACACCGGCGGGGAAATGCGGTGTCGGCCCAGGTCGCAGCGGTCGCGGCAGGCCGGAGCGGCAGCCCGGGGCCGGAGCCGGGCCGGCGTCCGTGAGGGGAGACGGCACGAACGCTCACCGCGCCGGGCCTCCCCGAACCCACCGAGGCGCCCGGGCACCCGGCACGGCCGGCAGTGGGGCACGAGCCCTTCTCAGCTCGCCGGCGGAGCCGTGCTGCTGCGGACCACCAGGCTCGTGGCCAGGTCGACCCGGGTCGTCGCGGGCTGCCTGCCGCGTCCCAGGTCCAGGACGAGACGGGCAGCGGTCTCGGCCATCTCTATCAGGGGCTGGCGCACCGTGGTGAGCGGCGGCCCGATCCAGCGGGTGAGGGGCAGGTCGTCGAAGCCCACCACGCTGAGGTCCTCGGGAATCCGCAGCCCCAGCTCGCGCGCGGCCTCGTAGACGCCGAGGGCCTGCAGGTCGTTCCCGGCGAAGATTGCCGTGGGCGGTTCTGGCAGGCGCAGCAGTTCCAGGGCCGCGGTGTAGCCGTCCTCGTGGTTGAACTCGCCCTCGCGGACCAGCTCGGGGTCCATCGGCACACCGGAGGTCTCCAGGGCGGCTCGGTAGCCGTCAAGGCGGGCGCGGCTGCACATCATGCGCGTGGGCCCGCCGATGACGCCGATCCGCCGGTGGCCCAGACCCGTCAGATGGCGGGTCGCAGCCAGGCCGCCCTGCCAGTTGGCCGCCCCCACCGAGGGGATGTCGTCCCCGGGGTCGCCCGCCGGATCGACGACGACGAACGGGATGGAGCGGCTGGTCAGTTGGGCGCGCTGCGCCGCGTCGAGGTCGGAGAGCACCAGGATCACTCCGGCCGGGCGGCGCGCCAGCACGCCGTCCACCCAGGTCTGGCCGGGGGTGAGCCGGCCGGCGCTCTCCGAGAGGACCAGGCTCAGCCCCTCCTCCCTCGCGACGTTCTCGACCCCCCGGACGACCTCCATCGCCCAGGCGCTGTCCAGCTCGTGGAAGACCAGGTCGATCAGCTGGGACTGCTGGGAGGCGCCGCGCCTGCGGCGGTAACCGTGCTTCAGCAGCAGCTCCTCCACCCTCGTGCGCGTACCGGGGGCGACGTCGGCGCGGCCGTTCAGCACTTTCGAAACTGTCGGAGCCGAGACTCCGGCCGCTCGGGCGATCTCTGCCAGCGTGGCGGTGCTCTCCGACGACTCGTCGGCGGACGCCTTCTCCTGTTGGGGCTGGACCTTTGCAGGGCTCATGCATGAATCGTAGCTCCCTCGCCGTCCCGCATACGCGTCCGGGCGAGGTTCGTAAATCCTTGCTCCCGCCCTCTTGACTGGCCCGAAACGCGACCGTACGGTTCCGGCAACATTCGAAAGGCAAGCCGAAACATTCGACAGAGGTGCGGTCATGCGGTCGGGGATATTCGCTCAGGGCACACGTACGACGAGATGGGCCGCAGCAGGTGCGGCGATGGCCATGGCGGGGCTGCTGGCCGGCTGCGGATCCGGAGGCGGTGGCAGTGACAGCGGAACCATCACCGCCTATGTCTACGGCGACGACGCCGTCAAGGTTCAGCAGGCCGCGGTCGACACGTTCAACAAGACCTCGAAGGTCAAGGTGAAGCTGGTGTCGGTGCCCGGCACCGACTACGTGAACAAGCTGCGCAGCGCCATGGGTTCGCCCAGCGCTCCGGACGTCTTCTTCAACTGGGGCGGCGGCTCCATCAAGCCGTACGTCGACTCCAAGGACCTGGTCGACCTGACGTCCACGGTCAAGAACGACGCGACCCTCAAGGACGGCTTCCTCCCCTCGGTGATGACGGCCGGCAGCCTCGAGGGGAAGATCTACGGGGTGCCGATGCGCGGCATGCAGCCCGTGATGCTCTTCTACAACAAGACGCTGTTCGCCGAGCACAAGATCGAGCCGCCGAAGACCTGGGAAGACCTCCAGGCCGCCATCAAGACCTTCAAGGCCGCCGGCATCACCCCCTTCGCGCTCGGCGGCGCCGACAAGTGGCCCGAGCTGATGTGGATGGAGTACCTGCTGGACCGGATCGGCGGCCCCGAGGTCTTCAAGAAGATCCAGGACGGCGACACCGCGGGCTGGGGCGACCCCGCCGTGCTCAAGACGGCCCAGACCGTCAAGGAGCTGATCGACGACGGAGCCTTCGGCAAGAACTTCAACTCGGTCGACTACGGCAACGGCGGCGCGCCGACCCTGCTCAACAAGGGCAAGGCTGCGATGCACCTCATGGGCTCGTGGGAGTACTCGACGCAGCTCGGCAAGGCCCCCGAGTTCGCCGAGAAGCACCTCGGCTGGACGGGCTTCCCGACGGTCGCCGGCGGCGTCGGTGACCCGGCCAACGTGGTGGGCAACCCCACCAACTACTGGTCGGTCAACGCCCGGACCAAGCACAAGGAGGCCGCCATCGACTTCCTGAAGGCGATGGCCTCCAAGAGCTACGCACAGGCCCTCGTCGACAACGGCGACGTCCCCACCACGTCCAACGCCGCAGCCATGCTGAGCGGTTCACCCAACCCGGAGTTCGCCACCGACCAGTACGAAATGGTGCAGAAGGCCCCGAGCTTCACCCTCTCGTGGGACCAGGCACTCGAAGCCCAGTACGCCACCCCGCTGCTCACGGAGATCAGCAAGCTGTTCGCCGGCAAGACCACTCCTGAGCAGTTCGTCGCAGCAATGAAGGCCGCAAAGTAACGATGTCCCACCACACTCCGGTCGCGAAGAGGCACGGAGACAGGAAGGCGGCCGTCGGAAACGTCGGCCGCCCCCCGGTCGCCTGGGCGGTCCCCGGCATCCTCTTCTTCGCCGTCTTCGCGATCGTCCCCCTGGCGATCGCCGTCTACCTCTCCTTCTGTGAATGGGACGGGCTCGACTCCCCGACCCTGACCGGCCTGGACAACTGGTCCAGGCTCTTCAAGGACTCGGAGTTCGGCCAGGCCGCCTGGCTCAGCCTCCTGCTCACCACGATCAGCTGGGTCTTCCAGACCCCGGTGGCACTGCTGCTGGGTGTCTGGGCGGCCGGGCGGCAGCGCAGCCGCGCGTTCCTGTCGGCGATCTTCTTCATCCCGCTGCTGCTCTCCACCACCGCGATCGCGATGCTCTTCCACGCCCTGCTGGACCCCAACTTCGGTGTCATCCAGACGATCGGGCCCTGGCTCGGCATCGATCCCAACGTCATGGGCTCGTCCACCGGCGCCCTGCTGGTGGTGGCCTTCGTCGGCGGCTGGCAGTTCATGCCCTTCCACACACTGATCTACCAGGGCGGTGCCCGGCAGATCCCGGAGGTCCTCTACCAGGCCGCCTCCATCGACGGCGCGGGCATGCTGCGGCAGTTCTTCCACATCACCCTGCCGCAGCTGCGGCACACGATGACGACCTCGTCGGTCCTGATGATCGTCGGCTCGCTGACGTACTTCGACACCGTGCTCATCATGACCAAGGGCGGTCCCGGAACGGACACGACGATCCTGCCCTACCTGATGTACCGCACCGGTTTCCAGACGTACGACCTCGGCTACGCGGCCGCCATCGCCACCGCACTCGTCGTCGTGGCCACCAGTATCTCGCTGATCATGGTCCGCCTCAGTGGCTTCGGGTCCATGCGGTCAACCCGGGAAGGTATGTGACGAGATGTCGACCGACACCCGCCCCGCTGCCCCGCAGCACCGCGCGGCACCCGCTCCACCGCGTCCCGGCCGTACGGCCCGCCGGCGCAGGCCCCTGGGCAACCCGGTGGCCGGCATCGGCTCGCTGATCTGGCTCCTCATCGTCCTGGTCCCGCTCTACACGCTGGTCTCCGCCTCGCTGATGCGCCAGGACGAGGCGCTGAACGGGGACCCGCTGGCCGTCCCCACGGACCCCACACTCGACAACTACAACACCGTGCTGGACAGCGGGTTCCTCACGCTGATCGGGAACACCGCCATCGTCGCCGTGGCCACGGTCGCCCTCGTGCTGGTGCTCTCCGTGCCGGTGGCGTACGTGGCGGTACGCACCCGCAGCCGCCTCTCGTCACTCGCCTTCCGTACCTTCCTGCTCGGCGTGGCGATACCGGCGCAGGCGGTGATCGTCCCCCTCTACCTGATGATCGGCAAGATGGGGCTGTACGACACCCTCTGGGCGATCATCCTGCCGACCGCCGCCTTCGCCATGCCCGTCGCCGTCCTCGTCCTCAGCGGGACGATGCGCGACGTCTCGGAGGAGATGTACGAGGCGATGTCCCTCGACGGCGCCTCGCCCATCCGCATGCTGTGGCAGCTGGCGGTGCCGCTGTCCAGGGCCGGGATCAGCACGGTGGCGATCTTCTCCGCCCTGCAGGCGTGGAACGGCTTCCTCTTCCCGCTGATCCTGACCCAGTCGGAGGAACAGCGGGTACTGACGCTGGGGCTGTTCAACTTCATGAGCCAGTTCGGAGTGAACATCCCCGCGGTACTGGCAGCGATCGTCCTCTCCGTCATACCCATCTTCGCCGTGTACCTCGTGGCCCGGCGGGCGCTGATCAACGGACTGATGGGGGTGGGCGGCAAATAGCACACCGACGCCGCCCCGGACCACCGCACTCATGAGAGGAACCCCTGCCCCCATGGCAATCCACCCTGCTCCGCAGGCCCGCCAGGCCGACCCGCCCCACCCCGTCGACGGCCCGTGGCGCGACCCTTCGCTCAGCCCCGAGGTGAGGGTGGCCGACCTGGCGGCCCGGATGACGCTCGAGGAGAAGACCGCCCAGCTGTACGGGATCTGGGTGGGCGCCGACGCGGAGGGCGACGGAGTCGCACCGCACCAGAACGACATGGTCGACCCGGTCGACTTCGAGGACATCACCACGCGCGGACTGGGCCAGCTCACCCGGCCGTTCGGCACCGCGCCGGTCGATCCGGGCGTCGGCGCGGTCTCGCTGGCGACGGCCCAGGCCAGGATCGCCGAGGCGAGCCGGTTCGGGATTCCGGCGCTCGCCCACGAGGAGTGCCTGGCCGGCTTCACCGCCTGGGGGGCGACCGCCTATCCGGTGCCGCTCGCCTGGGGCGCGGCCTGGGACCCCGAGCTGGTCGCCGAGATGGCGCACCGGATAGGCAGCGACATGCGGTCCGTCGGTGTCCACCAGGGTCTCGCCCCGGTCCTGGACGTGGTGCGGGACCTTCGCTGGGGCCGTGTCGAGGAGACCATCGGCGAGGACCCCTACCTGGTCGCGACCATCGGCACGGCATACGTCCGGGGGCTGGAGTCCTCCGGCATCGTCGCCACGCTCAAGCACTTCGCGGGCTACTCCGCGTCGGCCGGCGCCCGCAACCTCGCACCGGTCCGGGCCGGTGCCCGGGAGATGGCCGACGTGATCCTGCCGCCGTTCGAGATGGCGGTCCGTGAGGGCGGGGCCCGCTCGGTGATGCACTCGTACGCCGAGATCGACGGTGTCCCGACCGCCGCGGACCCGGAGCTGCTCACCGAACTCCTCAGGGACACCTGGGGATTCACCGGCACGGTCGTCGCCGACTACTTCGGCATCGGCTTCCTGGAGACCCTGCACAGGGTGGCGGCGGGCCGCGGGGACGCCGCCCGCCTCGCCCTCACGGCGGGTGTGGACGTGGAGCTGCCCACCGTGCGCAGCTACGGCGACGCGCTCGTGGCCGCCGTCCGCGACGGACTCGTCGCCGAGGAACTGGTGGACCGCGCCCTCCGCCGCGTGCTGCTGCAGAAGTGCGAGCTCGGTCTGCTCGACCCGGACCGGCAGGCCCTGCCCGCCGTACTCACGGGGACGGACCCCGAGCAGGCGCGCGGCACGGTGGACCTCGATCCGCCGCGGAACCGGGCCCTGGCCCGGCTGCTCGCCGAGCGGTCCTGTGTCCTGCTGGCCAATCCAGAGGCCGCGCTCCCCCTGAGCGGTACGGGACGGATCGCGGTCGTGGGACCCCGCGCCGACGACCCGCTGGCCATGCTCGGCTGCTACTCCTTCCCGAGTCACGTCGGGGTCCAGCACCCCGAGGCGCCGATGGGCATCGCCGTGCCGACACTGCTGGAGTCGCTGCGCGAGGAGTTCCCCCACGCCGCGATCGACCACGCGCAGGGCTGCGACGTGGACGGTACGGACGCCGCCGGGATCGAGGAGGCCGCCCGCCTGGCCTCAGGGGCGGAGGTCTGTGTCGCCGTCCTGGGCGACCGGGCCGGGCTGTTCGGCCGGGGCACCTCCGGCGAGGGCTGCGACGCGGCGGACCTGGCTCTGCCCGGACTCCAGGGAGAGCTCCTGGACGCGCTGCTCGCGACCGGCACCCCGGTCGTCCTGGTGCTGCTGACGGGACGCGCGTACGCGCTCGGCGGGCGGGCGGACCGGCTGGCCGGCTGTGTGCAGGCGTTCTTCCCCGGAGAGGAGGGCGGTCCGGCGCTCGCCGGGGTGCTCTCGGGGCGGGTCAACCCCTCCGGACGCCTGCCCCTCGGCGTGCCCGGCGAACCCGGCGGCCAGCCGTGGACCTATCTGCAGCCGCCGCTGGGCCGGGCCAACGGGGTCAGCAACCTGGACCCGACCCCCCTCTACCCCTTCGGCCACGGACTGTCCTACACCTCGTTCGCCTGGGAGGCCGGTGCCGAGGTGCCGGCCGAGCTCTCCACCGACCAGGAGACCGACCTCTCGGTCACGGTCCGCAACACCGGCGACCGCGAGGGGGCCGAAGTGGTCCAGCTCTACGTCCACGACCCGGTCGCCCAGACCACACGCCCCGAGGCGCGGCTGATCGGCTACGCCCGGGTGCCGCTCGCCGCGGGGGAGTCCCGGAGGGTCAGTTTCCGGTTCCATCCGGACCTGGTGTCGTTCACGGGCGTCGGCGGGCACCGGATCGTCGAGCCCGGCGACCTGGAGCTGCGTTTCGCCACCTCCAGCGACCCGGACGACGTCAAGCACGCCGTACGGCTGCGTCTCACCGGTCCCCAGCGCACCGTCGATCACCGGCGCCGTCTCGTCTGCGCCACGTCGGTGGACTCGCTGATCGCACAGAAGTGACGTGCGGGGGCGTCAGCCCCCGCACACCTGCCCCGCCCCGCACCCCATGGGGTGCGGGGCGGATCCGAAAGTTTCGACGGTCACTCCGGCGCGCCCGGCCGACGGTCAGCCGGCCACGCGCCCCTTCGGAAAGGTACCTGTCATGCTCAAGGCAACTCGATCGATCGCGGTCGGCTCCGCGGCCGCCGTGCTCCTGGTCTCCGCCTTCACCCTCTCCAGCGCTTCCGCCGCCACCGACGACACCGGCCGGCACGGCGGACCGGGCCACAGTGCGAACCGGCAGACGCTCGGCGCCCTCGGCCAGAAGGCCGGACTGCGCATCGGGACGGCCGTGAACGCCACCGCCCTGACCGAGGACGCCCCCTACCGGGCCAAGGTCGCGGGAGAGTTCTCCTCCGTCACCGCGGAGAACGCCATGAAGTGGGAAGCGGTCGAGCCGCAGCGCGGCACGTACGACTGGGCCGCCGCCGACGAACTCGTCGACTTCGCCGAGGAGAACAGGCAGCTGGTCCGCGGGCACACGCTGGTATGGCACAGCCAGCTGCCCGCCTGGCTCAACGACGGCGACTTCACCGCCGAGGAGCTGAGGGACATTCTGCGCCGGCACATCACGGAGCAGGTCACGCACTTCAAGGGCGAGATCTGGCAGTGGGACGTCGTGAACGAGGCCTTCAACGAGGACGGCACGCTCAGGGACAGCATCTGGCTCCGGAAGCTCGGCCCCGGCTACATCGCGGACGCCTTCCGCTGGGCCCACCGGGCAGACCCCAAGGCCCGCCTGTTCATCAACGACTACAACATCGAAGGCGTCAACGCGAAGAGCACGGCCCTGTACGAGCTGGTCACACAGCTGCGCAAGCAGCGTGTGCCGGTCCACGGCGTTGGCATCCAGGGCCACCTGGGCGTCCAGTACAGCGCACCGCACGACATCGCCGACAACATGCTGCGCTTCGACCGTCTCGGCCTGGAGACCGCGATCACCGAGGCCGACGTCCGCATCCCCATGCCGGCCGACAGCACCGAGCTGGAGGCGCAGGCGGAGGGCTACGGCGTCCTGCTGCGCGGCTGTCTCCTCACCCCTGGCTGCAACGACTTCACGGTGTGGGGCTTCACCGACACCTACTCCTGGGTCCCGGACACCTTCCCCGGCCAGGGCGCGGCCAACATCTTCGACGAGAGCTACGCGCCCAAGCCCGCCTACAGCACCCTGCGCCAGACCCTGGCGCTCGCCGCGGGCAGGCGCTGACTTCCGTCGCCACCCCCGGTGCGGAAGAGGTGAGGGAATGACGGCGGACCTCCGGACCGTCACCGGAGTGCGCATCACTCCGCGATGGCCGGGGCCGCGCGCGAGACGCCCGTGCCGCTCGCCACCGACACGCGCGTCGTCGCCTTCGGCCACCTGGCGCCCGCCGTCGAGCGCGCTGCGGTCCAGGTCGTGCCGTCGGACCACCACCACCGGGGCGGCCCGCACCGATCCAGGCTCCTTTCCGGAATCTGCGACAGCTTCGGCATGGGGCTGTCGACGCACTCCGACGCGCACCCGGGCGTCAGCCTCGCGGCGGTGACCCACCTGGCGGCCGCCACGCCGAACCTCGCCTACGCGTGCGACACCCGCCGGCCGTGGAAGACCGAGGGGATCGTGGTCCCCGGCGCGCTCACCTTCGCCGACGGTGCGGTGCGGGTTCCCCGCGGCCCCGGGCCCGGGGCCGAACTGGACCGGGACGCCCTCGCCGCCTGCACGAGCAGTACATCGCGCGTGCGGGCGGCGCAACCGGGACGACACCGGCCACATGAAGCGGATCGATCCCTCCTCCGAGAAGAAGCCCCACTGGTGACGACCGGAGCGGGCCGGAACCCCACCGGCCGTCCCGGTCACGAACGCACACCGAGGACAGAGACCGCAGGGCCGGTCCCCGGCCACTGCCAGGGGCTCACGCCCGTCCCATGTGACATGTGTCTGAACAGATGGAGCGACATGGACAAGCACACCAGCCGCAGGTCGGTCCTCGGGGCCGGTCTCGGGATCACGGCACTGGCGGCGACGCCTCTCGGATCGCTGACGGGGCTGGCGGGAGGGGCCGCCGCCGCGCAGGCAGGCCCAGGAGGCCCCCCGGCGGCCCGGCCCACCGATCCCGGCGCCTACATCTCCTTCAGCTCCCGGCCCGGCGCCTTCCCTCTCGTCAGGGCCGGCCGGGCGGCTCCGATCGTGGTCAGCGACAAGGACCACGACGGAGTCGTCCGGGTGGCCGGTGACCTCCAGGCCGACATCGAACGCGTCACCGGCGTCCGCCCCCCGCTCGCCCGGAACTCGGCACCCCCCGGCCGCGCGATCGTCCTGATCGGCACCATCGGCCGCAGTCCGCTGATCGACGGCCTGATCGCCGCCGGCCGGCTCGAGGTCACGGACGTCGAGGGAAGGTGGGAGACCAGCCTGCAGACCGTGGTCGAGGACCCGCTGCCCGGCGTCGACCGCGCCTTCGTCATCGCCGGCAGCGACCAGCGCGGCACGATATTCGGCGCGTACGACGTCTCCCGGGGCATCGGTGTCTCGCCCTGGTACTGGTGGGACGACGTCGCCCCCGTCCACCGCGACGCGCTGTACGTCCTGCCCGGCCGGCACAGCCAGGGCACCCCCGCCGTGAAGTACCGCGGGTTCTTCGTCAACGACGAGAACCCGGCGCTCGGCACCTGGGCGCCCGCCTTCTTCGGTCCCGGCAAGGCACCCGGCTTCGAGGGCGGGTTCAACGCCGCCTTCTACTCCAGGATCTTCGAGGTGATGCTGCGCCTCAAGGCGAACTACCTCTGGCCGGCGGTCTGGGGGCGTGCGTTCGCCGAGGACGACCCGGAGAACCACGCCACCGCGAAGGCGTACGGCGTGGTCATGGGCACCTCGCACGAGGCGCCCATGATGCGGGGCATCGAGGAGTGGAACAGGCACGCCGTCCCCGCGGTGCGCGACAGCGCGGGAAACATCACCGAACCGGGCCACGACCCCTACGGCGGTACAGGTGAGTGGTCCTTCCGCCGCAACGCCGACGCGATCAAGGCGTACTGGCGCGAGGGCATCCGCCGCATGGCGGACGAGGAGTTCGAGGGAGTCGTCACCCTCGGCATGCGCGGCAACGGCGACGTCAGCCTGCCCGACGGTGACGGCATCGAGCTGATGACCGAGATCATCGCCACCCAGCGCGAGATCCTGGCCGACGAACTGGGTGCCGCGGACGGCGTCCCGCAGGTGTGGACCCTCTACAAGGAGGTCCAGCACTACTGGGACCGGGGACTGCGCGTGCCGGACGACATCACCGTCGTGCTCACCGACGACAACTGGGCCAACGTGCGCAAACTGCCGGACCTGGACAAGGACGCCCGGAGCGGCGGGTACGGCCTCTACTACCACTTCGACTACGTCGGGGTGGGACGGAACTACAAGTGGGTCGACACCGCCTCCCTCCCCAACCTGTGGGACCAGCTCCACCAGAGCGCGGCCTACGGCAACCATGGGCTGTGGGTCACCAACGTGGGCGACCTCAAGGGCAACGAACTGCCCACCCAGTTCTTCCTGGAGTACGCCTGGGATCCGGGCCGCTGGCCCCTGGAGGCACTCGCGGAGTGGGAGGAGCGCTACGCCGCGCAGAACTTCGGCGAGCGGCAGGCCGGGGACGTCGCCGAAGTCCTGCGGACGTACGCGCGGCTGCAGTCCCGCCGCAAGCCCGAGCTGCTCAACCGGAAGATCACCCTCGACCCGGCCAAGGATCCGGCCACGGACTCCTCGGCGGTCGTCTACGACGACCGGGCCACACCCTTCAGCATCGTCGACTACCGCGAGCTGGAGCGGGTCACCGAGGACTGGCAGCGCCTGGACGCCGCCGCGGAACGGGTCAGGCGGCGCCTGCCCGCGTCCGCCCAGGACGCCTGGTACGAGCTCGTCGGCTACGCGGTCCGGGCCACGGCCAACCTGTACGCCCTGCGGGAGGCGGAGTTCACCAACCTGCACTACGCGCCCCAGGGCCGCGCCCTGACCAACCAGCTCGCGGCCACCGCTGAGGCGGCACTGGCCGAGGACTTCGCCCTGGCGCGGCGCTTCAACACCGAGATCGCCGGCGGCAAGTGGAAGGGCTTCCAGACACAGCCGCACATCGGGTACGGCGATGTGGACCGCTACGGGCCCAACGCCCCCTGGCAGCAGCCGGAGCTGGACAACGTGGCGATCGCGGACGAGATCTTCCCGGCGGTGCGGCGCATCGAACTCCCGCGCGAGGCCGACATGGGCGTGGCCGTCGACGGCTCGTCCGGCTGGTGGCCGGCGTCCGGCGAGGGCGGAGCCGAGGCCGTCCTGCCGGTGTTCAGTCCGTACCAGAGCCAGCCCGCGCAGTATGTCGAGGTGTTCAACCGGGGGACCGAGCCCTTCGACTTCCGGATCCGTACGGGCGCCTCCTGGCTGGTCGCCGACCGGACGCGCGGGCGGGTGGAGGCCCAGACCCGGGTCACCTTCCGCGTCGACTGGTCCCGCGCGCCGAAGGGCGTCACCGAAGTGCCCGTCACCGTCTCGGGTCCCGGGGGCAGCCAGGTCGTGGTCACGGCCGTGGTCGACCGCCCGCGCCCGGACCGGGCGGAGCTCAGGGGTTTCGTCGAGGCCAACGGATACGTCTCCATCGAGGCCGACCACTTCCACCGGGCGGTCGGCCGGGACGGCATCACCTGGCGGCGTGTCCCTGACATCGGCCGCACCGGATCGGGCATGGAGCCCTTCCCGGTCACGGCGGCGCGGCAGACACCGGGGGGCCGGGGGCCCAGGCTGGAGTACCGGGTGAGCCTGTTCACCACCGGGCCGGTCACCGTCTGGGCATATCTGTCGCCCCGGAACAACGCCCTGGCGACCGACGGGCTGACGTATGCCGTCTCCTTCGACGACGACGAGCCGCAGACCGTCGACATCACCGAGGTCACGGGGGCCGACGACGGCACCATGAACACCCAGTGGGCCCGTAACACCTCCGACAACGTCAACCGCACCGCCACCGTGCACCGGATCGGCCGGGCGGGCGCGCACGTGCTCAGATTCTGGATGGTCGACCCCACCGTGGTACTCCAGAACCTCGTGGTGGACACCGGCGGTCTCAAGCCCAGCTATCTGGGCCCGCCGGAGAGTCTCCGGCTGAGCTGACCGGAGCGGGACGAGGAGGCGGCAGGATGGGTACCGAGATCCGGGACACCGAGGGGCGCGGCGCGACGCTAAAGGTGACCCCGGGGACCGCCGAAGGGCCCCTCCGGGTCGGGCTCCGGGTCGAGGGGGCATCGGTACACGCCTCCTGGTCCTGCTCCCCGGCCGCGGCCAGGGAGCTGGCCGCGGCCCTCGTCGCAGCGGCCGCCGAAGCCGAGAACGCGCGATCGGCGGAGCCCGTCACGGTCAAGGCGCGCGAGCTGCTGCGCGGTGACGTGCGGGACGGGGACCGCCTCATGACGGTGGAGGCCGTCAGGACGGACGGGGCGAACGTCCAGGTCACCTGGACATCGGGCGGCGGGCGCAGCTGGAGCCAGGTGTACGAGGCGGACGCCGGCATCCCCCTGAGGCGCAGGCTGCGGCCCGGGACATGAGGGAGCCGTGCGCGTGGGTCGTATTTCGACGATCGCCGTAGTACGGTGATTTTCGTAGTACGGTGAACGTCGTATGAAGCGACGGCCCGGCGTGCCCGGGCCGTCACACCGCCCGCCCCGAGGAACCGGAGTCCCCTGTGAGTGCGCTGTTCGAGCCCTACGCCCTGCGGTCGCTGACCATCCCCAACCGTGTCTGGATGGCCCCGATGTGCCAGTACAGCGCGGAAGTGTCCGGACCCGGAGCGGGCACGGCCAACGACTGGCACTTCGCCCACTACGGCGCCCGCGCGGTCGGCGGGACCGGCCTCGTGCTCGTCGAGGCCACCGCGGTCAGCCCGGAGGGCCGGATCAGCCCCGCGGACCTCGGCATCTGGAACGACCGGCAGGCGGAGGCGTTCCGCCGGATCACCGGCTTCCTGACCGGGCAGGGGACCGTCCCGGGAATCCAGCTCGCGCACGCCGGGCGTAAGGCGTCGACCGACCGCCCGTGGCGCGGCGGGGCTCCCATCGGCACCGGTGACCCCGAGGGGTGGCAGCCGGTCGCCCCCAGTCCCCTCGCGTACGACGAGTCCCACACGGTGCCCGCCGAGCTGAGCGCCGAGGAGATCCAGCAGGTGGTGCGGCAGTTCGCCGACGCCGCCCGCCGGGCACTCGACGCGGGCTTCCGGGTCGCCGAGATCCACGGAGCGCACGGCTATCTGATCGGACAGTTCCTCTCGCCCCACAGCAACCACCGCACCGATGCCTACGGCGGCTCCTTCGAGAACCGCACACGCTTCGCACGGGAGGTGGTGGACGCCGTGCGCGCCGTGTGGCCCGAGGAGCTCCCGCTGTTCTTCCGCATCTCGGCCACCGACTGGCTGACCGAGAACGCGGACGACCCGCGCGAGGGCTGGACCGGCGACGACACCGTCCGCTTCGCACGTGAGCTGCTCGCACACGGCGTCGACCTGCTGGACGTCTCGACCGGCGGACTGGCGCCGAAGGCGCGCATTCCCGCGGAGCCCGGTTACCAGGTGCCCTTCGCCCGGCGGGTGCGCGACGAGACGGGCCTTCCCGTGGCCGCCGTGGGGCTGATCACCGACCCCGTGCAGGCGGAGAAGATCCTGTCCGACGGCAGCGCGGACGCCGTCCTGCTCGGCCGGGAACTGCTGCGCGACCCCTACTTCGCCCGGAAGGCCTCACGCGAGCTCGGGGGTGACGTCCGGACGCCCGAACAGTACGCCCGGGCGGTGTGACGCCGCCTCTGTCGGTAACCTGAGCCGCGATGTCCACTCCCCAGGGCCCCACGCTGCGCGAACTGGCCGTCCAGGCGCTCTCCTCGACGATGCGCGGATACGACCTGCTCGCCCCGAAGTTCGACCGGACGCCCTACCGGACCCCGGACCGGGTGCTGGAAGCCGTCGCCGGAGCCGTGCGGCCCATGGGGCCGTTCGACCGCGGCCTCGACGTCTGCTGTGGCACTGGGGCGGGAGCAGGGGTCCTGCGCGGGCTGTGCCGGGACCGGGTCACCGGCGTCGACTTCAGCGCCGGCATGCTCGACGTCGCCCGTGCCGCGCACCCCGCGGACGGCGGCGGCCCGGCGGTGGACTGGGTCAGGGCGGACGCCCGGGCGCTGCCGTTCGCCCCGGTCTTCGACCTGGCCCTCAGCTTCGGGGCGTTCGGCCATTTCCTGCCGGGGGAACGCCCGCGGCTGTTCGACCAGGTGCACGCGTCACTGCGGCCGGGGGGCCTCTTCGTCTTCCCGGTGGGGGCTCCGCCCGCAGTGGGCTCCCGGGCGTACTGGTCGCTGCTCGGATTCGATCTGGCCATGCGCGCGCGCAACGCGCTGTGGCGTCCGCCCTTCGTCATGTACTACCGCACCTTCCCGCTCGCCGGTGTGGTGGACGACCTCGTGGGCACCGGGTTCACCGTGCGGCTGCTGCCGATGGAGGAGTTCGGCCGGAGGCGGGACGGCAGCCCCCGCGTCCGGCTCGTGGTGGCGGCCCGTGGACGACGCGCGGACCGTGGATAAAACTACGACGATCCTCGTACAATGCAGTTCCCTGTACGAAGTGGAGCCACCGTGACGACGACCGCCGCTCGCGTGCTCGCCCACCCCTCGCGCGACGAGATCCGCGTGGAGGGCGTGCTCCATGCGCTCTCCGACCCGATCAGGCTCCGCATCGTGCGCCAACTGGCCGGCGCGAGCGACGAGCAGGCCTGCTCCCGCTTCGACCTCCCGGTGTCGAAATCCACCACCACGCACCACTTCAGGGTGCTCCGCGAGAACGGCGTGATCACCCAGTTCTACCGCGGCACGGCCAAGCTGAGCTGCGTACGGGCGGATGATCTGGACGCCCTCTTCCCCGGCCTGCTCGACAGTGTGCTCGGGGCGGTGGAGCGGCAGGCCGAGCGCCTCGGCCAGGGCTGACGTCCCCTCGGCACGCTACCGGGGGCCGTCCCCGGCCGCGTCGAGCAGGCCGGCCCAGTCGGAGATCTTGACCGGTCCGCGTCCGAGTGAGCGGCCGAGCGCCGACTCCGCACGTTCGATGGACAGCCAGCCGTCCCATGCCACCGGCCGCAGTCCCTGTTCCCGCAGGGCACCCAGCGGATCGGCGGACACCTCCCGGCCGGTGAGCAGCGGGGCGTCCTCGATCAGCGAGGCGACCGTCTCCTTCGCGCACGACCTGTTCGACCCGATCACCCCGGTGGGGCCGCGCTTGATCCACCCGGCGACGTACTCCCCGGGCGACGCGGCCCCGTCCCTGATCACCCTGCCCGCCAGATGCGGCACGATCCCCTGGACCGGGTCGAAGGGCAGGCCGGGCAGAGGCGTCCCCCGGTATCCCACGGCCCGCAGGACGAGCTGTGCCTCGATGTCCTCGAAGGCCCCGGTGTCCCGTACGCCTCCGGCACCGTCCGGGGCCGTACGCGCGAACCGCACCCCGCCGACCCGCCCGTTCCGCTCGAGCACCTCGGCCGGACGCAGGAAGAACCGAAGCCGGACGCGGCGTTCCGGGCCGTGGCCGACGGGCGGCGGCACGGCCGCCCACCCCCGCAGCACCTCCAGGTTCCGCCGGACCACGGCGGGCAGGGGCGGCGCGGGGCCGTCCGCAGCCGCGTACGCCGGGTCGAGGGCCAGTTCCGCGCCGTCGACGACGATCCGTGCCCGGGGGAGCGCACCGAGCTCCCGCAGTTCCTTGGTGGTGAACCTGGCCTGCGAGGGGCCGCGCCTGCCGACGACGTGCACCTCACGGATCCGGCTCGTGGCGAGCGCTTCCAGCGCTGCCCTGGGTACGTCCGTGCCGCGCAGCTCCGCCGCGCTCCGGGCGAGGATCCGGGCCACGTCGACCGCCACGTTGCCGACCCCGATCACCACGGCCGAACGTACGGCCGAGAGCGGGAAGCCGTCCCCGGGCGCGTCCGGGTGTGCGCTGTACCAGGAGACGAACTCGGTGGCCGGGAAACTCCCGGGAAGTCCCTCGCCGGGGACGGCGAGCGGCCGGTCGGACGCCGCGCCGACGCAGTAGACCACGGCGTGGTAGAGCTCCTTCAGCCGGGCGGGCGCGACTCCGCCGGCGCCGCCCACCTCGGCATGACCGACGAAGGTGATCCGTTCGTCCTCCAGGACCGCCCGGAGACTGCCCTGGAGGGACTTGATCTTCTCGTGATCGGGTGCCACGCCGTAGCGGACCAGCCCGTACGGTGCCGGCAGCCGGTCCAGGACGTGCACCCGCACATCCGGTACCCGCGACTGCTGCAACAGGGCCTGGGCCGTGTAGACCCCGCTCGGTCCCGAACCGACCACGGCGACTCGGAGCACGGCGCACCTCCTCCGGCAGGATCCCCTCCAGCATGGCACCGCGGACGGTGGGCGGGGGAGAGGCACGCGGGCCCCGCGTCACGGCGGCCCTCAGGTCATCAGGCCGCGCATCCGGTCGATCTCCACGGTCTGCTGGGCGACCACGTCGTTGGCCATCTCCTCCACCAGCACGTTGTTGCCGTCCGCCAGAGCCTCGGTCGCCATGGTGACCGCGCCCTGGTGATGCGTGATCATCAGCTCGAGGAAGAGCCGGTCGAAGGCCTTGCCCTTCGCGGCACGCAGCCGGCCGATCTGCTCGTCGGTCGCCATCCCGGGCATCGCGGAGTGGTCGTGCGCCTCCTTGCGATCGTCCCCGCCGTTGTTCTTCAGCCAGCCCTCCATGGCACCGATCTCCGGCTTCTGGGCTGCCGATATGCGCTTCGCGAGCCGTTCGACAGATGTGGAGGACCCACGTCCGGGGACCAGGGCGGTGAGCACGAGGGCTTGCTCGTGATGCTCGATCATCATGCGCGCGTAGCGGAAGTCGGCCGAGTTGGGGGAGTCGTCACGGGCGGCCTTCGCCGCTTCCTCGGCCGACAGCGTCCTGGCCGGTTCGCCGGGCCTGCCGGGCGCCACGACCGAAGGGCCCTGGTCCGCCCCGGCTTTCGCGCCGTCGCCGTCGTCGCACCCTCCCGACACGATGACGACGGCCGCCAGGGCCGTCGCCAGAACGGCTGCGCGTGCGCGTGGGGTCCGACGGGGCATCAACACGGCCACCTCCAGTGCCACATGAGTGTGTTGCAGACCGTCCTAACACCTTCCGACGGCCGGTGATCAAAAACTTTTATTACGTCTCTGTTGCCATCTGTTGGTGTGTACATGCGAGGGACCATACTGCCGGGGTCCATGAACCGTTCCTCGACGAACGGATACAAGGGAGGACGCAGTGACCTCGTTGCACACCACCAGCGTGCGGCGTAGACGTCTGGGCGTGGCGGCAGCCGCAGCCGGGCTCGTCGCCACGCTGTTCACGGCCGGACCCGCGGCCGCGACACCCGACCCCGGCGACACCGCCACCACCCGCAGCGGTGTTTCCGTGAGTGAACAGGCCGAAGCCAGGGCCGCCATCGAGAGCGGTGAGATACCCGGCGTGGACGAGATCGTCCACAGCGCCAACATCGAACACCTCACGAACGTGCCCAAGGACGCGCTCCAGGGCCTCAACACGGACCTCGCCTTCCAGGGCAGCTACGCCTACGCCGGGAACTACGACGGCTTCCGCATCTTCGACATCCGCAACCCGAGGAAGCCGAGGACCGTCGCGCAGGTCCTGTGCCCCGGCTCCCAGAACGACATCTCGGTCTCGGGGAACCTGCTCTTCCTGTCGACCGACTCCTCGCGCAGCGACGACTCCTGTGCCAGCACCACCCAGCCGGCCACGGAGAAGTCCTCCTGGGAGGGCATGAAGGTCTTCGACATCAGCGACAAGCGCAACCCGAAGTACGTCGCAGCTGTCGAGACCGCGTGCGGCTCGCACACCCACACGATCGTTCCGGAGCGCAGGAACGTCTACGTCTACGTCTCGTCGTACGCGCCGAACGAGGCGTTCCCGGACTGCCGGCCGCCGCACGACGGAATCTCCGTCATCAAGGTGCCGCGCGGCGCTCCCGAGGACTCCCGGATCGTGAACTTCCCTGTTCTCTTCCCGGACGGCGGCAACCCGGGCGCGCCGGCCAACCCGGGCGTCTCGAAGACCACCGGATGCCACGACATCACCGTCCTGCCGTCGAAGGACCTGGCAGCCGGGGCGTGCATGGGTGACGGTCTGCTGTTCTCCATCAAGGATCCGGAGAACCCGAGGATCATCGACCGGGTCCAGGACAACGTGAACTTCGCGTTCTGGCACTCGGCGACCTTCAACCAGGACGCCGACAAGGTGGTATTCACCGACGAGCTCGGCGGCGGCGGAGCGGCCACCTGCAACGACGAGATCGGCCCGAACCGCGGGGCCGACGGCATCTACGACATCACCGGCCGGGGCGACCACCGCAAGCTGGTCTTCCGCAGCTACTTCAAGATCGACCGCCCGCAGGCCGACACCGAGGTCTGTGTCGCGCACAACGGCTCGATCATCCCGGTCAAGGGCAAGGACCTGATGGTCCAGGCCTGGTACCAGGGAGGGGTCTCCGTGTGGGACTTCACCAACTCCTCGAAGCCGGAGGAGATCGCCTACTTCGAGCGCGGCCCGGTCTCCACGGACGCGGTCACCACGGCCGGCCCGTGGTCGGCGTACTACTACAACGGCTACATCTACTCCAACGACATCGACAAGGGCTTCGACGTGCTGAAGCTCGACGACCGGCGGACCGACCCGGCGAAGAAGGTGCGGCTGCCCGGGCTCAACGTGCAGACGCAGCCGGACTACTTCGACCGCTGATCCACAAGCTCGCCACCCACGAGCACACGTGCCCTGCCAGGCGGCTTCCGCCCGGCGGGGCACGTTTATCTCATTGACCACCGGGCGGTGCGGGGACATGCTGTACCCCTGATTCCGGCGATGCGGGGGATCGCCGGAATCAGGTCCGGGGCCGGGGACCGCGGCCCCACCGCTCAGGCGGCCGGCCGCACGCTCGTACCGGCGGCAGCGGCCCACTCCACCAGCAGGCGCTGGTACTCCGTCTCGTCGTCCGGGGACAGCAGCCCGCCCGAGCGCTGCCACAGGGTGCGGATCTCTTCGTTGACCACGGAGGCGGGGCGCACGGCGGCGGACGGGTTCGGATACGGGGACATGTCCACCAAACTAAACCCCCGCCGGGCCTTCGGACCCCCTTCGGGGCAGGGATATCCCTCACACCTCCTACCGGAATCCTTCACGCGCGGTGCGTACGTATGCCCTCCGTGGCGCGTTCCGGCAGTCGGAGCACCCGCAGTCCGTCCGGACGTTCCGGGACGGGCAGCGGGTCGACGAACAGGACCTCACAGCCCAGGGCGCCCGCACCGGCGTCCGCGTGGCGGTCGTCACCGACCATGAGCACATCCGAGGGATCGCGCCCCAGCAGGGCGCACGCCACGCCGAACAGGCGCGGACCGGCTTCTGGATGCCGTGTTCGAAGGAGAGCGCGTAGGCGTCGACCAGATCGTCCAGGCCGTGCGCGGAAGACGGGGCGCAGGTCCCACCCGATGTTGCTCACGACACCGACCGCGATGCCGTGGTGGCGCAGCTCGCGCAGCGCCTCCGCGGCATCGGGGTACGGCTGCCGGGCCGGGCATCGAGAGCGGCGCGCAGCCACGCGCCGACGGACTCGACCCGGAAGAGGGTCCCTGAGAGAAGTCGAAGAGAACACCCGTGGTCCGGATGCAGCCGGTCGTCGCGGCCCCGGGCGCCGGCCTACAAGGGCGTCTCCGCGTCGCCGGGCGGTCGCCCGGCACGGCGGCGGTATCCGGTGTAACCGGCGATGGAGAGCCCCGTCACGGCCCCTCCCAGAGCCACCCCGCCCGCCACGTCACTCAGCCAGTGCACGCCCAGGTAGACACGGGTGAAGGCCACACCGGCCACCGAGACCACACCGAGCGCCAGCGAGCCCCACCACAGGGACGGCTGGGCGCCGTGCAGACGCAGCACCCACAGGAGCAGCCCGCAGGTCACCGCCGCGGTCATGACGTGCCCCGAGGGGAAGGCCGCGTAGTGCGCCGAGTCCACCGGGTCGAGCCAGCGGGGGCGCTCCCTGCCCACGGCGGCCTTGAGCCCCTGCTGCACGAGCGTGCCGAACAGACTGGTCGCGGCGACCCATCCGGCGAGCAGACGTGAGCCGCGCCACCAGAGGGCGACCACGACGACGGCGGTCAGGACGCGCATCGTCCAGGGATCCCACACCCAGTCCGTCAGCACCCGGTTGGCGTGGACCATGCCCGGTTCGGCCACCGCTCTGCGGTGCAGGGCCTCGGCCACCGTCACGTCCAGCGACATCAGGGGCGGCCAGGCCACCGCCACCAGCACGATGAGCACGAGGGACAGCGAGGCGCAGACGATGCCGGTGATCAGGAAGGAGGCCCGGCCGCGCGGAGAGGGGGGAGGGGAGTGCATGGGGTCGATCCTCGTTCACGACCGGGGCGGGAAGCTATCCCAGGGCGCTGAGTCCCGGCACGAAGGCCACCAGGAGGGGCACGACGGGAACGAGCGCCGCGGCGGCGGTCAGCCTCAGCCGACGGCCCGCGGTCAGCCGCTCCACCGGCGTGAGCAACCGGTTGACCCTCAGCGGCACATGGGCCCCGGAAGCCGGTGACGGGCCGAACACGCCACGGTCCTCGTTGAGTCCGACCAGGGCGAGCGCGATCGTGAGGCGTCCGAAGCGCCGTGACGCCACGTCGTCCGCGGCCAGTTCGACGAGGCGGTGCATCTCGTCGCGGAAGGCGGCGAACACCGGGACCTGGGGAAAACCGGTCGCCAGCGCCCCCGAGCAGTGCAGGAGCCAGTCGTGGCGTGCCTGCGCGTGTCCCTGCTCGTGGGCCAGCACGGCGTCGAGCTGGCGCCCCTTCAGGCGCCCGAGGGCCGCCGTGGTGATGACCAGTTGGGGGGCCGCCCCCGGAAGCCACCAGGCATCGGGCCGCTCGCCCTCCAGCACCACGAGACGCCCGCTACCGGGTTCCTCGCCCGGCATCAACGGGGAGCGGACCAGCAGTTCGGTGCGCCGCCGCCTGCGGCGGGCGCGCGCCCGGTGGACCTCCCGCACGAGCATGGCGCCGGTCCACACACCCCCGAGTGCCAGCAGCACCGCGATCACCGCCGACCACGGCCCGTACGCGCCCAGGGCGTACGCCTCGACCACCGCGTGCGGCGCGGGCGCGAAGACGTGGCCGCGGACCGCCTGCCAGGCGGCGGCCGCGCTGAAGGTCATGGAGAGCCCGAACGACAGGAGCACGCCCGCGACCACGCACTGCCAGACCCAGAGGGCCACGACCGGTTCACGCTCCGCCCAGCGGGCCCTCGCCATCAGGCCCGGGGCCACGAGGGCGGCCAGCGTGCCGAGCATCAGCAGAGCGAGGGAGACCACCATGGGCGTCACCCTATGAGTGCCGCCACACCCACGGGTATGGCCGCGAGCGCCAAGTGACGTACGACACCGTGTGCGGGCCCCGTCGTCTCACAGGGTGAGCAGCATGGCGAACATCGCCGTCCCCATCGCCAGTCTGCAGGCCAGGGCGAGCTCGGGCCGGGCGCCCCAGGCCGGGCCCGTGGCGCCGCCGCCACCCGTGCCACCGGCCGGCGCGCCGAGGGGCGCGGGAACCGGTATGAGCCGTCCCGCCGAGCGCAGGACGTACAGCGCGTAGTAGACGAGCAGAGCTCCCGTCAGCAGGGGAACGCCTCCGACGCCTCCACCGGATCCGGACGAGCCCGCTCCGTGGCCCAGGTGGCCACCCCCTGCGGCGTGGGCCGCCCCCGGCCCCATGGCCACGGCCATGTAGACCATGGCCAGCGAACCGACCAGATGATGCAGATGATGGCCGCCGCCCCCGGCGTACGCGAGTGCGTGGAGTGAGGCGGCGCCGAACACCACCGCGTGTACCACCCACATCCATCCCGGGAGTGCGAGCAGGGCCGTGGGCACGGCCATCGCGGCCATCCCGAAGCCCATCAGCGCCTCGGCCCGCGCCGATCCGCGTTCTCGTTTCGTGCCGTTGCGGGTCCGCAGGAGGCAGTAAGCCCCCGTGGCCCCGCAAAGGACCATGAGCAGCCAGCCGGACAGCGCCGGTCCGTGCACAGTGCATCTCCCCCTACGGCCGATCGCTCCGGTTCCGTCCCATCGATGCCCCGTCCCGAGTGCTCCTACCGGGGCGCATTGGGGTACTGGGGGAGCGCGCCCGGGGCCTGCGGGGGGCGGTCGCCACCGGGTTAGTCTCGGGACGGCACAGACGGCAGACACCCACCGGAGAAGAGCCACATGGACACAGCACCGGCCACGGCACAGGCAGAACTGACCTTCCGCGACGCGACCCAGGACGATGTGCCGGTATTGGTGCGACTCGTCGAGTCCGCCTACCGGGGTGATGCGAGCCGGGCCGGATGGACCACCGAGGCGGACATCCTCCAGGGGCAGCGCACCGACGCCGACGGGGTGCGCGAGGTGCTCGCCCAGCCCTCGGGCCGGGTCCTCGTGGCGGAGAGGGACGGCGAGCCGGTCGCCTGCTGTCAGCTCGAACACCGGGGGAGGGCCGCGTACTTCGGGATGTTCGCGGTCAGGCCCGAGTTGCAGGGCGCGGGACTCGGCAAGGTGATCATCGCCGAGGCGGAGCGCACGGCACGCGAGGGCTGGGGCGTCGCCGAGATGCACATGACGGTGATATCGGTCCGCGAGGAACTGATCGCCTGGTACGAGCGCCGGGGCTACCGCCGTACGGGAGAGCTGACGCCCTTCCCGTACGGCGACGAGCGCTTCGGCATACCGCAGCGTGACGACCTCGCGTTCGAACTGCTGGTCAAGGAGCTGTAGAGCGGGCCCACGGAAGGGCGCGCAGGGCCCGGCGGGACGCCTCAGGCGGTGAACCGCCCCGCGCGCCGGATCTCCGGGTAGTCGGTCGTCGCGCCGTCCAGCCCCAGCGCGCGGACGAGACGCAGGTGGTCCTGGGTGTTGACCACCCAGCCGATCACCCGCAGGCCTTCCGCGTGTGCCTGCTCGACCACCTCAAGGGTGAGGCGGCGGATGTTCAGCGCGAGCGTCGCCGCGCCCACCGCCTTCGCCCGGTCGACCACATCGCCCTCCCACCGGCTGGCGATCAGCACCGTCCGCACGCCCGGGACGAGCTGTGCGATCTCCGCGACCGCCGCGTCGTGGAACGAGGACACCTCGACGCGGCCGGCCAGGTCGCGTCGCAGCATCACCTCGGCCAGCGCCCTCGCGGCGGCCACGTCCTTGATCTCGGCCTGGACGGGCGAGCCGATCAGGTCGAGCACCTCCTCGAGGACGGGCACACGCTCGCCGAGCCCGGCGTCGAGCAGGCGGAGCTCCGCGAGCGTCTTCTCCGCGATCAGCCCCCGCCCGTCCGTCGTGCGGTCCACGGCGGCGTCGTGCATGACGGCGAGCGCGCCGTCCTTGCTCAGGTGGAGGTCCAGTTCGACGGCGTCCATGCCGGCCTGCTCCGCGCGCGCGAACGAGCGCAGCGTGTTCTCCGGCTCGACACCCATGACCCCGCGATGACCGATGGTGAGAAAAGACAAGGCACTCCCGCTTCCGTCCGTCGTGGTCGCCTCCGAGCGCGGCTCCTACCCACAGGGAACCAGTTCGCGCGTGCAGGGCGGCCTCTGCCCTGCCAGTCCGGTGGAAGAAGTTGTCCTGCGGATGTGTGACAGGAAAAATAACGGTGACCATGAGGAGGGGCAGGATAATCTTCTGTCCTCCACTTGTCCGAAGGAGCCGCGCATGGATACGGTTGCTTGACGCGAGGTTCTCCCGTGAAGGAAGTGCAATGACGGAAATTCTTGAGCATGACGCCGCTACCGGCGAGATAGCTGCCGCCCGGCGAGTCGTGGAGCACCCGGCCTGGCCCGCGCTCAAGAGTGCCGTGGAAGAGCTCCGCCCCTGGCAGTCCAAGGACGGCTCCATCGACTTCACAGCTGACGGCGCCCCCTCCGCGGAGGCGGCCGGAGCCGTCGTCGAGCGCGTGATCGCGGCGGTCGAGCAGCTCTCACCGCTGCTCCCGCACGACGACGCCTACCACCGCGCGCTCGTGGCCGACCTGCGCCGCTGGGCCGCTGACGGCTTCGGCGTCCCGGACTTCCTGGACTCCCTGCTCGCCTTCCAGCCCGCCAGGGACCGTGAGGACGGCCTCCAGCACCTGGTCGTGTTCGCGATGTACACGCAGAACGGCAATCCGGACCGCAATCTCGAAGCGGTCGTGCTGCGGATGGTCTGGCCCGAGTGGCTCGCCGACCTGGAAGCCACGCGGTACGACAACCCGCTGTTCTGCGGTATCACCTTCGAGGACTTCACCTCGGGCTACGACACCAACTCCGCCGTTCTCTTCCCTGAGACCATCGCCGTGCGCGAGGCACCCGAGCGCTTCAGCTGGGGCGGCATCTTCTGCGACCGGGAGGCCGCCCGCTTCCGCCGCGTGACCGAGGCGTCCGTCGGGCTGCTCGGCCTCGAGCTGCCCGAGGACATCCGCGAGATGCTCGGTGACCAGAAGCGCTGCGAGCAGGCCTTCGTCCTCTGGGACATGGTCCACGACCGCACCCACAGCCATGGTGACCTGCCGTTCGACCCCTTCATGATCAAACAGCGCCAGCCGTTCTGGATGTACGGACTCGAGGAGCTGCGCTGCGACCTCACCGCCTTCCGGGAGGCCGTGAAGCTCGAAGCCGACGGCTTCGGCCAGGGCCGCGACGTCCAGTTCGCCGTGCTCTTCGACCGGATGTTCCGCTTTCCCGTCACCGGTGAGCGCGTGCGCAACTACGACGGTCTCGGCGGCCAGCTGCTCTTCGCCTACCTCCACAAGCACGACGTGGTCCGCTGGACCGACAACACGCTCAAGATCGACTGGGCTCGTGCGCCGCAGGTCACCAACGAGCTCTGCGCGGAGATCGAGAAGCTGTACCGCGACGGCATCGACCGCCCCAAGCTCGTGCACTGGTTCGCGGCGTACGACCTGGTCGCGACCTATCTCGCTCCCCACCCCGGATCCCGCTGGGCCAAGGGCCCGGACGCCCTGGACCTGACGCAGCCGCCCCGCAAGCTCGTCGACGACGTGCTTCCGGACGAGTTTCCCCTGAGCATGTTCTATGAGGCGCTCTCGAAGAAGCTCAAGCATGTGATCGCCTCCACCAAGGGGATCACCGCGGCGGACGCCGGGCGGGCAGCTGCGTGAGCGCGGGATCTGAGGAGGCTGTGGCGATGAACGGAACAGGTCAGGGCGGAAACGGTGTGCTCGACGGCGCGGTGATCGCGGTGGCCGGAGCGGCGGGGCCCGCGGGCCGGGCCACCTTGCTCCGGCTCGCCGAGGCGGGGGCGACCGTGGTCGCCTCGGACGCCAACCCCGAGCGGCTGGTGGAAGCGGTCGACGCCGCGCGCTACGCACACGGAGGAGCGACGGTCACCGGTGACACGGTCGACCTCCTCGATCCGGGAGCCGCGCGGGAGTGGGCCCTGAAGACGGAGAAGGAGTTCGGGCACGTCGACGGCCTGGTCCACCTGGTCGGGGGCTGGCGCGGCGGCGCCGGATTCGCGGACAGCAGCCTCGCCGACTGGGACCACCTCGAGAAGCTGCTGATCCGGACCGTCCAGTCCACCTCGCTCGCCTTCAACGAGGTCCTCCAGCGCAGCGACCGGGGCCGTTACGTGCTCGTCAGCGCGGCAGGAGCCAGCAGCCCCACCGCCGGCAACGCGGCCTACGCCGCGTCCAAGGCGGCGGCCGAGGCCTGGACGCTCGCCCTGGCCGACGCCTTCCGCAAGGCGGGGGGTGACGCGGGTCCGAGGTCGGCTGCTGCGATCCTTGTCGTCAAGGCACTGGTGCACGACGCGATGCGCGCCGAGCGCCCCAGTGCGAAGTTCGCGGGCTTCACGGACGTCACGGAGCTGGCCGATGCCATCGCCGGGGTCTGGGACAAGCCCGCCGGAGAAGTGAACGGAAAGCGTCTGTGGCTGACCCCGCAACCGTAAGGACCGATGCGCGACGTCATCACGATCCGCAGGTACGCGGTTTCGCCAGTGACAACTACGCCGGCGCGCACCCGGAGGTTCTCGCGGCCCTCGCCCTCGCCAACGGCGGCCATCAGGTCGCGTACGGCGAGGACGACTACACCGGCCACCTCCAACGGGTCATGCACAGCCACTTCGGCCCCACCGCCGAGGCCTTCCCGGTGTTCAACGGCACCGGGGCCAACGTCGTCGCACTCCAGGCCCTCACCGACCGCTGGGGCGCGGTGATCTGCGCCGAGTCCGCCCACATCAACGTGGACGAGTGCGGGGCTCCCGAGCGGGTGGGCGGGTTGAAGCTGCTCACCGTCCCGACCCCGGACGGCAAGCTCACGCCGGAACTCATCGACCGCGAGGCGTACGGCTGGGAGGACGAGCACCGGGCCATGCCGCAGGTCGTCTCGATCACCCAGAACACCGAGCTCGGTACCGTCTACACCCCCGACGAGATCCGCGCCATCTGTGACCACGCACACGGGCGGGGCATGAAAGTGCACCTCGACGGTGCGCGGATAGCCAACGCGGCCGCGTCGCTGGACGTACCGATGCGTACGTTCACCAACACGGTCGGCGTCGACGTCCTCTCCTTCGGCGGCACCAAGAACGGTGCCCTCTTCGGTGAGGCCGTCGTCGTCCTGGACCCGGACTCCGTCAGGGCCATGAAGCACCTGCGCAAGCTGTCGATGCAGCTCGCCTCGAAGATGCGCTTCGTCTCGGTCCAGCTCGAAGCGCTCCTCGCCAGGGACCTCTGGCTGCGCAACGCACGGCACGCCAACGCGATGGCCCAACGGCTCGCGGAGGGGGTCCGGGCGGTGGACGGCGTGGAGATCCTTTATCCGGTCCAGGCCAATGCCGTCTTCGCCCGGCTGCCGCACGAGGTGACCGAGCGGCTGCAGAAGCGGTTCCGCTTCTACTTCTGGGACGAGAAGGCCGGCGACGTCCGCTGGATGTGCGCCTTCGACACCCGCGAGGAGGACGTCGACGCCTTCCTGCTGGCGCTCAAGGAGGAGATGGCCAGGCGCTAGAGAGGCATAACTATGCGGTCGACCGGAAATGCATTGCTTCGGGTCGACCGCGCAGTTACGCTCCGCAGGCATGAAGCTGATCCAGCATGCGCCCGACATCTCCGCCTATCTCGCGGATGACGAGGTGATCGATCACCGCCACCCGCTCGTGAGGGAGACGGCCGGAGGGCTCGGTGCGGCCCGTCTGGACGCATATGCATACGCCTCCGCTGCCTTCGCGTTCGTGCGTGACACCATCCCCCACTCGATGGACGTGGGGGACCCCCGGGTCACCTGGCGCGCGTCGGACGTCCTGGCGGCCCGCACCGGAATCTGCTACGCCAAGTCGCACGCCCTGACCGCTCTCCTGAGGGCCGGTGGCGTCCCCGCAGGCCTCTGCTACCAGCGGCTCACCGGCGGGGACGGTACGGGCTTCGTCATCCACGGCCTCGTCGCGGTGCGGCTCGCCGGGTGGGAGCGCTGGGTACGGCAGGATCCGCGCGGAAACGTGGGCGGCATCGACGCCCGATTCTCGGCGGACACGGAACGGCTGGCCTGCGTCGCACGTCCGGATCGCGGTGAACTGGACTACCCGGTGGTCTACGACGCACCGCACCCGACGCCTCTCCACGCACTGAGGGGCTCGCGCGACGGCGCGGAACTGAGCCGGAACCTTCCGTCGGCGCTCTGAGAGCGAGCGTCACGCCCGAATCCGGCGAGGGGGCCCAGCTCCGCGCAGCCCGACGGCGCGGTCCGGATGCCGACCGCGCGGCTCCGGGCCGCGCCCCGCACGAGGACCCGCCCGGGCTGCGGACCGCCCTCCGCGCCCGAGCGGCGCTTCCTCCGCCGGGCGGCGGATCAGCCGAGCTCGCGCGCCTCCGCGGGCGTCGGGGCCGTGCCGCCGAGGTGCGCGGGAACCCACCAGGTGTCGGCCGCGTCCTTGGGGCGCACCGGATAGGCGCGCTGCGCGGCCTCGAGGAGTTCCTGGACGCGTTCACGCAGGCGGCGGGTGATCGCCCCGGCGTACTGGTCGGCGGGGGCCTCCACGGCCTCGCCCACGCGGATCGTGATCGGGGTGTGGCTGCGCCGGAAGTTGCGAGGGCGCCCCTTGGTCCACAGGCGCTGGGTCCCCCACAGAGCCATCGGGATCAGCGGTACGCCGGCCTCCTGGGCCAGTCGCGCGGCGCCGGACTTGAAGCTCTTCAGGGTGAAGGACTGCGAAATGGTCGCCTCGGGGAAGACGCCGACGATCTCGCCCGCGCGCAGTGACGCGAGCGCGTGCGCGTAGGCGTCCTCGCCCTGGTTGCGGTCCACGGGGATGTGCTTCATGCCGCGCATCAGGGGCCCCGACACCTTGTGCCGGAACACCGACTCCTTCGCCATGAACCGGACGAGCCGCTTCTGGGGAAGGGCCCCGAGTCCGGTGAAGATGAAGTCCAGATAACTGATGTGGTTGCTGACCAGAACCGCGCCACCGGTCTTCGGGATGTGCTCCGAACCCTGGGTGTCGATCTTCAGGTCGAGCGCCTTGAACAGCGTGCGAGCGGCGCCGATGACCGGCCGATAGACGAGTTCTGCCATCTGGATGAAGACCCTTCTTCAATGCCTGGGGAGGGTTCTCCCGGCGGAAGTTACGCAGCCGTAGGTTTTCGGCATTGTGGCGATCGTGCCCCATGCGCGACGCCGTGGCCAGCCCCAAAGGGCTCGAGGCGAGAGATTCTCGTCACGTGAATCGTCGGGGAATGTAATGCGGCCGCGCGGTGCTGACCCTTTGCGCGGAGCTCCGAGAGGGAGGGTGGGATGGATTCGAAGCCGGACGCCGGTGTGCTGGACGCGGCCCGACTCGGCGCGGAGCTGGGGGACCGGGCCACTCTCGTGCAGTTCTCCACCGCGTTCTGCCAGCCGTGCCGCGCCACCAGGCGCACCCTCTCGGAGGTGGCGGGCATGGTCGAGGGCGTCGCCCACGTCGAGATCGACGCGGAGGCGCATCTCGCGCTCGTGCGCTCCCTCGGTGTCACCCGGACCCCCACGGTCCTGGTGCTCGACGCGACGGGCCGCATCGTCCGCCGGGCGGCGGGCATGCCGCGCACGGCGGACGTCGTGGCGGCACTGGGCCAGGTGTTGTGACGGTCCGTGACGCATCTCCCACATGACGGGACACGCTTGACTGTGTACACCACGGATCGCCACGCTGGCGCCATGCCGTCACACGTCCTTCTCTTCGGCCGGGTCCGCATCGACCTCGTGCGCCACGCGGGCGCGCGCTGTCCGGGTGCCTGAGACAGTCACCCACTCCCAACGCCTACTCGCATAAGGACTCTCCATGACGGCCTCGCCCGGTCTCGGCACTCCCGCGACGGCTGCCCCCGGACTTCTCCGCTCCGTCTTCCGGCAGCACGCCGCCGGAGTCGCCGTGATCACCGCCTCCGGGCCCGGGCCGGTCGGCTTCACCGCGACCTCGCTCAACTCCGTCGCGGCCGAGCCGCCGCTCATCTCCTTCGGGGTGGGGACCTCCTCCTCCAGCTGGCCGGTGCTCGCGGAGGCGCAGCACGTGGGGGTGCACATACTCGGCGAAGGGCAGCAGGAGCTCGCCGCGACCTTCGCGCGGAGCGGTGCCGACCGGTTCGGTCCGTCCACCGACTGGTGCAGGGGTCCCGAGGGAGTGCCGCTGCTCGGGGGAGTGGTGGCATGGCTCGTCTGCCGGGTTGCCGCCCGGATCCCGGCGGGGGACCACCGCATCGTGATCGCCGAGGTCGTGGCCGGGGACCCCTCGGAGGGCGGCCGGCCACTGGTCTACCACCAGGGCCGCTTCACGGCTCTGCGAGACTGAGGGCGAGCAAGGCGGCGGGGGAGCGGGGGCCGTTGGCTACGTCACAGTTCCAAGCGCTTGCTTATGGGTAACGTACTGGGTGTACTGGCGAGTAATATTCCACCGGAAGCCGGGTCGCCCCGACCGGAAACCGCCCGATAAGGCGCCTATGCTGCGTGCAACAAGGCAGCCCAGAAATGACGATGCAGTAGGAGAGCCGGCGTGAGCTTGAGGATCGTTGTCTGTGTGAAGTACGTGCCCGACGCCACCGGCGACCGGCATTTCGCCGATGACCTGACCCTGGACCGTGACGACGTCGACGGTCTGCTGTCGGAGCTCGACGAGTACGCGGTCGAGCAGGCGCTGCAGATCGCCGACGAGGCGGACGACGCGGAGATCACCGTGCTCACGGTGGGTCCCGAGGACGCCAAGGACGCGCTGCGCAAGGCGCTGTCGATGGGCGCCGACAAGGCGGTCCACGTCGAGGACGACGACCTGCACGGCACCGACGTCATCGGCACCTCCCTGGTGCTGGCCAAGGCCGTGGAGAAGACCGGTTACGACCTGGTCATCTGCGGCATGGCGTCGACGGACGGCACCATGGGCGTGCTCCCGGCGCTGCTCGCCGAGCGGCTCGGCGTCCCGCAGGTCACCCTGCTCTCCGAGGTCTCGGTCGACGGCGGCACCGTGAAGGGCCGTCGCGACGGCGACGCCGCGAGCGAGCAGCTCGAGGCGTCCCTGCCGGCCGTGGTCTCGGTGACCGACCAGTCGGGCGAGGCCCGCTACCCGTCGTTCAAGGGCATCATGGCGGCCAAGAAGAAGCCGGTTCAGTCCCTGGACCTGGAGGACCTGGAGATCGAGGCGGACGAGGTCGGCCTGGGCGGCTCCTGGACCGCGGTCGACTCCGCGGCGGAGCGTCCCGCTCGCACGGCGGGCACGATCGTCAAGGACGAGGGCGAGGGCGGCAAGCAGCTGGCCGAGTTCCTCGCGGGCCAGAAGTTCATCTGAGCCCCGACCGTCCCCATCGCCGCCCCGCCTCTTTCGCACGCAGGAGATTGAAGTCCCATGGCTGAAGTTCTCGTCTATGTCGACCACGTGGACGGTGCCGTCCGCAAGCCCACCCTGGAGCTGTTGACGCTCGCCCGCCGCATCGGCGAGCCGGTCGCGCTCGCCCTCGGCAACGGTGCCGCCGACACCGCCGCCGCGCTGGCCGAGCACGGCGCGGTCAAGGTCCTGACCGCCGACGCCCCCGAGTTCGCCGACTACCTCGTCGTACCCAAGGTGGACGCGCTCCAGGCCGCGTACGACGCCGTGTCCCCGGCCGCCGTGCTGCTGCCCTCCTCGGCCGAGGCCAAGGAGATCGCGGCCCGCCTCGCGCTGCGCATCGGCTCCGGCATCATCACCGACGCCGTCGACCTGGAGGCCGGTGACTCGGGCCCGGTCGCCACGCAGTCCGCGTTCGCCGCCTCGTACACCACCAAGTCCCGCGTCTCCAAGGGCACTCCGGTCATCACGGTCAAGCCGAACTCGGCCGCCGTCGAGGCCGCCCCGGCCGCGGGTGCCGTCGAGGCCCTCACGGTCTCCTTCTCCGCCACGGCCACCGGCACCAAGGTCCTCTCGCGCACCCCGCGTGAGTCGACCGGCCGCCCCGAGCTGACCGAGGCCGCGATCGTCGTCTCCGGCGGACGCGGCGTCAACGGCGCGGAGAACTTCGCGATCATCGAGGCGCTCGCCGACTCCCTCGGTGCGGCCGTCGGTGCCTCCCGTGCCGCCGTCGACGCCGGCTGGTACCCGCACACCAACCAGGTCGGCCAGACCGGTAAGTCGGTCTCCCCGCAGCTGTACATCGCCTCGGGCATCTCCGGCGCGATCCAGCACCGGGCCGGCATGCAGACCTCGAAGACCATCGTCGCGGTCAACAAGGACGCCGAGGCCCCGATCTTCGACCTCGTCGACTACGGCGTCGTCGGCGACCTGTTCAACGTCGTCCCGCAGCTCACCGACGAGGTCAAGACCCGCAAGGGCTGACTTCTGCCGGATTTCCGCCCGTACGACGGCCCGGGGCCGCGTGGTGTTCGCACCGCGCGGCCCCGGGCCGTTTCCGGTCACCATTGACGCAGAACCGGGAGGCTTATAACTTCACTATGCGGATGAAACATTCCGGGAAGCGGAAATGGCGAACACTGGAGGGTACGGTCATGGGTCAGCAGGAGAAGGTGGCGACGAGCCTCGCCGGCGCGGTCGGTGAGGAGATCAGTGCCTCCCTCACGTCGGTGGACGCCGAACTCGCCCGCCGCTACCCGGGGGACCCCGGCACGCGCCAGCCCGTCCACACCGTCTACGTACCCGCCGACACCTTCACCTCCACCACTCTGCGCACCTGGGGCGACCAGGCGCTGTCCGCCCTCGACGAGCACGCTCCCGACGCGGCCGCGCTCGCCGCGGTCCTGGGAATCCCGGAAGGACTCGCGGAGCCCGTCCACGAGCGCGTACGGGCCAAGCTCGAGCGCGAGCCGGTCGAGGACCTGCGCATCGACTTCGAGGACGGTTACGGGCCGCGCCCCGACGCCGAGGAGGACGAGGCCGCCGTCCGCGCGGCCCGCCTGGTCGCCGAGGCGTACGGCGACGGCACCGCGGCCCCCTACATGGGCATCCGGATGAAGTGCATGGAAGCCGCCGTGCGCGACCGGGGCATCCGCACCACGGACATCTTCCTCACCGGCCTGATGCGGGCCGGAGGACTCCCCGAGGGGCTCGTGCTGACCCTGCCCAAGGTGACGTACCCGAAACAGGTCACCGCCTTCGTGCGACTGCTGGAGGCCTTCGAGGAGACACACGGTCTGCCTTCGGGCCGCCTCGGGTTCGAGATCCAGATCGAGACCAGCCAGTCCATCCTGGCGGCGGACGGCACCGCCGCCGTGGCCCGCATGATCGACGCCGCCCGGGGCCGGGCGACCGGTCTGCACTACGGGACGTTCGACTACAGCGCATGCGTCGGCGTCAGCCCCGCCTACCAGGCCGGCGACCATCCCGCCGCCGACCACGCCAAGGCCGTCATGCAGGTGGCCGCCGCGGGGACCGGCGTGCGCGTCTGCGACGGATCCACGAACGTGCTCCCGGTCGGCCCGGCGCAGCAGGTCCACGACGCCTGGCGCCTCCACTACGGGCTCACCCGCCGCGCTCTGGCGCGTGCCTACTACCAGGGCTGGGACATGCACCCGGGCCACCTGCCCACGCGCTACGCCGCCGTCTACACCTTCTACCGCGAGGGGCTCGGCCAGGCCGCGTCCCGGCTCGCCGCCTACGTGGCCAAGGCGGGCGGGGACGTCATGGACGAGCCCGCCACCGCCAAGGCGCTCAGCGGCTATCTCCTGCGCGGCATCGACTGCGGCGCCCTGGACGCCGATGAGGTCACCGGCCTCACCGGCCTGGCGCGTGCCGACCTCGACGCCTTCGCCTCGCCCCGCCGCGGCGGGCTGACCGTGACCGCGCCGTAGCGGTCAGGCGGGAGGGAGCTCCCCCGAGCCGCGCGGAATGAGCCGGGTCGGGAGCTCCACCCTGGCGGGAGGGTGGGCGGCGCCGTCGAGGCGGCGGAACAGATGCTCCGCCGCGGTACGGCCGACGGCCGCGGCGTCCTGCGAGATCACCGTGATGCCCAGCAGGTCGGCCAGCTCGATGTCGTCGAAACCGACCAGGGCGATCCGGCGGTCGCACTCGGCGAGGACCCGGACGGCGGTGACCGTCACCCGGTTGTTGCCCGCGAAGAGCGCGGTCACGGGCTCCGGGCCGGCCAGCATGGCCTCGGCCGCCGCCCGGACCCGGGCAGGGTCGGTCGGACCGAGGGACACCCATGAGTCCTCGACCTCGATCCCGGCGTCGGCGAGCGCCGCGTGGTAGCCGCGCAGTCGTTCCGTCGCGGTGTGGATGCGCGGCTGGTCGCCGATGAACCCGATCCTGCGGTGACCGTGGGCGACGAGGTGTGCGACGCCCGCGTGCGCCCCGCCGAAGCTGTCGGACAGCACCATGTCCGCGTCGACCCGCCCCGCGGGGCGGTCAACGAACACGGTGGCGATCCCCGCCTTCATCTCGGGCTCCAGGTAGCGGTGGTCGTCGCCGGCGGGGATCACGATGAGTCCGTCCACCCGGCGGGCGCAGAGCGCCAGGACGAGTTCCTGCTCGCGTTCCGGGTCCTCGGCGCTCGAGCCGTTGATCAGCAACGCGCCGTGGGCCCGGGCCACTTCCTCCACCGCCCGGCTCAGCGGTCCGTAGAAGGGGTCCGCGAGGTCCTCCAGTACCAGGCCGATCGACGCGGTGCGTCCCTTGCGGAGCACTCGCGCGCTGTCGTTCCGGCGGAAGCCGAGGGCCTCGATGGCCTCCTGGACGCGGCGTTCGGTGTCGGGGGTGACGCCGGGTTCGCCGTTCACCACGCGTGAGACCGTCTTGAGCCCCACTCCGGCACGGGCTGCCACGTCCTTCATGGTCGGCCTGTTGCCGTAGCGGGACTCGGAATGGCGGGCGGTCTCGGCCACGGTGCGCTGTCCTGACGTCGGGAACGTGTGATTCCGGCCCTCACCGGCGGTGCCGGGGAACGGCTGGATGCTGTGGCGTCGAGCATAGGCCCTGGACAACGTTGTCAAGAGAATGGAGACTGGGTGGACCATCCGACTGAAGTCGCAGGTCCTGCCCCTCACCCCTCCGGAGAGTCCACACCGATGCATACCGACCTCGTCGCCGCGCTCGACATCGGCGGTACCAAGATCGCCGGGGCGTTGGTGGACGGCGGCGGATCCCTTGTCGCACGGGCGCAGCGCCCCACGCCGGCCCAGGACGGTGCCGAGGCAGTGATGGGTGCGGTGAGCGCCGTACTGGCGGAGCTGACGGCCTCCCCCCTGTGGCACCGGGCGCGAGCGGTCGGCATCGGCAGCGCGGGGCCCGTGGACGCGTCGGCCGGCACCGTCAGTCCTGTGAACGTCCCCGGCTGGCGCGACTTCCCCCTGGTGGACCGGGTGGCAGCCGTGACCGGCGGGCTGCCGGTCACGCTCGTCGGTGACGGGGTCGCGATGACGGCGGCCGAGCACTGGCTGGGCGCCGCGCGGGGTTACGACAACGCGCTGTGCCTGGTCGTGTCCACCGGCGTCGGCGGCGGCCTCGTACTCGACGGAAAGCTGCACCCCGGTCCCTCGGGCAACGCCGGTCACATCGGGCACATCAGCGTCGATCTGGACGGTGACCCCTGCCCGTGCGGCGCGCGCGGCTGCGTGGAACGTCTCGCGAGCGGGCCGAACATCGCCCGGCGGGCGCTGGAGAACGGATGGCGTCCCGGCCCGGACGGCGATGTGACGGCTGCCGCGGTGGCCGCCGCCGCGCGCGCCGGTGACCCGGTGGCGTCCGCCTCCTTCGAACGGGCCGCCCAGGCACTCGCCGCCGGGATCGCCGCCACCGCCACGCTGACCGACATCGACATCGCCGTGATCGGAGGGGGAGTGGCAGGGGCGGGCGAGGTGCTCCTCGCGCCGTTGCGCAGGTCCCTGCGCGACTACGCCACGCTCTCCTTCGTCAAGGACCTCACGGTGGCCTCCGCGGTGATGGGCACCGACGCGGGCCTGGTCGGCGCGGCAGCCGCGGCTTTCACGGTCCGTGCCGCGGCCTCGAACGGGGCACGGGCCGTGGCCGCGCCGTAGGCGGTCCCCCTGTTCCCGGGACGGCGGCCCTGATCCGTCGGCTGTTGGGGGACGACCACCAGGTAGGCGTCCGCCTCCAGGTCCATCACGACCTCGGCGGCCATGCCCTCGCCGCGGCGGGCCGCCGCGAACTCCTCGGCGGGCCAGCTGCCCCGTGGCCCTCCTGCGGGAAACTGCTCAAGTACCGTGCGGCGCACCGCGCACCTCCTCGTCGGTCCCAGTGGCTGCCTGCTCCAACGACGCCAGGCAGCCCCTGGTCACGGCGGTGCGGCCACCCGGACCCCACGAGGTGGGGCGCCCCGGCGGCGGCGTCGGCACAACCGCGTGACCCCCGGGGGGTTTCCGGAGCGGGGTGATGCGGGCAAGCCACAGGGGGCTACGGAAGAGGGGGACCCGTGATCGTCTGGATCAACGGTGCGTTCAGTGCGGGCAAGACCAGCGCCGCGTGCGAACTGATCGATCTGATCCCGAACAGCACCTTCTACGACCCCGAACTGACGGGCGGAGGACTGCGCCGGCTGCTGCCCCAGAAGAAGCTCGCCGAGGTGACCGACTTCCAGGACCTGCCGATATGGCGGCGCCTGGTCGTCGATACGGCAGCCGCGCTCCTTGCGGAACTCTCCGGGGTGCTGGTGGTGCCGATGACACTGCTGAGGCAGGACTACCGCGACGAGATCTTCGGCGGACTCGCCGCGCGGCGCATACCCGTGCGCCATGTACTGCTCGCGCCCGAGGAAACGATCCTGCGTCAGCGGATCGCCGAGCGCGAGGAACGCGCCGACGACCCGGAGCACAGCGAACGGATCCGGCAGTGGGCCTACCAGCACATCGAGCCCTACCGGGCGGCGCTCGGGTGGATCACCGCGGACGCCCACACGATCGACACCAGCACCCTCACCCCGTACGAGACGGCCGAGCGGATCGCCGAGGCGCTGCGCACCGGCGCGGCCGGGGACTGCGGGATAGTCCAGACCCCCGAGCCGCGTGCGGAGACCGTCGCGTCGGGGGTGCTGCTCTTCGACGAGCAGGACCGGGTGCTGCTCGTCGACCCCACCTACAAACCCGGATGGGAGTTCCCCGGCGGTGTCGTGGAACCGGGGGAGGCCCCGGCGCAGGCGGGTGTGCGGGAGGTCGCCGAGGAACTCGGGCTGCGCCTGGACACGGTGCCGGACCTCCTGGTGATCGACTGGGAGGCGCCGAAACCGCCCGCGTACGGGGGGCTGCGCTTCCTGTTCGACGGCGGTCGTCTGAGCGGCGACGCGGCGGCGAGACTGCTGCTGCCGGGTTCGGAACTGCGCGGCTGGCGGTTCGTCACCGAGGAGGAGGCGGCCGGCATGCTCCCGCCGACCCGCTTCGAGCGGCTCCGCTGGGCGCTGCGCGCCCGCGAGCGGTCCACCGTGCTGAATCTGGAGGCCGGGGTGCCCGTGGGCGGCCGCTGACTGCCCGGTGGCCGCCGAGGGCTGTGCCCTTCGCCCGGTCCGCCCGCTTTCACACCCCGCCACGTCCTGGTGGCAGCGCCTGGACACGACACGTGCCCCGCGCACGCGTGCCCGTCGACACGCGGACGCGGGAGCCCGCGCCCGGGTCAACGAGGCAGGGAACGACCGCCGCCGGTACCCCGGGGAATCCCTCCGCGCTCCGGTGCACCGGCCGATCGCGCGTCGATGGTGAGCGGATCACCGTGGCCGAAGCAGGCGAGCGCGGGGCCGAGGGCGGCCAGCCGCCGGAAGGACGCCTCCGCCTGCGCGTGATCGGTGTTGAACACTCCCAGCATCACCCCGCCCACCCCGGCCACGGCGTCCCCGGTGAACAGCACGTCGTGACGGGGGAGGTGCAGGCCGAGGGAACCGGGTGTGTGTCCGGGGACGTGCACGACCCGGGCGCCGCCTCCGAACGGAAGCTCGTCGCCGTCCGCCAGCTCGCGGTCCACCCGGGTGGGCGGCGCCTCGGGGACCGTTCGAGTACGGGCGTACAGGGGGCGTTCCCAGTCGTGCAGGACGGGAGCGGGCACGGGCTCCTCGCCCCGGACGGCCGGGGCGTCCAGCCGGTGCGCCAGGATCTCGGCGCCGTGTCTGTCCGCGAGCTCCTGCGCGGCACCGTAGTGGTCGTCGTGGCCGTGGGTGATGACGATCCGCCGGATCCGCGCCGGGTCGTCACCGAGCCGGCGCACGCCGTCCTCGATGGCCGCCGCCGCGTGCCGATCGCCAGCGTCGACCAGGGTCAGGTCCGTGCCGTCACGCCAGAGGTAGGCCTGGCCGACGGGGAAACGGAACATGTGCAGCTGGGGGAGTACCTCGACACATTCCATGCGCCGAACGTACGGAACGACGGAGCGCCGCCGCCCGGGAATCTGCTGTGGGCGACTTCGCCCAGCGCGTACCCAGGTCCCCGCCCGGCCGGCCTGGGACCGGGCGGGGCCGTCGACGCGTCCGGTGTGAGACCCCTGCGCCGGCGGCGGGCACCGGCGCCCGGTGTCCGCCGCCTTTGGCCGTGCGGCTCCTCAGCCCTTCTTGGAGTCCGCGTAGTTCCGCAGGAACAGTGCCTCGGCCACGGACAGCCGCTCGAGCTCCTCGGGGGACACGCTCTCGTTCACCGCGTGGATCTGGGCCTCGGGCTCGCTCAGCCCGATGAGCAGGATCTCCGCCTGCGGGTACAGCGCGGCCAGGGTGTTGCACAGAGGGATGGAGCCGCCCATGCCGGAGGTCTGCATCTCCTCACCCGGGTAGGCGAGCCGCATGGCCTCGGCCATCGACGTGTAGGCGGGGCTGGTGGTGTCCGCCCGGAACGGCTGCCCCTGGCCCACCTGTTCGACGGTCACCCGCGCGCCCCAGGGAGTGTGCGACTCGAGGTGCGCGGTCAGCAGCCTGGTCGCCTCGGCCGCGTCCTGGCCCGGCGGCACCCGAAGACTGATCTGTGCCCGGGCGCTCGCCTGCAACGACGGGGTGGCGCCGACCACAGGCGGGCAGTCGATGCCGATGACCGTGACCGCGGGCCGGGCCCAGATGCGGTCGGCGACCGTGCCCGTGCCGATGAGGCCCACGCCGTCGAGCACCCTGGCGTCCGCGCGGAACTCGCCCTCCGGGTACTGCAGCCCTCCCCACTGCGCGTCGGTGGTGAGTCCGTCGACCGTCGTCGTGCCGTCCTCGGCCCGCAGGGACGCCAGGAGCTGGATCATCGCGGCCAGCGCGTCCGGGGCCGCACCGCCGAACTGCCCCGAGTGCAGGTTTCCTTCCAGGGTGTCCAGCTGCACCCGCAGCATGGTCATGCCCCGGAGCGTGGCGGTGACGGTGGGGAGTCCGACACGGAAGTTCCCGGTGTCACCGATGACGATCGTGTCGGCGGCCAGCAGCTCCGGGTGCGCCTCGGCGTACTGTTCGAGGCCGCCCGTACCCTGCTCCTCCGAACCCTCCGCGATCACCTTGACGGAGACGGGGACGCCTCCGTTCGCCTTGAGGGCGCGCAGCGCGAGGAGGTGCATGATGAAGCCGCCCTTGCAGTCCGCGGCCCCCCGGCCGAACCAGCGGCCGTCCCGCTCGGTCAGCTCGAAGGGCGGGGAGATCCAGGCGGACTCGTCCAGTGGCGGCTGCACGTCGTAGTGCGCGTAGAGCAGCACCGTGGGCGCCCCTGCCGGGCCGGGGAGGTAGCCGTACACCGACTGGGTCCCGTCGGGGGTGTCGAGCAGGGCGACGTCCTGGAAGCCCTCGGCACGCAGTGCGTCGGCGACCCAGCCGGCCGCGGCCTCGCACTCGCTCCTGGGGAACTGCGCGGGGTCCGCGACCGACCGGAAGGCCACCAGCTCGGCGAGCTCCGCCTTCGCACGGGGCATCAACGAGGCGACGGTCTCTGAGATCGGACGGGCGGTCATGGGCACGCTCCTCGTGGGTGCGACGTTAGGACTAGGGCGCGGGTGTGTACGCGGCCGGGTGCGACGCCGTGGACGCGGCGTTGCGTGTACAACGAATTCATGGCTGATCCTCCCACAGCGGAGTTCGGCCGCGACGCGCCGTAGGATGCCGTGAGCAGCTGGGGCCACTGGTCGGATCGGGAGCAGAAGCACATCGTGAGCAGCGAGAACGCAGACGCCGGACGTGAGCCGGATGAGTCGTCGTCGGTACCGCGGGAGTCCTCGGTATGGGACGTCGTCGTGGTCGGCGCGGGGCCGGCCGGAGCTTCCGCGGCGTATGCGGCAGCCGTCGCAGGCCGACGGGTGCTGTTGCTGGAGAAGGCGGAGATCCCCCGCTACAAGACGTGCGGCGGCGGAATCATCGGGTTCTCGCGGGATTCCCTGCCGCCCGGATTCGAACTGCCCCTGAAGGACCGGATCCACGCGGTCACCTTCTCGCTCAACGGGAAGCTCTCGCGCACCCGTAGGTCCAAGCGCATGCTCTTCGGGCTGATCAACCGGCCGGAGTTCGACGCCGGGCTGGTGGAGGAGGCCCAGAAGGCGGGCGCCGAGCTGCGCACGGGTGCGGCGGTGACGCGGGTGGAGCAGCACGGCACCGCTGTGCCCGACCGGCGTACGGTCGCCGTGGTGCTGGCCGGCGGCGAGACGGTCCTCGCCCGGGCTGTGGTGGGAGCGGACGGCAGCGCCGGCCGCATAGGGGCTCATGTCGGCGTGAAGCTCGACCAGGTGGACCTCGGACTCGAGGCCGAGATCCCCGTGCCCGAGACGGTCGCCGAGGACTGGGCGGGGCGGGTGCTCATCGACTGGGGGCCGATGCCCGGGAGTTACGGCTGGGTGTTCCCCAAGGGCGACACGCTGACCGTCGGTGTCATCTCGGCCCGCGGTGACGGTGCCGGGACCAAGCGCTATCTGGAGGACTTCGTCGGCCGGCTGGGTCTCGCCGGCTTCGAGCCGACCATCTCCTCCGGGCATCTGACCCGGTGCCGCAGTGACGACTCGCCGCTGTCCCGTGGGCGCGTCGTGGTCTGCGGCGACGCGGCGGGGCTGCTGGAACCCTGGACCAGGGAGGGCATCTCCTTCGCTCTGCGGTCCGGGCGGCTCGCGGGCGAGTGGGCGGTGCGGATCGCGGAGTCGCACGACGCGGTCGACGCCCGGCGCCAGGCGCTCAACTACGCGTTCGCGATCAAGGCGGGGCTGGGTGTGGAGATGAGCGTCGGACGTCGCATGCTGAAGCTGTTCGAGCGACGCCCCGGGCTCCTGCACGCGGTCCTGACGGGCTTTCGGCCCGCCTGGAACGCCTTCGCGGGTGTCACCCGTGGGACGACGTCGCTGGCCGAGCTGGTCCGTTCGCATCCGCTGGCCCAGCGGGCGCTGCACGCGATGGACCGCCGGGCACCGGAGCAGGTCAGCTCTCGACCGTGATCCGGAAGACCGGGTGGTCGGGGCATGCGGCGAGGAGCTCGGCATCGGCCGACTTCGCGGTGACGCCCTTGAAGTACTGGTTGACCTCCCAGCCCCAGCGCTCCAGGTAGGCGCGGACGATCCGCAGCTTCTGCTCGTCGTCCGCGATCTCCACGGCGGTGAAGGCGCGGACTCTCCGGCCCACCTTCAGCTCTCCGCCTCCGGCCGCGCGCATGTTGCGCACCCACTGGGAGTGGCCGCGGGCGGAGACCAGGTACTGGGCGCCTTCGTACTGGTGGGGATTCACGGGGATGCGCTGCATCCTGCCGCTCTTGCGGCCCCGCACCGACAGTTCGGCGGAGCCGAGGAGGCTCACGCCGTGGCGCGCGAGCCAGCCGACGACGGTGTTCAGCCTCTGTGCGAAGGCGTTGGCCTGGAGGTAGTAGGGCTGCTGCGACACGGTGACTCCTACCCTTGTGAGAGCGGTGCTCTCGCTTGAGATCAGTGTGCACGAGAGCGGCACTCCAAAGCAAGAGCACCGCTCTCATCGCAGTGCGCCGCTCCGGACGCGTGGCAGACTGATGCCATGAGCACCATTCGAGGAGCCAGGGAACGCGCCCGCGTCGAGGTCACCGCCGCCATCAAGGACGAGGCCAGGAAGCAGCTCGCCGCAGAGGGAGCCGCGAAGCTCTCCCTCCGCGCCGTCGCACGCGAACTGGGCATGGTGTCCTCCGCGCTCTACCGCTACTTCCCGAGCCGCGACGACCTGCTGACCGCGCTCATCGTCGACGCCTACGACGCGGTGGGCGAAGCGGCGGAGGCGGCCCGCGCGCAGGCCGGTGGGCCGGCGGGCGCCCATCACGCCCGCTGGGTGGCGGTCGCCTGCGCCGTCCGGGACTGGGCTCTCGCCCACCCCCACGAGTACGCGCTGATCTACGGCTCGCCCGTCCCCGGTTACACCGCCCCGCGGGACACCGTGGGTCCCGCCTCCCGGGTGGGCCAGGTGTTCATCGGCCTGGTGCGCGACGCCCACCTCACCGAAGGGCTCGCCGTCCCGCCGCTGGCCGCCGGGCTGCGCCCCGAGGCCGCGCGTATGGCGGCCGACCTGGCCGCCGATCTCCCGCCGGCTGTCGTGGTGGCTCTGGTCTCCGCGTGGGCGCAGCTCTTCGGACTGGTCTCCTTCGAGCTCTTCGGCCAGTTCAACCGGGTCGTCGAGGCGCGCGAACAGTTCTTCCGGCACGCCGTGGGGGAACTCGGGCGCTCCGTGGGACTGCTGGGCGGCCGGTCCACCGGCCCCGGCCGCCCGGGCGCCTGACGCCCGGGCGGACCGCCCCCGCCCCGGCCGGGGGTAGCAGCCCGGCTGGCGCGGTCCGCGGACACACGCGCCCCGGTCCCGACGCCCGCTGCGAACGGCGGCCGGCGCGGACGGCGCGGAGCCGGAACGGACGGTGGTGCGCTTTCGGCGCCGGGTACCGGGTCCCGGTGCTACGCCCGGGTACTGCGCGGGGAGCTGGCGGGGCCACCACGCCCGGCCGGCGTGCGGGCGGAGAACGCGCTCAACTCGTCCTGCTCGCCTACTGGTCGGGGTTCGTGCGCCCCGGCCGGCTCGGCCGAACGGGTGCCGGACGCCGTGCCCCGGCGGTACTCGGGAACCGCCACAGCACGTGGACGACCCGTACGCCGAACACCAGTGCCCCGAGGACGGTCCCGGCCCGGAACAGCGCGCTCTCGACGCCGTCCGCCAGGTCGAGGAGCAGCGCGGGGAGCAGCACTCCGGCGAACGTGATCGCGCCCACCAGGACTCCGCTGACCAAGGCGTAGCCGGTCTCGACGGTCATCGCGTCCCGCTCCGCCTGCGTACGTCGCGTCATGTCCGCAGTGTCACAGGGCCGCTGAACGGCGGCAAGCACGCCTTGCGCGTGTGCGCCCCGAATCGTCGGTGCGCGTGCGGACAGTGCGTATGCCTGACCGGATCGGTCCTCTGCTAGCGTGCGGCCATGGCACCGGAGAGGACCGAGCAGACGCTCGTCGGCGAGTGGCGCGAGATGCTCGCGCTGCACGCCAGGACTCTGGGCGAGCTCGACCGCGCCCTGGACGCGCACGGTCTGGGAGCCAGCGACTTCGAGGTCCTGGACGTCCTCGCGGAGGCCGCGGAGGGCGGAGCCGCCTGCCTCCGCGTCCAGGAGATCGCTTCCCGGGTCCATCTCAGCCAGAGTGCGCTGTCACGGCTCGTGGCGCGGCTGGAGAGGGACGGGCTCGTGCGCCGCGCGATGTGCGACGAGGACCGGCGGGGCGTACGTGTCGAGCTGACGGACGCCGGCCGGGTGCGCCACGCTGAGGTCAGGCCCGTTCAGCGGGCGGTACTCTCCAGGATGCTGAACCGCACGGAATGTTGAACTGCACGGAATGCTGAACCGCACCGGACGCTGAACCACGCCGAGGTCGGAACCGCTGCGCAGGGGGCCCGGGCGGCGCTTCGGCCACACACCCGGACGTCGCCCCTGGCAAGGCAGGCGTCCGGGCCGGGCCGCACCCCGTATGTCCCGCTCAGGGTCGGCTCAGGACCAGACGACCGCGGAGTTCTCCGCCCACAGCCCGGCGATCTCCCGGTCGCCCGACAGGTCGACGGACGAGAGCGGCAGGCGGTTCCACAGCACCAGGTAGAGCTCCTCGGCCGTGCCGCTCAGCGTGCAGTCGGCGGGCGTGTCCAGGGCGGCGGCCCCGCGCACGGTGAGCGGCGGGGCGTCCGACAGCCGCAGGGTCCACACCGCGCTCGTGTCCACGGCCCGCACCCGCAGTGTGCGCGGGCTGTCCGTGCGTACCCGGCTCTTGGCGCGGGCGTGGAAACCGGCCAGCAGTTCGTCGATGCCGTCCGCCGCGTGCGGCGCCGCCACCGGCGTCCGGGTGCCGCCCCGCGCGGACTCGGCGTCCACCCGGTGGATCCTGGTCTCGTGCGCCTGCCGACGTGCCCAGAAGGCGAGCGCCGACGACGGCGCGGGAAAGACGGTCCAGCACTCCAGGCCGGCGGGCGCGGCCCGGAGGGCGTCGACCAGCAGGCCGTGGCCCTCGGAGAACCGGTCGAACAGCGCGTCGCCGTCAAGATCCGGCTCCGCGCTCGCCGGGCGGTACGTCCGGTGCCCCTCGACGACGAACGCGGTCGCCCAGCGGTGCACCATGCCCGTGTGCCTCACGAGATCGCGGATCCGCCATCCCGGGCAGGTCGGGACAAGGGCTTCCGGCCCCGCCTCGCGGGCGGCGGAGGCGAGCGCGCGGCCTTCGGCGTCAAGGGCTGTCAGATACTCCGATATCTCCACGCCCGCGATTGTGTCAGAGCCGCGTCAAGCACCCCGCGGACGCGGCGACCGGCCCCGGCGCGGGCCGCTGAGCAGCCGGGAGAACCAGCCCAGCGCGCATGCCTGCACGAGTACCGAGACGACCAGCGCGGCATGGAGGAACCAGGCGGGGCCTCCGGCGTCCGCACCGGCCATCGAGCCGCCGACGAGGAAGACGACCACGGTCGGCGCGGCCAGCAGGAACAGCCACACGCCGGAGAGCGAGGCGTCGTCGTGGGACACGAAGAGCGTGTCCACGGCCACGAGGACGGCGACGGCCAGGACGAGGCCCAGGTAGATGCGCGAAGCCGCGTTGCCGAAGGTCAGTCGTACGAGGGTGCGCAGCTGCTTGCCCGTCACCTGGTGGCCCATGTCCGCTCCCCGTGGATGGCTGGTGCCCCCCATCGTGCGCCGGAAGAGCCGCAGGCGCCTGAGTAGGGCTACTCAACCGCTCAGGTGTTCGTCGCGTTGCGGGCTGCCCAGCCCAGGGCCGCCGCCGTGGCGGCGAGCAGTGTCACCGTGGTGAGGGCCACCGGGAGGGAGGACCAGTCGGCCAGGAAGCCGATCACGGGTGGTCCCAGGAGCATGCCGCCGTAGCCGAGGGTCGACGCGGCGGCCACGCCGCCGGGGCCGGCCAGCGCGCCCGCCCGGCCGACCGCCACGGGGAATATGTTGGCCAGTCCCAGACCGGTCACCGCGAAGCCCAGCAGCGCCGGCCAGACCGCCGGAGCGAGTGCGCCGAGCAGCATGCCCGCCGCCGCAGTCGATCCGCCCGCCACCAGCGTGCGGGTCTGCCCGAACCGTTCGAGGAGGGCGGTCCCGGTGAGCCTGCCGATGCCCATCGTCAGCGCGAACAAGGAGTATCCGGCGGCTGCGAGGCCCGGAGCGGCCCCCAGGTCCTGGGTGAGGTGCAGTGCGCCCCACTCGGCCAGCGCGCCTTCGCCGTAGGCCGTGCAGAGGGCGATGACACCGAACAGGATCACGACCCGGCGCCTGGGGACGTCCGTCACGTTCGGCTGCTCCGTGGCGTGAGGCACCGGCTCCGGCTCCGGGGCGGCCCGGCCGCGCAGGAGGACCGGCGCGGTCACCGCGGTGACGAGCAGTCCGATGCCCATCAGGGCGAAGAGGTGTGCCGTGGGTGAGAGGCCGCCGGCGACCAGTCCGCCGAGCCCCGCGCCCGCCATGCCGCCGAAACTGAACGCGGCGTGGAAGCTCGGCATCACGGGGCGGCGCAACGAGGCGATCAGATCGACTGCCGCGCTGTTCATGGACACGTTCAGGCCGCCGTACGCGGCGCCGAAGAGCAGGAGTACCAGACCGAGGGTGAGCACCGAATCCGTCTGCGCCGGCAGGGCGATGCTCAGTGACAGGAGCACGGCGCAGACCACGGTGACCGCATGGCTTCCGTGACGCCGGCAGAGTCTCCCGGTGAGCGTCATCGTGATCACGGCACCCGCGGAGACGCCGAGCAGGGCGAGTCCGAGCGTGGAGGCGGTCGCCCCCGTCTGCTGCTTGATGGCCGGGATGCGGACCACCCAGCCGGCGAACAGGAAGCCGTCGAGGGCGAAGAACACGGTCAGGGCGGTACGGAGGCGGGCCGACGAGAGCGGGGCGGGGTCTCCGCCCGGTCCCCCCGGCTGGGCCGTCCGCAGTTTGTTTACTTGCGGCACAAAGTGCAGAATAGGGGGGCGCCGACGGCGTACGCAAGGCCGCTGACCCGGTGGCCGGCCGGTGGACGCCGTGGGGCGCGACAGCGTCGGCAACTGCTCCGGACCATGGGAGACTCGCCCCCATGAACGGCAAGTCGACCACCACGCGGACGAAGCTGGAGAGGGGCCGCGGCGCGCTCGGGCCCGCCCTGGAGCTCGTGCACACAGGACGCGCCCCCACCCGCGCCGTGCTCACCTCCGAACTCGGGGTCACCCGCGCCACCGCGGGCGCGGTCGCCGCGGAGCTCGAGGCGCTCGGGCTCATCAAGGTCGACTCCAGCCCTGGTTCAGCCGCCGGTTCGCAGGGCCGCCCCTCCCATCGGCTGTCCGTCCGGGACCGAGGGCCCGTGGTCCTCGCCGCCCAGGTGCACTCCGACGGGTTCCGCGCCGCGCTCGTGGGGCTCGGGGGCAGGATCGTGGCCACCGCGCCCGGCTGCGTCGCCGTGATGGCCGATCCCGCCCAGGTCCTCGGCGAGGTCGTCGAGGCCGGGGCCCGCCTGCTGCGCGAGAGCGGGCTGCGCTGTGTCGGTGCCGGGCTCGCCGTGCCGTCCGCGGTGGCGGAACCCGAGGGAACGGCACTCAACCCCCTTCACATCGCCTGGCCGGCCGGGGCGCCGGTCCGGGACATCTTCTCCGCCCGCGTACGTGCCGCGGGCATCGACGGCCCCGCGTTCACCGGTAACGACGTCAACCTCACCGCCCTCGCCGAGCACCGGCACGGCGCCGGGCGCGGTGCCCAGCACCTGCTCTGCGTCGCCACCGGCCACCGTGGCGTGGGCGGCGCCCTCGTCCTGGACGGCCGTCTGCACAGCGGGAGTTCGGGACTGGCCCTGGAGGTGGGGCACCTCACCGTGAACCCCGAGGGCCGCCCGTGCCATTGCGGCGGCAGAGGCTGCCTCGACGTCGAGACCGACCCCCTCGCCTTCCTCGTCGCGGCCCGCCGGGAGCCCGGTCCCGAGGAGTCGTTGCTCAAACAGTCCGGCGACCTGTTGCGCACGGAATACGGTGACCGCGATGTGCGGGCCGCGGCGGAGGAACTGATCGACCGGCTCGGTCTCGGCCTCGCCGGGCTGGTCAACATCCTCAACCCGGACCGGATCATCCTGGGCGGGCTGCACCGGGACCTTCTGGAGGCCGACCCCGAGAGGCTGCGGGCCGTGGTGGCCGACCGCAGCCTGTGGGGACGCAGCGGCAGCGTGCCGATCCTGGCCTGCACACTGGACCACAACAGCCTGGTGGGCGCGGCCGAACTGGCCTGGCAGCCCGTACTCGACGATCCGCTGGCCGCCCTGGCCTGACCGTGCGGCGAGCGACCCGTCCGGTGGCCGGGCCGGAGGCGCGGAGCCCACGAGCCCGCCGCGTCACGCGCAAGCCGGTCGCCCCGCCACGTGGCCGCCGCACGGTGCCCGCCGGGGCGGGCCGGTGGGCGAGCACGCGCCGATCGACCTGCTGGGCCGGCGGTTCACCGCGGGCGAGATCGACGAGGACGAGTACGGGCGGAGGCTCTCCGCGCTGGACGAGCCCCACGGCCGCTACGGCGAGCACAGCCCTCATGACCGCGAGAGGCGGGTGGGACCGGGCGTGGGACGGAGCGCGTCGATCGCGAACGGACCGACGCGCTCCCCGTGCACGGTGCGGAATCCCGTCCCGGTCAGCCGACGACGGCTGACCGGCCCCGCTTCCGCGCCGCGGTGGGCTCCATGAGCCCGGTGGAGGCCGAGGCGAACGGGCCGTCGGTCGTCGACCCGTACACCGGGAGCGGCGGCAGGGCGGTGAAGGACGGCGCGGGCAGGGTGAACCAGATGACTTTCCCCGTGTCGTCGCTCGGTCGTACCCCCCAGCTCTCGCTGACCGCGGCGATCAACGCCAGCCCGCGCCCGGAGGTGGCGGACGCATCGGCGTCGCACATGGTCGGCAGCCGGGGGTCGTGGTCGTGGACGGACACCGTCAGCCGGTCGAGCAGCAGCTCTATCTCGACGGTGCATGATTTGTCCGGCTGTGCGTGCCGGTGGACGTTGGTCAGCAGTTCGGTGACACCGAGCGCTGCATGGTCGATCAGAGGATCGAGATGCCAGTAGCGCAGTTGCGCCGAAATGATTCTGCGGACCTGACCGATCCGCGACGGCAGGGCCTGGAGCTCCACCGCGCAGTGCCTGCTTGGCTCGCTGATCACGGCTGCGACTCCCCGAAGAGGTCCGGAAGAAGACGAAGGAACGGATCCAGCAGATGGCTGACTGCTGTTTCTGGTCATGCGTGGTCCGCCCTGCGTGGTTCCCGGCGGGGCCGCTTCCGCTGTCACGGCCGGTGCACCATCAGTGACGTGGGACCAGCGTGACTCAGGGGGTTGGGCTCCGCAACTCGCGGTGCCCGTACCGTGCCGTAGCGTCAGGCCCGCTGCCCGGCGGCGCTCCGTAGCGCCTCCAGGAACCTGCGGACCGGCGCGGCTCCGCCCGGCCTGCGGTTGCGCTGGCCCATGGTGAGCCGGTAGCGGACCCCGTTGATCCTGGCCACCGCCGAGTCGGAGGCCAGGAACCACGTCCTCCCGGCGCTCACCGCCGTCACCGGGGCACTGGCGATCTCCCGTCCGTTGCTCGTCAGCAGCACGATCCGGCCGTCCTTGACGATCACCTGGCCCGCCCTGGTGAGCGAGCGCGCCCACCGCTGGATCCTCACGTCGCTCGCGCGGAACTCGACCACGCCGAACTCCGACGTGCTGAAATCCGCAGCACTGAACTCTGTCTCAGCCATGGCGACTTCGCCCCCCTTGTACCGGCTTCTGCAAGTCTGCCCGTGGACGGGGCCCGTGCACCAGGCCGCGTCACCAGCGATTTCCGCCGCCGACGGCATCCGGACGCATCCGGGGCGCGTCCGGGGCGCGTCCGGGGCCCGAACGCCCGGGACACGCGGGCCAAGGGAGGGCTATGGGCCGTCAAAGTGAACGTTTGTGCAGGTGGGGGGAATATCGTGGGTCCCAGGCCGTACCGCCGTCCCCCTGAAGGAGACCCGTGATGGACACCAGCGAGCGCACCCATGGCGGTGGCGTGATGGAGACCGTGGACATCGACCGGAGCGATCCGGACTACCGGGCCTGGCTGAAGGAAGCGGTGCGCAAGGTCCAGGCGGACGCCAACCGGTCGGCGGACACGCACCTCCTGCGCTTTCCGCTGCCGGAGCACTGGGGCATCGATCTCTACCTCAAGGACGAGTCGACGCACCCCACGGGGAGCCTCAAGCACCGGCTGGCCCGTTCCCTCTTCCTCTACGGGCTCTGCAACGGCTGGATCCGGCGCGGCAAACCGGTCATCGAGGCCTCCAGCGGCTCGACGGCCGTCTCGGAGGCGTACTTCGCGAAGCTCATCGGTGTGCCGTTCGTCGCGGTGATGCCCCGGACCACCAGCCCGGAGAAGTGCCGCCTGATCGAGTTCCACGGCGGCCAGTGCCACTTCGTCGACGACTCCCGACGGCTGTACGAGGAGTCGGCCGCCCTCGCGGCGCAGACCGGCGGCCACTACATGGACCAGTTCACCTACGCCGAGCGCGCCACCGACTGGCGGGGCAACAACAACATCGCCGAGTCCATCTACCAGCAGCTGCGGCTGGAGAGGTACCCCGAGCCCGCCTGGATCGTCGCGACCGCAGGCACCGGCGGCACCTCCGCGACCATCGGGCGCTACGTCCGCTACATGCAGCACGACACACGGATCTGTGTGCCCGATCCCGAGAACTCCTGCTTCTTCGACGGGTGGACCCGGCACGACCAACTGGCGACCAGCGACTGCGGGTCGCGGATCGAGGGCATCGGACGACCCCGCATGGAACCGAGCTTCGTGCCCGGAGCCATCGACCGGATGATGAAGGTGCCCGACGCGGCGAGCGTCGCGGCGGCCCGCGTCCTGGAGCGCGCCATCGGCCGCAAGGCGGGTGGCTCGACCGGCACCGGACTGTGGAGCGCCTTCAAGCTCGTGGCCGAGATGGTGGAGCGGGGCAGCACCGGAAGCGTCGTGACCCTGTTCTGCGACCCCGGGGACCGCTATCTCGACAAGTACTACTCGGACGACTGGCTGAGCGGGCAGGGCCTGGACATCCGGCCCTACACGGAGACGATCGACCACTTCCTGGCCACGGGCACCTGGTCCGCCTGAGACGGGCGCGAGGACCGGACTCCGCCCGGAGTCAGTCCTCCAGCAGCACGCGGAGCTCCCGGGCGAAGACCCGTCGGCCCATGCTCGCCAGCACCGGATCGGCCCAGCGGGGAAGCAGCCTCACACGCAGCTCCTCGACCCAGATCACGTGCGAGCCCGCAGCGGACGGGCAGACCTCGATCGACGCACGGCCGCGCACCACGGACCCCCGCTTCTCCAGCCGGCACAGCCCCGTCCGGCCGGCGGCGGGCGGGGTCCACCGCACCACTTCCATCGGATCGTCGAAGCCCAGCGGCCCCACTCCCGTCCGGGCCACGAAGACCGTCCCGGTTTCTGTGGGCCCACCCCCCGGGACGGTGACCGAGGTCAGCGGAACCGTCCCACCATGCCGCTCCCAGTCGGTCACCCGTCGCCACGCCTCGGCGGCGGAGAGGGGAGTGAAGCGCTCGATGCGGAATACGGCCACAGGCCGATACTAGGACCACCACGGCCCAGGACGCGCGAAGCGGAGCCTGCGGCCGCACCGTCGCGGCGGACTACTCGTCCGCCTGCCCGCCCGCCACCACCAGGCCGGGCAGGTGCTCCTCGATCTCCTGTCTGGCGGTGTCCGCCAGGCCCGAGTCCGTGACGAAGGCGTCGACCTCGTCGAGCGCCGCGAACGAACTCAGCCCCACCGTCCCCCACTTGGTGTGGTCAGCGACCACCACGACGCGCCTGGCCGCCCGCACGAAACGGCGGTTCGTCTCGGCCTCCGCGAGATTCGGCGTGGAGAGACCGGCTTCGACCGAGATGCCGTGCACCCCGAGGAACAGGACGTCGAAGTGGAGTGAGCCGATCGCGCGGTCCGCGACCGGCCCGACGAGCGAGTCCGACGGCGTGCGGACCCCGCCGGTCAGCACCACCGTGGCCGCTCCGGCCCGCCCCCCGCCCGCCGCGGCCGGACGCTGCGCCCCGTGGAACACATCGGCGACGCGCACCGAGTTCGTCACCACGGTCAGTCCCGGAACCTCCAGGAGGTGCCGGGCCAGCGCGAACGTCGTCGTGCCGCCGGAGAGGGCGATCGCACTGCCGGGAACGGCCATCGTGGCCGCCGCGCGCGCGATGTCCTCCTTGGCGCTGAGTTCCAGCGTCGACTTGGCCTCGAAACCGGGCTCGTGCGTACTCGCCTCGACGACGGGGACGGCTCCGCCGTGCACCTTCTCGATGACGCCCTGGCGGGCCAGCGCGTCCAGGTCCCGGCGGATGGTCATGTCGGAGACGCTCAGCTTGCGGGTCAGCTCGTTGACCCTGACCCCGCCGCGCTTGCGCACATCGTCGAGAATGAGGGCGCGCCGCTGCTCCGCGAGCAGGTTCTGATTCTCGCTCAACGCCGGGAACCGGTCCTTCCCTCTGTCCGTACGGTCCGGCAGCGGTCCTGCGGGACGTCCCTCATCCTCCCACGCACCTCCGAGCACCATCCCACTGGGGAGATTCGGTGAGAGACGGTGCGGGAGTGCCTCCCGTCCGCGATGGTGGTGACTGCGCATCAGTTCACCCCCAGCCGCCCCCTCCCGCAGGCCGCGCGCCGGCGGACCAGAGAGCGAGTCACCGACGTTGCCCACTGCCCCCCGGGCCGAGAGCCCGCAGAGCGGCGGCGCCGCACTGGAACTGCTCGTCCACGGTGTGGGCGGAGCCACCCCGCAGGAGATGCTCGGGGACCCGCGTACGACCAGGATCACCGGTGACGCCACGGCCGCCATCCACCGGCGCACCGAGGACGTCGGAGCCGAACAGCGTCCGGGGCGCGACCGGGAGGGGCCCGTCGCCGAGGCCTACTGCTGGTCCAACCTCACCTCGGGCAACGGTTCCCGGGCCCTGTGGCTGCTGCTGCTGCCCTTCATGGTGGTCAACCTCGCCCACTGGATGCGCCCCACCGCGCGAGGCCGCACCAGGGCCGTCCGGCTCTACGGGGTGCTGGTGCGGCTCGTCGCCCTCAGTCTCACCGTGCTCCTCACCGCAGCGGCCTGCGAGGTCGCCCTCGACCTGGTGGCCTGGCAGTGCGCGGGGACGCCCGAGTGCTCCGTACAGCGCTCCTGGCTCGGTTTCCTCTCCACACAGCAGGACGGATGGTTCGCCCAGCCCGGACGCCGCCTCGCCGTGGCCGCGCTCGTGCCGGCGGCCCTGGTGGGACTGCTCTGGTACCTCTCCCACCGGACCTGGAGCGCCTACGAGTCACAGCGGTCCCTGATCTGGGACGGACCGGACAGCGCGGAAACGGACGCGGACGCGGACACGGACGTGGTGACACGGTCCGGCGCCGGCCATGTCCGTCCGGCCCTCGGGAGGCCCGGCTTCTGGTACGGGCGCCGGCTGGTGGCCCGGCTGCGCGCGGCGCACACCGCCGCCGGATTCCTCACGGTCGCCGCCGCGGTCGGCGGCACGGCGGCCCGGCACGACCGGGCCGCCGACAGCCCCGTGCCCACGGCGATCGGGACCCTTCTCGAAGCAGGGCTCCTCCTGTGCGCGCTCGCCGTCATCGCCGTGGTCTGCCGCCGTGGACGCAGCGAGCGGCGCCTCGACAACCGGCTCGACCGGGCGGTCACCACGTACCTTCCCGGCACCGCTCTCGCGCTGCTGCTCCTCGCGTCGGCCTACGCCGGCTGGTCGCGTCCCGGCTGGGTGTCCTCCGGCGCCCTCCCGGGGGAGGCGGTCTTCCGGGCACTCGCCGTGGGCCAGGCGCTGCTGGTCGTGGTACTCGCCGTGGTCGCGCTGAGCCTGTACCGGAGCGCCCCCGAGCCGCGCACCACGCTCCACGGCCTCGGCGGACCGGCCGTGGCCATGCTCGCCTGCGCCCTCGGCGGTGTGATGACCGGCGGGATCGCCCAGCGCGTGGCCGACTGGCTCGACGGCCCCGGCACTCCCGGCATGGGCGCGGGCGCCGACATAGACGGACCGCCCGTACTCCTCAGCTGGCAGGCCTCCGTCATCCCGGTCCTGCTGCTGCTCCTGCTTCCGCCCCTCGTGTGGCTGGCGGCCCGCACCGTGCGCCGCGCCCGCCTGCTGGGACCGGCCATCGAGGCGGAGTACGCGGAGAGGAACCCGGAGCCCGGACGCACACGGCGGATCGCACGCACCCGGGCGACCGCCGCGCTCACGGACTCCGCCCCCGGGATCCTCGGGCTGCTCTCCGCTGCCACCCTGCTGCTCGGCGCCGCGGCGGTGACGGGTTCCTGGCTCACCGGCGAGGTCCCCGGCCTCGCGACGGACGGCACGGGCCCGTTCGTCGAATCGGTCGCCGAGACGGCCCAGTCGACCGGCTCCTGGCTGACCGGATTCGGCGTCATACTCTTCGTCACCTGGGGCCGCCGCGCCTACCGCGACGTCTCCGCCCGGCGCACCATCGGCATCCTCTGGGACGTGGGTACGTTCTGGCCGCGAGCCGCCCACCCCTTCGCGCCCCCCTGCTACGCCGAGCGGGCCGTACCGGACCTCTCGTCCCGGATGTGCGCGTGGACAGGCCGCACCCGAGGCAGGCTCGTCATCTCCGGTCACTCCCAGGGCAGCGTCCTCGCCGCGGCAGCGGTGTGGCAACTCCCCGACTCGGCCCGGCACCGGGTCGCCCTGCTCACCTACGGTTCCCCGATCGAGCGGCTGTACGGGCGATGGTTCCCCGCCTACTTCGGCCGGGTGCCCCTCGAAGGACTGCAGCGGTCCGTCGACTGCTGGCGCAACCTCTGGCGCGCGACGGACCCGATCGGCGGACCTGTCCGGATCGACGAACGGCAGGGCCACGAGGTGGACCGCGGCCCCCTGAAGGACCCGCTGGTCTACGGCCGTACTCCTGAACACCCGCTGCCCGAGCCGATCCTGGGACACTCGGACTACCAGGCCGACCCCGCCTTCGCCGCGGAGCGCGCCGCACTCCTCGAACGGCTCGGGCCCGTCGTACCCCAGCAGGCGGGTGCGGACCCGGAGGGCCGGGACAGCACCGCTCAGGGGGACAGCACCGCTCAGGGCAGTGCCGGAAGGTCTTCCGGGTAGAGCATGGTCAGGTCGGCCGTGCTCGGCTCGGCGAGCTGGGCCACCCGGCCCGCGTGCCGCTCCACCATCGACTCGAAGGTCTGCCGGGCCGTACGGCCGTTACCGAAGGCCGGCCCCTTGGGCAGTGCCGTGAAGTACTTCAGCAGCGCTTCCCCCGTCCCCTCCGCCAGGCTGTACTCGTGCTCCTCGCTCTGCTGCCCCACGATCCGCAGCAGCTCCTCGGGTTCGTAGTCGCTGAAGGTGATGGTCCGCGAGAAGCGGGACGCCACACCGGGGTTGACCGTGAGGAAGCGCTCCATCTCATGCGTGTACCCGGCGACGATCACCACCACGGCGTCGCGGTGGTCCTCCATCAGCTTGACCAGCGTGTCGATGGCCTCCCGGCCGAAGTCACGGCCGGAGTCCTCGGGCGACAGGGCGTAGGCCTCATCGACGAACAGGACGCCACCGCGCGCCCGGTCGAACGCCTCCTGCGTGCGGATGGCCGTGGACCCGATGTGCTCGCCGACCAGGTCGACGCGGGACACCTCCACCAGATGGCCGTGCTCCAGGACACCGAGCGAGGCCAGGATCTCGCCGTACAGCCGGGCCACGGTCGTCTTGCCCGTGCCGGGCGACCCGGTGAACACCAGATGCCGGCGCACCGACGCCGCCTTCAGACCGGCCAGCCGACGGCGCCGGCCGACCTCGATCATGTCGGTCAGCGCCCGCACCTCGCGCTTGACGCTGTCCAGGCCCACGAGTGCGTCGAGCTCACCCAGCACGGCGGCCGCGTCGCGCACCGGTTCGACGGGAGCGGGGGGAGCGGGCTCAGCGGTCCGTTGCCCGGGCATCGCGCCGAGCAGCCCGGGCGTGACCTGCGTGGCCGTCAGCACGGCGGGAGCCGGGGGAGCGGCGCTGCGCAGGCCGCTCTCGTCGCTGGTGCAGTCCTGTGCCACCGGGCCGGCCGCGTTCCCGTCACCGCCGGATCCGTCGGGGAACTCGTAACCGCCGCGCGCGCACCGCTCGGTCCTGCACCGGGTCAGGGTGGAACGGCAGCCGTCCATCACATGGAAACCGTAGCCCTCGCTCCCCGTGACGCGGCAGCTGTCGAACGTGCCCCGGCCCTCGGCGGAGACGTAGAAACCGGCCTCGGCGGGCGAGGTGACCGTGCACCTCTCGATCGTCGGGTCGGCGCCCTTGGTCACGATGACCCCGGTCTGCGCCGCGTCGATGGTGCAGTTGTTCAGTGTGCCGCCGCTGCCGTGGTCCCGGAACCACGCTCCGGTGGAGGCCTCGCGGATCCTGCAGTCGTCGAGCTGGGCGGTGGCCCCGTCGCTCACCGATACCGCGGTGTTGCGGATCTGGGACAGGTCACTGTCCACGACGTCCGCCCGTGAGCCCCGGTCGAGGACGAAGAGCGCGTCAGGCACGTCGTGTACACGGCAGGAGTCGAGTATCACCGTGGCACCGTCACTCACCCACACCGCGGGGTAGTCCCCCGTACTGTCGTGGATCTCGCACTGGTTGGCGTCGGCACGGGTGCCCGGGTCCCAGACGGACAGGCCGTTGCGGCCGAACCTGCGGACGGTGGAGCGGGTCAGGGTGAGCACCGAGCGGGACCGCAGGTCGACCGCGTTCTCAGGGATGTCGTGGATGTCGCAGTCCGCGAGCGTGAGGACCGCGTCCGTGTCCAGGGTGACCCCGTCGGCGGACGTGCGGTGCACGGTGCAGTCCGTGAGGTGCGCGGTACCGCGGGAGGTGATCTGCACCCCGCTGCCCTTGATCTCGTACACCTCGCAGCCCACCGCCTCCAGGCCGCTGCCCTCCCCGGTCACGCTCAGCCCCGCGCCGGACGAGTGGTGCACGCGGCAGCGCTCGAGCCGTGGGTGCGCGCCGTCGCGCACCGAGACACCGGACTGCCCGGCGGAGACGACCTCGCACTCCTCGAACACACCGCCGGCGCCGTCGAGTACGGCGATGCCCACGCCTGCCGGGTTGTCGACGGTGCAGCGGCGCACCGTGGGCCTGGCCGCGCCCCGCACCTCCATGCCGGCGGCCGACCGGGTCACGATGCGCAGGTCGGAGAGCTCGGGGGCGCCTTCCTCCACGAGCAGCGCGGGGGCGGCCGAGTCCTGGCCCTCCACATGGAGGTCCTGGACGACGGCGGAGGCGCGGACGGTCAGCGGGACGCCGTCGGCGGGCGCGATCCGGACGGACCCCGCGGAGCCTTCGGGGCCGCGCAGTGTCACCGCGCGGTCGACGACCAGATTCTCCCGGTAGGTACCGGGGGAGACGGTGAGGATGTCACCGTCCGCTGCGGCCTCCAGGGCGGCGGTGAGGGAAGCGTATTCGCCCGTACGGCGCCGCCATCGCGATGTGCCGGTGTGCGTCACCTGGACCGTGCCCTGTGCCATGGTGCTGCTGTGCCCCCACCTCGTGCCGTGTGCGCTGCCTCGTGCCTGTCCCCGTGCCGCCTGTTCACCGGCAGCCTCCGGCCCGCCTGCCGAGGAGTCGGGCGGGCCGGTCCACCGTAGCGCGCGCGAGGGGCGCGAGCTGACGGACCGGGTGGGCGAACGGCCCTGATCAGCCGGACACGAGGGGAACCCGCGCCCCCGGGATCAGCTGCCCGTACCCGTTCTGCCCCAGTCGGGACCGACTTCGGCCCACGCACGGTCGAGCCGGGCGTACCGCCTCTGCATCATGCGCCATACGACGAGCCTGCGGGCGACTTCCGTCAGACCCCCCACGAGCAGCGTCGCGCCGACACCGGCGAGCACCGCGTGGGTGCGAGCCGTGGGGAGGTCCATGGGGCGCACGGCGGGGTCGCCCCGGCCGTCCGTCCAGATCTCGATCCGGGCGCCGGGTTCCGTCCTGGTGGACGTCGTCGACACGGTGCCCGTACGTGCCGTACCGTCCGGGGCACGCCAGCCGGCCACCACCGACGTGCGCGTGGAGGCCTCGGTGACAGCCGTCTCCGGGTCCTGGGCGGCGTGGGGTGTGCCCGGGGCCGGGCGCACCACGACGGCCGGGGTGAGATGGCGTTGCTGATGCTGGGTCCGCACCGTCCGCCGGAGCGCGTCGTCCGTGAGTGAGCCGGTCTTCCAGCCGATCACCGGTGCCGCCAGCAGCATCAGCACCAGCGCGGCGAGCGCCACCCGTGCCTCGTGCCGGTCGGTGGCACGGCACACGGGGTTGTGCCGCCACCGCCTGATTCCCAGAACCGCTCGCACAGTCATGCACCCCCTTCCCTGTCCGTGATAACCCGGCAGGACGGCGATCGCGTCCGCCGACGGTGAAGAGAGAGCAACCTCACGCCGTCAACGCCCCGCCCGCCTGCCCGGGTCGAGGGACGCCGAGAAGCCCTGCCGGTCAGCCGAGTACTCGTACCGGGTCGCCGACCCGGATCACGCCGGTGCCCTCCGGGATCATGTTCTGGCCGAACAGGAGGCGCTTTCCGTCCCGTCGGTGCCGGGCGAGGGTGTGCAGCGGCTCCCTGCCCCGGTCTGCCGTCCGCTGGTCGGTGGTCGTGACGACGCACCGCCCGCACGGCTTGACGACACGGAAGGTGACCTCCCCGATCCCGATCCGCTTCCAGCCGTCCTCCGCCCAGGGCGCTGTGCCGTCCACGACCACGTTCGGCCGGAAACGGTTCATCGGCAGCGGCCCCTCGTCCGGATGGTCCCCCTGCGCCACCAGCGAGTTGAGCGCGTCCAGCGAGGCGCTCGCGGTGAGCAGCAGCGGGAAACCGTCGGCGAGCGACACGGTCTCGCCCGGCCGGCCGAACTCCGGATCGACGGGCCTGCGGTGCGACGGCGCGTCGAGATGGACGAGCCGGACCTCCGCACCGAGGCGCGTGCTGAACCAGGCGTGCGCGGCCTCCGCCGCCACCGCCACCTCCACCTCGCTCCTGTGGAGCTCGGCGACGACGGTGCGGCCCGGACCGGGCTCCTCAACCGTCAGCGACGGGCTCCCGGGTGCCGACAGGGCCAGACCGCCACCGGGCAGGAGCTCCGCGGACACCTGTGCCATGCGCGGCTGCTGACGCTGTGTGACGACTCTGTCCTCATGGTCGATCAGCATCCACCGGCGGTCGCCGTCGAGTCCCCATGGCTCGACGACCGCCTCCCCGGCCGCGCGTGCGGCCAGTGACTTGACCGGATGGATGTACACGGCACTGAGTGCAGGAGGAAGCATGCCTTCATCCTGCCAGTCGTCACTGACCGTGGCCGACGGCGGTCGTCAGTACCCCCGGCCCTGATACGGGCGGTTGTACGGGTCCTCGTACGGTGACTGGGCGGGCGCGGGCGCGGGCCGGGGCGACGCCGGACGCATCGCCTCGTAACCCGTACCGGGCCGCTGCTGTTGCGGCGCCTGCGGGTAGCCGCGGGGCGCCGAGGGCTGCTGCGGGATGTAGGGCGCGGGGGCCTGCTGCAGCTGTGCCGGCTGCATCATCGGCGCCTGCTGCATCCCCGCGTTCTGGTACTGCGGCTGCGACGCCTGCTGCGGGTACCCGTAGGACCCGGTGTGCTGCGACGGCGCCGCGGGCAGGGCCGGGAGCGCCGACGGCAGGGCCGGCAGGTAGCTGTTCCCGGTGTCATAGGCGGCAGGGACCCGGATCGGCGCGATCTGAGGGGTTCCCCGCTCGGCGACCAGGGAGTCGTAGATCGGGGTGTCGGCAAACGACGGCGCGGCGTAGTAGCCGCTGCCGTAGGTGGAGCGGGGGGAGGTCATGACACATAAGTTAAGCCCACGATGTGCTGGTTGGGGAGCCCCAATCTTGGGGTTATCCGTTTTACGTTGCTTTTGTCGGCCTGACCTGCCGGAACAGGGATAAAGCCGCGGTAAACAGCGAGGGTTTCCCGTCGAAAGCCCCGCCGATAGCAAGAAGTGTCGGACGGGCTACAAAGGGCGACGCCATGGGGCGCTCCCCGGATCGGACCACTCCGGCACGCTCCCCGGTCCCGGGATGAGTACCGGGCCGGGGTCCGGAGCCTGGCGGCGCGTAGCCGGTCGCCACCCGACGGCGTGACGCGGGAGGTCACCTGACTCGGACCCCTGGGCGTCGACCACTTGGCCCACTTCGCCCGGCAGGCGATTTCGGCGACCGGGGGAGTGGGTAAAGCCACCGGGCCGCGTCCGCGGACGGCCGGCGACGCTGTCGAGCTCAGGGCACTGCGGACACGCGCCGCCGGCCCGTGCGAAGGAGTGTCGTTTCGCCGTACGCCGGGCTCCCGCGGTGGTTGTCCAGCTGGTCCGTGTCCGCCCGTGTGACCGAGAGGTGTGTGTGATGACCCGAGGCTTGATCGTCGTGGATGTGCAGAACGACTTCTGTGAGGGAGGCAGCGTCCCTGTGGCGGGTGGCGCACGGATCGCCACGGCGGTCGCCGAACTGGTGGAACAGGCCGCGAACCGCGACTACCGGTGCGTCGTCGCGACTCGCGACCACCACATCGACCCGGGGCACCACTTCTCCGAGCACCCCGACTACAAGGACAGCTTCCCCGTCCACTGTGTGGCGGGGCAGGAGGGCGGCGAGTTCCATCCCCACTTCGCCCCCGCCGTCGCCAGCGGCAAGATCGACGCCGTGTTCTTCAAGGGCGCTCACAGTGCCTCGAAGAGCGGCTTCGAGGGCGCCGACGAGCACGGCACGCCCCTGGCGGACTGGCTGCGCGCCCGCGGTGTCGAAGAGGTCGACGTGGTGGGGATCGCGACCGACCACTGCGTGCGCGCGACCGCGCTGGACGCCGTCAAGGCCGGGTTCCGCGCCCGCGTGCTGCTCGACTACTCGGTCGGTGTCGCCCCCGACACCACGGCGTCGACCCTGGAGGACTTCCGGCAGGCAGGCGTGGCCGTCTCCGGTGGGACACCCGTACCGCAGTGAGCCGCCCGCGCCGGGGCGAGGAACGCACCACGGCGTAGCCGCACGGACCGGTGCGCGCCCACGGGGCCGCTCAGGGCGCACCTCGCGCGTCAGGCCGGCGTCGTCGGGGGATGACCTCGGCGGCCCCGGCGGAAGGCGACAGGCGGTGTGCATCCCCGCCGCTCCCGGCCCGCCCGGACGCGTGGGTGGGAGCGGGGCCGGCGCATCGGGAACCGGCCGGTCGGGGGACGCGGGGCCGCGAACTGCGGAACAGGGCCGACCGACACGCACCGGGGTTCTCACGACGGTCGCGAGAACCGCGGACGGGGGCACTCGTCCGCCGGTTGCCGGTGTTCCCTGTCCCTCTTGTCCGAGCCGGAGTTCACACACTGACGTTCCTTCATGAGTGCGGCGGTATCCGCCTCGCCGGCCCGTACCGCGGCCGTCCGTCGTCCTGACGGTGGTTTCGGACGACGGCGCGACGGAGTTCCCGTCACGGGGGCGCTCACCTCGCAATTGCCGGTCTCCGGACGGGGAGCGCCACCGCAATCGCCTTACCCCACCGCGCTTTTGCCGGAGCCGGTGCGAGGACGGGCTCGCCATGAATTCCGGCCCGTCCAATCGCCTCACCTGTCGGTCCGGTTCACCACCCTGCCGGCGGCTCGCGGGTGACTGTCCGGTCGGGACCGTGGGCTCTGCGGCGGGCGGGGGATTAGGTTGTCGGGAGACTCTCCGGGCAGCCGGACTCGTGATGGGGGCGAGCATGACCATGCAAAAGGGAACCAATGTCCCGGTGCCGGCCCGAGCCGTGCGGGTCGAACTGGGCTGGCGTGCCGCTCCGGGGACACCTGACGTGGACGCCTCGGCGCTCCTCCTCGTGTCCGGAAAGGTGCGCGGCGACGCCGACTTCGTCTTCTACAACCAGCCGGTGCACGGCTCCGGTGCGGTCCGCCACGAGGGCAAGCAGACGGCGGCCGGGGGCGCCGTCACCGACACCCTCACGGTCGACTTCACACGGATGGAGCCGGCGATCGACCGTGTCGTGGTCGCGGCCTCCGCCGACGGAGGCACCTTCGGCCGGGTGACCGGCCTCTATGTGAGAGTCCTTGACCCGGCGAGCGGTTCCGAGATCGCACGCTTCGAGACCGCGACCGCGACCGTGGAGACCGCGTTCATCCTCGGTGAGCTCTACCTGCGCCAGGGTGCCTGGAAGTTCAGGGCAGTGGGGCAGGGATACGACACGGGGCTCGAGGGCCTGGCGACGGACTTCGGCATCTCCGTCGACGAACCGCAGCAGGCGGCGCCGCCCCGGCAGCCGCAGAGTGCCCCCCGGCCCCCCGCCCGCCCCGTCACACCCCAGGCCGCTCCCACGCCGCCCCCCGAGCCTCCCGTGCTCCACCCGGTGAGGCTGACCAAGGTCACCCTGACGAAGGAGGCACCCGCGGTATCGCTGTCCAAGCAGGGCGGCACATCCGGTGCGTTGCGCGTCAACCTCAACTGGGAGGTGCGCAAGCAGTTCAAGGGCTGGGGCGCGAAACTCGGCAGGGCCGTGGCGATGCACGCGGACCTGGACCTCGATCTGTGCGCGCTGTACGAACTCACCGATGGAAGCAAGGGAGTGGTGCAGGCCCTCGGGAACGCGTTCGGTTCCCTGCGCCAGCCGCCGTACATCCACCTCGACGGGGACGACCGGACCGGCGCGCTCTCCACCGGCGAGAACCTCACGGTCAACCTCGACCACAAGGACCGGCTGCGGCGTGTCCTGATCTTCGTCACCGTCTACGAAGGCGCACGCAGCTTCGCCGATCTGCACGCCACGGTCACTCTGCAGCCGCAGAACGGGGCGGCGATCGACTTCTCGCTGGACGAGTGCACGGTACCTTCCACCGTGTGCGCCCTCGCGCTGATCACCAACGACGGGGGAGACCTCACCGTACGGCGCGAAGCGCGCTATCTCGTACCCCAGCGAGGGGTGAGCCCTCAGCGGACGATCGACGCCGCCTACGGGTGGGGCATGAACTGGACCCCCGGGCGCAAGTGAAGCCGTGCTCCACGGCCGGTACGCGCTGGGGCCGTCGGCCTCAGGGTTCCGGGGCGGTCTCGGGGCGGGCGTACGTACGTCCCTTCCAGGCCGCACCGAGCCCCCGGTAGTGCTGTACCGCGGAGTCCACCGTCATCAGGAGGTAGAGGGCCGCGGTGAAGGGAAGCAGCGGGGCCAGCCACAGCGACTGCCGGTAGTACCCGAGCATGGGCATGTAGGTCCCCGCCATCACCGCCCAGGCCGTCCCGCCGGCGGCCGCCGCCACCGCGTCGCCCGTCAGCAGTCCGGCACCCAGCGTGAGGGGCGGCGCGAGGTAGACGAGGCCGAGACCCAGGACCGCGCCGGCCAGCAGGAACGGGTTGTGCCGCAGCTGGGCGTACGCACTCCGCGCAACCATGCGCCACAGGTCGGCCAGCCGTGGGTAGGGGCGCACGCTGTCCACCCGGTCGGCGAGTCCCAGCCAGACCCGGCCGCCGCTGCGCCGGACCGCACGCGCCAGCGACACATCGTCGATCACCGCCTGGCGGATGGACTCGGGGATCCGCGCCCGCTCGGCCGCCCCGGCACGCAGCAGCACACAGCCGCCCGCCGCCGCGGCCGTCCGCGACCTGCCGTTGTTCACCCGGCGGAACGGGTAGAGCTGCCCGAAGAAGTAGACGAATGCGGGGACGACCAGCCGCTCCCAGGTACTCGTCACCCGCAGACGGGCCATCTGGGACACCAGGTCGAAACCGCCCGCGTCCCCGCTGCCGGCCGCGGCGACGAGTTCCCGCAGGCTGTCCGGCTCATGGGCGATGTCGGCGTCCGTCAGCAGCAGGAACTCGGGTTTCCGCTGCCGGGCCAGTGCCATCCCGTGCCGCAACGCCCACAGTTTTCCCGTCCACCCCGGCTCCGGCTCGCCGGGCGTCACCACGGTCAGCGGCAGACCTCCGCACCGCTCGGCGAGCGCACGGGCCAGCTCCCCCGTGCCGTCACCGCTGCAGTCGTCGACCAGGTAGACCTCCGCATCGCCCGGATAGTCCTGGGCGAGCAGTGACGGCAGGCTCACCGGCAGGACCTCGGCCTCGTCCCTCGCGGGTACGACCACGGCCACCGAGGGCCAGCGCGCCGGGTCCCGGCGCACCGGCAGCCGCTGGTCCGTCCGCCAGAAGAAACCCTGGCCGAGCAACAGCCACACCCACACGATCAGCGAACCCACGGCGATCCAGGCAACGGCGCTCATCCGTCGAAGTGTGCCCCACTCCCGCGGCGCCGCAAGGGCTGTCGACTATGGTGACCGGGTGAAGATCGCACTCATGGACTCGGGAATCGGCCTGCTCGCGGCAGCGGCCGCCGTACGCCGCCTGCGGCCGGACGCCGATCTGGTGCTGTCCTCGGACCCCGCCTCGATGCCCTGGGGGCCCCGCACCCCCGAGGACGTGACCCGCCGCGCCCTGTCCGTGGCACAGGCGGCCGCCGCCCACGAGCCGGACGCCCTGATCATCGCCTGCAACACCGCCTCGGTCCACGCCCTGCCCACCCTGCGAGCCGCACTGGAGCCCGGGCTTCCGGTCGTCGGCACGGTGCCCGCGATCAAGCCGGCCGCCGCGGGCGGCGGCCCCTTCGCCATCTGGGCCACGCCGGCGACCACCGGAAGCCCTTATCAGCGCGGACTGATCGACGAGTTCGCGCGGGCCGTGGACGTGACCGAAGTGCCCTGCCCGGGTCTCGCCGACGCGGTGGAGCACGCCGACGAGGAGGCGATCGACCGCGCGGTGGCCGCCGCCGCCGCCCTCACCCCCGCCGGCGTCACGGACGTCGTCCTCGGCTGCACCCACTACGAGCTCGTCGCCGCGCGTATCCGCGCCGCGGTGGAGAGCGGCCGGTCCGGCAGCCGTCCGCTCGTGCTGCACGGGTCCGCCGAAGCGGTGGCCGCCCAGGCGCTGCGCCGCATCGGGGCGGCACCCGCTCCGTCGGCCGAACCGGCCGGCACCCTCACCGTCCTCCTCGGCGGACACACCGCTGACCTGACCGAACCCGCTCTGGCCTACGCCGAGGGCCTGCTGCTGAAGGCCGTCAGCCCCGCGATCTGACCGCACGCGTCGCCCGGCCGGGTTCCGCGCCCCTCCCGACGACGCGGAACGTGGGTACGCTGCTTGGCATGACGGACCACCCCGGCAACGCGCGGCACGGTTCGAGCCAGGCCCCGAGCACGGTCTGGACGGGACGGGCCACCAATCGCTTCCAGTGGCTGCTCGCGGCCGCGGGAGCGGGGTGCCTGGCACTCGGCATCGAACTAGCTGTCGACTCTGCGTGGGGTGCCGGGTTCGCCCCACTGCTCATGTCCGTCATCGGGTGCGTGGCCGCCGGACTCCTGATCCTCTTCGGCACCCTCGCCTTCGTGCACGTGGCCGTGAAGGTGGACGGCGACGCCCTGGAGGTACGGTGCGGTCACGCCGGCCTGCCCAGACGCCGGATCCTGCTCACCCATGTGGTGGGCGCGGAGTTCGTCCCCAAGGTCACCCCGCGCCAGTGGGGCGGCTGGGGTTACCGCTGGCGTCCCGACCAGGGCACGGCCGTGGTCGTACGCCGGGGGGAGGCGCTCGTGCTCCGGCTGGGGGACGGCAGGACCTTCACCGTCACGGTGGACGACGCGGAGGCCGCCGTCCGCTTCATCCGCGACCGCCTCCACCTCGCGGCCACCGGCAAGCCCCCGGGCCCCTGAGCACGGCGGGACCGAGCCGCTGCCATCGCTGTCATGCGGGCCGGAGCGGAGCCACAGCCGCCCGCACGGCGGGGCCGAGCCGCTGCCGCGTGGCGGGCGCCACTGCCGCCCGCACCGTCGCTCACCGTAGACTCCGGCAGGTGAGCGCCACCATCACCACCGTCGAACCGCCGCCCGCCCCCGTGTCCCGCAGCGGAAAGCCGTGGCAGCGGCTCGTCCGGCCGGCCGCGGCCGTGCTGTCGGGTGCGCTGCTCTACGCCAGTTTCCCGCCCCGGCCCCTGTGGTGGCTGGTGCTTCCCGGCTTCGCGCTGCTGGGCTGGGTGCTGACCGCACGCGGGCTCCGCGCGGCACTGGGTCTGGGCCTCCTCGCGGGCCTCGGCTTCATGCTGCCGCTGCTGCACTGGACCGGGGAGGAGGTCGGCCCCGTCCCCTGGCTCGCGCTCGCGCTCGCCGAAGCGCTGTTCATCGCGGTCGGCTGTGTCGGTGTCTCCGCCGTCTCCCGGCTCCCGTACTGGCCCGTCTGGGCAGCGGCCGTGTGGACCCTGGACGAGGCGCTCCGGGCCCGCGTCCCGTTCGGAGGCTTCCCCTGGGGGAAGATCGCCTTCGGTCAGGCCGACGGCGCGTTCCTGCCGCTCGCCGCACTGGGCGGCACCCCGCTGCTCTCGTTCGCCGTCGTGCTGTGCGGCTTCGGCCTCCTGGAAGCCGTCCGGCAGGTCCGCCGCCACCGCGCCACCGGCACCGTGCCCCGCTCCGCCGTCGTCGCCGCGGCCGTCGCCGTGGTCGCCCCGCTCGCCGCCGCGCTGGCGGCCGTCCCGCTCGTCGACGACTCGCCCGAGGACGGCACCGCCACGGTCGCCGCCATCCAGGGCAACGTGCCGCGCCTGGGACTCGACTTCAACTCCCAGCGGCGGGCCGTCCTGGACAACCACGCGGAGCGCACGGAACAGCTCGCCCGCGACGTCGAGGCGGGGAAGGTACCGCGACCCGATCTCGTGCTCTGGCCGGAGAACTCCTCGGACCTCGACCCCTACCGCAACGCCGACGCCCGCGAGGCCATCGACCGGGCCGTGCGGGCCATCGGCGCCCCCACCGTCATCGGTGCGGTCCTCACCCCCGACAGCGGGCCACTCCGCAACACCCTGATCGAGTGGGACCCCGAGAGCGGCCCCGTGGACACCTACGACAAGCGGCACATCCAGCCTTTCGGCGAGTACATGCCGATGCGGTCCGTCGCACGTGTCTTCAGCGAGGACGTCGACCGGGTACAGCGTGACTTCGGCCCCGGCAGCAAGGTCGGTGTGTTCGACCTGGCAGGCACGAAGGTCGGGCTCGTGACCTGCTACGAGGCCGCGTTCGACGACGCCGTACGCGACACGGTCGAGCACGGCGGACAACTGATTGCCGTACCCAGCAACAACGCGACCTTCGGACGCAGCGAGATGACCTACCAGCAGCTGGCGATGAGCCAGGTGCGGGCGGTCGAGCACGGTCGGTCCGTCGTCGTGCCCGTCACCAGCGGCGTCAGCGCGGTGATCCGGCCGGACGGCAGGATCGTGGAGAAGACGGAGATGTTCACCCCGGACGCCCTGGTCGACGAGGTGCCCCTGCGGTCCTCCCTCACGCCCGCCACCCGTCTGGGGGCGCTGCCGGAGGGCGCCCTGGCGCTGCTCGCGGTGGCCGGTCTCGGCTGGGCGACGGTGCGGGCGGCGCGCGGAAGGAAGGGCGCGAAGGACCTGACGGCCGGCCCGGGGGACACCCCGGCCGCCACGTAGTCTCGCCGCATGGCTACTCCTGACTTCATCCGCGACATCCGTGCCACCGCCGGTCACCAGCTCCTGCTGCTGCCGGGAGTCACAGCGGTCGTCTTCGACGACGAGGGCAGGGTGCTGCTGGGGCGGCGGTCGGACACCGGCAAGTGGTCGGTCGTCGGAGGCATCGGTGAGCCCGGCGAAGAGCCCGCCGCGACCGCGGAGCGTGAGGTGTACGAGGAGACGGCGGTGCACTGCGTCGCGGAGCGGGTCGTGCTCACCCAGGCTCTGAAGCCGGTGCAGTACGCCAACGGCGACCGGTGCCAGTACGTCGACATCACCTTCCGGTGCCGGGCCACGGGCGGGGAGGCACGGGTGAACGACGACGAGTCGCTGGAGGTCGGGTGGTTCGACGTGGACGCGTTGCCGCCGCTGAGCGAGTTCGCGCTGTTCCGGATCAAGCAGTCCCTCACGGACGGGCCCACCTGGTTCGAGCGCACGCCCGGGACCTGACGGGCCCGGCACCCCACGGCGACTGGAGGCGGGCCCGTCGGCGATCCGGCTCAGACGGAGTGGACGTCCGCGGGCGGCGTCGCGGAATCCGCGGCCCGCCGGTCGTCCGGATCGAGGTCCGAGAGGTCCCGGCTCCTCGTCTCCTTCGCGCAGAGGATCGCCAGCACCGTGAGAAGCGCGGCGGCGATGACGTACAGCGAGATGGGGGTCGAACTGCCGAAATCGGCGAGCAGCGCGGTGGCGATCAGGGGCGCCGGGGCGCCCGCCGCGACCGAGGAGAACTGGGCGCCGATGGACGCTCCCGAATAGCGCATCCGCGTGGCGAACATCTCCGCGAAGAAGGCGGCCTGCGGCGCGTACATCGCACCGTGGAAGACCAGCCCGACCGTCACGGCGAGCAGCAGACTCCCGAAGCTCCTGCTGTCGATCAGGGCGAAGAACGGGAACATCCACAGCGCCACTCCTATGGCGCCGACCAGGTAGACGGGCCTGCGGCCCACCCTGTCGGACAGCGCCCCCCACATCGGGATCACGGCGAAGTGCACGGCGGAGGCGATGAGCACGGCGTTGAGCGCGGTCTGCTTGCTCAGCTCGGCGGATGTCGTCGCGTACACGAGGATGAACGCGGTGATCACGTAGTAGCTGATGTTCTCGGCCATCCTCGCGCCCATGGCGATCAGCACGTCGCGCCAGTGGTGCCGCAGGACAGCGACCAGTGGCGTCTTCTCGGTGGAGGAGGAGTCCGCCTTGCGCCGCTCGGCCTGGGCGAGGGCGGCCTTGAAGACAGGCGATTCGTCGACAGAGAGACGAATCCACAGCCCGAGGATCACGAGTACGCCCGAGAGGAGGAAGGGGATCCGCCATCCCCACGACTCGAAGGCGGACTCCGACATGAGCGCGGTGAGTGCCGAGAGCACCCCGGTCGCGAGCAGCTGCCCGGCGGGTGCGCCCGTCTGGGGCCAGGACGCCCAGAAGCCACGCCGTTTCGCATCACCGTGCTCCGACACGAGCAGCACGGCGCCGCCCCACTCGCCGCCGAGGGCGAATCCCTGCACCAGGCGGAGGACCGTGAGGAGTACGGGTGCGGCGGAGCCGATGGTGGCGTGTGTAGGCAGCAGCCCGATGGCGAAGGTGGCCCCGCCCATCATCAGCAGGCTCAGGACCAGAAGCTTCTTGCGTCCGAGCCGGTCCCCGTAGTGCCCGAACACCAGGGCCCCGATGGGGCGTGCGGCGAAGCCGACGGCGTAGGTGAGGAAGGAGAGAAGCGTGCCCACGAGCGGGTCGGATCCGGGGAAGAACAGCTTGTTGAAGACCAGCGCGGCTGCGGAGCCGTAGAGGAAGAAGTCGTACCACTCCACGGTGGTCCCGACGAGGCTCGCCGCGACGACGCGGCGGAGGTTGGACGGGGGTGGGGGAGCGGTTGCTGGGGCGGCCATGGATACCACTTCCGGACAGTTGGCGGGGACGTTTCCGTGTCGCCATACCGTAGGAAGGGGCAGGTCAGGGGCGTATGTGGCGGGACACCATAGTTCGGGTGCGTGGTGTGCGTGCGAGAAACACCTCGCAGCCGGACCGGTTCGTACCCCTCCACCCGGCTACGGATGTGCCGACACTGCTGGTCCCCACTCCTGACACCCGCCGGACGGACGGACGACACTCCAGCGAGGGGCACACCGTGCAACGTTCCTGCGGGATTCCCGCCACCGCGGGCCCTGCTGACGCCGACTCATCCTTGTGGCCTGCACCGGCAGCCAGAACTCCAGACGCTACCCCGGAGCGACCAACGTCCCCCACACCGTCCTGGTGGACAGCGTCACTCCGTACACCTGCGTGCTGCCCCCTCGGAGCCGTCCCGGGCACAGCGTGGTTCCCGGGCCGGCCGCCCCGGCCCTCCTGTGACGGCTCCCGGTTCGGTCACCCTCCATCGGAGCGCGGCGTGCTCAACGAGCCCGAGCCTGTCGGGGAGTTCGTGCCGGCGATCCGCGGCGCGAGGCTGCGCGCTCGCTGTACCCCTCCATCCATCCACCCGATGCAGAGGACGACCGACGGCGAGGCATACCCGGGCCGGTGCCGGCGCACACGAAGGGGGAGCCGCCGAGACCGGGGAGGTCCTCATGGCCGTCAATCTGCTGGGTTTTCTGGGAGTGGTCCTGCTGGCGTACGCGGTACCGGGGCCGGACTTCCTTGTCATCGTGAGGGCAGCCGTCCGGAGGCGCTCCTTGGGCCGCGCCGCCGCCTTCGGCGCACAGGCCGGTCTGTGTGTGCACGTCGCCGCGGCGGTCGCGGGTCTCTCGGTGCTCGTCAGCCGGTCCGCGCTCGCCTTCACCGTGCTGAAGATCGCCGGGGCCGCTTACCTCATCCATCTGGGGGTGCGTACCCTGCTGGCGGCTCGCAGGAGGGACAGGGCACACCGGCGAGGTGAAGGGGACGGTGACGGTAGGCCAGATGTCCACCGCCGCGCCGCTGGGGGAGGAGGGGCCGGGGCGGCGTGCGTGGGCGCGGAGGATCGTACCGGGACCGGCCGCCAGGGATGGTGGCAAGCCTTCACCGAGGGGCTGCTGACCAATGTGCTCAACCCGAAGGCCTCGCTGTTCTTCCTGAGCGTCCTCCCGCAGTTCGTCGAGCACGACGGTGCCGGGGTCCGGGACCAGATCCTCCTCCTGGGGCTCCTCGACGTGGTCGTCGGCGTGGTGCTGTGGCTCGGCCTCGTCGCCGTGGCTGCCAGGCTCCAGTCCCAGATGGCTCGGCAGTCCTTCAGGCGCCGTTGGGACAGGGCGACCGGCTGGCTCTTCGTCGCCCTGGGCGTCGGGGTGGCAGCCGCCGACTAGCCGCCGGTCCGGTGGCCGCCGAGTGCGACGCCCCAAGCACGGCGAGGGCCGCGACGGTCGGACCTCTGGCGCCTCAGCCCCTCCCTGACCGCCCCCGCGCCTCCCGGGCAGCGTCCTGGCCGACCTCCCGCAGGCCGCTCGCGGCCTCCTGCCCGGAATCCCGGACCTGCTGTCCGGTGGCTTCGGCGGCATCCTGCGCCGTGCTCTTCACCGATTGCACGGCTTCCGTGGCCGGCCCGCGCATGCCTTCCTTGAGGTCCTGTGCCGCTTCCTGTGCTGTCTGTCTGGCCGGCTCGAGCAGTTGGTCGGAGTGCTCACGGAGCTGGGAGCCGACCCTCTCCTCGGCCTTCGAGGCCGGGATCAGCGCGGCGGCGAGCATCCCGGCGCCGAACGCGATGACTCCGGCGGCGAGAGGGCTGCCCTGCGTCTGCTCGGTCACCTGGCCCGGGACCTCCTGCACCGACTGACCGACCTGGTCGGCCGTGCGCCGGAGGGTGTCCCCGGCCTGTCCGGCGGCGTCACCCGCGCTTCCGGCGAGGCCACGCGCCTTCTGCCCGGGCCCTGCGCCCGCGCCGTCGGCGGCGCCCATGACGCGTTCCTTGATGCCGGTCAGGCGGCGCTGCGTGGCGTCCGCCTTGCGACGGGCCACCCTTCCCGGTGCCACCCTCTCCGCGAGGCGGTCGACGTCGTGCGACAACTGGGCCCGGGTGTCCTCCACCTCGGTCTTCAGTTCGTCCGGTTCCGTGCCCATCGGACATCCTCCTTCAGCGTCTCTGTGGTCCTTTCCGGCTTCACCCGCACCGCGCGCATACGTTTGCGCCCGATCACGAAGAGGGCGGCGCCCACCAGTGCCCAGAGGGCGGCCACGATGAGGGCGGCCCAGGCGAGGTCGACCAGGCGGGCCAGTCCGAAGACCGCTGCCAGGCTGCCCATGAGCAGCACCAGGTGTCCGGCGTATCCGGAGCCCGCGAGCATGCCCGCGGCCTTGCCCGCTCTGGTCGCCTCCTGCTTCATCTCGGCTTTCGCCAGATCGATCTCGCCGCGCACGAGCCGGGTGAGGTCGTCACTGATCTCGCCCACGAGTTCCCCGACGGACGGATCCGCCGAGGGGACCTGCGTGGAGCCGGTCGGGCCGGTGGTGTGCCGGGCGGTGGCGTTCCGGGAATAGGAGATGGCCACGGCTCAGCCCCCTTGCTGTCGCGGGTCCGGATTGGGGTACGGGTCCGTGACGGGGAGCGGCCCGGGTGGCGATATCGATCCGCCGTAGGACGGTGTGGGCTGCGGCGTCCCCTGGGAGTCGGGGAGTTCCGTCGCGCCGTAGCGCGGATCGCCGTCGGTCCCCACGGATCTGCCGCCGTCCCCGGCAGCCGTCGGCGGAAGGGTCGTTCGGTCGCCGGCCGTGCGGGACGACGCCCCGTCGTTCGCGGACTTGACCCCCTTGCCCAGGCGCGCCGTCGCGAAGCCGGCCAGTGCGGCGCCCGCCAGGAACGTGCCCGGGTGACGGCGCGCGAAGTCCTGGAGGTCGCTGACGAGTCCTTGTGGGCCCCGGTCCTCCAGCCTGGCCGCCGCGTCGTGACCGCGGTCGGCGACCCTCCTCACCGCGTTCGTGGCCGGTGAACCGTCCCTGCCGCTGTTTCCCATGTCGCTGAGATCGTCCGCGAGCCGGCGGACGTTCTCAGCCAGGCGCTGTGTCTGGGTCCGCGCCTGATCCTGTAGTTGCTCCTGCAACTCGCCCGCGACGTCCCGGGCCCGGGACGAGGCTTCACCTGCCACGTCGCCCGCGCGCTGTCTGGCGGTCCCGGCGGCGTCGGCCGCCTTCTCACCCACCAGCCCGACGCCCTCGCCGGCCTTTTCCTGCGCCGTCTGCTTCACGGCCGTCGCTCTGTCGTTGTCCGGACGGTTCGCACCGCTGAAGTCACTCAACGTTCCTCCTCGGTCGTCCTGTGCGGAGAGACGTACGCCTTCCCCATTCCTGGCGCACTATCATCAAGCATGACAAGCCCTGTGAAATGTGCCAAGTCGCCTTCCGCAGGCCTGAAGAACGTCGACGAGTTGTTGCGGATGCAATCGTTCTGAGGGGTCAGGAGCCTTCGGCGGGACTGCGAGGCCCGAGTCCGGTACGTGGCTCCACAGCCTCGGCGCGCCGGGGAGGGGCGGGTGTGCGCCGGCCTGATGAACTCCCGTCGGGACGCGGGCGTGAGGCCATGTCTGCCGCCTCTGTGTCCGCACGGGCCCGGCCGGGCGCCGGAGCCGGCACCTGGCGCGGCCACAGGCGCGCCGTGGCGGCTTCCCCTCGGCGGAGCCCCCGCGCCCCACGCCGCCCGGGCACTGCCATGGCGCCCAGGCATCGGAGAAAGGCCCGGGCACCGTCCGGCAACGGCACCGACCGGCGCACGATCCACGCGACCACGCGGGGCAGCGGGGGACATCGACAACGATCGACGCCCCGGCCGCGGCCGGCACGTACGTCTGCAGCCGGCGGCCCGGGGCACGGTGTGGGGCTACTCGCTCGACGAGTCCTGCGTCCACGGCTGACCGGTGCGAAGCAGGCCGTGCAGGCCGTACCGAGGGCAGGGTCCGACCGCCACGGGGCGGCCGGACCCTGCCCGCACGCGTACGGGCCGGGGCCGCCCCGAGGCCGGACCGGGGCCGGCTGCGCGGGCGTCCTCGGCCCGTCACCTCACCTCATCGGTGCGCGGCCCGGTCCTGCAGAGTCGTCTGCCACACCGGGCCCTGCTCCTGGGGGCCCGCCTCCTCCTGCCGGCCTCCGCGCTCGAAGAAGTCGGCGAGCGGCAGGGCGGCGGCCCCCACGGTGACGGCGTCCGGTCCCAGGGTGCCGAGGCCGATGTGCACATGGGCGGCCGGATAGGCGAGGGCGTAGGAGGTCGCGTGGGCCCTCACCGAGTCCAGGAAACGCGTGCCGAGCTGGAGCCCCGCCCAGCCGCCGACGAGGATGCGTTCAGGCTGGAAGAGGTTGATCAGGTCGGAGAAGCCCGCACCGAGGTACTCCGCGGTCTCCTCCAGGACGGCCAGGGCCGTGGCGTCGGAGTCCGGCCCGGCACCGTCGCCCTGTCCGGCCGGATAGGCCGCGGCCAGCATGGCCGTGAGCGCGGTCTCCTCGTCGACGTCCGCGAGGGGCTCCCCGCCCGCCTCCCGCCAGCGCTCCAGGAGCGCCTCCGCGCCCGCGTAGGCCTCCAGGCAGCCCAGCGCGCCGCATCGGCAGCGCCGGCCGCGCACCCGCACGGTCAGGTGTCCCCACTCGACGGCCCGTCCCGGGCTCATGTCGTCGGTGACCACGCACGCGCCCACACCGGAGCCGAACAGCACCACCACGGCGCTCTGCGCCCCACGTCCGGCGCCGAACCACATCTCGGCCTGGCCGAGCGTCTTGGCACCGTTGTCGATGTAGTACTGCACGTTCGCGGGGAGTGGCACCGACTCGCGCAGCAGGCGCTCCAGTGGCACCGCGTCCCAGCCGATGGTCTGGCCGTGCACGACCGCGCCGTGCTCGGGCCCCCCGGAGACGATGCCCGGCACACCGACCCCGACTCCCAGGAGCCGGTGGGCCGCGATCCCCGCCCGGTCCAGGACCTCGGTGATGCCCGCCCGCACATGGCCCACCACGACGCCGACGTCGTAGCGGTCGACGCGCCGGGGACCGTCGAGCGACAGGGGTTTCTCGACACGGGCGAGCTCGGTGAGGGCGAGGTCGAAGAGCTCGACCCTCACCCGGGTCTCGCCGATGTCGACGCCGATCATGTAGCGGCTCTGTGGCCGGATACGCAGAAGGGTCCGGGGGCGCCCGCCCGCGGAGTCGACGCTGCCGGCCTCCTCGACCAGCTCCTCGGCGACCAGTTCGGCCACCACGTTGCTCACGGAGCCGGAACTCAGACCGGTCAGCGGGCCGAGCGAAAATCGGCTCAACGGGCCATCGAAATACAAACGTTGCAATACGGCGGTGCGGTTCTCGCGCCGCAGGTCACGCACCGTTCGGCCGCTGCGTACTTTCACCCTGCCCCCTCTTCTTGAAGCTCACCTCTGCAACATACCGCCGTGGCCCCCCTTGACGCGACCTTCACTTGGGGTTTAACTCACACCCTAAATTAAGCCGTGTGGGTTTGAGGTCGCTCTCAGGACGTCGCCCCGACCCGTCTGCGGCGGACATTCGTCACTTCTGAAAGGCCCCTGGAGTCATGCGCAGAATCCGAGCCGCGGCCGTCGGCGCCGTCACCCTCTCGCTCGTACTCACCGCGGCTGCCTGCGGCGGTGGGTCGTCCGGGTCGGGCGGTTCCAACGAGCAGCCGAAGACGCTCACCTACTGGGCCTCGAACCAGGGCGCCAGCATCGAGGTCGACAAGAAGGTCCTGCAGCCCGAACTCGACAAGTTCGAGAAGGAGACAGGCATCAAGGTCAAGCTGGAGGTGGTGCCCTGGGGTGATCTGCTGAACCGCATCCTCACCGCCACCACCTCCGGGCAGGGGCCGGACGTCCTGAACATCGGCAACACCTGGAGCGCCTCGCTGCAGGCCACGGGTGCGCTGCTGCCCTGGGACGAGAAGAACTTCGAGGCGATAGGCGGAAGGGACCGCTTCGTCGAGTCCGCCCTCGGCTCGACCGGAGTGCGGGGCGAGGAGCCGGCGGCCGTGCCGCTGTACTCCATGGCCTATGCCCTGTACTACAACAAGCAGATGTTCGCCGACGCCGGCATCCAGAAGCCGCCCACGACATGGGCCGAGGTGGCCGAGGCGGGGAAGAAGCTGTCGAAGGACGGCAAATGGGGGCTGGGAGCGGAGGGCTCCAACCTCTCCAACAACATCCACCAGGTCTTCGTCCTCGCGAAGCAGCACGGGGCCGACTTCTTCACCGCCGACGGCAAGGCCGACTTCACGTCCGAGGGAGCGGTGGCGGCCGTCAAGCAGTACGTCGACCTGATGGCCAAGGACAAGATCATCGCCCCCGGCAACGCCGAGTACGCGCAGAACCAGTCCCTGAGCGACTTCGCCAAGGACAAGACAGCCATGGTGCTGTGGCAGACGGCGGCGGCCACGTTCGAGGCCCAGGGTATGAAGAAGGACGAATGGGGTGTCGTGCCCGCCCCGGTCCAGTCGGGGAAGCCCGGTACGGGCAAGGGCACGAACTCCATGGTGGCCGGCATCAACATGGCCGTCTTCAACAACACCAAGAACGTCGACGGCGCCAAGAAGTTCGTGAAGTTCATGACCAGCGACGAGGAGCAGAAGGTCCTGAACAAGGCCTACGGCTCCATCCCGCCGGTCAAGGCCGCCCAGGAGGACGACGCCTTCAACACCTTCGCCCTGTCTCCCCTGCGGGAGACCCTCGCCACCAGCGCCACCGCCCTGCCCCAGGTGCCCGAGGAGTCGCAGTTCGAGACCGTCGTCGGCACGGCGGTCAAGGAACTCTTCGCCGACGCGGCCGCCGGACGCCCGGTGACGACCGCGTCGGTCAAGGCGAAGCTCGAAAAGGCCCAGCAGCAGATGCCCAAGAAGTGAGTACGGACACCACCATGACCACGACCGCCGCCCCCGTAACCGGCGAGCGGACAGCAGAGAAGAACGACCCCGGAGCGGCGCCGCGCAGACGCCGCTCCGGGCGGCTGCGCAAGATCGGCCTGCCCTACCTGCTGCTGCTCCCCGCCCTGCTCCTCGAGCTGCTGGTCCACCTGGTGCCCATGATCATCGGCATCGTCGTCAGCTTCCGGCAGCTCACCCAGTTCTACATCCGGGACTGGGCCACCGCGCCGTGGGCCGGACTCGACAACTACGCCCTCTCGGTCGACTTCGACGCCCCGGTGGGCGAGGCGCTGGTGCAGTCGTTCCTTACCACGTGCCTGTTCACCCTGCTGTCGGTGAGTCTGTGCTGGTTCCTCGGTACCGCCGCCGCGGTCTTCATGCAGGAGACCTTCCGGGGCAGGGGCTTCCTTCGCACGCTCTTCCTCGTGCCGTACGCCCTGCCCGTGTACGCCGCCGTCATCACCTGGGCGTTCATGTTCCAGCGTGACAACGGCATCATCAACCACGTCGTCCACGACCAGCTCGGCCTCACGGACAGCCCGCCGTTCTGGCTCATCGGCGACAACGCCTTCGTCACGCTGCTCGTCGTCTCGGTGTGGAAGGGCTGGCCCTTCGCCTTCCTCATCATGATGGCCGGCCTCCAGAACATCCCCCGGGACGTCTACGAGGCGGCAGCGCTGGACGGCGCCGGCGTGTGGCAGCAGATCCGCCGCATCACCCTGCCGTCACTGAGGCCGGTCAACCAGGTCCTCGTACTCGTGCTGTTCCTGTGGACCTTCAACGACTTCAACACGCCGTTCGTCCTCTTCGGCAAGGCGGCACCGGCATCGGCGGACCTGATCTCCATCCACATCTACCAGTCGTCCTTCCAGACCTGGAACTTCGGTACGGGCTCCGCGATGTCGGTCCTGCTGCTGCTGTTCCTGCTCGTCGTGACCGGCCTCTACCTCCTGTTCACGTCCCGAGGAAAGCAGGCCACCGATGCCTAGGACCGCACAGCGCACGACCCCTTCGCCGATGGCGCCCCCGCAGTCGTTCCTGTGGGCGCGCCGGGTCTTCCTGACGCTTCTCACCGTCTTCGTGGTGCTGCCGGTGTTCGTCATGGTCACCAGCTCCCTCAAGCCGCTGGAGGACGTGACCGGGAAGTTCCAGTGGGTCCCCTCGGGCCTGACCATCAGCCCCTACTTCGACATCTGGGACACCGTTCCCCTCGCCGACTACTTCATGAACTCCCTGATCGTCGCCGGGGCGGCGACCGTCTGCTCCGTGGTGATCGCGGTGTTCGCGGCCTACGCGGTCAGCCGCTACAACTTCCGCGGCAAGCGCGTGTTCACGGTGACCGTCCTGTCGACGCAGATGTTCCCCGGCATCCTCTTCCTGCTGCCGCTGTTCCTCATCTACGTGAACATCGGCAACGCCACCGGTATCGCCCTGTTCGGGTCGCGGGCCGGCCTCATCATCACGTACCTCACCTTCTCGCTCCCCTTCTCCATCTGGATGCTGATCGGGTACTTCGACTCGGTGCCCAGGGATCTGGACGAGGCGGCCAAGGTGGACGGCTGCGGACCGCTCGGCGCGCTGTTCCGGGTCATCGTCCCCGCCGCGATCCCCGGCATCGTCGCCGTCGCCGTCTACGCGTTCATGACGGCCTGGGGCGAGGTGCTCTTCGCCTCCGTCATGACCAACGACACCACCCGCACCCTCGCCGTCGGCCTGCAGGGCTACTCCACGCAGAACGACGTCTACTGGAACCAGGTCATGGCCGCCTCCCTCGTGGTGAGCCTCCCCGTCGTCGCCGGGTTCCTGCTCCTCCAGCGGTACCTCGTCACCGGCCTCACCGCCGGCGCCGTCAAGTAGCCGCCCCACCCACCGCTCCGCCCCTCCCTTACTGCCCGACTTCTGCGAGGTAGCCCTGTGTCCGCATCGATCGATCTCGCCGCCTTCCCCCCGGACTTCGTCTGGGGCACCGCCACGGCCGCCTACCAGATCGAGGGCGGCGTCGCCGAGGACGGCAGGTCCCCCTCGATCTGGGACACCTTCTCCCACACCCCGGGAAAGGTCGCCAACGGTGACCACGGCGACGAGGCCTGCGACCACTACCACCGGTGGCCCGAGGACGTCGCCCTGATGAAGCGGCTGGGCGCCGACTCGTACCGCATGTCGACGGCCTGGCCCCGCGTCGTGCCGGGCGGTGACGGGCCGGTCAACGCTCCGGGGCTCGACTTCTACGACCGGCTGGTGGACGCGCTCCTGGACGCCGGCATCACGCCCAACATCACCCTCTACCACTGGGACCTTCCCCAGGCACTCCAGGACCGGGGAGGGTGGACCGAGCGTGAGACGGCCGAACACCTCGCCGCCTACGCGACCGTCGTGGCCGGACGGCTGGGGGACCGGGTCACCCGGTGGGGCACCCTGAACGAACCCCTGTGCTCCGGATGGATCGGGCACCTGGAAGGCCGGATGGCCCCCGGCCTGACCGACCTGACCGCGGCGGTCAGGGCCTCCTACCACCTGCTGCTCGGCCACGGACTCGCCGCCCAGGCGATCCGGGCCGTGGTACCGGGGGCGCAGGTGGGGCTCGTGACCAACCACTCCACGGTGGAGGCCGCGTCGTCCGGCCCCGAGGACCTGGCGGCGGCCGTACGCATGGACGGCCACACCAACCGCTGGTGGCTCGACCCCGTGTACGGCCGGGGCTTCCCCGCGGACATGCGGGAGCTGTACGGAGTCGATCTGCCCGAACGCGCGGGCGACCTGGAGACCATCGCCGGCCCCCTGGACTGGCACGGGCTCAACTACTACTTCCCGGTCACTGTCGCCGACGACCCCGAGGGCCCCGTCCCTCACGCCCGGGAGGTCCGGCTGCCGGACGTGCCGCGCACCGGCATGGACTGGCAGATCGACGCCGGTGGCCTCGAAGCGCTGCTCATGCGCCTGACCGACGACTACGGAGCAGGACGCCTCTACGTCACCGAGAACGGATCCGCGTTCCCCGACACCCCCGGCCCCGACGGAACGGTGCACGACCCCGAGCGGATCCGCTACCTGGAGCAGCACCTGGCAGCGTGCGCCAGGGCCGTCCGGAAGGGAGCACCCCTCGCCGGGTACTACGCCTGGTCGCTGCTGGACAACTTCGAGTGGGCCTACGGCTACGACAAGCGCTTCGGGCTCGTTCATGTCGACTACCCGACGCAGACACGCACCATCAAGAGCAGTGGTCACCGGTACGCGGACATCATCCGCACGCACCGTCGGGCCGGTTCCTGAGAGCACTCCCCAGCACCCATGCCTCCGCGTGCCCCCCCCACCCCTGCCACCGGCCGTTCCGCCTGTGTCAGGGGTGCGGGCGCACCCGCGCATCACGACGCCGGCATTCCGGACCACCGCGCGGCAGGCCCCGACGCGGCGGATTCCACCGGTCCGAACGGCTTCCGGCCGTTCCGGCGGCCCCTGCGACCCCGGAGCGGGGCCGGGGGAGCGGCGCACGCTCGCGAGCCCCCGGCCTCCCACCGGCCCGGCTCGCGGGCCGCGTGCCAGGCCTGGCCGAGCCCTCAAGCGATGTCCGTCTGTGAGGGGACGACGACCCCGAACAGGTCGGCGACGGTGGCGAGGGCGCCGTAGTGCACCTGGCGGGCGTCCAGCTCAGTGCCGGCGACCGTCAGCGCGCGCGTGGCACTGGCGTCCGCCACGACGGTGGGACGGTTGCCGCGCAGGAAGGCCCCCTGGGCTGTGGACGCCACACACATGTGCGTCATGAATCCGGCGATGACCAGGTCGCTGTGGCCGGTTGCGTCGATGTGCCCGCCGAGACCGGTCCCGGCGAAGGCGTCCGGCGTCTCCTTGACGACGACGGGCTCACCGTCGACCGGCGCGACGCGAGGATGGATCTGACCGATCACGGCCCGGATGCCGTACGGGGTGCCCTCGCCCCCGTCGTTGATGACGTGGACGACCTTCGTCCCCACCCGGCGGGCGCGGGCCAGCAGGAGGGCGGCGGCGTCGAGCGCGGCCTGCCAGCCGTCCAGTTCCATCACACCGGTCGTGTAGGTGTTCTGGTAGTCGATGAGGACGAGAGTGGACCGGTCGAGGCGCGCGGGGGTGTCGTCGAGGCCGTTGAGCCGGCGCAGCGTCGTTCTTGGCATGGGAAACCGCCTGAGGGTCGCGTGTCGAAAGGAGCAGCTCACCACTGCGGTGACCTGCGCCAACGACGCTATGACCTGGCACAGGGTGTCGGCAATGTCATCTAACATGCAGATGCGGACATCGACGTCGCCTGCCGGGGGAGCCTGATGAGCACCGTCACACGCCTGATCGTCGTCGTGCTCTTCGAGCGTGTCGACCTGCTCGATGTCACAGGGCCACCGGAGGTGTTCTCCCTCGCACGACGCGAATCCGACGAAGCGGCGGCCTACGAGGTGGTCCTCGCCGCCGAGACCATGGATCCGGTCACCACCGGCGCCGGGGTACGCGTCCTCCCCGACGTGACCTTCGACGGCCTGTCCACGAGGAGCATCGACACCCTCATCGTGCCGGGCGCGGTCGAGGTCGACCGCGATCGCCGCGTCCACCCGCTCACCGACCCCCGTGTGGTGGCGCGGGTGAGGCAACTCGCCGACCGCACCAGGAGGGTCACCTCCGTCTGCGTCGGAGCGCACATCCTGGCGGCCGCCGGACTCCTCGACGGCAGACGTGCCACCACCCACTGGTCGACCGCCCAGCAGCTCGCCGCCGACCACCCGGAGGTCGAGGTCGACGCCGATCCGATCTTCATCCGGGAAGGCGACGTGTGGACCGGCGCGGGAATCAGCGCCTGCCTCGATCTGTCACTCGCCCTCGTCTCCGACGACCTCGGCGAAGCCGTCGCGTTGAGTGTGGCCCGGCAGCTCGTGATGTATCTGAAACGGCCGAGCGGACAGAGCCAGTTCAGTGTCCCCCTGCGGCAGGTGTCACGGACCCGGCGGATCGAAGACCTCCGCCACCACATCATGCGCAACATCGGCGCGCCCCTCACGGTCGCCGACCTCGCCGCGCACGCCCACGTCAGCGACCGGCAGCTCACCCGTATCTTCAAGACCGAACTGGGTGTGACCCCGCACGTCTACATCGAATCGGCCCGCGTCGAAGTGGCACGCAGTCATCTCGAGTCCACCGACGCCACCCTCGAACGCGTCGCGTCCACGTGCGGATTCGGCACCGTGGACACCCTGGTCAGGGCGTTCCGCCGCAGACTCGACACGACACCGACGGAGTACCGGCGCCGGTTCCGGGCCGGCCGGTGACGAGCGCACGGACCCGGCGGGCACACTCGTGAACCGGTCGTCCGAAAGGGAGCTGACGGAGCGGCGGCGCCACACCTGCCGCTCCCGGCGGTCGGCGCCACCCTCCCGTAGTCGGCAAAATCCGTGCGCGCACGCCTCCGCGAAGGCTGCCGGGCCGAACCCCGTTCGCGGGCGTCGCGTCCCGGCGGCCGTCAGACCGGCCCGCAGCGGTCGAGTGCGGCGCGAACCAGGTCGAGCCCTTCCCGTCTCCAGCGTTCCCGGTCGGGCATCTGGTCGTCCCGGCGCCAGCGCCAGGCCGAGAACATCGCCCAGTTCAGGGCGCGGCACCGGTCCGTCAGGCCGATGTCAGCCCCCGCGTAGTGCTGTGCCACGTCCTCGGGCGCATGGGCGAGGTCGAACTCCACCGGCCCACGGCAGCACGTCGCGAGGTCCACGAAGAGCGGCCCCTTCCGCGTGCTGATGAGGTTGCCCGGATGCGGCTCGCCGTGCAGGAGCTGGTCGCCGGCTCGATCGGCGCTGATCGTGGCGCTCAGACCACCGAGCGTGCCGCTGAGGAACTCCCGGTCGGCGTCGGACAGCTCGGGGGTCCGCTCCCGGTCCCCTACCGCTCTCAGCGCCCCGGCGACCCGGTCGGTGAAGTGCGGTGCGTCCAGCTCGATCCGGCGCAGGGCGGCATGGTGCCGCATGAGCACGTCCGCGTAGTCGGCCGGAGCGATCTCCGGGCCCACAGGTTCGTGGTAGGTCCAGAGCGAGACGGCGAACGCGTCACGCACATGGACCCGGGGGGCGACCCGGGGATCGAGCTCGGCCACCGGAGCGCCGACGTCCGCCAGACGGCGGGCCACCTCCACCTCGATCCGGGAGTCGGTCATATGGCCCGAAGGCGCGACCCGGGCAAGGACGTCACAGGGGCTCAGGCGCAGAGCGACGCGGTCCGAGTTGTTGACGACACACACGTCGTCGACCTGAAGGCCCAGAGCCGAAGCGGTCGCCCGTCCCGCCGCGACCGCGCGACGGAGTTCTGACGGCTCCACACGTCCTCCCTCGTAGTGGGAACACCTGACACGCCCGGGAGCAGGAGCTCCCGCTCCGATGCCGCCCGCCCGTGCGCGGCCGGACCGGGACGGGGCGGGAGGCACCGTCACCCGGAACCCCCGCCGCGAGGGTGCCCCCGGGTGCGCGACGGCAGCCTCGCCGGTATCCGTCGCAGCGTACGGGACGCACCGGAAGGCCTGTCATCATGTGCCTGTCACACCGCCGACTTCGCGAGGAGCCCTACCACTCATGCGCATGCGCCGTCTCACCACCGTCACCCTGGCAGCCGCACTCGGCTGCGCCGGGGCGCTCGCCACCGGCCCGACTGCCGGTGCCTCGGCCCAGCTCGGATGCCAGTACAAGGTCGTGTGGCCGACCGCCGGGGTGTACGAGAACCCGAACCCGAACAGCGCCGTGGTCAAGACCAAGTACGCCGGGGACATCGTCGGCGCGTCGACGTGCGAGGGCGCGTCCTACAACGAGTACGGCTACGTGCTGGTCACCACGGATGCGGCAGCGGACCGACGGGGCTGGATACGGGAGGGAGCGGTCGTCCCCCTCTGACCCATCCCTCACGGCCCCTGCCACCCGGGCCCCCCTCCGGGCGGGTAGCTCGCGCACGGAGGTACGAGCCACAGGCCAGGGCTGCGGGGGCCGGGACGCGTGCCGGCCCCCGCAGCGGGAACCTGGCGCCGACTGTCTTGGCGCATCGGCCCCCGGGCCGGGCCGCGACGCCACCGAGGACGTGCCGACCGATGAGTTCTCGCGCCCCCCGAAGTCCATCTAGCGGGGATGATTCCGTCTCCACACCCAGCAGGTGCGATCGGCCTCCGAGGCCGAAGAGAGAACGGTGCGCGATGAAGCTCGTAGTGCAGGAGTTCCTGACGCTCGACGGTGTCTCCCAGGGCCCCGGGGCCGCGGACGAGGACACCAGCGGCGGGTTCGAGCGGGGTGGCTGGTTCGTGCCACACCTGGACGAGGAGTTCAACCAGCTGGCCGGCACCTGGCTCGGCGAGGCGGACGCGCTGCTGTTCGGTCGCCGCACCTATCAGAACTTCGCGCGGGACTGGCCGAAGATGACCGACCACCCCTTCGCCGCGATCATGAACGGCCTGCCGAAGTTCGTGGCCTCGGACAGCCTGACCGAGGCCGGGTGGAACCCGACCACCATCCTGTCCGGGGACGTTCCCGCCGAGGTCGCCGAACTGAAGCGGCGGCCCGGCCGTGAACTGCAGGTCCATGGCAGCGCCCAGCTCTCCCAGTCCCTGCTGGCCGCGGGGCTCGTCGACACGCTGCGGCTCGTGATCGCCCCGGTCGTGGTGGGCCAGGGCCGACGGCTTCTCCCGGAAGGGGGCGCACCGGCCGGTCTGCGGCTCGCCGCCCATCAGGTGACACCGGGTGGCCTCTCGGTGCACACGTACGAGACGACGGGCCTCCCGGAGTTCGGCACCTACGGGGCCGACGCCTAGGCCGCCGGTCCCTGACCCGGCCGGGCGGCACCACGACCGGGGGAGCAGGGCCCGCTGCGCCCTCGGTACCGGACGCACCCCCTCCTGGGCCTCCCGTCCCCGGCTCGGGGGAGGGGAAGAGCCGCTGACGGGGCCCGGCCGGGCTGGAGTCCAGGCCGGGTCACCGGCATGTCCGGCGAGGTCTCACGGCGTGGCGGCAGCAGCCTCCCGCGGCGGGCCGGCGTGGACGCCGGCCCCCGTGCATGCTGAACCGAGGTGGTGGCCCGCACCCGCCGGCCGGCCACGGGTACGACCGGGGCGGCGAGAACGCCCCCGCGAAGTGACCGTAGGCTGAGTCCTGGTCAACGCGTCGTGGCGCGGACTCCCGGTACGGATCGGGGGCAGTGGCCGGGGAACCCCACTCCCTGCGGTTCCTCGCTGCCTGCCCCGGGCCCCGGTCGCGCACGGTTCATCAGCAAGGAAGTCATGCAGGGAGTTCTCACCGGGTTCGCGGTGATCGCCGTGGTCATAGGCGTCGGCTACGTCCTGGGACGCCGTGGGCATCTGGGGGAGGACGGCCGGACCGTCCTGACGCGCCTCGCGTTCAACGTGGCGACGCCCGCACTGCTCTTCACCACCTTGGCGGGCGCGGACCTCTCGGTCGTCTTCTCCCAGCGGCTCCTCGTCACCGCCGCCGCGGCGGCGGCCGCAGCGGCCCTCTTCCTCGCCGTGGGACTCCTCCGGGGCTGGGACACCGGGCAGCTCACCATCGGGGCGCTGTGCTCCAGCTACGTCAACGCCGGCAACCTCGGTATCCCGATCACCGTCTACGTCCTGGGAGACGCCTCCCTCGTCGCCCCCGTCCTGCTCTTCCAGCAGATCGTGGTCACCCCGCTGGCACTGACCGTCCTCGACCTCAGTCGCCCGGGCGAGCCCCGCCCTCTGTGGCAGCGCCTGACCACACCGCTCCGCAATCCGATGGCCGTCGGCTCGCTGACGGGCGTGACCGTGGCCGCCACCGGATGGGACATTCCGTCGCCTGCCCTCGAACCCCTCACGCTCATCGGCAACATGTCCGTGCCCGCGGTGCTTCTGGCCTTCGGTATATCCCTGCGCGGCAGCGGTATACCGGCACGCGGTGACAGCCGGCCCGCGATCGCCCTCTCCGCCGCGCTCAAGACGACCGTGCAGCCCCTGGTCGCCTGGGCCGTGGGCGCGGGCCTGTTCCACCTGCACGGCGCCGCCCTGCTCGACGTCGTGGTGATCTCGGCCCTGCCCGCCGCCCAGAACCTCCACACCTACGCGTCGCAGTACGGCGTCGCCGAACGACTCGCCAGGGAATCCATCCTGTTGTCCACCCTCGTATCGATTCCCGCCCTGATCACCGTCGCCGCTCTCCTGGGGTAGGCCGCAGCGGGGGCGTCGACCACGCGGGGCAGCGGCTCGGCGACTCCGTGCCCGCGGTGCCTCGGCGAGCGGGGAGCGGGTCACCGAGCCGCACGCGAGACCGTGCTCAGTCGTGCGAGGGCCGGGCGACATCGACCACGGCGGACCCTTCGCGACGCATCCGCTCGTCCCCCCAGGCGCCGAGCGGCCCGAGCGCCTGGTTGAGTGTCCGCCCGTACCCGGTCAGCGAGTACTCCACCCGGGGCGGCACCTGGGCGTAGACCTTCCGGTGCACGAGGCCGTCCTCCTCCATCTCCCTCAGGTGCTGGGTCAGCATCTTCTCGCTCACCCCCGGCAGACCACGGCGCAGCTCGGCGAAGCGACGTACGCCACGTTCCTCCAGTTCCCAGAGGATCAGCCCTTTCCACTTGCCGCTCAGTACGTCGAGCGCGGCGTCGACGCCGCAGATGTACGGCCCGCGTCTCGGTGCCCTCGTCATCAGTAGCCCCCTTACGAATAGGTAAGTACCGAAGAAGATAGTGGGTACTTCCCGGATGAGCAGGGCCCTTCGATCATGGAGGAGTGAACCGACAACAGAACCCCGACGCCACGCAGGACCGTCCCGTCACCCTCATCGGACTCGGCCCGATGGGCCAGGCGATGGCCCGTACCCTCCTCGCCGCCGGCCACTCCGTCACCGTCTGGAACCGCACCGCGAGCCGGGCCGACGGCCTCGTCGCCGACGGGGCGACGCTCGCGGCGACCCCCGCCGAGGCGGTCGAGGCGAGTGACCTCGTGATCCTCAGCCTCACCGACTACCGGGCGATGTACGACGTCCTCGGCAGCGCCACCGGCTCGCTCGCCGGCCGGACACTGGTCAACCTGAGCTCCGACACTCCCGACCGCACGCGCGAAGCCGCGACATGGGCGGGGGGCCATGACGCCGCCTTCCTCACCGGGGGCGTCATGACTCCCGCACCGATGGTCGGGACCGAGGCGGCCTACGTCTACTACAGCGGCCCCGAGAAGACGTTGGAGAGCCACCGGGCGGCACTCGCACTGCTCGGCACCCCCAGGTATCTGGGCGAGGACCCGGGCCTCGCCCAGCTGATGTACCAAGCGCAGCTCGCACTGTTCCTCTCCACCCTCTCCGGGCTGATGCACGCCACCGCGATGCTGGGCACCGCGGGTGTGAAGGCGCAGGACGCGCTGCCGGAGCTGTTCTCCCTCGCCGACTCGATCGGCGACATGATGAGGGCCGGGGAGGAGAAGCCGGGCGCCGCACTGGACGCCGGGGAGCACCCCGGCGACCTCAGCACGGTCACGATGATGGGGGCGACCTCCGACCACATCGTCGAGACCAGCACCGCTCTCGGACTCGACCTCGCGCTGCCACTGGCCGTGCAGGGCCACTACCGGCGTGCGATCCAGGACGGACACGGCAGCGACCACTGGACCCGCATCATCGACGGCATGCGGGCACCGGCCTGACGGACGGGCGCACGGCGCCCCGGCGGCCGGGCGGAACCCGGCCGCCGCCGTACTCACACCCTGCGGTGGAGCAGGAAGGAGGTCAGCACCTCGATCTCGCGAGCCGCACGGGGGGCGAGGGGCACGCCCCGCAGGCAGGCGCGGGCGGCGTCGAGGTGGTGGCCGGCCTCGGCCAGGGTGGCGGTGCGGCCGCCGCACGCCTCCACCAGGTCGGCGGCACGCATGGCACCGTCGTCGTCGAGGACATGAGGGGCGTTCAGGAGAGCGGCCAGTTCCCCGGCGCGGGGGCCGCCCCCGGCGAGAGCGGCCAGCACGGGGAAGGTCTTCTTCCGCTGCCGCAGGTCGCTGTGCACCGGCTTGCCCGTGACCGCCGGGTCCCCCCAGATGCCGAGCAGGTCGTCGACGGCCTGGAAGGCCACTCCGAGATGGCTCCCGGCACGGTCCAGCGCGGCGACGGTGCGAGCGGGTGCTCCGCCCAGGAGGCCGCCGAGCGCTGCGGCGCAGCCCAGCAGGGTGCCCGTCTTGAGTTCCGCCATGACCCGGTACTCATCGGTCCGGACGGCCCCGGGCCCCGTCCACGGACGGGACGCGAAGAGCAGGTCGTCCGCCTGGCCGCGTACGAGCCCGCTCAACGTCCCGGACAGGCGGACGACGGCCGCGGCCGTGTGCGGTCCGGGTGTCTCGGCGAGGGTCTGCACCGCGAGGGCGAAGAGCGCGTCGCCCGCGAGGACGGCGGGCCCCGTGCCGTACGCCTTCCACACGGTGTCCCGCTGCCGCCGGGTCCCGTCCCCGTCCATGATGTCGTCGTGCAGGAGCGAGAAGGTGTGGACCAGCTCCACTGCGACCGCGCCGGACACGGCGCTCTCCCCGGGCGCCCCCGCGGCCTCGGCGCCCAGTACGGCGAGGGCCTGGCGCACCCCCTTCCCCTCGAACGACCCGTCAGCGGGCGCGCCACCGACTTCGCACCACCCGAGTGCGAACGCGGCCATCTCACCCGACCAGGGATGGAGCCGTTCCACGGCGGCCGAAAGGGAAGGGCGCACCAGGTCGCGGCAGCGGGCGAGTATCCGGGGAGCGGTGAGCGCGGCGCGGGACGGCGGCGTACCCGGAGAGGGGACACCGGGTGCGGTGGCGTGGAGCGACGCGGTGTCGGTGTGCCCGGCACCTCCGGAAGGCGCCGCGTCCCGGACGGATCCGGCGGGCGCGGAGGACAGGGCGCGTACGGTGCCGGCGGAGACGGTCGTGGGAACGGTCATCGTGTCACCGCCGCCTCCACGCGGGGGTTCGCATCCGGCAGCGGTCCCACCCCCAGTTCGACAGCCGCCTTGTCGACCATGTCCCGGGCGTGCTTCAGCCCGATGCGGTCCAGGGTCCGGCGGAGCCCGGCCAGTTCCACGACGGTCTCCGCCGGGTTGCGTCCCAGCCTGGCCAGTGACTTGGCGAGACCCAGCTGTGACAGCGCGGTCCCCCGGGGTTCGTTCATCTCCTGGAACTCCGCGAGGGCCCGCGCGTAGGTGTCACGGGCCTGCGGGTACTGCCCGGCCCGGTAGTGCACGTTGGCCCGCATCTTGTGGTTGTAGGCCAGGGCGCTCGACAACTTCATCTCGCGGCAGGCGGACTCCGCCTCGGTGAGCAGTGCCAGCGCACGTTCCACGTCACCGTCGCGTACGGACACCACGTCGGCTATTCCGCGCAACGCCCAGGCCCGGCCCCGCTGGTCGTCCGCTCGGCCCGCGGTCTCGGCCGCCTCCTCGAAGAGGGCGAGAGCCCTGTCGTACGACCCGGTGTTCCGGTGCATCTGGGCTATGCCCTCCAACGCCCACACCGTGTGCCTGGCCTCGCCGCGCCTGCGGGCCTCGGCGAGCAGTTGTTCGTGCAGCTCGCCCACGGCCTGGTAGTCGCCCTGGATGCGCCCGGTCTCCGCGAGACCGGCGAGCGAGTAGCCGCGTACGACCACGTCGCCCCCTCGTTCACCCATCTCGGCGGCGAGCCCGAGCAGGCGGTAGGCCAGTGCCAGCGAACCCCGCTGACGAGCCAGCGTGCCACCGCTCCACAGCGCCCACGCCATGGCGCCGACGTCACCCGCGGCACGAGCCGCGCGGTAACTCGACTTCCAGGCCGCGTCGGCGTCGTCGACGCGCCCCAGCCGCCGGTACGCCTCCGCCACAGCCAGACCGCAGCGCGCCATCTCCCCCTGGTCGCCGTCCCGTTCGGCCGCACGCAGTTCTTCGACACCCTTCTTCAGTACGTCGCTGAGGGAGGAGTTCACCGACAACGAGCCGAGCGCCCCCTGATACTCGGGAGCGAACGCCTTGCCCTTCGGCCGATTCTGCTGAGTCACCCGTGCCACCTGCTCACTGTCTCGCCTGTCTCCGGAACCGCTGTCCCGACGGTTGCCGACCGCCGTTTCTCTGATCAAGACGGTATGAGCGGGCGGGGGTTCCACGAATCCCTCTCCGTGTCGGTCCCGGGTCGTACCTGAGAGCCACGGGAGACACGCGGACTAGTCAGCGGGAAGGAGGCGGCCCCTGGGCGGAACCGCCGCTCACCGCACGTCCGGGCGCGGTACTCGCCTGGACCGGCCCCTCGCGGACCCCCGGGTCCGCCGGATCCACGGTCCTCCTTGCGACGGATGCGGAGGCGGAGGCGGTGGCGCGTCTCTCGAGCGGCCCGCCGCACGGCCGTGGCGATCGCCCGAGACGGTCCGAACCGTGTCATCGGCAGCCGGCTCCTCGTTCACCCCGTTCGTCCATGTCCGGTCATCGGGTGGTGTCCCACCGGGCTCGCCAGGTGGGAGTTCGGGCCATGTGGCGCGTCGACGAAGGGGGAGCTGGGTAAGGTGGCAACGCCAAGTGGACTCAGCCTTACCTAAGTTCTAGGAGTACCGGTGACCAACCCCTTCGAGGACGAGAACGGCACCTACCTGGTGCTCGTCAACGACGAGGGACAGCATTCGCTGTGGCCCGCCTTCGCCGAGGTGCCCGCCGGCTGGGCGGTGGCGCACCCGGAGGACACGCGCCAGGCCTGTCTCGCCTACGTGGAGGAGAACTGGACCGACCTGCGGCCCAAGAGCCTGATACGGAGCATGGCGGCCGACTCCGCCTGACGCCCGGGAACCGGGTGGGTACGGCGCCCCGCCCCCGCTCACGAGGGCGGGGCGCCGTACCCCGCGGGGCCCGGGGCCGGTGCGACGGGTCGGCGGGCCGGCCGCGCCGGGGCGGATCAGCGGGCGTCCGTGGCGACCCGTACGCGAGTGCTTTCGCCGTCGGAGAGGAACGAGGCCAGTGCGGCCCCCTCCTCGGCGACACTGCCGCGGTCGGCACGGGACAAGCGGTACAGAGGGTCGACGACCACGGTGCCGGCGTCGACGCCCCAGGTCGCGGCGACCCGGCCGTCGACCAGGACGACGCGCTCGCCGGCGACCGAGAGGCCGCGGTGGGCGTCGTCGATGATCCGGCTGCGGTCGTGGTAGCCGAGAATCGCGTTGTCGAAGGCAGGCAGGAACCGCACCGGTGCGGGAGTCCCGGGGTCGGGACGGGGCGCGCCGGGGAGGTCGAGCAGTTCCCGTCCGCGCTCGTCCCGGAAGGAGACGAGTTCCCCGCGCAGCGCCTTCACCGCGGCAGGGAGACCTGTGAGGCCGCACCAGGCGCGCAGGTCCGCCGTCGCGGCGGGGCCGTAGGCGGCCAGGTAGCGGCGTACCAGCGTCCGGCCGACCGGGTCGCAGGGGTCGGGGTCCGGCGCGTCGAGGCTTCGGCCCAGCCAGGAGGAGAGCAGGACGTTGCGTACTCCCGCCTTGGTGCGCCACAGCCCTCGGGGCGGTGCCTGTGCGACCGGCACGAGGGCGGCGACCACCATCTCGCCGAGGGCCCGGCGTCCCGGCGCCGGGCGGCGCGCGGCGAGCTCGCTCACGACCTCGGCGGTCGAGCGGGGCTCCCCGTCGGCCATCACCGCCCGTCCCGCCGCCGCCAGTTCGTCGAGGTCCGTTCCGGCGAACTCGTCGCGGTAGACGCCGAGGACACGCCGGCGCAGCATGGAGTCGTGGCGGGCCCGCCAGGCGACCGCGTCGTCGGCGGTGACGAGGTGGACGGTGCGCCGCATGAGGTGGATCCGCACCACGCTGCGCCGGAGCAGCAGGTCCGAGAGGGCGGTGGGTTCGAACGCCCGCAGCCGGGACCAGAGTCCGGTGTACGGTTCCTGCGGCTCCTGAGCCTGGAGGCCGCCCAGATGTCCCACGGCCCCGGGCACCGGCATGCCGGAGCGTTCGAGCAGCAACTGCCTGGCGAGCGTGGCGCGGTTGAGCGACCGGCTGTCGAGGACGGTCATCGCGTCACCACCGGGGGCCCGGGCACCGGCCGGAGGGCCGGGTCTCCGGTCCGCGCGTGCTCTCGCGTCCTCACGTGGCTGGGTTCCTTCCGCTCGTGTGCGTGTCCAGGTCCACGTTCGCATCGGAAGCGGTCAGGATGTGTCCGCTTCTCCCGGTGATACTGAGGGCATGCCGAAGACCTCAGCGCGACTGCTGTCCCTCCTGTCCCTGCTCCAGGCGCGCCGCGACTGGCCCGGGCAGGCGCTGGCGGAGCGGCTGGAGGTCAGTCCGCGCACCGTACGACGTGACGTCGGCCGTCTGCGCGAGCTCGGCTATCCCGTGTCGGCCACCAAGGGGCCGGACGGCGGCTACCGGCTCGACGCCGGTGCGGAGCTGCCGCCGCTGCTCTTCGACGACGACCAGGCCGTCGCCCTGGCCGTCGCGCTCAGGACCGCCGCCGCCACCGGGGCAGGCATCGAGGAGGCCGCGGCGCGCGCGCTGAACACCGTCCGGCAGGTCATGCCGGCCCGCCTCCGCCATCGCGTCGACGCCGTGCGCGTCACCGCTGTCGAAGGCGTGGGACCCGATCCGGTCCCGCAGGCGGACCCGCGCGTTCTCGTGGCGCTGAGTGCGGCCGTCCACGCCCGTGAGGTACTGCGCTTCGACTACACCTCGGCGGACCCGGCGGCCGGTGAGGGTCCGGCCGCGCCGCCGCCGCGCAGGGCTCAGCCACATCACCTGGTCACCCGGCGCGGGCGCTGGTACCTCGTCGCCTGGGACCTCGACCGTGACGACTGGCGCACCTTCCGCGCCGACCGCATCGCCCCGCGCACCCCCACCGGGCCCCGCTTCACTCCTCGCGACGTGCCCGGGGGCGACGTGGCGGCCTTCGTGGCCGGCAGGTTCCAGGGCTTCGACGGCGGAGGCGACTGGCCCTGCCGCGGTGAGGTGATCCTCGATCTGCCGGCGTCCGTCGTCTCTCGCTACTCGCGGGACGGAGTCGTCGAGGCGCTCGGCCCGGACCGCTGCCGGCTCGTCCTCGGGGCATGGTCCTGGCCGGGGCTGGCCGCCACGATCGGCCGGTTCGACGCCGGCATCCAGGTCGTCGGGCCGGCCGAACTCAAGGACGCCTTCGCGCACCTGGCCCGCCGCTACGCGGATGCCGGCCGGTGAGGTCCCCGCCCGGTGACCGGCCGCGGCATCCGTGCGCCGGCGGGCACGGAACGCACGAAGGCGTTCGCCCGGAAACCCGGACGAACGCCTTCGAGCCGTGGGGTCCCGGTCAGGACTCGTCGGCCGGCACGGCCTCGGGCGCCGGACCGGCGACTCCGGGAGCGGGCACCTCGCGCCGGGACCGGTGGGACATCCAGGCGGCCACCAGGGCACCCGAGATGTTGTGCCACACGGAGAACACCGCGGCCGGCAGAGCGGCCAGCGGGCTGAAGTGAGCGGTCGCCAGCGAGGCGGCCAGCCCCGAGTTCTGCATGCCGACCTCGAAGGCCATGGCGCGGCTTGCAGGCCGGCCGAGTCCTGAGGCCTTGCCCGCGGCGTAGCCGAGCGCGAGTCCGAGGCCGTTGTGCAGCACGACTGCGATCAGCACGGTCACGGCGGCCGACTTGATGGTGCCGGCGCTGCCCGCCACGACGGCGCAGACGATCGCCGCGACGGCCACCGAAGAGAGCCAGGGCATGAGACCCAGTACGCGGTCGACGAGCCTGCCCGCGACCAGCCGCACCACCAGTCCGCCGAGGACCGGGAGCAGCACCGTCTTGAGGATGTCCGTGATCATCGAACCGGCGTCCACCGGAAGGTACGCGCCCGCCAGCAGCAGCGTGAGGGGCGGCGTCACCAGCGGGGCGACCAGAGTGGAGACGGTGGCGACGGAGACCGACAGCGCCACGTCGCCGCGGGCGAGGAACGTCACCACATTGGACGCCGTGCCGCTCGGCGCGCAGCCGACCAGGATGAGCCCGGCTGCCAGCTGCGGCGGCAGCCCGAGCAGATGAGCGATGGCCCAGCCGAGTCCCGGCATGATCACGTAGTGCGCGACCAGGCCGATCGCCACGGCCCACGGACGCTTCGCCACGCCCCGGAAGTCGAGCGGAGTCATCGTCAGTCCCATGCAGAACATGACGATGCCCAGGAGGTACGGAACCGATTCCGTCCAGCCGTCGAACGTCCCGGGGGTGACGAGACCTGCCACGCCCGCCACGACTACGAGCACGGGGAACACCGTGACGGCGCGCCTCGCCGCCTTGTCGTCGGAGGCCGTCTGATCAGGGGTTATCTGTTCGGTTTGCACAGGCGCGATGGAACGCCGCAGGCGTGCGCCTTCGCAAACGCGTCTCGCCATGCGGACAAGATGTCCGGGATGCGTCGCTCCGGAGCACGGCTCCCCGGCCGGTCGCGGAACTCGCGGCGCGGACCACGCCCCGCGGAGGAGAGTCGAGGCCCTCGGCGCGAGACGCCGGCTGCTCCGTACGAGCATATACGTGGTCAGTGCAAGCAGTTGCCTCGCGGCACGATGCACACGGGGCCGGGCACCGGCACGTCAGGAGAACATCGGTGTCTCTCGCTGCCCCAGCAAGCCCCTGCCCGTCAGATGTCTCCGCCCCGTACGCCGTGCGCGGAAGCCCGGGGTGGCGGAGGACCGCACGTGCGGGCAGCGTGGGGGAGTGCCGCAGCTGCCGAGAACCCAGTGGATCCCCGTAGGCCTCATCGTGCTGGCCGTGGTGGTCGACCTGGTCACCCCGCACGATGTGACGTCCGCGCCACTTCTCATGGCGGCACCCGTCGCAGCCGCGCCACTCTCCGGAGTCCGGGGAATCGTCGGGGTCGGCCTCACGGCGATGGTCGTCCACGCGTTCCTCGCGCGGCTCGACGGCACCTTCGGCTGGCGCGCGGGCGTGGCCAACCAGATCACCCTGGCGGCCGTCACGGCGCTCGCCGTACTCATCCACCGCACGCTGCGCAGCCGGGACGCCCGCGCCAGGCGCGCCCAGCACGTCGCGGCCGTCGCCCAGCGGGCCGTGCTGCCCAGGCCCCCGTCACGCCTCGGGGACCTGCACATCGACGCGCGGTACGTGCCGGCCGAGAGCGAGGCCCTGATCGGCGGAGACCTGTACGTGGTGCAGAGCACCCCGTACGGAGTCCGGGTGATGGTCGGCGACGTGCGGGGGAAGGGGCTGGGCGCGGTCAGCGCCGTCAGCGCCGATCTCGGCGCCTTCCGGTACGCGGCGGACGAGTCCGAGGACCTGCCGCAACTGGTGGCCCGGCTGGAGAGGGCTCTCCTGCGCGAGGGCGGCCGACGCGGCGGACAGCAGCAGGAGGAGGGTTTCACGACGGCCCTCATCGCCGAGTTCTCCACGGACCTGGAGACCGTACGCCTGGTCAACCGGGGCCATCCGCCTCCCGTTCTCCTGGACGCGCAGGGCCGCGCCACGCTTCTGCAGGCATCCGAGGAAGCGCCTCCGCTGGGCATGAGCGACCTGGGCACCTGGTCCGCCCCGGTCGACAGCTTCCCCTTCCCGGCCGGCTCCACCCTGCTCCTCCTCACCGACGGTGTCACCGAGTCCCGGGACGCCACGGGCCGCTTCTACGACCCCGTGGCCCGTCTGCCGCTCGCGTTCGCCGGACGGACCCGCTCGGACGGGCGCCCCACCCCGGGGCAGATCCTGGACACGCTGATCCAGGACGTCCGGCGCCATGCCGGCGGCCGGCCGCAGGACGACCAGGCCATGCTCGCCCTGCACCGCGCGGGTGCCGGGCAAGGGTCCGCCGCCCTCGACGGGACCACTCCGGCGGCGCCTTCGACCCGCCCCGCCGGCCCCGGCCCGTTCGCCACGCGCCGGGCCGGACATGACCCGGTCGGTGACGGAGAGACCTGACCCACTGACGTGGACGCTGACGAGCGTCCGGAACCCGTCGGCTACCTGACGGTGCGGTGCCGCAGGTATGCGCAGCCCGACGGCAAGCTGCAGGACCGGGACATCCTCCAGGGCGGACGGACGGTGGCTCTCACCGCGTTCACGGAGGACGGCCCGGGCATTCTCGTCCGCCAGTACGGACGGGCCCCGGCAAGGCGCTGCGCGACCGGCGACCTGCTCGCCGGGACGCCCGCGCAGCCGGAGCGAGGCGCCCCGCAAGGCGGCGGCTGAAGCGACTCCGGAGCCGGACGGCCCCGTCCCGACCGGTACCACCCCTCGTCAGCCGTGTGCCGCGCGGGCCGCGCCGGTTCGCAGCGGGGCAGGGTGAGGCGCGTCTCACCCGGCCGCCGCAGCTTGCTATGCAACCAGTTGCATAAGACGATCGGGGGCATGGCGCTCGAACACGCGATCCTCGTCTCCCTGCTGGAGCAGCCGGGCTCGGGCTATGAGCTCGCCCGGCGGTTCGAACGGTCCATCGGGTACTTCTGGACCGCCACGCACCAGCAGATCTACCGCGTCCTCAAGCGCATGGAGAGCGACGGCCTGCTCGACGTCCGCGACGTGCCGCAGGAACGCAGGCCGGACAAGAAGGAGTACTCCGTCGCGGCCCCCGGCCGCGCCGCCCTCTCCGACTGGCTCCACGAACCGATCGAACCCGAGAGCCTCCGCCACGATCTCGCCGTGAAGATCCGCGGCACGGCCTTCGACGACCCGGCAGCGCTGCTGCACGAGGTCCAGCGGCACCACCGGGTGCACAGCGACCGTCTCGCGCACTACCTCGCCGGGGAACTGCGTGACTTCACCGGTCCCGGAGCTCCGGCAACCCTGGACGCGGGCCAGGAACTGCAGCACGTCGTGCTGCGCGGCGGCATCGCCTACGAACGCATGACGGTCGCCTGGCTCGACGACGTACTCACCACGCTCCGCAGGCTCGGCCCGGCCGGCCGGCAGAAGTGACATCTCCGTCCTCCCCCCGCCCACACCCTCTCGAAAGGCCCCTCACCATGGCAGACCCGCTGCTGTTCAACCCGCGTGCCTACGACCCCGCGCACTTCGACCCCGAGACCCGCAGGCTGCTGCGCGCCACCATCGACTGGTTCGAGGACCGCGGCAAGCGGCGTCTCATCGAGGACTACCGGTCCCGCGCGTGGCTGGGCGAGTTCCTCGGGTTCGCCGCCAAGGAGGGACTGTTCGCCACCTTCCTCACTCCCGCCACGGCCGCGCAGCGGGAGGACCAGCGCTGGGACACCGCGAGGATCGCCGCGCTCAACGAGATCTTCGGCTTCTACGGACTCGACTACTGGTATGCCTGGCAGGTGACCATCCTCGGGCTCGGCCCGGTCTGGCAGAGCGACAACGACGCGGCCCGCACCCGCGCGGCGGACCTGCTCTCGCAGGGTGAGGTGTTCGCCTTCGGCCTGTCGGAGAAGACCCACGGCGCCGACATCTACTCCACGGACATGCTCCTCGAACCGGCCGGTGACGGCGGCTTCCGGGCCACCGGCTCCAAGTACTACATAGGCAACGGCAACGCCGCCGGCCTGGTCTCGGTCTTCGGCCGGCGCACCGACGTCGAAGGCCCTGACGGCTACGTCTTCTTCGCGGCGGACAGCCGCCATCCCGCCTACCACCTGGTGAAGAACGTCGTCGACTCCTCCAAGTACGTCAGCGAGTTCCGCCTCGACGGCTACCCGGTCGGCCCCGACGACGTCCTGCACACGGGCCGCGCCGCCTTCGACGCCGCCCTCAACACCGTCAACGTGGGCAAGTTCAACCTGTGCACCGCGTCGATCGGCATCTGCGAGCACGCGATGTACGAGGCCGTGACCCACGCGCACAACCGCATCCTTTACGGCCGCCCCGTGACCGCGTTCCCGCACGTCCGCCGGGAGCTTGCCGACGCCTACGTCCGGCTCGTCGGCATGAAGCTGTTCAGCGACCGGGCCGTCGACTACTTCCGGTCGGCCGGCCCGGACGACCGCCGGTACCTGCTGTTCAACCCGATGACGAAGATGAAGGTGACCACGGAGGGCGAGAAGGTCATCGACCTGATGTGGGACGTCATCGCCGCCAAGGGCTTCGAGAAGGACACGTACTTCGCCCAGGCGGCCGTGGAGATCCGCAGCCTGCCCAAGCTGGAGGGCACGGTCCACGTCAACCTCGCTCTCATCCTCAAGTTCATGCGGAACCACCTGCTGGATCCGGCCGGGTACGAGCCCGTCCCGACGCGCCTGGACGCGGCGGACGACGCCTTCCTCTTCCAGCAGGGACCCGCCCGTGGCCTCGGATCCGTACGCTTCCACGACTGGCGTCCGGCCTACGACGCGTACGCCGCGGTGCCCAACGTCGCCCGCTTCCGGGAGCAGGCGGACGCCCTGTGCGACTTCGTCGCCCGTGCCGCGCCCGACGAGCACCAGAGCCGGGACCTCGACTTCCTGCTGTCCGTCGGCCAGCTCTTCGCCCTCGTGGTCCACGGCCAGCTGATCCTGGAGCAGGCCCGGCTCACCGGCCTGGACGAGGACGTGCTGGACGAGCTGTTCTCCGTACTGGTCCGGGACTTCTCCGGGTACGCCGTCGAGCTGCACGGCAAGGACTCCGCGACCGAGGAGCAGCAGCGCTGGGCCGTCGCCGCGATACGGCGCCCCGTCGTCGACGACGCCCGCTCGGCGCGGGTGTGGGACCGCGTCGAGGCCCTGTCCGGGGCGTACGAGATGGGCCTGTAACCCGAACGGGGAACCCGACCGGGCCGGCCCGCATCGCCCGCGCCTACGGGGGCATATGGAAGGTCCGGCGGCCGGATCGGGCCGGCTGCCAGGAGGAGGCGACCATGGAAACGGTCTGGACAGGTCCTGCGCAGCTGGAACGGCCGCTGGACGACGACGTGATCGGATACGGCGTGGAGGCACCGGACGGAAGCGTGGGAACCGTCATCCGGCTCTCGCCGGTACCGGGTTTCGACCACCTGGTGATCGACGCGGGAGTCTGGAAGTTCGGGAGGAGCGTCGTCGTGCCCGCGGGCATGGTGGCCGCCGTGGACGGCACCGAACGCGTGATCAGGGTCCGGTGCACCAAGGACGAGATCAAGGACGCCCCGCGCTTCGAGCGCGATCAGGACACGGGCGACCTCTTCTACCTGCGGAAGCTCGGCACGTATTACGAGACCCTGACCGCCACCGCGAGATGACGGCAGTTCGGCGCCACCGGCCTGAGCCGGTGGCGCCGAGGTGCACGGGGACCGCCAGGTGTGCGCAAGCGTGTTCCGACAGCGGCGAGGTCAGGGCGATCGCGCAGCTCCCGTCGGACAGGGCCGTCAGCTGTTCCGCGTTCTTCCCGTCGCCCGTTCCCGCTCGGGCGGAACCCACCTGCCCGGCCTTTCGGGGCCGGGGCGACCCCGGGAGGGATCACACCGACGGCGGGCGGTGGGTCAGGCGGTCTGGAGGCGGTTCTCCTGCTGCCTGGCAACAGGCCGGCGCAGAGCGGGGGAGACCGTGGCCCGCATGCCGAGCATCGTGTCGGCGACCTGCAGGGCCTGCGCGACAGCCTGGGTGCCGGTCATCACGCACAGGGTGTACGCGGCATCCTCCACGGCCCGGGACGTCGCGTCCGTGGAGCGGCGCGCGTCCTCGATCCGCGCGTCGGCGTAGCGGGCCAGAGCCACTCTCAGGTCCTGAGGACTGGGTGTCAGCACAGCGGGTCTCCTCCATGTTCGATCCACGTCCGGTACGGCGCGCCGGGACCCGGGGCCGCTGGTGGGCCGAGCGGTGCGGTCCACACACCGTCAGGTGACCCGGCGTCACGCGCCTACCCGCTCGTGGGCGGACTACGCAGCGGATCGCCTGCGTGTACACCGGCCCGTACCCGCCGGGCGTTCTACATTGCACCGATGCGATCTGTCCCCCGGTGGGCCTTCTTCTCCTCGGCGTGTGCCCCGATCCTCCTGGTCGGTGGCTGGGCGGTCTCGGCGGAGCTGCAGGGGCCCGGTTACGACCCCGCGCGGGCGACGATCAGCCTGCTCGCCTCCGACGGCGCCGGCGGGTACTGGGTGATGACGTCAGCCCTGCTCGCCCTGGGAGCCTGCCATGTGATCACCGCCTGCGGGCTACGACCCGCCGCGCCGTTCGGCAGGGTGACACTGGCCGGCGGCGGGATCACGGCGATGCTGCTCGCCCTGTTCCCGGCACCGAGCAGCGGTGGCTCGTTCGCACACGGAGTGGTCGTGACCGTGGGGTTCTCGCTGCTCGCCGTGTGGCCGGTCCTGGCCGTCCGGCGCGGACCCCGCCGGATGACCGTGGCGGCGCTCGACACCTGGCCGCGCCCCGGGGCCCCGCCCTCCGAGGAGGCGGCGCCCTGGGGACTGCGACCGGTGCCTTCCGCCACGGCGGCAGGGCTCATGTGGCTCGGCGGAGGCTGGTTCCTGCTCGCCCTCCTCCTCCTCGACACCGCGGGAGCGGCCGAGCGCGTCCTCACGTTCGCTCAGTCGTTCTGGCCGTTCGTCGTGGTCGTCTCCTGCGTCCGGCGGACCGGCGGCGAAGGGCGGCCGACGTGACGGCCCCGTGCGGGCGGCTCAGGGGCGGGGCCCGATCACCAGACCGCCCTCCCGGACCACGATCGCCGACGCGGGACACGAGTCGGCGGCGTCCAGCGCACGTTCGTCAGGGGCCATCCGCTCATGGACGGGCCGCGCCCGGTCCTCCTCGTCGAGCTCGTACAGATCGGAGGCGACACCCGCGCACATGCCCGATCCCATACACAGACCGCGGTCCACCTCCGTCGTCCACGACACGGCCTTCACCACCCCACCGGCATCTCGCGCGGCCCCCGCACGAGCATCTGGCTCTTCCACTCCACGTCCCCCGCCACATGCAGGTCCGGGAAGCGCACGAGCAGCGCCTCCAGTGCCTCCTGCAGTTCGAGCCGGGCGAGAGGTGCACCGAGGCAGTGGTGGACCCCGTGTCCGAACCCCAGATGCTGGACGCCGGTCCTCGTGACGTCGAGCCTTCCCGCCCCCTCGAACCTCAGGGCGTCGCGGTTGGCGGCCCCGACCGCGACGAGCACGGGCTCCCCCGCCCGGACGAGTGTGCCGCCGACCTCCACGTCCTCGGTCGCGTACCGGGGGAAGCCCGCGCCGCTTCCCAGCGGCACGAAGCGCAGCAGTTCCTCGACGGCCCCGCGGATGAGCGCGGGGCGCTCCCGCAGCAGTTCCAGCTGATCGGGGTGGTCGAGCAGCGCGTACACGAAGTTCGGGATCTGGGTCGCGGTGGTCTCGTGACCGGCGACGAGGATGCCGACACAGAGATCGACCAGTTCGAGTTCGCTGAGCCGGTCCCCGGTGTCACGGGCCTCGATGAGCCCCGTCATGAGATCCGGCCGGGGGCTGCGCCGGTGGTCCTCGATCAGTGTCGCCATGTAGGCACGCAGCTCCTCCCGGCTGCGCAGGAACTCCTCGGCGGTCAGGGAACTCGTGGAGAGGGCGGCGTCGCTCCAGGCCCGGAACCTCGGGCGGTCCTCCTCCGGCACGCCGAGCATGCGACAGATCACCGCCACGGGGATCGGCAGCGCGTAGTGCTCCACCAGGTCGGCCGGCTGTCCCCCGGCCTCCAGCCCGTCGAGCAGGCCGTGCGCAAGCTCCCGTACCCAGGGGCGTAACTTCTCCACCTGATGCACGGTGAACGCCTTGGCCACCAGGGTGCGCAGCCGGGTGTGCCCAGGGGGGTCCATGCTCAGGATGCCGCTGTCCCGGCTTCCTTCCGACTGGCGCGGCTCGTCGTGGCGGAGGGCCTCCGCCCGGCTGAAGCGGCGGTCGCCGAGTACCAGGCGCGCGTCGGCGTAGCGCGTGGCCAGCCAGGCGGGTTCCCCGTAGGTCATGCGTACGCGCAGGAGCCCGGGCCGCACCAGTGCTTCCTGGTAGGCGTCCGCCAGCTCCAGTCCGGCCGACGCGTTGAACGGATAGGGAACGGGTGTCTGTCCGGCTGTGGCCGTCATCGTGTGGCCTCCCTGCTCTCGGCGGATCACCCGAGAATCAGGTCGCGGCGCCGACGAGGTCAACAGCGCCTTGTCGGCCACCACCGGGCCGCCGCTCCCGGGGAAGCGACGGCCCGGTGGTGGCCGATCGGGTCAGCCCTTGCGGCCCACCGCCACGTACCCCGCGCTGACGACGTCGTCCTGCCCGGGGACCGGCTCGCCCAGCTCGGGATGCCACGCCTCAGCCGCCACGATGCCGGGCTCCACCACGTCGAGCCCGTCGAAGAAGCGGGCGAACTGCGCGCGGGTGCGGGGCGCCAGGGTGAGGGTGTTGGCCTTGTACATCTCGTCGACCTTGCGTGCCTCCGCCGGGTGGAAGTCTGCGGTGAGGTGCGAGATCACCACGTGGCTGCCCGGCGCGAGCACTCCGGTCAGCCGCTCCACCAGCTCGTAGGCACCGTCCTCGTCACTCACGAAGTGCAGCAGAGCGATCATGGAGAGTGCGACCGGCCGGCTGAAGTCCAGGGTCTTGCCGGCGTGCTGGAGTATGGCCTCCACGTCGCGGGCGTCCGCCTGGACGTAGTCGATGGCGCCCTCCTCCGTGCCCTTCAGGAGGGCCTCGGCGTGCGCCAGGACGATCGGGTCGTTGTCGCAGTAGACGACCCGTGTGGAGGGCGCCGCCCGCTGGGCCACCTGGTGGAGATTGGGCTCGGTGGGTATCCCCGTGCCGATGTCGAGGAACTGCCGGATTCCCTGGTCGGTCAGCCACCGGGTGGCGCGGTGCATGAAGGCCCGGTTCACCTTCGCCATGACGGGGACGGAGGGCTCGACGGCGAGCATCTGCCGGCCCAGGGCCTCGTCCACCGGGTAGTTGTCCTTGCCGCCGAGGAACCAGTCGTACATCCGGGCGGGATGGGGTCTGCTGGTGTCGATGCGCAGGGCGGGGGCATCGTTCTCCGGTCGGGACATGGCGAACTCCTGGAGTGTGCGCGGCAGCGGATGATCAGCTGCGAACAGAATAGGGAACGCGAGCGCCGAACATGTCCATCAGCGATCAACCTGGTTGTCCATGCAGCCCCTTCGTCGCCCCGGGAAGCAGTGGAAGCCGGCGGCATCCCGTGGCGGCGGCGGTCAGGCCGCCGCCCCCACGGGCGGTCGTCAGGTGGTGCTGCAGGAGACGGTCGGCCAGGTCCAGTTGCCGTTGGCCTGGATCGTGGCGCCCCAGGTGTTTCCGCTGCCGTTGGACCGGGCGGTCATCACCTGGGCGGAGGGGAAGGCGGCGGCGGTGTTCCAGGTGGTGAGGACCTTCGCGGGGGAGGGCACGTTCATGGTGACGGTCCAGTTGGCGGAACCCGACACGGCGACGCTGATGTTGTAGCGGTCGCTCCACCTCTGGCCCGCGGACACGGTGGCCGTGCAGCCGTTGCCGCCGCCGCCACCGCTGCCGCCGCCGTCGGGGGCGACGGCTCGGCCCGTCTGCGGAGAGATCATCCCGGCGCAGAGCCCTCGGCTCGCCAGCCCCTGGGCGATGCGCGGGATCGCGGCGAGGGTGTTGGCGGGCCAGTCGTGCATGAGGATGACCTGGCCGTCGGTGAGCCGGGCGTTGGCCTGCACGATGGCGTCCGTGCTCGCGTTGTTCCAGTCCTGCGAGTCGACGTCCCAGATGACCTGCGTCAGACCGTACTTGGCCGCGACCGACCGCACCGTCGCGTCGGTCTCCCCGTACGGGGGGCGGAACAGCTTCGGGGTGCCCCCGCCGGCGGCGGCGATGGCCTGCTGGGTGCGGGAGAGCTCCGAGTCGATCTGTGCCTGGCTCAGCTGCGTCAGGTGCGGATGGGTGTAGCTGTGGTTGGCGACCCACATGCCGGCGTCCACCTGCGCCCGGACCTGAGCGGGGTTGGCGGCGGCGTACTGGCCCTGGTTGAACATCGTGGCCCGCAGGCCGTTCTGCTTCAGGGCGTTCAGCAGAGCCGGCGTGCTGCTCGACGGGCCGTCGTCGAAGGTCAGCCCGACGTATCCGTTGCACGCGGCGGCGGCAGCGGCGTGCGCGGGGGTGGCGTCGGCAGCGACGGTGGCGGTCGCGGCCATCGTGGCGACGGCCAGAGCGGTGACCGCGGGCCGTAGGGACAGGCGTGGCGTGATGCGCATGCGAGTGAGCCCTTCTCGTCCTGCTGGACATGGGGGAGACGGCTGTGTGGGGCGGGGGCGCTCGGCGGCCGGTCTCGACGCCGGGCCCTGGTGCACGGATCGACGGACGGTGAAGTCCGTCGACGGCGAACAGTGTTGAGCCGGCTCCAAGGGGTGTCAAGAGTTTCGACATCGATTACGAAACGGTCGGGCCTGTTCTGAGTGCCGTCAAAAGTTGTTCTTCCTGCGCAACGGTGGTGAGCGTGAAGAGAGCCGGAACCGAAAGTCGTGCACTGGGGGATCGGCCCCGAGATTGTGACTCCCTGGCATCGAAAGTTTCGAACCTCACCGGCCGGTCCGGGATGAGGGGCCGACGGGGTGGCGGACGTGCTCGGGAGGCGCCGGGAGGCGTGTGCGCGACACGCGGGGCGGCTCTGTCCGGAAACCGCCGCCAGGGGTGCCCGATGACGCGGCGCCGCCTCGGTTCCCGTTCGCCTCCGTCCGTTCGCCGACGAACTCGTCAGGACGCCGCCGACGGTGCCCGGCGCGAACAGGGGCCGCGGCCCCGCAGCGGGCGTCCGGGCGGTGTTTCCCCTGAGTCGGCAGGCAGGGTACCTTGGGCAACTCGACATCTGCCTAGTCCGCCTAGGCAGGAGCATGAGCACACCTGCCGAAAAAGGGATGGCCGCCATGGCGAGAGCAGGACTGACCGCGGAACGCCTCACGCAGGCGGGCGCCGAGCTGGCCGACGAAGTCGGCTTCGACAAGGTGACCGTCGCGGCACTGGCCAGGCAGTTCGGTGTCAAGGACGCGAGTGTCTACTCGCATCTGAAGAGCTCCCAGGACCTCAGGACGAGGATCGCCCTGCTGGCCCTGGCGGAACTCGCCGACCGCGTGTCCGCCGCGCTGGCCGGGCGGGCGGGCAAGGACGCGCTGGAGGCGTTCGCCAACGCCTACCGTGACTACGCGAGGGAGCATCCGGGCCGCTACGCCGCGGCACAGATCAGGCTCGACCCGGACACCGCCGCCGCCAGCGCGGGCGGCAGGCACGCCCAGATGACGCGGGCGATCCTGCGTGGCTACGACCTGGCCGAGCCGGACCGTACGCACGCGGTCCGCCTGCTGGGCAGTGTCTTCCACGGCTACATCAGCCTGGAGTCGGGCGGCAGTTTCAGTCACAGCGCTCCAGGCACGGAGGAGACCTGGTCTCGGGTCCTCGACGCCCTCGACGCACTCCTCCGCCACTGGCCCGCCACCTGACGACGTCACGCGACGGCCCCACCCTCCCACCGGAACAGGCACGGACAATGAGCACCCACCCCGGGCTGACGGACACCCCCCTCACCGAAGACCTCCTGCGGGGCGCGCTCCACGTGGAGCGCACCGAACGCGGCGTGCTGCCCCACCGGCTGCCCGCCCGTGCCCGCGCCCAGAACACCGATGGCCAACTGGCGATGGCCGAGTCCCAGCCCTCCGGCGTGCGGATCGCCCTGCGCACCCGGGCGACCGTCGTGGAACTGGACACCCTGCCCACCAAACGGGTGTACGCGGGGACTCCCCGCCGGCCTGACGGGGTCTACGACCTGCTGGTCGACGGCCGCCTCGCTGATCAGGCAGTCGTGACCGGCGGCAATACCCTGACCATCGACATGGCCGCCGGATCCGCCGAGGTCCGGCCGGGGCCGGCCGGCACCCTCCGTTTCAGCGGTCTCCCCGCCCATCTCAAGGACGTCGAGATCTGGCTGCCGCACAACGAGACCACCGAGCTGATCGCCCTGCGGACCGACGCCCCCGTCGAGCCGGCTCCGGACCGGGGTCGCGCGGTGTGGCTGCACCACGGCAGCTCGATCAGCCATGGCTCCGACGCCGCCGGCCCCACCACCACCTGGCCCGCGCTGGCCGCCGCCCTCGGCGGTGTGGAGCTGGTCAACCTGGGTCTCGCAGGCGGCGCACTGCTCGACCCGTTCACCGCCCGCGCCCTGCGGGACACCCCGGCCGACCGGATAAGCCTCAAGATCGGGATCAACCTGGTCAACACCGACCTGATGCGCCTGCGCGCCTTCGCCCCGGCCGTCCACGGCTTCCTCGACACGATCCGCGAGGGCCACCCCACCACACCGCTGCTGGTCGTCTCGCCCCTCCTGTGCCCGATCCACGAGGACACGCCCGGCCCCAGCGCACCGGACCTCAGCGCCCTCGGCGCGGGCAAGCTGAACTTCCGTGCCGCGGGGGACCCCGCCGAAACGGCCGCGGGAAAGCTCACCCTGAGCGTCATCAGGAGCGAACTCGCCCGCATCGTCGAGCAGCGGGCGGCCGAGGACCCTCACCTGCACCACCTCGACGGTCGTGAACTCTACGGTGAGGCGGACCACGCGGAACTGCCGCTCCCCGACTCGCTGCACCCCGACGCCGCCACGCACCGCCGCATCGGCGAACGCTTCGCGGAGCTGGCGTTCCACTCGGGTGGCCCGCTCGCCGTCCCACCCGCGGGGACGCCGGGCGGGGCCGGGGGCTGAGCCAAACGGCTACGGCGAGGAGAGGGGCGGTTGAGAGCCCGGACACACAAGGGCATTCTTGAACACAGGTCGCATATGTGTGTTCGTGGGCGGCCTGCCTAGGCGGGGAGGACGAGTGATGGGCCCATGAGCATGGACGAGTCGGGCCGTGTACGTCCGTCCGGCGGCGGCGGTGAACCCACACCGACGGCTGCCGACGGCCTCTGCCTGCCGTCCGAACGTGTGCGCTGCGAGATCCTTGAGCAGCTACCGGTGCCGGTGGCCTACTTCGGCAGGGACCAGCTGCTCGCCATGGCGAACCGGGCGGCCGCCGATTCGGTCGGCAGGCCCGAGGCGTCGATCGTGGGGCTGCGGCCCGGGGAGGTCGAACCCGGACTGTTCCTGGAAGGCGGGGAGGGCCTCGCCGAAGCCATCGCCCGCGTGCTGAGGACGGGTGTGGGAGAGCCGTACGAGACGCACCTGATGGTGGCGGGCAGCGAGCACATCTGGCAGGCGGCGATGTCACCCGTGTGCGATGCCGCCGGCGAGGTGCAAGGTGTGTCCGTCGTGACGCTCGACACCACGGAGCAGTTCTGGGCGCGCCGTCGCCTGGCCGTGCTGAACAAGGCCAGCATGCGCATCGGCAGCACCCTCGACGTGGGCCGGACGGCGGAGGAGCTCGCGCAGCTCGCCGTCGAGGACTTCGCCGACTTCGTCACGGTCGACCTGCTGTCCGAGGCCCTGACGGGGGACGAGGCCCGCTCGGTGGCACACCGGGACTCCATCGACTTCCACCGGGTGGCCCAGAAGTCCGTTCTCGACGGGTGTCCGGAGTCGGTCGTCCCGCTCGGCGGCATCCACGCCTACGACCGTGACTCGATGGTGGGCCGCGCACTGATCGAAGGACAGCCGGCGCGCATCACCCTCGACGACGACGCCCTGCGGCTCTGGGCGACGGGCGAACCCACGCGGTCGAGGAGCATGCGTGAACACAGGATCCATTCGGTGATGGTGGTCCCGTTGCAGGCCCGTGGCGTCACCCTGGGAACGACGCTGTTCTGCCGCCACAGGACCCCCGGGGCCTTCGGCGCCGCCGATCTGCAGCTCGCCGCGGAGCTGGTCTCGCGGGCGGCCGTCTGCGTGGACAACGCACGCCGGTACACCCGTGAGCGGGCCACCGCACTCGCCCTGCAACGCAGCCTGCTGCCCCGCAGGGCAGCCCGGCAGAAGGCCGTCGAGGTCACCGCGCGCTATCTCCCCAACACCGACGGGGCCGGGATCGGCGGGGACTGGTTCGACGTCATCCCCCTGTCCGGCGCCCGGGTCGCCCTGGTGGTCGGTGACGTGGTCGGCCACGGGCTCCACGCCACGGCCACGATGGGCAGACTCCGCACCGCCGTGCGCACCCTGGCCGACGTCGACCTCGCCCCCGAGGAACTGCTCACCCAGCTCGACGCGCTGGTTCTGACACTCGACCGCGAACAGCCGGCGGACAGCGCCGAAGGAGCGACGGTCGCCGGGGCGACCTGCCTCTACGCCGTGTACGACCCGGCGGCGGGATGCTGCACCATGGCACGAGCGGGCCACCCCGAGCCGATGCTGGTCCGCCCCGACGGCACCGTCGAACAGCTGCGGCTGCCCTCCGGCCCGCCGCTCGGAGTGGGGGGCCTGGCCTTCGAGGCGGCCGAGTTCGAGCTGCCCGAGGGCAGTCGGCTGGCCCTCTACACCGACGGCCTGGTCGAGACGGCCGAGAGGGACATCGACACGTCTCTCGCCGAGCTGCGGGAACTGCTCGGGCGCCCGGTGCTCTCCCTCGAAGAGGCCTGCGACACCGTCATGGACGCACTCGTTCCTGAGCAGCCGAACGACGACGTCGCCCTGCTGCTGGCGCGGACCCGGCGTCTGGACGCGGGCCACTACGCCTCATGGGACCTCGCAGCCGATCCGGCCGTCGTGGCCACCGCCCGCGAACGGGCTGCCGCGCAGCTGACGGCATGGGGTCTGGACGACGCCGTGTTCACCACGGAGCTGGTCGTCAGCGAACTGGTCACCAACGCCATCCGCTACGGCGGTGATCCGATCCGGCTCCGCCTCATCCGGGACACCGCGCTCATCTGCGAGGTCTTCGACGGCAGCAGCACCGCTCCTCATCTGCGCCGTGCCCGGATCTTCGACGAGGGCGGACGCGGTCTCCTGCTCGTCGCCAGTCTCACCGAGCGCTGGGGAACGCGCTACACCGGGACGGGCAAGACCATCTGGGCCGAACAGCCGCTGCCCGGCACGGCAGAGGCCGACCTCCTCTGAGCTTCCTCCGCGTCCGGACCGCTGTTCCCGGCCACAGCCGTGCCGAGCAGTTCCCGACGCACCGTGGCACGAGCCGATCGCGCCTCAGGTGTTCCTCACCCTGCTCAAGGCCGGGGACACACGAGCCGAAGAACCAGACATGTCGCACGCACGCACACGCCGCACCGTACTGGCCGGCGGCGGCTCCCGGCGCCGCCTCGCGGCACCAGGAGCCGTGGGACCGGACGGATCAGACCGCCGGGGCCGGGTAGGTCGGGTACTCGACTCCGGACACGTGCTGGACGACCCGGACGACCTGCGAGGAGTAGCCGAACTCGTTGTCGTACCAGAGGTAGAGGATCGCGTTGTCGCCCTCGACCTTGGTGGCGCCGGCGTCCACGATCGAGGCGTGGCGCGAGCCGATGAAGTCGCTCGACACCGCGTCGGGAGCCGTGATGAAGTCGATCTGCCGCCTGAGCGGCGAGGTCAGCGACACGTTGCGGAGATAGTCGAGGACCTCCTCACGGTCGGTTTCGCGCCCGAGCTGCAGGTTCAGGATCGCGATCGAGACGTCCGGCACCGGGACGCGGATCGAGCTGCCGGTGATCTTGGCGTCGAGGTCCGGCAGCGCCTTGGTGACGGCCGAGGCGGCGCCTGTCTCGGTGATGACCATGTTGAGCGGCGCGGATCGGCCACGGCGGTCCGAGTTGTGGTAATTGTCCAGCAGGTTCTGGTCGTTGGTGAAGGAGTGGACGGTCTCCACGTGTCCGCGCAGCACGCCGTACTCGTCGGCCATCGCCTTCAGCGGCGGGACGATCGCGTTGGTGGTGCAGGAGGCGCAGGAGATGATCCGCTCGTCCGGCTTGATCATGTCCTGGTTGACGCCGTGCACGATGTTGGGGACGTCGCCCTTGCCGGGCGCGGTCAGGACGACCTTCGCGATACCGGGCCTCAGGTGCTTGGACAGGCCCTCACGGTCCCGCCAGCGGCCCGTGTTGTCGATGAGGATGGCGTCCTTGATGCCGTGTGCCGTGTAGTCCACCGCCGTCGGGTCGTCGGAGTAGATCACCTGGATCTCGTTGCCGTTGGCGATGATCCGGCTGTTCGCCTCGTCCACGGTGATAGTGCCCTGGAACTGGCCGTGGATGGAGTCGCGGCGCAGCAGCGAGGCGCGCTTCACGATGTCCTGTCCGGCACCCTGGCGTACGACGATGGCGCGCAGGCGCAGACCGTTGCCGGAGCCGGTCTTCTCGATGAGCAGGCGGGCCAGGAGGCGGCCGATGCGGCCGAAACCGTAGAGGACGACGTCGCGCGCCTCGCGGCGCTCCGTCTTGTTGGCGCCCGTCGCACCCGCCACGGCCTCGGCCGTGAACTCGTCCACCGACAGACCGCGGTCGTCGCTCCTGAACGTCGCGGCGAGCATGCCGATGTCGATCTGCGACGGCCCGAGGTCGAGTGCGGAGAGGGCGTGCAGGAACGGCAGCGTCTCGGTGACCGAGAGCTCCTCACCGGCTATCTGCCGGGCGAACCGGTGGGTCTTGAGGATGCTGACCACCGACTTGTTCACCAGGGAGCGGCTGTGGAGCAGGATCGTGACGTCCCGCTCCCGGTGCAGCTTCCCGATGATCGGGATCATCGACTCCGCGATCTCCTCGCGGGTCTTCCAATTGGTGAACGAGTCCTCGGTGGCAGTCACAAGTCCATCTTTCGAGCTAGGCGGTGCTCATATGTTAACCGCACCCGATTTTGATCATGCAATCGGTGCCGCCCGACGGCCGTGGCCGAACGCACTCGGACCTGGCCGGGACATCGCACCGATGCCAGGCAACCGCAGAACCCCGTGGGACGTCATCGAGGCATGACGCCTTCGAGCCCCGAGCGACGGTATTCCCACGGCTGCGGCCGCCCCGACTGCTGTGGTACCCCCGTGGCGGGGCACAGCGACTGCCTGGCACACCTGGAGCCCGCGGACCGTGCCGTCTATCTGGCATCGCTGCATCCCGGCGCCGACATCGACCACCGGGGTACCACCCTCGGCCGAGCCCTGGTGGACGAACTGCTCGGAGCCGTGCGCGACCCGGAGAGCCGCCGCCCGATCCTGGGGCACGCCCGGTTCGAGGAGGCGGTCTTTCCTGACGGGGCCTTCTTCCACGAAGCCGAGTTCTCTTCGGACGCTCACTTCCGTGCTGCGCGGTTCCAGGGTTTCGCGGGGTTCCGCAAGACATGCTTCGCGGCGGCGGCGGACTTCGCCGATGCCTGCTTCGAGGGCGAGTCGAGCTTCGTGCAGGCGCGGTTCGAAGGCCAGGCGCTGTTCCACAAAGCGCGTTTCCACGGTGAGGCCGAGTTCCTCAGCGCCCGGTTCCACGACGTGGCCTGGATGGGTGGCGCGAGGTTCGGCACGGTGCAGTTCGACGGCGCGGGCTTCGCCGACGACGCCGATTTCAACGGAGTGCGTTTCAGCAGCGAAACGGGCTTCAACTCTGCCGAGTTCGAGGGGCGGGCGGCCTTCTCGGGGGCCCGTTTCGAGTGCGGAGTGTCATTCGGCTGGGCTCGCTTCGCCATGACCCCGGTCCTGGGGCCGCTGGTGAGCCCTCAGACGATTTCGCTGCGGAACGCGGTGTTCGACGGCCCGGTCATCATTGAAGCGGCGGCCTCCGGTCTGGACTGCGGACGGACCCGCTGGGCCTCGACGGCGACCCTGCGGCTGCGGCATGCCGATCTGGATCTGACCGACGCGGTGTGCGAGTACCCGGTGACGGTCGCGGCCCGTGCCACTCCGTTCGCCGCCGGCCGCTCGGACCCGCTGCCGGAGGACGGACTCCCCGGCGACCCCGGCGTCCGGCTGGTTTCCGTGAACGGGGTGGACGCGGCGCACCTGATGCTGCACGACATCGACCTGAGCGCCTGCCGGTTCGCGGGCGCCGTCCATCTCGACCAGCTGCGGGTGGACGGCTGGTGCACCTTCGCCGTGCCTCCCCCCGGTACGAGGCGGCCGTGGAGCGCCCGCAAAGTGCTGGCCGAGGAGCATCACTGGCGCGCTCGGGCCGGCCGGACGCCTGGACGAAGACGTGGCTGGACAAAGGCACCGGACGGCGCCCCCGGCCTGCGGCCGGCCGCGATCGCCGCGCTGTACCGGCAATTGCGCAAGTCCTTGGAGGACGGCAGGAACGAGCCCGACGCGGCGGACTTCTACTACGGCGAGATGGAGATGCGCCGCCACGACGCGAGCAGGACGAGGTCGGAACGTGCGCTGCTGACCTCGTACTGGGCCCTGAGCGGCTACGGGTTACGGGCCGCGCGTGCCCTGATCTGGCTGGTGGCGGCCATGACCGGCACGCTGCTGGCCATGATGCTGTGGGGGCTTCCGGCCGATGATCCGAAGCCTCTGACCAAAGGCAGGCAGGTGGCTGTGGGGCAGGACATGGCCCTCGTCACCGAGACCCCGGACCCGGTCAACCCCGCCGGGCCGGTGACCGGACGTCTCACCACCGAGCGCTTCGAGAAGGCCCTACGGGTGGTGATCAACTCAGTGGTCTTCCGCTCGTCCGGCCAAGAGCTCACCACCGCGGGAACGTACACCGAGATGGCCTCCCGCCTCACGCAACCCGTCCTGCTGGGCCTTGCCGTCCTGGCGGTCCGCAACCGCGTGAAACGTTGATGGGGCCTGCCCGGCCCCGCCCCGCCCCCGTGTGCCGTCGCAAGGCCGAGGGAGGGCGTCAGGAACGTCGCCGGGCCGGCTGACGAGGCGCACACCGGAGATCCGGGCCCCGGCTACCGCGTGGCGCCGGCCCGCTCCTCGTCGGCGTCGAGGATCGAGATCTCCAGCTTGCGCAGAAGCCGTGCGAGTTGCCGGCGCTCGGAGGGGGACAGCCCTGCCAGCATCCGGTTCTCGTTGTCCAGGTGTTCGGCGAACGCCGTGTCCACCGTGGCGAGTCCCTTGTCCGTCAGGCGGCAGTACACGACCCTGCGGTCCTGCGTGTCCCGCTCACGGACGATGAGGCCGTCCTTCTCCAGGCGGTCGATGCGAAGGGTCACCCCCGCTGACGACACCAGCCCGGAGTCGGCGAGCTGCCCGGCCGTCAGCCGGTACGGCTCGCCGGACCTGCGCAGCGCGGTCAGGACGTCGAAACCCGCCACGGACAGACCGTGCCGCTCGATGGACTCGGTGAGGCCGGTGCTGTAGCGCAGGAAGGAGCGGTGGAGGCGGGCGAGGACCTCGAGCGGGCTCGTGTCCAGCTCGGGCCGTTCCCGGGCCCAGTCCTCGATCACCTTGGCCACGGCGTCCTGGTCCGCAGGCCTTGCTGCTGCCATCTCATCCCCTTGTACGGCGTCGGCCGGCGTCCCCCCGGCTTCTCACGGCACTGAGAATCTTACCGCTGAGGTGATGGGAGGCTCAGCCGCGGGACCGCCGCCTCACCGAGGTCCACGGCCTCCCGCCCGACCGTGGAGGCGGCGGGCCCCGAAGCGGCTCGATCAGGCGCTTGAGGCGTCCGGGTCCAGGCGGCTGAACCGTCCGTGTTCATGCGCTGTCCCGTGCGTGCTCAGGCGTTGAGCTCCTCCAGCGTCCTGCCCTTGGTCTCGACCGCGAACCAGGCGATCACCGCACCCACGGCCCCCATCACGGCGAGCTGCGCGAAGACCAGGGCCAGGCCGCCGCCCGCCCCGATGATCGCGCCGACGGCCACCGGTCCCAGGATGACGCCGAACCGGTTCCACAGGCCGCCGAAGGCCGCGCCCTTGGCCCGGTTGAAGGTGGGGTACAGCTCAGGGGAGTACAGGTAGAGCCCCGCGTTGATCGCGTACAGGAAGAACGTCGTACAGGAGGCGAAGAGGGCGACCTGGCCGCCCGAGGTCGCACCGGCGAGCGCCAGTACGCCGAGTGAGAGCGCCGTTCCGACGAACGCGCCGATCAGCGCGGGCCTCCGGCCGGTGCGGTCGATCAGCATCGCCATGACGAAGGTGCCCAGCAGACCTGTGACGTTGCTGAGCAGGGTGAAGACGAGGGCCGTGGTGAGATCCAGGCCGAACTCCTTAGTGTAGAGCGAGGGCAGCCAGGTGGAAATGCCGTGGTTCACGTAGTACGCCGCGAACCACAGGCCCGCCAGTACGGAGGTCCGGCGCAGGTAGCGCCCTCGGAACAGGTCCATGAGGGTGCCCTTGGGCTCGTCCACCGGGTTCACGGACGGGGCCGGCCCGGGAAGCTCTTCGGAGGTGGCGCGGGCCACCTCCGCCTCGATCCTGGCGATGGCCGCCTCTGCCTCGGCCGTACGGCCGCGTGAGAGCAGCCATCGCGGGGACTCCTCGACGTGGCGCGGCAGCATGACGGCGATCAGGACCGGAAGCGCGCCGATGAGGAACATCGCGCGCCAGCCGAAGGCGGGGATCACCCATACGGCGAGCAGCGTGGCGGCCGCGAGGCCGGCCGGGAAGATCATCTCGTAGAGCAGGACGAAGCGGCCCCGCTTGTCCGACCGGGCGATCTCGTTGATGTAGGTGGCCGCGACAGGAACGACGCCGCCGATCCCGAGGCCCTGTACGAACCGGAAGAGGGAGAACATCTCGATGCCGCCCGAGAGGGCGACGGCGAGGCTGGAGAGACCTGTGATCGCGACACCCAGGGCGACCGTACGCACGCGACCGATGCGGTCGCCCAGCCAGCCGGCGGCCAGGGCACCGAGCAGCATGCCGATCGACGCGGACGTGACGGCGAAGGTGGCCTGCCCCGTGGACAGGTTCCACTCCTTCATCAGGACGGGGAGCGCGGAAGCGGCCAGCAGCTGGTCGAACGCCTCGAAGAAGGTGACGGCGCCGATCAGGAACCGGACCTTGATGTGCCAGCGCGAGTGCGGCAGTCGTTCAAGTCTCGCGGCAATGGAGCCGAGAGCGGGCTTGCCGGCCACAGTCGTCATGGAGGGGGTCCTTCCGCGGGCAGATGGGTTGCGGAGACAGTAGGGGCCTATATCTAAGCGGTCAATAGTTAAGAGCTTAGGAAGCTTGCTCCCCGTAACCCGACCACCATCATCGATGCCCCGGATGTGGTGCTCAAGGCCTTCTCGGCAACGATTTCACCTCGGGGTCTTGTGCGGAATTACTTAAGCGCTTAGATTTCTAGTACTTCGGCAGTCCGGTGGTGGTCACCCGACGAGCCTGTCCGCACCCGGAGTCCGCCCTTTTTTCGCCTCGCCCGGAGGTCCACCCGTGCTCAAGTTCCCCACCGACATCCTGATCGCGGGCCAGTGGCGACGCGGTGCGGGTGAGCCCGTCGACACGATCGACCCGGCCACCGGCCACCTCCTCGCCACCGTCCACTCCGCCTCGGCGGACGAGGTCGCCGAAGCGGCCGAGGCCGCGGCGAAGGCCGTGGCGGACCCCGCCTGGCGTGACCTGCCCGCCCACGAACGGGCCCGTCTGCTGCACCGGATCGGCGAACTCACCGAAGAGGCCGCCGACGAGCTCTCCGCCCTGCAGACCGCCGACACCGGCAAGACCCTCGCCGAGACGAGGGCCCTCGCGCTCAGCGCGGCGGGCACCTTCCGCTACCTGGCGGCCGTCCTGGAGACGGCGCAGGACGCGGTGACCCCGTCCCGCGGCCCCTACGTGACGGTGAGTACGCACGAGCCGATCGGCGTCGTCGGCGCGATCAACCCCTGGAACTCCCCGGTCGCCAGCGACGCGCAGAAGATCGCCCCCGCCCTCGCCGCCGGCAACGCCGTGATCCTCAAGCCGGCGGCCTGGACCCCCCTCGTCTCCCTGGCGCTCGGGCGGCTGATCCTCAGGGCGCTCGACGAGTTCCGGCTGCCGGCCGCACTGATCTCCGTGCTGCCCGGAAGCGGCCGGGTGGTCGGTGACGCCCTCGTGCGGCACCCCCTCGTGGGCCGCATCGGCTTCACCGGGGGCACGGAGACCGGCCGGTCCATCGCCGGCATCGCCGCCCACAAGCTCATCCCCGCCTCACTGGAACTCGGCGGCAAGTCACCGACTATCGTGCGCGCCGACGCCGACATCGAGCAGGCCCTGGCAGGTGTGATGTTCGGGATCTTCTCGTCCAGCGGCCAGTCCTGCATCGCGGGCTCCCGGCTCTTCGTCGCGCGGGAGATCTACGACTCCTTCGTCGGTGAGCTCGTCGAGCGCGTCCGCGCGCTGCGGGTGGGCCCCGGCACCGACCCGGCCACCCAGGTCGGCCCCCTGGTGCACCACAGGCACCGCGACTCCGTCGCCGCCCATGTCGACCTCGCCCGGTCCGAAGGCGCCCGCGTGCTGTGCGGCGGATCGGTACCGGAGGGCGAACTGTACGAAAACGGTGCGTACTACCTGCCCACCGTGCTGGACGGCCTCGAGAACACCTCGCGCACCTGCCAGGAGGAGATCTTCGGCCCGGTCCTGGTCGCACTGCCCTACGACGACGAGGACGACCTGGTCCGGCAGGCCAACGACTCGGTGTACGGCCTGGCCTGCGGGATCTGGACCCGTGACCTGCGCGCCGCAGCGGCACTGGCCCGCCGGATCGAGGCCGGCACCGTCTGGATCAACACCTACAAGCAGTTCAGCGCCTCCACCCCCTTCAGCGGGTGGAAGGACAGCGGCCTCGGCACGGAGAAGGGCCTCGACGCGATCCGCGCCTACCAGCGCCAGAAGTCCCTGTACTGGGGCATCGCGGACCAGCCGCTTCCGTGGGCCAACTGACCCGGCACGCCTGCCCGTCCTGGAGGGACCCCATGAACCGACCACAGCCCGGTCCGATCGCCCGGCTCCGCTCGCTGCGCTACGTCGAGCTGCACACCCCCGCCTTCACCGAGGCCGCCGACTTCTACGAGGACGTCTGGGGTCTCGAGACCGTCGAGTCCGACACCGGCGCCCGCTGGCTCCGGGGCACGAGCGACGAGCACCACGTCCTGCACCTGACCGAGCGGGACAGGGTCGGCCTCGGCCGGATCGCCTTCGCCGTCACCACACCCGCCGAGGTCGACCAGGCGGCGCGGCGCCTCGAGGCCCGCTCCCTCGTGCCCGTCACCGGCCCCGGCCCGCTGGACCAGGCCGGCGGCGGCTACGGACTGCGGTTCACCGACCCCGAGGGCCGCCTCATCGAGATCAGCGCCCAGGTCGAGGCCGTCGTGCCACGCGGCAGGGACGGCGCCGTGCCCGTGGGGGTGACCCACGCCGTGCTCAACACCACGGACATCGACGCCGCGGTCGCCTTCTACTGCGACGTACTCGGCCTGCGCGTCTCCGACTGGTCCGAGCACCAGATGGCGTTCCTGCGCTGCAACAGCGACCACCACTGCATCGCCTTCAACCAGGCGGAGTGGACCTCGCTGAACCACGTGGCGTACGAGATGACCTCGGTCGACCACTTCATGCGCGGCCTCGGACGGCTGCGCCACCACGGCATCACCCCGCAATGGGGACCCGGCAGGCACGGCCCCGGGAACAACACCTTCTCCTACTTCACCGACCCCTCCGGCCTGGTCTGCGAGTACACCTCCGAGGTCGCCCAGATCGTCGAGGACGCGTGGATCGCCCGTGTGTGGCGGCGGGTCCCCGAGCTCTCCGACCTCTGGGGGACGGCCGGCGCGCCGTCCAGGGAGATCCGCTGCAGCATGGCCGGCTCCCCGGACCCCGGCCCGCTCGCCGTCCCCGCTCCACCGGGCTCCGGCCCACTCGTTCCCGTAGACGCCCAGGAGGCCACCGCATGAGCACCGTACGCAAGGTCGCCGTCGTCGGATGGGGTGCCATCGGCCGGGTGGTCGGCACCGCGCTCGCCGAAGGCCGGGTGACGGGGGCCGAGCTGGTCTGCGTCGTCGACAACCGCCCGCTCGGCGAAGCCGCCCCCGTGCGTCAGGCCACCTTCGAGGAGGCCATGGAGTCCTGCGACCTGATCGTCGAGGCCGCGGGGCAGGGCGTCGTACGCGAATGGGGCGAGCGGGTCCTGGCCTCCGGCACCGATCTGCTGATCGCCTCCACCGGAGCGCTGACCGACGACGAGCTCACGAAGCGGCTGCTCGCCGCCGGCCCCGGCCGGGTGTACTTCACGGGCGGAGCCGTCGGAGGGCTCGACCTGCTCCAGGCGGTGCGCACCCTGGGCCCGCTCGACGAGGTCCGGCTGACCACCACCAAGCTGCCGTCCACCCTCGAACAGCCCTGGATGGACGAGGAGCTGCTGGCGCGCATGCGGACGGCGACCGGGCCGGTGGAGGTCATGTCCGGCACGGCCCGTGACGTCCCGGTCAAATTCCCCAAGTCGACGAACGTGGCCGCCTCGGTCGCGCTGGCCGTCGGCGACCTGGACGCTGTGCGGGTCCAGGTCGTCGCCGACCCCGCGGCGCATCACACCCGCCATGTGATCGAGGCGTCCGGGGGACACGGCGCGTACCGCTTCGAGGTCGCGCACCTCCCCGACCCCGGCAATCCCGCCACCAGCCAGGTGGTCCCGTACGCCGTACTGCGCAGCCTCGCCGCCCTCGCCGGCCGGACCGGGCAGATCCTGTGAGCGCCGCCGTCCACGTCGAGGAGGCGGGCGACCAGGGTCCCCTGCTGCTGTGCCTGCACGGCATCGGCTCGTCCTCGGCCGCCTTCGCCCCGCAGCTCGCCGAACTCTCCGCGTACGTACGGGTCGTGGCGTGGGACGCCCCCGGCTACGCCAGGTCCCCCGACCCGGAAGCCGCCCTCGGCCTGGACGACTACGCGGACGCGGCGGCCGCCCTCATCCGGGAGCGCGCCACCACGGCGCACGTCCTCGGCGTCTCCTGGGGCGGTGTGATCGCGCTGCGGCTCGCCACCCGGCATCCGGAACTGGTCGCCTCACTGATCGTCGCCGACTCCAGCCCCGGCTCGGGCACCGACGACGACAGAGCGGCCGGGATGCGCGCCAGGGCCGACGACCTCGCCGAGCTCGGCCCCCGCGCCTTCGCCGAGGCCCGGGGCCCGCGGCTCGTCTCGCCCGGCGCGCCGGACGCACTGGTGCGCCACGTCGTGGACACCATGGCCGCCTCCGTGCGGCTGCCGGGCTACGCCTACGCCGCCGAATCCATGGCCTCCGCCGACCTGCGAGCCGAACTCCCCTCGATCAGCGCTCCCACCCTCGTGCTGTGCGGTGAACAGGACCAGGTCACAGGCGTGGAGGCGAGCCAGGCCATCGCAGGGGCCATCCACAGAACCGCCTACGTGATCGTCAAGGACGCCGGTCACCTGGCCAACCAGGAGCAACCGGGCCACTTCGACGCCTGGGTGCTCTCCCACCTCCGCATCACCGCATCCATCCCCGAATAGGAGCATTCGCCATGCCTCTGACCACCGACGCGTACGACAACGGCGACGACCTCTCCGCGTACACCGACTCCCTGATCGCCACGAAGGCCTCCCGGGTCGCCGACTTCGACACCCTGTCCTTCCAGGAGAAGGCCGGAGCGCAGTTCCGCCGCGGCCAGATCCGTTACGTCGGCTCCGGTGCCACCGGCAACCACGAGAGCGACAGCCGTATCCTGCCCTCCGGCGGGTTCACCTTCTCCAACATGCTCCTGCCGCCCGGCGCCGAGGGCCCGGCCCACACCCACCACGACGTCGAGGAGGCCTTCTTCGTCCTGGAGGGCGAGGTCAAGGTCGGCATCCACCGCGGCGCCGACGAGGCCGAGTACCGCACCCTCGGCTACCGCGACATGATCGTCGTCCCCGCGGGCGTGACCCGGTCCCTCAAGAACGAGGGCGACACCGACGCCCTGTTCTGCGTCGTCATCGGCACGCAGAAGCCGCAGGTGCCGACCTACCCCGAGTACTCGCCGATGCACGGCGTCACCCGTGGCTGACCAGCCCCCGGCAGGCCGGCGCACCGTCGTCGTCACCGGGGCGGGCCGTGGCCTGGGACTGGCCATGGCCCGCCGGGCGGGCACCGACGGCTTCCGGGTCGTCCTCGCCGAACTGGAACAGGAGCGGGGGGAGCGCGCCGCGGCCGGCCTGCGCGCGGAGGGCGTCGACGCGCACTTCGTACGCTGCGACGTCGCCGACCCCGCCTCGGTGGAGGCGCTCGCCGGCGCCGTACGCGAACTGGGCCCGCTGTACGGCCTGGTCAACAACGCGGCACTCGCCAACGGCGTGGGCGGACGTGAGTTCCAGGACATCGACATCGAGGTGTGGGACCGGCTGATGGCGGTCAACGCCCGCAGCCCCTGGCTGGTGTCGAAGGCCCTGTACCCGCTGTTCACCGGCCCCGGACGCATCGTCAACCTCGCCTCGGACGCCGCGCTGTACGGCTCCCCGCGCCTCGCCCACTACATCGCCTCGAAGGGCGCAGTCATCGCGCTGACCCGCGCCATGGCACGCGAGCTCGGCGAGAGGGGGATCACCGTCAACGCGGTTGCCCCCGGCCTCACCGAGTGCGAGGCGACCGAGACCGTGCCCGCCGAGCGGCACGACCTCTACCGCATCAACCGGGCCATCCCCAGGCCGCAGCAGCCGGACGACCTCACCGGGATCGTCTCCTTCCTGCTCGGCGAGGAATCCCGCTATCTGACCGGACAGGTGATCGCCGTCAACGGCGGCTTCACCATGAACTGAACCGACGGAGACAAGAGTTATGGATCTGGGCCTCGCCGACCGCACCATCGTGGTCACCGGCGGCAGCTCGGGCGTCGGCCTGGCCACGGTCCGCGCCCTGCTCGACGAGGGCGCCCGCGTCGCCACCTGCGGCCGCGACGCCGGCCGGCTGGCGGAGGCCGCCGCCGGCCTCGGCGCCGACGACGGCCGCCTGCTCACCGGCGTCTGCGACGTACGGGACGCCCGCGCCGTGAGCGACTTCGTCCGCCGTACCGCCGAGCGGTTCGGCGGCATCGACGGACTGGTCAACAACGCCGGACAGTCCCGTATGAAGGGACTCGACGACTCCACCGCCGAGGACTGGCGCGACGAGCTGGAACTGAAGTTCGCGGGGGTGCTGAACCCCCTCCAGGCGGCGCGCCCCCACCTCGCCGCGTCCGGATCGGCCGGCGTCGTCAACATCAACGCGGTCCTGGCCAAACAGCCCGAGACCCGGCTGATCACGACGAGCGCCGCACGCGCCGGCATCCTCAACCTCTCCAAGTCCCTGTCCGTCGAACTCGCGGGCGAGGGCATCCGCGTCAACTCCGTCTGCCTCGGCCTCGTCGACACCGGCCAGTGGACCCGCCGCCACGCGGCCGCGGACTCCGGTCTGACGTACGAGGACTGGCAGGCGAAACTGGCCGAGGACCGGGGCATCGCGCTGCGCCGACTCGGCAGGGCCGAGGAAGTCGCGTACGCGGTGGTCGCCCTGCTCTCCCCCCGCGCCTCCTACATCACCGGCACCAGCATCGACGTCTGCGGCGGCGTCGGCCGTTCCATCCTCTAGGAGACCCCCATGCGTCACGACAACGGAGGCGATCTCCTCGTCACCGTCCTGCGCGAACTCGGCATCGACACCGTGTTCGGCATCGTCAGCGTCCACAACCTGCCGCTCGTCGAGGCCGTCGACCGCGAACTGCGTTTCGTGCCCGTGCGGCACGAGGCGTCCGCCGTCAACGCCGCCGACGCCTACGGCCGTGCCCGGGGCACGCTCGGCTGCGCCCTCACCTCGACCGGCACCGGCGCGGGCAACGCCGCCGGATCACTGATCGAGGCGCTCAGCGCGGGTGCGTCCGTGCTGCACGTCACCGGCCAGGTGGAGAGCCGGTTCCTGGGCAGCGGGCGGGGGTTCATCCACGAGACCAAGGACCAGCTCGGCATGCTGAAGGCCGTCTCCGCGTACGCGGCGAGCGTGCCGGACGCCGGGCAGGCGGGCCGGATCCTGCGCGAGGCGGCCCGCTCGGCGCTGACCGCGCCCGGCGGCCCCGCCAGCGTCGAGTGGCCCATCGACCTCCAGTACGCGGCGCAGACCGACGAACCTGCCCCGTACACGGCGCCGACCCCCACGAAGCCGGCCGGACACGAACTCGACGCCGCGGGAGCCCTCCTGGCCTCAGCGCGCCGCCCGCTCGTCTGGGCCGGCGGCGGAGCGGACACCGCCCGCGGCGAGCTGGCCAGGCTGCTGGAGCGGACCGGCGCCGGACTGATCACCTCGAACTCCGGCCGGGGCAGCGTGCCCGAGGACCACCAGCAGGTCATCGGGAACTTCGCCACCACTCCCGCCGTGCGCGCCCTGCTCCACGACGCGGACGTCCTGGTGACCATCGGTACGCACTTCCGGTCCAACGAGACCGCGGACTACACCCTGCAACTCCCCGCGGCACACATCCAGATCGACGTCGACGCGGCTGCCCTCGGCAGGGTCTACCCGGTCGCCCACGGACTGCGTGGCGACGCGGCCGGGATACTGGCGGGCCTGCTCCCGCACGCCGTGCCCGCCGAGCCCGGCTGGACGGACCGTGTCGGCACCGTACGCACCGAGGTGCGCGCGATCCTGCACGACAACATCGGACCGCAGGCCGCCATCTGTGACGCGATCCGCGCCGCCCTGCCCCGTGAGGCGGTCGTCGCGCGGGACGTCACCATCGCCTCCAGCAGCTGGGGCAACCGCCTCCTGGAGATGTACGACCCGAAGGACAACGTCTTCCCGCGAGGCGGAGGCATCGGACAGGGACTCGGCATGGGCATCGGCGCGGCGCTCGCGCGGCCCGACGCGCCCACCGTCGTGATGGCGGGCGACGGCGGGCTCGCCGTCCACCTGGGCGAGCTCCTCACCCTCGCCCAGGAGCGGCCCCGCCTGACCCTGATCGTCTTCAACGACGGCGGCTACGGAGTGCTGCGCAACATGCAGGACCACCACGGCGAGCGCCGCTCGGGAGTCGACCTCACCACCCCCGACTTCGAGCTCCTGGCCCGCGCCTGCGGCCTGCCGTACGCCCGGATCTCCGCCGAGGAGCACGCGGGCCCGGTGCTCGGCCAAGCCGTCGCCTCGGACGGCCCCACGCTCGTCGAGGTGGACCTCGACGCCCTCGGCCCGATGAAGAACCCGTTCACCCCGCCCGTCAGGATCCCGGGCCAGTAGCCCGGCCGACCGAACCGCCGGCAAGGAGGCAACAGACCATGAGCGAGGAATCGCTGCGGCTGACCGTCCGTCGTATGACCTGGGAGGCCGAGGGCGTCCTGTCCGTCGAACTGACCCACCCCGACGGCAAACCGCTGCCCGCCTGGACCCCCGGCGCGCACCTCGACGTCCACGCCGGCGGCCAGGTCCGCCAGTACAGCCTGTGCGGCGACCCGCGCACCCAGGACGTCTACCGCATCGGCGTTCTCAACGAGCCCGCCTCGCGGGGCGGTTCACGTTTCGTGCACACGCAGCTGCGGCCGGGCCAGGAGATCACGGTCTCCGAGCCGCGTAACCACTTCGCGCTGGAAGACGTTGACTCCTACGTGTTCGTCGCCGGCGGGATCGGCATCACCCCACTGCTGGCGATGGCCCGGGAGGCCGCCCGCAGGGGAGCCCGGTGGCGCATGGTGTACGGCGGCAGGAGCAGGGCCTCCATGGCGTTCACCGGTGAAATCGACGCGCTCGGCGGTGACGTCACGCTCGTCCCCCAGGACGAACACGGCCACATCGATCTCGACTCCGTGCTCGCCGGGCTGCCGGCGGACACCCTGGTGTACTCCTGCGGCCCCGAGCCCCTGCTCGCCGCCGTCGAACAGCGCTGCCCCGCTGACCGGCTGCGCCTGGAGCGGTTCGCCGCTCCCACGGTGGAGCACGCCGGCGACGACGAGGTCTTCGAGGTCGAATGCCGGACCTCGGGGACGACCTTCACGGTCGGCGCCGGCACCTCGGTCCTGGAGGCCGCCGAGAGCGCCGGACTCACCGTGGACAACTCGTGCCGCGACGGCATCTGCGGCTCCTGCGAGACCCGGGTGCTCGAAGGGACCCCCGACCACCGCGACTTCCTCCTCAGCGAGGCCGAACGGGCCGCGGGCGCCACGATGATGATCTGCGTCTCACGGTGCGCCTCGGGCCGGCTCGTCCTCGATCTGTGACACCTTCCCCCGCACCTTCAGGAGACACCGTGACCGACACCTGGCCCTACCTGCACGTCCACCAGTCCCGTACGCACGAGCCGACCCCCTACGAGTACAAACTCGCCGCCACCCTCGAAGAGGTCTTCACCCGCGAGGGCCACGAGCTCGCCGACGTCGTGCGCGGGCTCAACGCCCGCCAGGTCCACACCGCCGACGGCAGCCCGTGGACCGAGGAAACCTTCCGCGCCGAGATGAACCGACTGGGAGCCTGACCATGACGCTGTCGTCCTCCGCCACCGCGGACCACATCTACGCCACCGGTCTGCGCAACCAGTGGCATCCGGTCGTCCCCTCCCGTTTCGTGGCCCCCGGCGCCATGCGCAAGGTGACCGCGCTCGGTGAGCAGTGGCTGCTGTTCCGGCGCTCCGACGGAGCCCTCTCCATGCTCGCGGACCGCTGCCCGCACCGCGGCGCACCGCTGTCGCTCGGCAAACACCTCGGCGACCGGGTCGCCTGCTGGTACCACGGCGTCGAGGTCGAACCCGACGGCACCGTCTCCTCGGTCCCCGGGCTGCCCGGCTGCAGCCTGGAGGGCAAGAAGCTGGTGACCTCCCTGCCGGTGCGCGAGGCCGGGGGCGCGATCCTCGCCTACTTCGGGGACGAGGAGCACCCCGAGCCCGCCGAGCTGACTCTCCCCGAGCCGCTGACCGACCCCGAGGTGGACGCCTTCCTCTGCTACGCGGAGTGGAACGCGCCCTGGCGGTACGCCGTGGAGAACCTGCTCGACCCCATGCACGGCGCTTTCCTGCACCACGACTCGCACACGATGTTCGACGGTGACACGACGGCCAAGTTCCGCATCCGGGAGACCGACCGCGGCTACTTCTTCGAGAAGACCGACCAGCGCGGCGTCAACTTCGACTGGGTGGAGCTCTGCCGGACCGGGGTGGACTGGGTCGACCTCTCCATCCCGTACCCGCCGTCGGCCGGCCCCGGCGGGCCGTTCGGCATCGTCGGCATGGTCTGCCCGGTGGACGAGCGGCGCAGCGGCGTCTTCTTCTGGCGCTACCGCCGGGTCGAGGACTGGCAGCGCGCCTCCTGGCGTTTCCTGTACCGCACCCTGATCGAACAGCGCCACTGGGACGTCCTGGAGCAGGACCGCGTGATGCTGGAGGGCATGCCGGCCGACGCCGACCAGCGCGAGAACCTCTACCAGCACGACCTGGGTGTGGTGCGACTGCGCCGGCTGTACCGCGCGGCCGCCGAGGCCCAGTCGAAGGCCGGCGCCTGAGAGGGCACCGGCCCCACCCCGGGCCGGGGAGCGGCCGGAGGGCGCCTTCCAGGGCGCAGGGCGCGGGGCGCCGGTCGGAGGCCGTTTCCGGTGTCGTCCCGCCGGCCCCGCGCCCGGTCATGCCCGCGGCGGTGAGAGCCGGCCCGCCCCCGGGTCGCGCGAGCGGGCCCCTCGGAGGGAGGGGCGGGATGCCGGGCGCCGGTGGCCGCCCGAACGCGGCCCGGCGGCCTGGACCGGCTCAGCGGTGGTGACGGGTCCGCCCGCCGCCCGGTCCCGTTCGAGGTGCGCGTGGACGCGGCGCAGCAGGGACGCGAACCGGTCGCGCTCCTCGCGCGTCAACGGCGCGAGGAGGTCCGCCTCGGTGGCGGACACGGCGGCGTCGAGGCGTGCCAGGGCACATCTGCCCGCGGGAGTCAGGGCGACCTCGATGCGGCGGCGGTCCTCGGGGTCCCGGGCGCACTCGACGTATCCGGCCACGTCCAGGTCGGTGACCGTCCTGGTCAGGTCGCTCTGGTTCATGTCCAGCCGGGAGGCGAGACCGCCCTTGGACAGCGGGCCGGTGTCGGCCAGCATGGCGAGGATCGTCAGATGCCACAGGCGCAGCCCGTGGGCCGTCAGCGTGTCGGTGAGCCTGCGGCGCGCCGCCTTGCCCGTCGCGTACATGAGATAGGCGTTCAGGTCCAGCACGCTCGACGGCGTCATGCCGGCGGGACGGGGCTCGTGGGCCGTCCCGGGGGAGCTCGGCTGTTGCATCGTTCTTCCTGACGTGACGCGGCGGCCGGGAGGAGGCCCGATGGTCATGGCCGGCCGGTGAGGTAGCCGCCCATCGAGGTGAAGTACTCGGTCGCGGACATCTCCTCCCCGTCCTCCGTGCGTACCCGGGTGACGGCGAGACCACGGTTGCGGCCGGTCCGGGCGTCCGCACCGGCGACGATCACCACCCCGTCACCCTCGCGGTAGAAGATCCGGCCCGGGGTGCCGCCGTAACGGCCTTCGGACAGGACGGCCTTCAAGATCTCCAGGCGCCTGCCCCGGTGGTAGGTGAAGGCGCTGGGGTAGGGGGCGGACTGCGCGCGCACGAGACGTTCGAGGTCCTCGGCCGGCCAGTTCCAGTCGATGCGGATGTCCTCGGCGGAACGCTTGTGGAAGAAGCTTGCCCGGGACCGGTCCTGCGGGGTGAAGTCCGTGTGCCCGGAGGCGATGAGGTCGAGTGCCTCCGTGGTGACGGGGGCGATGAGTTCGACGGTCCTGTGGAACAGGTCCGTCGCGGTGTCGGCAGGCCCCACCTCCACGGCACGCTGCACCACGATGTCGCCGGCGTCGAGCTCCGCGTCCATCATGTGCGCGGTCACGCCCACCTCGCGCTCGCCGTTGATGAGCGCCCAGATCAGCGGTGAGAAGCCCGCGTACGCGGGGAGCAGCGAGTCGTGCACGTTCAGAGTGCCGTGCCGGGGGAGGCCGTAGATGTGCGGGGGGATCCACGTACGCCAGTTGTTCGCCACGATGATGTCCGGCTCCGCCTCCTTGAGACGGGTGAGCAGCTCTTCGTCGTCGGGCCGGCTGCGGATCAGCACGGGCACGCCGTTCTCCTCGGCCAGATCGGCGACCGAGTCGCTCCAGATCTTCTCGTACGCGTGCTCGCTCCGGGGGTGCGTCACCACCAGCACCACGTCATGTGCGGAGTCCAGGAGCGCCCGCAGGGTCCGGTGACCCCACGTCTGATAGCCGAACATGACGACCCGCACGGATTCCTCCTCGGAACAACGATGGACGATGCTTAGTAAAGGAAGCCTAACCTAAGCATGTAATCCCCGGCGGTTCAAGCGCAGTTGACAGTCGTTCAGCCAGTGAAGGTCCTCTCGGCGGCGCGGTTTGACGAAGGTGCGGTCCACCTGGATCCCGCCGGCTCACCGACGCCCTCCGCCGCGCGCCGTACCGGGAGAAGGCGTTCGGGAGGGAGCGCCTGCGGTACCTGGACGTCTCCGGCGTGGCCGAGGCCGCCGGGACGCCTGGCACCGGTCACGGGGGAGGGGGCCACGTCGAAGGCCGACGTGGTGGTCCGTGCCACCGCCGTCTTCGGCCGGCTCCCTCGCTCTGCCGGGGCGTCGGGGAGCGCCGCCGGCTCGGCGGTCAGGGCCGGGTCCGCACCGTGCGCGACGACCGCGTGTTCACCGCCCCGGACCGCGGGCGGCGTCATCCACCGGGCGGGACCGAGCGCGCGCGGAACGTCACGTCGGCCCCGCTGTCGAACACCGCGGTCAGGATGGGCGAGGAGCCCGACTCGCTGATGGAGCGCGGGCCGATGGCGCGCCCGGCCCGCCTCGCGCAACCGGGGGCGAGATCACCGCGCTCCTCCGAGGCTGCCCCTCCGCCCGGCACCGTGCTGCCGGAAGGTTCTGCTCCGCTTGCCGCCCGCCCACCGGCGCCGTTCAGTGGGCGGGCAGACGCTCAGCCGGGGATCCTCCGACGGCCGCCCCTCGCTGCGGCCACCAGCTCGGGGAGCGTGGCCAGTTTGACCCTGGGTCGGCCGTCGCGGCGTCCGAGGGCCAGTTCGGCCCGTTCGATCTCGGCCATGCCGCGCGCGTCGACGATCCGCCGGTTACGGCGCCGCACGAGCCGCCGGAACGCCTTCGCGCCATGGGCGGGCACCGGCAGGGCCCCGTCGACGGCGTCGCCCAGCAGTGTGCCCACGGTCTCGGCGGCGCAGGTCCGATTGGCCCCGATGCCGCCCGAGGGGCCGCGCTTGATCCATCCCACGACGTAGGTCCCCGGCAGGCCTGTCACCCTGCCGCCTTCGTGCGGGACGGTGCCCGTCGCTTCGTCGAACGGCAGTCCGGCGACCGGCAGCCCGCGCTGGCCGACGGCGCGCAGCACCAGCCCGGCCGGTATCTCCCGGCTGCTCGCGTCCGCCGTGCCGTCAGGACCGTCCGTGACCCGGAGCGCGGTCACACCACCGTCACCGAGTGCCTCCACGGGTGAGGAGTGGAACCGGAACACGATCCGGCGCCCCGACGGCGGCGGACGCGACCAGTCCACCGTCTCCCGGGGAACGTCCCGCAGCAGTGCGGCCCGGTCGGTGGGGCCCGCGGCGTCGATCGCCGCACCGGTCCGCGGGTCGTGGTCGTCGACGACCAGTCGCACTCCGGCCAGATGCCTGAGCGCGAGCAGCTCGGACCTCGTGTACGCAGCGTCCCCGGGCCCCCGCCGCCCGAGCAGCACCACCTCACGCACCGAGCCGGAGCGCAGGGCCTCCAGGGCGTGGCCGGCGATGTCGCCGGCGGCGAGCCTGTCAGGATCCGAGACCAGGATCCGTGCCGCGTCCAGGGCGACGTTCCCGTTGCCCACCACGACCGCCCGCTCCGCGGCCAGGTCAACGGCATCCGGGGCGACCTCGGGGTGGGCGTTGTACCAGGAGACGAACGTGGTCGCGCAGATGCTGCCGGGCAGGTCCTCGCCGGGGATGCCGAGCCTGCGTCCGGCCGGCGCGCCGACGGCGTAGACCACCGCGTCGTGATGGGCGGCGAGCTCCTCCGCGGTGACGTCCCTGCCCACCTCCAGGCCCAGGTGCATGCGCACCCTCGGATGCGTGTGGAACCTGGCGAAGGTGTCCCCGGCCTTCTTCGTCGACAGGTGGTCGGGCGCCACCCCGTAGCGGATGAGCCCGCCGGCGGCGGGCAGCCGGTCGATCAGCGTCACCTCGGCGCCGGTGTGCAGCAGCAGGTCCTCGGCGGCGTACATCCCGGCCGGTCCGGTGCCCACCACGGCGACCCGCAGCGGTGCGAAGTCCGACGGCAGGCTGCGTGTGAAGGACGGCTCGCCCCAGACGTGGAAGTTGGGTCCCTGCCGCACCTGTTCCGGCTCCCGGTCCGCGAAGTACGCCGCGTTGAGCGGCCCGTACTCCTGCTGCGCGGCGGGGAGGCTGTCCACCGGGAAGACCGCGTCCACCGGGCAGGCGTCGGCACACGCGCCGCAGTCGATGCAGGACTTCGGGTCGATGTACAGCATCTCGGTCCGACCGAAGTCCGGTTCCCCGGGCGTCGGATGGATGCAGTTGACGGGACACACCGAGACGCAGGTGGCGTCACTGCAGCAGGTCTGGGTGATGGCGTAGGTCATGTCGTCCGCTCAGATCAGATGGGCACGCTTGTAGAACACCAGGGCGGGCTTGGTGAGCAGGCGGGCCGAGGCCAGGAAGTCCATGAGGCCCGAACAGCTCGACCGCATCATCGACTTGTGGTGCTCATTGGCCTTCGCCTCACCGATGGCGCGCTTCCCGTCGAGGCCGGCGTTGGCGTAGACGTCCTTGTTCACCATGCTGGTGACGATGACGTACGACGCGATCGCGATGACGAGTGCGTTGATGCGCCGGCGTACGGGTCCCGCGCCGCTGAGGTGCTTGCGGGTCTCCGCGCGGGCGAACTTCATGTGGCGCGACTCCTCGACGACGTGGATGTTGTTGATGGTGCGCACGAAGGGGACGACGCGTTCGTCCCGCATCCAGTCGCGCTGCATGACGTCGAGAACCTCCTCGGCGACGAGGATCGCGGCGTACGCCGCCTCACCGAACGCCAGTGTCTTGAAGGCGCGTCCCAGCTCGACGGCGAGGCGGTGCGGCCGGTAGGGCGGAGCCCCCAGCTTCTGCGCGCCTCGGGCGAACATGATCGAGTGCCGGCACTCCTCGGCTATCTCGGTCAGCGCCCACTGGACGTCCGCGCTCGTGGGGTCCTTGGCGTACACGTCACGCAGGACCATCTGCTGGAGGATCATCTCGAACCAGATGCCGGTACTGGCCACCGAAGCGGCTTCCTGCCGCGTCAGTTCCTTGCGCTGCGCCTCGGTCAGCTCGCCCCAGTAGGCGGTGCCGTACAGGGTGCTCCACTCGGGGCTGGCACCGTGGAACTCCTTGTCCAGCGGAGTCTCCCAGTCGACCTCGGTGGCGGGGTCGTATGCCAGGGTGGCGGCCGAATCGAGCAGGCGTCGGGTGAGGTGGTCCTCGGGCGGGCGGTCCTCGGCATCCGGTCGAACGGTGCTGCTTGCCATGGTGCGGCTCCTCGGTTCGTCAGTGATGTCCCTGGTGCTGTCACATGTGAAAAAAATTGATTGGCCGTCATGTGCCGTACGCGGTACCGGAGATGCCGGGCAGCGCCGGGCGACGGACCGGCGCCGGCCCTGGTGGGGCGGCTTTCCTTCCCGCTTGTTAGACGGAAGGTATAGCAAGGATGCCGGGCGGGCCTACCCCCCAGTAAGAAATGTGCGCTCATCCTCGCGATATCTCCTCGCGTATGCCCGCCCGCGGGCGTTCCTGTCGTCCGGCGAGCGGACGAGAAGGGCGAGTGCGTTCGATCTGCCGAACATTGTTCGCAATTTCAGCGCGAGTCATTGACGCCGCGATTCCCCGCGCCTACGGTCCCGTCCGAAGTGGCGGGCACGCGTCGAAATCTCGAACGCGCGGCCCCTTCCTTCACCCGTCCCCGCATCTCAGAGACGAGCCGAGACGAGCCGCCATGCAACCACCCCTCCTCAGCCGGCGCCGAGCCCTCGTGGGCGGTGCCGGCGCACTGGCCGCCGCCGGAGCCCTGGGCTCACTGTCCGGCTGCGCCGCGCCCGCGACCGCCGCAGGTCCGGGACAGACCCTGCTGCGGTACTGGCACCTGTTCGGTGGCGGTGACGGCGTCAACATGCAGGGAATGCTGGACGGCTTCAGGGCCGGGCACCCGGACATCGCCCTGGAGGCCTCGACCTTGCAGTGGGGCGCCCCCTACTACACCAAGCTCGGCATGGCCGGTGCCGGTGGCCGGGCCCCCGAGCTCGCCGCCCTGCACCTCGCCCGCCTCGCGGGGTTCGCGCCCGGCAGGCTACTCGACCCGTTCGACCTCGGCCTGCTGGCCGAACACGGTGTGCGGGAGGAGGACTTCCCGCCGGACATCTGGCGCCGGGGCCGGACGGGGGGCAAGCAGTACGCCGTCCCGCTCGACACCCACCCCTTCGTCCTCTACTACCAGACCGAGATCTGCGAGAAGGCCGGACTCATGGCGGGCGGCCGGCTCAAACCGGTCAGCGGCGCGCAGGAGTTCGCCGACGCGCTGCGGGCCGCGAGGAAGACGACCGGGCAGCCGGGTCTGGTGACCGAGACGCTCGGGCCCGACTGCATCACCCCGTGGCGTCTCTTCTCCAGCTTCTACGCGCAGACCGGCGGCACGGTGCTCTCCGCGGACGGGAAACGCCTGGCGCTCGACGACACCAAGGCGCTGCGGGTGCTGGAGTACCTGGCGGGGCTCGTCGAGGAGGGGCTGATGGTGCGCCGCGTCGACTACCCGGGATCCGTCGGCGTCTTCAACGGCGGGAAGACCGCCTTCCACCTCAACGGCGAGTGGGAGATCAGCACCTTCAAGAACACCGGGCTCCCCTTCTCCATGACCCGCATCCCGGCGCTCTTCGGCACCGCGGCCACGCAGGCCGACTGCCACGCCTTCGTCCTGCCGCACCAGGAGGACCGGGGCGGCGCCCCGAACGAGGCGGCCCACACCCTCGTCGCCTGGATGCTCAAGAACTCCGTGGCCTGGGCCGAGGGCGGCCACGTGCCCGCCTACCTCCCGGTGCTGGACGATCCGGCCTACCTCGCTCTCAAGCCGCAGTCCGAATACCGCACCGTGATCGACGACGTGGCACTGGACGAACCCGCGTGGTTCGCCGGCTCCGCCTCCCGGCTGTGGATCGAGCTCGGCGCCGTGTTCTCAGGCGTTCTCACCGGCTCCCGGAGCCCGCGCAACGCCCTGACCGAGGCCAAGGCCCGGCTGCGGAAACTCCTCGACACCCGCAACCCCCTTCCGGGAGCCTCCTCATGACGTCCACCACCGCGGCGGCACCGGCTCCCACGGCGAAGCCGGCCGAGCGGGCCGGACGTCCGGCCCGCAGCGTGCGAAGGAAGTGGACCGAGCACGGTCTCGTGTTCATCGCGCCCTTCTTCCTCGTGTACGCCGTGTTCCTGGTCTGGCCGTTGATATCGGGCCTCGGCATGAGTCTCACCAGCGAGAACATCACCGGCGCCGAAGGGGAGTTCGTCGGCCTGGACAACTACGCCGAGGCGGTGCGCGACCCCGAGGTGTGGTCGTCGCTGTGGAACACCGTCTGGTTCACGGTCCTGTCCACCGTCCCCCTCGTCGTCGTCGGTCTCGTGCTGGCACTGATCGCCCACCAGCTGCGGGTGGTGCAGTGGCTGTGGCGGCTCAGCTGGTTCGCACCGTTCCTGCTGCCGTCCGGGGTCGTCTGCCTGCTCTTCCTGAACATGATCCTGCCGTCCGGCTTCGGTCTCGCCGACCAGATGCTCGCGACCGTGGGACTGACACCGGAGATCGGCTGGCTGACGGACGAGCGGTACGCCATGCTCAGCATCGTGGCGACCACCGTCTGGTGGACCGTCGGTTTCAACTTCCTGCTCTACCTCGCGGCCCTCCAGGCCATCCCGGCGCACCTGTACGAGGCCGCGGAACTGGACGGCGCGGGCGCGTGGAACCGGCTCCGGCACATCACCCTGCCGATGCTGCGCCGCACCACCGGTCTGGTCGTGGTCCTCCAGGTGCTGGCCTCGCTGAAGATCTTCGACCAGGTCTACATCATGACCGGTGGCGGCCCCGACGAGTCCACCCGGCCGATCCTCCAGTACGTCTACCAGCAGGGCTTCACGGGCTACCGCATCGGCTACGCGTCGGCCGTCTCCTACATCTTCTTCGCCCTGATCCTGACCGTCTCCCTGGTGCAGCCGTTGCTGTCCCGGCGCCGAGCTGAGGAGGCCGCGAAGTGAGCGGTTCCGCCACCGTCACCACCCGTCCGGCCGCACGCTCCGAGCGGTCCTCGGACGCCGGGGGACGCCGCCCGCGGTGGGCGCCCGGCAGGGTCCTCCTGCTCGTCGTCGCCCTGCTCCTCACCGCGGCCTGGCTCCTCCCGCTGGCCTGGGCCGTCGCCACCTCCCTGAAACCGGAGGGCGACACCACGAGGACACCGCTCTCCTGGGTCGGCTCGCGCGTCACCTTCGACGCGTACAGCAAGGTCTGGGAGTCGGGCGACCTGATGATCTGGCTCCTGAACTCGGCCTACATCTCCGTCATGACCACCCTGCTGACCGTCGTGACGTGCGCGATGGCGGCGTACGGCTTCACCCGCACCGACTTCCGCGGCCGGCGACTGCTCTACGGGCTGGTGCTCGCGGGCATCATGGTGCCCCCTCAGGTGCTCATCGCGCCCCTCTTCCGCGAGATGGTCCAGCTGGGCCTCGTCGACACCTACTGGGGCGTGATCCTGCCCCAGGTCGCCGTGCCGGCCATGGTGTTCATCCTGGTCAAGTTCTTCGAAGGCGTACCGAGGGAACTGGAGGAGGCGGCGTTCGTCGACGGCGCCGGACGCTGGCGGGTGTTCTGGACGATCGTCATACCGCTGTCCCGGCCCGTCCTGGCGGCCGTCGCGATCTTCACCTTCATCTCGACCTGGAACAACTTCCTCTGGCCGTTCCTCGTCACCACCGACCCGGGGGGCATGACCCTGCCGGTCGGCCTCGTCAACGTCCAGTCGACCTTCGGGGTGCGCTACGCCCAGATCATGGCCTCGCTCGTGATCGCGGGGATGCCGCTCCTGATCGTCTTCGCGTTCTTCCAGCGGCAGATCGTCCGCGGTATCGCGCACACCGGTCTCGCCGGACAGTAGGCCCCGGCACCGGGTCCGCGCCCGTACGGACGGCACGGCATCCGTACGGGCGCCGGACGGTCTCCACACCCCTGGCCCTCCTGCCCGGGCCCCGAACACCGCGCTGGTCCGACCGGGGCCCGCGGAAGGCGCCCACGGCATGTCGCCGGCCCGCCCGCACCCGTGCCCCCTACTGTCGCCGCCACGGAACAGGACGAGGCGGGGGAGCGGCATGCGCGAAGTTGCCCGGCTGCTGTGCGGACGGCGGACCAAGTGGCTCGTCGTGGTGTTCTGGCTCATCGTCCTCGTCCTGGCGGCGCCGCTCGCCGGGAAACTCATGGACGCCCAGGACAACGACGCCACCTCCTGGCTGCCGAGCAGCGCCGAGTCCACCCGGGTGTGGGACGAGTCCATGGATTTCCGGCCCGAGATCATCACCACCGTCGTGGTGTACGCGCGTGAAGGCGGCCTGACCGCGGCGGACCGCGGCCGGATCACCCAGGACGTGCGGCAGCTGACGACGCTGCGCGCCCACGGCGTACGGGGTGAGGAGACCCGCGGTCCGCTCTACTCCCGCGGGGCCGACCCGGCCGCCGCCCAGATCTTCGTACCGGTCACCATGGACGAGAAGGGCTGGGAGCGCATCGGCCCGGCCGTCGACTCGGTGCGGGACGTCGTGGGAAGCGGCGGCGGAGGGCTCAGCGTCCACATCTCCGGCCCGGGAGGGGTCGCGGCCGACTCGTCCGAGGCCTTCTCGGGCATCGACTCGACGCTGCTCCTCGCCGCCCTGGCCGTCGTGATCGTCATGCTGCTGATCACCTACCGCAGTCCGACCCTGCTCGTGCTGCCGGTGGTCGCGGTCGTCGCCGCCCTCCTCACCGCTCAGGCCCTCATCTACCTCCTCGCGGCGCACGCGGGCCTCACCGTCAACGGGCAGAGCGCGGGCATCCTCACCGTGCTGGTCTTCGGCGCCGGCACGGACTACGCCCTGCTCCTCGTCGCCCGGTACCGCGAGGAACTGCGACGCCACGAGGACCGGCACGAGGCCATGGCACGGGCGTTGCACCGGGCGGGGCCCGCCGTGCTGGCCAGCAGCGGGACCGTCCTGCTGAGCATGCTCGTGCTGCTGGCCGCCGAGATGAACTCGACCCGGGGCCTCGGTCCGGTGGCGGCGATCGGGGTGGCCGTCGCGCTCGTCGCCATGCTGACGCTCCTCCCGGCCCTCCTGGTGATCTTCGGCCGCTGGGTCTTCTGGCCGGTCGTCCCGCACTTCGGCAGCCCCGAGCCCACCGAGCACGGGTTCTGGGCGCGTACCGGACACCGGCTCGCGCTGCGTCCGCGCCGGTACTGGGTGGCCACCGCGCTGGTGCTCGCGGCCCTGTCCCTGGGGCTCGTCCAGCTGCGAGCGGCGGGTCTCAGCAACGCCGACTCCTTCACCGGCAGACCGGACTCCATCGCCGGACAGGAGATCCAGAACCGGTACTTCCCGGCCGGGAGCGGCAGCCCTCTCGTCGTGATCGCGGCGGCGGACCGGAGCGCCCAGGTGCGCACCGCCGTCCAGGCCACCCGAGGGGTGGTCCCGGGATCGCTGGTCGTACCGCCCGGCGCACGTCCGGAGCACGACGGGCGGGTCATCTTCGAGGCGACCCTGAGCGACGCCGCCGACAGTGAACGGGCCAGGAGGACCGTCGAGCGGGCCAGGGAGGCCGTGCACCGGATTCCCGGCGCGGACGCGCAGGTCGGAGGCGACACGGCGGCGGCGCTCGACATGGACGCCGCCACCCGCCACGACAACCTGCTGATCATCCCGCTGGTGCTGCTGGTCGTACTGATCATCCTGGCTCTGGTGCTGCGTTCCCTGCTGGCGCCGTTGCTGCTGATCGCGACAGTGGTCCTGTCCTTCGCGGCCGCGCTCGGTGTCAGCGCGCTCGTCTTCCGCCATGTCTTCGACTACGCGGGCGAGACGACGGACTTCCCGCTCTTCGTCTTCGTGTTCCTCGTGGCGCTCGGCATCGACTACAACATTTTCCTGACCACCCGCATCCGTGAGGAGGCCCTGCACCAGGGCACCCGCGCCGGCGTGGTCACCGGTCTCGCGGCCACCGGGGCGGTCATCACCTCGGCCGGCCTGGTCCTGGCCGGCACCTTCGCGGCGCTCGGGACCCTCCCGGTGGTGGCCTTCGCCGAGATCGGCTTCGCGGTCGCGCTGGGCGTGCTCCTCGACACCTTCGTCGTGCGGTCCGTGCTGGTCACCTCCCTCTTCCTGGACATCGGACCGCGTGTCTGGTGGCCGCATCCGATGTCCCACGAGGCCGGCGGGGCGGCGAGGAGGCGGGAAGCCGTGTAGAAAGGGGGACATGGCCGGACGCTACGGCCGCCCGCGGTCGTTCCTGCGCATCAGGAGCCTCGCTGGTCAGGTCTTCCTCCTGCAGGTGGCGATCGTGGTGTTGCTCGTCGCGGCATCCGTGACGGCGCTCGTGCTGCAGTCCCGCGCCGACAGCGAACGCGAGGCCCGCAACCGCTCGGTCGCCGTGGCCGAGACCTTCGCGAACAGCCCGGGCATGGAAGCGGCCCTGGAGAGCCCCGACCCCACCGCCGTGCTCCAGCCGAAGGCCGAGGCGGCGCGGAAGGGCTCCGGAGTGGACTTCCTCGTCGTCATGAACCTGGAGTCCGTGCGCTACACCCACCCCCTTCCCGACCGGATCGGCAAGAAGTTCGTGGGCGAGGTGGAGCCGGCCCTGGACGGCCGTGTCGTCACCGAGAAGGTCGACGGAACCATCGGTCCTCTCGTCCAGGCCGTGGTGCCCGTGGCCGGCGCGAACGGCGAGGTGGTGGGGCTGGTGTCCGCCGGTATCACCATCAAGAACGTGAGCGGCGTCGTCGAGAACCAGTTCCCCCTCCTGTTCGGCTCGGCCGCCGGGATACTGCTGCTGACCACGGGAGGCACCGCACTGGTCACCAGACGCCTGAAACGTCAGACGCACGGTCTCGGCCCGACCGAGATGACCCGGATGTACGAACACCACGACGCGGTCCTGCACGCCGTGCGGGAGGGCGTGGTCATCGTCGGCGGCGACGGGCGGCTGCTGCTCGCCAACGACGAGGCGCGACGGCTCCTCGGCCTCCCTCCGGGCGCCGAGGGCACGCCCGTACCCGAGCTGGGGCTGGGCCCGGTCACCACCGCGCTGCTGGCCTCGGGGCGCAGGGCGACCGACGAGGTGCACTCCGTGGGTGGCCGGCTGCTGGCCGTCAGCCAACGGGCCACCGACAGGAACGGCGGGCCTCCCGGCAGCGTGACGACCCTGCGGGACACCACGGAGCTGCAGGCCCTCACCGGCAGCGCCGCCATGGCGCGCGGCAGGCTGAAGCTGCTCTACGACGCGGGCACCGAGATCGGCACCGCCCTGGACGTCGTACGGACGTGCGAGGAACTGGCGGACTTCGCCACGGAGAGGTTCGCCGACTACGCCACCGTGGACCTGGCCGAGGGAGTGCTGCGAGGCGAGGAACCCACGGCCGCCCGCGCCACCACCGACGGACTGCGCCGCTCGGCGTTCAGCGGGCCCCGCGAGGACACGGGACTCCACACGCTGGGCTCGGTGATCCGCTTCCCGCCCGGCACCGACATCGGTGCGGGCCTGCTCAGGGGCGAAGCCGTCCTGGACACCGACCTGACACAGCTCTCCGGCTGGCAGGAGCCCGACCCCGAACGCGCCGCACGCCTCGTGGCGTGCGGGTTCCACTCCATGATCGCCGTCCCGATGCGGGCCAGGGGAGTGATCCTGGGCGTGGCCATGTTCTGGAGGGCGCAGCGACCCGAAGCCTTCGAGGACGAGGACCTGTCCGTGGCGGAGGAGATCGTCGCCCGAGCCGCGGTGAGCATAGACAACGCCCGTCGTTACTCGCGCGAGCACAACGTGGCGGTGACCCTCCAGCGCAGCCTGCTGCCGCAGGGCCTTCCCGACCAGAGCGCCATCGACGCCGCCTACCGGTACCTCCCCGCGATGGCGGGGCTGGGAGGCCTGGGCGGTGTCGGCGGTGACTGGTTCGACATCATCCCGCTGCCCGGCGCCCGGGTCGCGCTCGTGGTCGGCGACGTGGTCGGCCACGGACTCCACGCCGCCGCCACCATGGGGCGGCTGCGCACGGCGGTCCACAACTTCTCCACCTTGGACCTGCCCCCCGACGAACTGCTGTGGCATCTGGACGAGCTCGTGGCCCGGATCGATCTCGACGAGTCGGCCGAGGGTTCCGAGGGGGGCGGTGTCACCGGGGCGACCTGTCTCTACGCGATCTACGACCCCGCGTCCGGCCGCTGCACCATGGCGCGGGCCGGCCATCTCCAGCCGGTGATCGTCAGCCCCGACGGCGAGGCCGTCTTCGCGGACGTGCCCGGCGGCCCGCCCCTGGGGCTCGGCGGCATGCCCTTCGAGACCCTCGACGTGCGCCTCCCGGAGAACAGCCGGCTGGTGCTCTACACGGACGGGCTCGTCGAGGACCGGCTCCGCGACATCGACGAAGGTCTGGAACTGCTGCGCGAGACGCTGTCCGGCCATCCCGACCGGACCCCGGAGGAGACCTGCGAGGCCGTCCTGCGCGTCCTGGTGCCCGCCAGGGCCCGCGACGACATCGCGCTCCTCGTCGGCCGCACCCGCTGTCTCGCGGCCGAGGACGTGGCGGAGTGGGACGTTCCGTCCGACCCCTCGGCGGTCGCCGGAGTCCGCTCCGACGTGTCCCGCAAGCTCATGGAGTGGAACCTGGCCGAGGAGGCCTTCACGACCGAGCTGATCCTCAGCGAACTGGTCACCAACTCCATCCGCTACGCCACCGGCCCCATCCGCGTACGGCTCATCCGCGACCGGACGCTGATCTGCGAGGTGTTCGACCGCAGCAGCACCTCACCCCATCTGCGCCAGGCGGCCAGCATGGACGAGGGGGGACGGGGACTGTTCCTCGTCGCCCAGCTGGCCGAACGCTGGGGCACCCGCTACACCGACGACGGCGGCAAGGTCATCTGGACGGAGCAACTGATGCAGCCGGATCTGGACGGGCCGGGGTGACCGGAGGAGGCCGGTTCACCGGCGGCAGTCCAGAAAGAGGTGCGGTTCGGGCACCGCCCCCGGATGGGACGGCGTGAAGACCGTCTCCTGCGCCCGTACGACGCTGAGCCCGGCCCCGGTCACGAGCGCCCTGAACGCGTCAGGGCCGAAGCTGGTCACCCGTACCTCCTGGCCCATGAAGACGGCGCTCACCCCCTCCACGTCCAGTGGCACGGTCGCCAGGACGAGATGGCCGCCCGGCTTGAGCGCCCCCGCCAGGCGGCACACGAGCGAGCGCTGCTCGTCGCGTGACATCTGGAGCAGTGAGAAGTAGACGCAGACAGCGTCGAAGCTCTCCTCCGCCAGGGGGAGCTCACGGATGTCGGCGCAGCGGAAGGAGGCCCCGGGGACGCGCTCGGAAGCCAGTTCCACCATGACGGGCGAGACATCGACACCCAGCACCCGGTGTCCGGCGGCCGCCAGCGCCTGGGCGGTCGGGCGGCCCGTTCCGCTGCCGACGTCCAGGACGGCGCTGTGCGGCGCCAGCCGCTCCAGCAGCCGGCCGAGCGAGGCGTGGTGCGCGGCCGAGCCGGCGAAGGCCGTCTCGTAGTCGGCGCCGATGGCGTCGAACGCCTCGGCTGCCGGGTGGTGGTGGTGGCCTTCCGCCATGAGGGCGTCCCCTTCCGGACCGGTGCTACGGGATGCGGGCGACAGCGACGTAGACACCGCTGAACTCGAGCTCGGGGGCCGGCGTGCCGCGGAACCACTCGGGAGCCGTCACCAGGCCCGGCTCGACGATGTCCAGGCCCTCGAAGAAGCGGGCGAACTCGGCTCGGGTGCGCAGCGCGAGCCGGATGCCGCCCTTGCAGTACTCCGCCGCGCCCTGTTCTCCGCGCTCGGGGTTCACGTCCGACGCGCCTTGGGACAGCACGACGTAGCTGCCCGGAGCCAGCGCGGCCGTCAGCCTGCGCACGATGGCCTGCGGGTCCTGGTCGTCGGGGAGGAAGTGGAGGAGTCCCAGGAGCGAGAGGGCGATGGGGCGGTCGAAGTCCAGGACCTTGCGGGCCGCCCCGATGATGGTCTCGGGTTCGAGCACGTCCGCGTGCACGTAGTCCGTGGCCCCCTCCGGCCGGCTGATCAGGAGGGCTTCCGCGTGCCGCAGCACGATCGGGTCGTTGTCGCAGTAGACCACGCGTGCGTGCGGGCTGATCTCCTGGGCGATCTGGTGCAGGTTCGGCGCGGTCGGGATGCCCGTGCCGATGTCGAGGAACTGGCTGACGCCCTCGCCGGCCAGCCAGGCCGTCGCGCGGTTCATGAAGGCGCGGTTCTGGAACGCCCCGGCCTTGGCCTCGGCCGGCAGGTGCTCGGCCACCGCCTGGTCCACCGGGTAGTTGTCCTTGCCGCCGAGCAGGGAGTCGTAGACGCGTGCCGAGTGGGGCCTGCTGGTGTCGATCGGGGGGTGAGGTGTCCCAGTCGTCATGACGAGCTCCGTTGCAGATGGGGTGGACCGCTCCACCTGCGAAGTCTGCCACAGCAACTCAGGTGTGAAGGACAGCGGTTGACGCTGCGAGGTGAGGGCAGCGGCCCCCGGGGCGATGGCCGGGGGCCGCGTGGGAGGCCGCGTGTCAGGGGGCGTCGACCAGGTCGTGCCGGGGAACGGTCACCGTGCGGGCGCCGGGCTTGCCGCCCAGGACCACCTTGCGAAGGGCGCTGTTGTTCCCGAGGTCGGTCTCCTTGAGCCGCTTCTCCGGGTTGGCGAGCACCTGGATGTAGTAGGTGCCGTTCGCCAGGCCGGTGATGTCGAAGGACTGACCCGGCAGGTCCTGGGTGTACGTGTCACCGGAACCCACGTCGAGAACCTCCCGCACGGAGATGGAGTTCTCCTGGCCGCAGGCCGTCGACAGATCGGTGTTGTCGGGGTGCCAGTTGGCGTTCTTCACCGTGTAGTCGACCGCGTCGGTGTTGGCCAGGCAGAAGGCCTCCTTGCCGCTGCGCACGGTCTCCTTCTGGTCGGCCTTCAGCAGCCGGTAGCTCGCGAAGTCGGTGAAGTGCCAGTGCTCGTGCCCCGGCCGGGGGTCCCACTCCATGGTGCCGGTGGGCGTGTAGCCGACCTGCTTGCCCGAGGCGTCGTAGAAGTACTGGTAGGCGTCCATCAGTTCGTTGCCCGGCTTGCGGAAGCCGTCGACCACGAGTTGCGCCGGGCCCGCGTTCCACACGTTGGCGCTGAAGGCCAGGTAGTCCTTGCCGGGGGCGCCGGTGTCACCCTGACCGATGGTGATGCCGTAGGCGGGCAGGGAACGCAGGTCGGGCTTGGGGACGTCCGGCACGGTCGCCGTGCCCGTCGGACGCTTGGCGTTCGGCCGGGCCGCGGGTGCCTGCCGTGAGCCGTCCGTGCGACCCGGCCCGTCGCCCTGTGCCGCCCGGAGCCCCGCGCGCTTCGCGGCCCAGGGCACGGCGGCCGGAGCCGGCGGGTGGGGACCGTGGCCCACGTTGTACGAGGGGCCCGCCCCGGTGGTACCCGACACCGGGGCGGGTGTACGCGTCGCGGTGTGACCGGCGTGGCCGCCGTGGCCGGAGTGTCCCGCCTCGTGGCCCGCGTGCCCTGACGCGGAACGGGCGCCGGCGGCGGCAGCGGGGCTCTCCTCCTCCCAACTGCGCTCGCGCACCGTGACCTTGACGGTCTGCGGCGCATCGGTCATCCCGAACAGATCGCGGTAGCGCTGGGTGACGGACACCTCGGCGGTGTACGTCCCAGCCGGCAGGGCCACCGGCGCCGCGTAGTAGCCGGCGTAGGTGTTGGACGCCCAGCCGCTCTCCACGCCCCACACCGATCCGAGCGTGAAGGGGTTGGTCGGGCAGCTCTCGGGATACTTCGACGTGGACGGGGCGTCGGGCAGGATCCGGCCCGACGCGTTGTTCGGGCAGAACGACTCCGTACGGTTCACCACCGCCTTGCCCGAGGCGTCCCGGACCGTGACGCGGACGAAGTCCGGCAGCCCCGAGAAGTCCTTCACCAGGCCTTCGGGGAGCGCCCTGGTGCGGGTCTTCTTCCCCTCGCGGATGACCTGGGTGGCGACGACGGGGTCCTTGTAGCTCTTCCGGGTCACCCGCAGCTCGAGCGGCGCCCCGGACGCGGTGAGATACGTCCCGAGGTCCAGGTAGACGCCCGGATCCTCCTTCCACGAGTCGAGGGTCACCGACTTCGAAGCGGCGACCAGACCGAGCTGAGGGGACGTCCGCGCCTGCTTGCCGTCAGGCGCCGCGGCGACGACGCCGGCGGTCACGGTGATCGCCGCGGCGGCGGCGACCGCCGGACGCCACAGGCGGCTGCGGGGGGTTCTGATGCTCATCGTTCTCCGATGTCCGAGTGCCCCGAGGGGCGGTGGAGTCGCTTTGCCCGTGAGAGGCGACAACCGTGGCCGGAGGTTGTCCGAAGACGCTTGGGGCAGGGATTGTTGGCCGAAATCAGGCATTGAGGTGTGCAATGAGACATTTCCAGGCTGTTCCGCCGGTGAACTCGAGGCGGCTGTGCTAGAAGCCCGGATGCCTGTGTGACCGCCTGCGGGCATGAAACGGGCGTCCTCCCGAGCGGAACGGGCACCACCCGGCCTCTCGCCGCCCGCCCTCGTCCACGCCACCAGCGGGCTGCCCGTGAGGAAACGGGCATGAACGGGCGCAGGCCAGGTCGCGAAGAAGCTGGTCGAACGGCCGTTCATGCTTGTACAAACAATGCGTGGGCCCGAACGGACGCCGGGACCACACCGGATCCGTACTAGCGCTGGGATGGTGGCGTGGGCACCGAGGAACGCCGACGAGGAATTCTCGAGACGGCCCGACAGGACGGTTCCGTCGACGTGAACCAACTGGCCGAACGCTTCCAGGTGGCCAAGGAGACCATCAGGCGCGACCTGCACACACTCGAGGAGCACGGCCTCGTACGGCGCACGCACGGTGGTGCGTACCCGGTCGAGAGCGCAGGCTTCGAGACCACCCTGGCGATGCGCACCACCCACCACGTGCCGCAGAAGTCACGGATCGCGCGAGCCGCCGCCGACCTGCTCGGTGACGCCGAGACGGTCTTCGTCGACGAGGGCTTCACCCCGCAGCTCATCGCCGAGGCGCTTCCGCGCGACCGGCCGCTCACCGTGGTCACCGCCTCCCTGGCCGTCGCGACGGTTCTCGCGGACGTCGAGAAGACCGCCGTTCTCCTGCTCGGCGGACGACTGCGCGGCAGCACCATGGCGACCGTCGACCACTGGGCCACCCGCATGCTCGCCGACTTCGTCATCGACCTGGCGTACGTCGGCGCCAACGGGATCTCCCGCCAGTACGGTCTGACCACCCCGGACCCGGCCGTCGGCGAAGTCAAGGCGCAGGCCATGCGCAGCGCCCGCCGCCGGGTCTTCGCAGGCGTCCACTCGAAGTTCGGAGCGGTCAGCTTCTTTCGTTTCGCCGGGGTCGGGGACTTCGAGGCCATCGTCACCGACACCGGGCTGCCGTCGGCGGAAGCCCAGCGCTACTCGCTCCTCGGCCCGAACGTCATCCGGGTCTGACCGGACCCGGCGCGGGTCCCGCCCGCCGTCCCCGTCCCCGCCCGCCTTCCCGCTCCCGCCGCGAGGCCGGAGGGCAGCCCGGCCGTGCCCACAACCGTCAAGCGGAGCCGCGAGGGCACCGGCACCGATCCATGAGCCGCTACGACCGATCAGGAGAACTTATGCCCCACCAGCAACGACGCCGTGGAATCCGCGTGCGTGCGGTCGCGGGCACGGCAGTGATGGCTTTCCTCGCCTCCGGGTGCGCCGGCGCCGGAGGCACCGCGTTCGGAGGCGGTGACGCGCTGAACGTACTCATGGTGAACAACCCGCAGATGGTCGAACTGCAGAAGCTCACCGCGAAGCACTTCACCGCGGAGACCGGCATCAAGGTCCACTTCACCGTGCTCCCGGAGAACGACGTCCGCGACAAGATCAGCCAGGACTTCTCCAACCAGGCGGGCCAGTACGACGTCGGCACCATCAGCAACTTCGAGGTGCCCTTCTTCGCGAAGAACGACTGGCTGCACCCGCTCGACTCGTACGCCGCCGCGGACCCGGCCTTCGACCAGGACGACATCCTCGAACCCCTCAGGGAGTCACTCACCGCCGAGGGCAAGCTCTACGCCGAACCCTTCTACGGCGAGTCGTCCTTCCTCATGTACCGCAAGGACGTCTTCGAGGCGAAGGGGCTGACGATGCCCCCGCACCCCACCTGGACGCAGGTGGCCGGACTCGCGGCGAAGACGGACGGCGCCGAGCCCGGCATGAAGGGCATCTGCCTGCGCGGACTGCCCGGCTGGGGCGAGCTCGTCGCCCCGCTCACCACCGTCGTCAACACCATGGGCGGCACCTGGTTCACGAAGGACTGGAAACCCCGGCTCACCTCACCGGAGTTCAGGAAGGCCACGAAGTTCTACGTCGATCTCGTGCGCGAGCACGGCGAGCGCGGTGCCTCCCAGGCCGGGTACGCCGAGTGCCTCAACAACATGACACAGGGCAAGACCGCCATGTGGTACGACGCCACGGCGGGAGCGGGCTCCCTCGAGGCCGCCGGCTCCCCGGTGAAGGGAAAGATCGGCTACGTACCCGCGCCGGTCGAGAGGACCAAGAGCTCGGGGTGGCTCTACACCTGGGCGTGGGGCATCCAGAAGGCCTCCAGGAAGGCCGACGACGCGTGGAAGTTCGTGTCCTGGGCCTCCAGCAAGGAGTACGAGTCACTCGTCGGTGAGACCAGCGGCTGGTCCGACGTCCCGGCAGGGAAACGCGCCTCCACCTACGACAATCCCGAGTACCGCAAGGCGGCCGGTGCGTTCGCGGACGTCACCGAGCAGGCCATCTCCGGCGCCGATCCCAGGAACCCGGGCACCCAGCCGCGCCCCGTGCCCGGCATCCAGTTCGTCGGCATCCCCGAGTTCACCGATCTCGGCACCCGGGTCGCGCAGGAGATCAGCGCCGCCATCGCCGGCCGCCAGTCCGTCGACAAGGCGCTGGCCACCTCCCAGAAGCTGGCCGAACAGGTCGCCAAGGAGTACCGATGACCACAGCAGCCGGCACCACCCCCCAGTCCCCGCCCCGGCCGTCCGCCCCCGGCCCCGCCCCCGCGAGGAGGAGCGGCCCCCGGGCCTGGGCCACCAGGGCTCCGCTCCTGCCCGCCCTGGTCTTCCTGATCGCCGTCACCCAGCTGCCGTTCGTGGCCACCCTGGTGATCTCCCTCTTCGACTGGAACTCCCTCAACCCCGACGAGCGGGCCTTCAACGGCCTGGACAACTACGCCTCCGTCTTCACCGACGCGGCCCTTCGCGACTCGGTCCTCACCACGGTCCTGCTGACCGCGGGTGTCGTCCTCGCGACCGTGGTCCTCGGACTGGCCCTCGCCCTGCTCCTGGACCGCGCGTTCTTCGGCCGCGGCCTGGTCCGTACCCTTCTCATCACGCCGTTCCTGATCGTGCCCGTCTCGGCCGCGCTGCTGTGGAAGCACGCGCTCTACAACCCGGAGTACGGACTCCTCAACGGCGCCCTCAGCTGGATCGGGGAACTCCTCGGCGACACGGACCCGAGCCAGCCGGACTGGATCGCGGACATGCCGCTGCTCGCGGTCATCGCCGCGCTGGTCTGGCAGTGGACGCCGTTCATGATGCTCATCCTCCTCGCCGGGCTGCAGAGCAGGCCCGCGGAAGTCGTCGAGGCCGCGCGCCTCGACGGTGCGAGCGCCTGGCAGACCTTCCGCTACCTGACCCTGCCGCATCTGCGCCGGTACCTCGAACTGGGCGTCCTGCTCGGAGCCGTCTACATCGTGCAGAACTTCGACGCGGTGTTCACGATCACCGCCGGCGGACTGGGCACCGCCAACCTTCCGTACACGATCTACCAGACCTTCTACCAGGCCCATGAATACGGACTGGCGTCCGCCGCGGGAGTCGTGGTGGTGATCGGCACGATCATCATCGCCACCTTCGCGCTCCGGACCGTCTCGTCCCTCTTCAGCGAGGAGGCGAACCGCGCATGACCACCGTCCCCGTCCCCGCCCCGTCCGCGCAACGCGTGCTGCGGCGGGCCCGACGCCGCTCCACCGCTCTGGGCCTGCTGGCCTGGGTGGCAGGACTCGTCTTCTGCCTGCCCGCGCTCTGGATGCTGCTCACGTCGCTGCACGCGGAGCCGGACGCCGCCACCAATCCGCCGTCCGTGTTCGCGCCGCTCACCCTCGACGGCTATCGCGCCTTCTTCGGCTCCGACACCGGCGTCACGCCGTGGCCGCCCCTGCTCAACTCCCTGGGCGCCTCGTTCTTCTCCACGGTCCTGGTGCTCCTGCTGGCGCTTCCGGCGGCGTACGCCCTTTCCATCCGGCGCGTCCCCAAGTGGACGGACGTCATGTTCTTCTTCCTCTCCACGAAGATGCTGCCTGTCGTCGCGGGCCTCCTCCCCGTCTACCTGTTCGCCAAGAACGCCGGGATGCTGGACAACATCTGGCTCCTCGTCCTGCTCTACACCTCGATGAACCTGCCGATCGCCGTGTGGATGATGCAGTCGTTCCTCGCGGACGTGCCGGTGTCCGTGATCGAGGCCGCGCAGGTGGACGGCGCGAGGCTGCCCACCGTCCTGGCCCGGGTGGTCGCACCGATGGCCGCCCCCGGCATCGCGGCGACCGCGCTGATCTGCTTCATCTTCAGCTGGAACGAACTGCTCTTCGCGCGGGTGCTCACCGGTGTCGTCGCCCAGACCGCCCCCGTCTTCCTCACCGGATTCGTCACCAGCCAGGGCCTCTTCCTCGCCCAGCTGTGCGCCGCGTCCGTCGTCGTGTCCCTGCCGGTGCTCGCCGCCGGCTACGCCGCCCAGGACAAACTCGTCCAGGGCCTGTCTCTTGGAGCAGTGAAGTAATGCGGGCAGCGATCGTCGAAGCCCCCGGCAAGGTCTCCGTCACCACCGTTCCCGACCCCACGCCCGGCCCCCGCGAGGTCGTCGTGTCGGTGGCCTCGTGCGGACTGTGCGGGACCGATCTCCACATCCTCCAGGGCGAGTTCGCGCCCACCCTGCCGCTCGTTCCCGGCCATGAGTTCGCCGGTGAGGTCGTGGGCGTCGGACGCGACGTCACGGAGCTGGCCATCGGCGACCGGGTCGCCGTCGACCCCTCCCTGCACTGCCACGAGTGCCGCTACTGCCGCAGCGGACGCGGCAACCTCTGCGAACGCTGGGCCGCCATCGGTGTCACCGTCGCAGGCGGCGCGGCCGAGTACGCGGTCGCCCCCGTGGCCAACTGCGTCAGACTGCCCGAGCACATCGACGTGAAGGACGCCGCCCTCATCGAGCCACTGTCCTGCGCGGTCCGTGGCTACGACGTACTGAGCAGCACCCTCGGAGCCGAGGTGCTGATCTACGGATCCGGCACAATGGGTCTGATGATGCTGGAGCTCGCGAAGCGCACCGGGGCGGCGGGGGTCGACGTCCTGGACGTCAACCCCGACCGCCTCGCCACGGCCGGCCTCCTCGGCTGCTCCCGTGCGGCGGCCGGGGCCGACGAGCTGGACCGCCCCGGCGGCTGGGACGTCGTCATCGACGCCACCGGCAACGCGGCGGCCATCCAGGACGGCCTGGGACGGGTCGCCAAGGGAGGGACGTTCCTGCAGTTCGGGGTCGCCGACTACGCGACGACGGCGGTCATCGAGCCGTACCGGATCTACAACCAGGAGATCACCATCACCGGCTCGATGGCCGTCCTGCACAGTTACGAACGCGCTGCCGCACTCTTCGCCACCGGAGTCCTCGACCCCGCCGTCTTCATCAGCGACCGGCTGCCGCTCGACCGGTACCCGCAGGCCATCGACCGCTTCAAGGCGGGCATCGGCCGCAAGATCGTGGTGGAGCCGTGACCGGCGGGCCCGGTGCCGTCCTGGTGCTCGGCGAGGCGCTCATCGACCTGGTGCCCGTCGACGGGGACGGCGGCGTGCGGGCCGCCCAGTTCGGCGGGGCTCCGGCGAACGTCGCCGTGGGGCTGGCCAGGCTCGGCACCCCGGCGGTGTTCGCCGGGGGACTCGGCGACGACGGCTTCGCCCGCACGATCGAGTCACGGCTGCGGGCGGCCGGGGTCGACCTCGCCCTCTGTGAACACTCGGGCCTGCCCACCGCCCTGGCCGTGGCCGATCCGGGCGCCGGAGGGACGGGCTACCACTTCCACCTCCAGGACACGGCCACGTTCCGCCTGCCGGACCTCTCCGCGCGGGCGGCCGAGTTCGGGGCCGTGTACGCGGGCGGCCTCGCGGCCGTGGTGGAGCCCGCGGCGTCGGCCGTGCGGGCGACCGCCCGCGCGGCTGCCGAGCACTCCCTCCTGGTGGTGGACCCCAACGTCCGCCGGGACCGCACCCTGGGCGCGGACCAGGGAGCGGCGGCGCTGCGCGAGCTGTGCGGCCTCGCCCACGTCGTGAAGGCCAGCGACGAGGACCTGGAGCGGCTGTGGCCCGGAGCCGATCCGGAGGAGACGTGCCGGAAGCTGGCGGCCGGGGGGCGCCTGGTGGTCCTCACCCGGGGCGTGAGGGGCAGCACGGCGTACACCGCCACGGCGCCACCCGTGTCCGTGGCGGCCGTCCCGGTCGGGGTGGTCAACACGATCGGCGCGGGGGACGCGTTCGCAGCTGGCCTGCTGAGCAGGATGGGCGCTCTCGGCACCTTCACGGCGACCCCGGAGCCCGAGGAGGTGCGGGACATGCTGGCCTACGCCTCCGAGGTCGCGGCCTCGGTGTGCGCCCAGGCGGGCACGGAGCCCTCGGCGCCCTGGGCGGAGTGACGCCCGTGGACATGCGCAGCCGCGCGCGGGTGCGCATCCTGGCTGTGTGACCTGGAGCCCCGAAGGCAGCCGAGCGCCCGACGGACTGTCGCTGGTGCTCGCCCAGGCCGTGGTGAGTGCCGTCGACGCCGTCGGGGGGTACGCGGGCGGGGTGTACCTGCGCTCCCGCACCCCGGGGCTCCTGCTGATGGCGGTGCTCGCGGGGCTGCCCGGCGCGCTCATGCGCCCCTGGTGGCGCATGCACGTGAACCGGCCCTTCCCGGTGGCCGAGGCCTACCGCTCGGGCCGGCCGGTGTACCTGGGGGACGCCGAGGAGGCCATGCGCAGGTTCCCGCAGCTGATGGCGGGCCTGCCGTTCCCCTTCGGCTCGCTCTACGCGCCCGTGTCGACCGGGACGACACCCGTGGGGGTGCTCGTCGTCCTGCGCTACGCGACCCGGGGCGTGCCGGTCGGCGGCGCCGACCGGCGTCGCATGGAAGCCGTCGCGGGGAGGCTCGGAGCCGACATCGCCGCACAGGACGCGCCCGCAGAGTGGGACGGGGAGCCCATGCCCGTACGACTGCCTTCGGGAACCGCGCGGCAGATGCGGGTCGGGCACTTCGAGTGGGACATGGACAGCGGCACCGTGACCGCGGACGACTGCGCGCACGAGATCCTGGGCCACGAACCCACCGGCGCGCCCGTGCGCTCCATGGAGGCGCTCACGGCCGGCCTGCTGCCCGAGGACGCCCACGGCCTGCGGACGCTGGGGAGCAGGGCCGCACGGTCGGCGGAGCCTCACGTGCGCCGGATGTCTCTCTGGGGCCCCGACGGCCGACCGCTGCTGGCCGAGCTCTCCGGCCACGGGGAACGCGCCGGCCCGGCGGGCCGGGTGACGGGTGTCCTGTTCGACCAGGGCGCGGGTCCGGCCGTGCCCGACGCGGCCGACCGGATCCCGCGCGGCATGCTCTCCCACGACCGGCTGGGAAGGATCACCTACGCCAACCCGGCGGCGGAGCGGATCCTCGGCCACACCCGGGCGGATCTCACCGGAAGACCGCTCGGGGAGGCGCTGCCCTGGCTGGCGAACGCCGCCTACGAGGACCACCGCCGCGCGTCCCTGTTCTCCGACGACCCCGTCCACTTCCTGGCCCGGCGCACCCCGACCGAGTGGCTGTCCGTGTCGATGTTCCCCGGCCGCGACGGCGTCACGATCACCTTCAGCCCCTCCGGGCGGCCCGGCCACACACCGGAGTCCGGCGCCACCCCGGGCGGGGAGCTCGGTTCTCCGGCCGACCGCTCCGCGGTCCTGTACCGGCCGGTCGCCCTGGCCATCGCCCTGACGGAGGCCGTCACGGCACGCCAGGTCTCGGCCGTGGTCACGGAGGAGCTCCTGCCCGCCTTCGGCGGCAGACAGCTCGCCATCTACCTGCAGAACGAACGGCGCCTCTACCTTGCCTGGGAGACGGGCTTCCCCAAGGGCTTCCTCGACCGGTTCGACGGGGTGGGCCTCGACACGCACATCCCCGGCGTGGAGACGCTCACGACCGGCCGGCCCCTGTTCTTCGAGTCCATGCAACAACTGGGCGACGCCTATCCCGGCATCCCCATGGACGCCAGTGTCGGAGCCCGTGCCTTCCTGCCGCTCATCGCCTCGGGCCGCCCCGTCGGCTCGTGCATCCTCGGCTTCGACCAGCCCCGCGGGTTCAGCCCCGAGGAGCGCACCGTGCTCACCGCGCTCGCCGGGCTCATCGCCCAGGCACTCCAGCGCGCACAGCGCTACGACACCGAGGCCGCGCTCGCCCGGGGACTCCAGGACGCCCTGCTGCCCCACCGGCTCCCCGTCGTCGACCACGTGGAGACCGTCGGGCGGTACCTCTCGGGCACCCAGGACATCGAGATCGGAGGCGACTGGTACGACGTCATCGAGACCGGGGGCGGCCTGGCCCTGGTCATCGGGGACGTCCAGGGCCACGGCGTGGCCGCGGCAGCCACCATGGGCCAGCTGCGCAGCGCCGTGCGGGCCTTCACCCTGATCGGGCACGAGCCGCAGGAGATCATGAGCGCCACCAACCGGCTGCTCATCGGTCTGGACCCCGGTCAGTTCGCCAGCTGCTGCTACGTGCTGCTCGACCCCGCCACCGGTGCCACCCGGGCCGTACGCGCCGGCCACCCCCAGCCCGTCCTGCGGCACGCCGACGGCCGGGCCGAGGTCCTGGAGCTCGCCGGTGGTGTGGTGCTGGGCGTGGACCCGGAGGCGTCGTATCCCGTCACGGAGCTCGGGCTCGGCCCGGGAGCCGTCCTGGCGCTGTTCACGGACGGACTCGTGGAGAAGTCGGGCACGGACATCGACGAGGGCATCGAACGCCTGCGCAGCACCCTGGCCGCGGTGGGCCACATGCCGCTCGCCGAGACCGCGGACCGCATCATCCGGCAGGCCAGGCAGGACGACGACCGGCCGGACGACATCGCGCTGCTCATGGCCGCACGCAGGGCCCCGTCCGGCTGACTCCCGCCGGCCGCAGCCGGACACGGTGTCCGTCATGCGGACGCGCGCCGTGCGGACTGCGCCCGCGGCGCCCCGGTGAGGCATCCTCTGCTGGTCGGGCAGAACGGGTCCGTGGCGCTGAGTGGATCAGTCGCGGCGGTCTGTGACGGAGAAGGATTCGGAAACCAGATGGCAGACAACTCGGACCTGTTGGCCTTCGTGCGGGCACGCCTCGCCGAGGAGGAGGGCATCGCCCGGGAAGCTGGAGGCGACGGCTGGCGGACTCCGGCCGAGGCGCCCGGCGAGGTGCACGACCGGACGAGCGGTATCGCGTTCGTCGTACGGTCGCGCGCCTACGACCGGCACATCGCCTTCCAGGACCCGGCGCGCACTTTGCGCCGCATCGAGACCACCAGGGTGCTCCTGGACGAGTACGAGGAGATCGCACCCCTGGACACCGACCGCCCGGCCCAGGACTTCGCGTCGGGTCGTGCCGTCGGGCTGGGCTTCGTCGTCCGGCAGATGGCCGCCGAGCACGCCGGGCACCCCGAGTACCGGGTGAAGTGGCTTCCGCGGTTCTCCCACTGGGGCCCGTCCACCCCTCCGGGATGAGAACCCGTCCGGGCCCCCGTCCCGCCCGGGTGCCGAGTCCGCCGCGCGGTCGGAAGGGGCGCGGCACGCCTGCGCCGCTCCCTCCCGCGCCGTTCCCTCGCGCGGGCGGCCGGCCGCCGGGAATGCTTAGGTGGAAGGACAGTCCCCGCGCGGGGCGGCGCCACCCGGCGCCGTCGCGGTCGACCCCGAGGAGACACGTATGACGGGACCAGCCGGTTGTCTGCAAGGCCGCGTCGCCGTGGTCACCGGCGCCGCGAGGGGTCTCGGCGCGGCCGTCGCGAGAGAGCTGGGAAGCCGTGGCGTCACCGTGGCTCTGCTCGGCCGCGAGGAGGCGGGGCTGGCCCGGGTTCGGGACTCGCTTCCCGGCCGGGCACAGTGCTGGGAAGTCGATGTCGCCGACGAGGCGGGCATGGCGCGGGCGGCCGACGACGTCCGGGAGCGGCTCGGGCCGGCATCGATCGTCGTCGCCAACGCCGGTCTGGCCGAGGGCGGCCCCTTCGCCGGATCCGACCCGGCCACCTGGCGGCGCGTGATCGAGGTGAACCTGATCGGCAGCTCGATCACCGCGCGCGTCTTCCTGCCCCACCTGCTCGCCACGCGGGGTTACTACCTCCAGATCGCCTCGCTCGCCTCCATCGGCGCGGCACCCATGATGAGCGCCTACTGCGCGTCCAAGGCCGGTGTGGAGTCGTTCGCGCACGCGCTGCGCGCCGAACTCGCGCATCAGCACGTGGGCGTCGGCATCGGCTACATGAACTGGACCGAGACCGACATGATCCGTGACGCCGACCGGCAACCGGTGCTGCGTGAGCTGCGGGCGCACATGCCGAGGCCCGCGCGCAAGGTCTACCCGGCGAAGACCGTGGCGCGCCGCATGGTGCGGGCGGTCGAACGGCGCAGCGCCGCCGTGTACGCGCCCGGATGGCTCCGCGCCGCACAACTGGTGCGCGCGGCGATGCCTCCGGTCGTCACGGCGTACTCGAAGCGCGAACTGCCCAGGCTCGAGCGCGACGCTCCGTTCGAGGCGACCGGACTCCTGGGAGCCGGCGGCCGGGCCGACACCGTGGGCCGGCGCGGGCAGGACGGCTGAACCGCGCCCGGAGGGCGGAGCGGGAGGCGTACCCCGACGTGAGTACGCCGGCGCCGTACGCCTGAGTACGTGACCCGATCCCGGTGCGGGACCTCGCTGGTCGAATGGCAGCCATGGTCCCCGACGCGCCCTCGCGCCCCCGCATCCAGAACCTGGCCTGTGCCGGCACGGCGCTGGCCGTGACCCTGCTCCCGCTGGCCGTCGGCGTCCTGCTGGCCAGGACGATGGCCCTGGACCCGATGACGCCGGTGAACGCGCTGGTCACGAGTGGCGGTCAGCGCGTCCGTCTCGCCCCTGCGCGATGGGCACTGAAGGCTCGAACGCACGAGCTCCTTTCCCGTCGGTAACGGAACATTTGTCCAGGTAAGCGCTGTCGCTCCTGTTACACGGATCCGTGTGATCCGTACGGTGGCGCCCGGGGTGGCGGAGCCGGGGTGAACGGGGCGCCGTGACCAGGTGAACGAGCCCCGTGAAGGGTCGGTGCAACGATCAACGGTTGACAGGTCTACGACCGTTCGGGTGTGTGCCGAATGCAGTCGTCCGTGACAGAAATGTCCGCACTTCGTCACACGGACCAGGGCATCTTTCGGCCACGTCGGAAGCGGGACAAAGTTTGCGTTCCCGGCATGACGCCGGGGTCGGAAAACGCCCGGTGCTCCCTTCCGGGCCCGCATGATGAGGGGTTTCCATGTCCCGTTCCGCACGACGGATCACCGCCACCGTTCTCGCCTCAGGAGCTCTGCTCGCCGCAGCGGCCCTCCCGGCGACGGCCGATGGCCGGGACCGCGGCCAGCACCGGCCGGCGCAGCGCTCGGCTGTCGTCCTGGGTGAGATCCAGCACGACAGCCCCGGCCGCGACAACGGCTCCAACCGCAGCCTGAACGCCGAGTGGGTCACCGTCACCAACACCAGCCGTCACTCCGTCAACCTGCGGGGCTGGACGCTCACCGACGAGAGCCGCCGCACCTACAGGTTCGACCTGCGGCTGCCCGGACGCTCCTCGGTCCGCGTCCACACCGGTGTCGGCCGGGACACCCGGCACGACGTGTACCAGGACCGCCGCAACTACGTGTGGGACAGCAGGGACACCGCCACGCTCCGTGACGACCGCGGGCACCGGGTCGACTCCGAGTCGTGGGGCCGGCACCGCGACGGTGGCCACCGCGACGGCCAGCGCAACGGCGGTCACCGCGGCAACCGCTGAGCAGTACCGGTAGGGGGAAGCGGCGTTCTCCCTGACTGAAACGGCGTACCACGGCTCGCCCCCGTGGTACGCCGCGCTCGTGCGGCCCCGGCCGCCGGTGGGCGGGGCCTGTGCATCGAAGGGCGGCCGGTGATGTCAGGATGGGCTCATGACCATCAAGGCGTATTTCGACATCACCATCGACGACGAGCCCGCTGGGCGGATCGTGTTCAACCTCTTCGACGACGTGACCCCCAAGACCGCGGAGAACTTCCGCGCGCTGGCCACCGGCGAGCACGGCTACGGCTACGCGGGCTCGCCGTTCCACCGGGTCATCCCGGACTTCATGCTCCAGGGCGGCGACTTCACCCGGGGCAACGGCACCGGCGGCAAGAGCATCTACGGCGAGAAGTTCGCCGACGAGAACTTCACCCTGAAGCACAACAAGCCGGGTCTGCTCTCGATGGCCAACGCCGGCCCGAACACCAACGGTTCGCAGTTCTTCATCACCACCGTCGTCACCCCGTGGCTGGACGGCAAGCACGTGGTGTTCGGCGAGGTCGCCGACGAGGCGAGCATGGAGCTCGTCCGCAAGATCGAGTCGTACGGCTCCTCGACCGGCAGGACCAAGTCGAAGATCGCCGTCTCCGAGTCCGGCGTTCTCTAGACGTGACGGGGTCCCGGCCGGCTTCCTCCGGCCGGGACCCCGGACCGCCGCCCCGTCCTGCCGGTGAGCGGGCGGCCGGAAGGCGTCCGGGGCCACGGAGTGACAGGGTGAGAACCCCGCACGCCGTGGACATCGGACGGAAGGACCGCAGGGTGCGCATCGATCTTGCCGGCAGGACAGCGGTCGTGACCGGCTCCTCCCAGGGCATCGGCCTCGCCATCGCCACCGGGCTGGCCGGCGCCGGAGCGCGCGTCGTGCTGACGGGGCGGGGGCAGGAACGGCTCGACGGGGCGGCGGGCGTCGTGCGCGGCACCGAGCCGGACGCCGACGTCCTCACGGTCGCCTGCGACCTCGCCACCGAGGAGGGGGCGGCGGAGCTCCACGAGGCCGTGCCCGCCACCGACATCCTCGTCAACAACCTCGGCATCTTCGGCTCACGGCCCCCGCTGGACATCACCGACGAGGAGTGGCGCGCCTACTTCGACACCAACGTCCTCAGCGCGGTGCGCCTCATCCGCCGCTACCTGCCCGGCATGACCGAGCGCGGGTGGGGGCGCGTCCAGAACATCGCGAGCGACTCCGCGATCGTCATTCCCGCCGAGATGATCCACTACGGCATGTCGAAGACCGCGCTGCTCGCCGTCTCCCGTGGCTTCGCCAAGGAGGCCGCGGGGACCGGGGTGACGGTCAACTCGGTGATCGCCGGGCCCACCCACACCGGAGGTGTCGAGGACTTCGTCCACGAGCTCGTGGGCGGCGACCTTCCGTGGGACGAGGCCCAGCGTGCGTTCATGCGCCTGCACCGGCCGCAGTCCCTGCTCCAGCGCCTGATCGAGCCGGAGGAGATCGCACATCTGGTCGTGTACCTCAGCTCCCCGCAGGCGTCGGCCACCACGGGCGCGGCGATGCGGGTGGACGGCGGATACATCGACTCGATCGTGCCCTGACCTTCCGGACTGGCATGATCGGAGCATGGACGAGCGCATCATCGCCGCGTGTGACGGGGCATCGAAAGGCAATCCGGGACCTGCGGCCTGGGCGTGGGTCGTGGCCGATGGCCTGGGCAACCCCGAACGGTGGGAAGCGGGCCCCCTGGGAACCGCCACCAACAACGTCGCCGAGCTCACCGCCCTGCTGGAGCTGCTGAGGTCGACGGATCCGGCCGTACCCGTCGAGGTGCGCATGGACTCGCAGTACGCGATGAACGCGGTGACCAAGTGGCTGCCGGGGTGGAAGCGCAACGGCTGGAAGACGTCGGCCGGCAAGCCGGTCGCCAACCGGGAACTGGTCGTCGGCATCGACGAGCTGCTGAGCAGCCGCACGGTCACCTTCCGCTACGTTCCGGCGCACCAGGTGGACGGCGACCCGCTCAACGCTCTGGCCGACCAGGCGGCCAGTGAGGTGGCGGTCTCGCAACAGGCCGCCGGGACGGCGTACGGCGCCGCGGACCTGCCGGTACCCGCACCCGCCCGCTCGACGAAGAGCCGGGCGGCCGCCGGTGGATCGGCCAGGGGCGGGTCCCCGCAGGGCTCCACGGCCCGGACGCGCTCGGGCGCCACGATCCGCGCGAAGTTCGCCGGCCGGTGCCACTGCGGGAAGCCGTACGCGGCGAAGGACATGATCGCGAAGAATCCGAACGGCTGGGGTCACCCGGAGTGCCGGGCGGTGCCCGCCTGACCGTCCCGGATGATCAGAGGTCGGCCCAGACGAGCCGTCCGGACACGCTGGTGCGCGTGCCCCATCGCCTCGCCAGCGCGTCCACCAGCATCAGGCCCCGGCCGTCCTCGGTCACCGACGCGAGACCGAAGCCGTCACCGGCGCCGTGCGGCCCCCAGGACGCCACCGGTCCGGGGGCGTCCGTGCGGTGGGCCCCGCTCCCCGGTCCGCCGTACGGTTCCGGGTCCCTCGGACCCGGCAGTGCCGGGATGTGCCGCCGGCCCCGGTTCCACACACAGATGCGCACCCGGCCACGGGTCCGCAGGAGGCGGCACCGGATCCGCCGGCCCGCGGTGTGCTCCACCGCGTTGGCGACCAGCTCGGTCACGACCAGGGCTGCCGTCTCGACGCGCTCGTCGGGCTCCCCCCAGCCCCGCATGGCTTCCTGCACGCGGTGCCTGGCCACGGGGACACCCCGTGGGAGGCGGGGGATCCACCAGCTCTGGGCGCTCCGTCCGCCCGCGCCTTCAGGCGCCAGACGCGCGCACGCGACTATTTCCGACATGTACGTACCCTCGGTGCAAAGTGCATACTTTGCAAGAGGCAGAATGTCTGGATGCTTCCGATTCAGCGCTGAGGCCGCTCCGACCCGCACACATCGGAGCGCGCGAGGAAGGGGACGTGGATGAGGCCTCGCTCCGGCCCCACCGTCGAACACCGCGTCCTGGTGGCCCGCCTGCGTGCGCTGCGGGAACGCGCAGGTGTCAGCCTCCAGGCGGCAGCCGTGGCCCTGGGTGCCCACCCCGCCACCGTCCGCCGGATCGAGCGCGCGGAGACCGGGCTCGACGCCCATCAGGTCCGCGTCCTCCTGGAGTGCTACGCGGTACCCCCGGCGGAGGCCGAGCCGATCATGGCGGGCCTCGCCGCCGCGAACCTCCCGGGCTGGTGGCACCGGTGGCGGGACGTGATGGAACCGTGGCGGCAGGAGGTCATCGGAATCGAGTCCTCCGCCGCGGTCGTCCGGACCTGGCACCCCGCGCTCGTGCCCGAGCTGCTGCGCACCCAGGCCTACGAGGCGGCACTGTGCCGGGCCCTCACCGCCGACGCGGCGCCTCGGCGTGACCGGCACCTCGAACTGCTGGCGGAGCGGCAGCGCCGGCTGGAGGAGCGCGGTGCCGCGCTCTGGGCCCTGTTCCCGGCCTCGGCCCTCCACACGAGCGTCGGCGGACCCTCGGTGATGGCCGGACAGAGGGCGGCGCTGGAAGAGGCCGCGCACCGTCGGCATCTCACGCTGCAGATCGTGCCCCTCGACTTTCCGCCGCACCCCATGACCGGCGTCCCGCCGCTGCACCTGCTGCGCGTCCCGGCCCCGGAGATCGGCGACCGGGCGATGCTGGAGATCCCCGGCTCCCGGGTGGACATCATCGACGAACCGGACGCCGTCATGGACTACCGCATCCGGCTGGACGGCGCGTGTGCGACCGCCCCCCACCCGGAATCACCGCTGCCGAACGCGACGCCGAGCGCCGGAAACCCGTGAACTCCGGGCCTGTTGTGGTTTCGAACGCCCGATGACGGTCAGGCGCACAGTGCGGAACCGAAACGAAGCGGAATCCGACCGACCGGGACCAACGGACCGATCCCCGCGAGAAGGAGTGAGAATCATGGACAACTGGCGCTCGCACGCGGCGTGCCGCGAAGCGGACCCCGACCTGTTCTTCCCCATCGGCAGCACCGGCCCCGCGCTCGTACAGGCCGAGGAGGCCAAGGCCGTCTGCGGAACCTGCCCCGTGCGTGAACAGTGCCTGGACTGGGCCCTGGACAATGGACAGGACGCGGGTGTGTGGGGAGGCCTGGACGAGAACGAACGCCGTGCCCTGAAGCGTCGTCGCGCCCGGCAGCAGGCCAGGAGCCACGGGTGACACCTGGCGGCCCGGGCCGCCCCTCCGGGAGATGATGAGGCATGGACACCTCGGTCTGGCTCATCATCGGCGCGCTCGTCCTCCTGCTCATGGCGGGTGCCGCCGCCGTCCTGCTGGTGCGCGTCATCCGGGCCAGAAGGCTCCTCATCGACGCGGGCATCCCCCTGCGCAACAAGGCGCTCGTGTGGGCGGCGGTGCTCTACACCGTGTCGCCCGTCGACCTCGTGCCGGACCCCGTCTATCTCGACGACATCGGCTTCCTCCTGCTCGCCCTGCGCTCGCTGCACGCCGCGGCGCACGCGGCCGGCGTGGGGCGGGGGCGGCCGGACGCGGCCCGAACGGAACCGGGTGGCAACCTTTCGGCTTCCGGGAGCAACTGAGGGGGCGTAAGCCATCCCCGGCCAGAAGGTGCCTCTCGTGGAACCTCTGCTTCCCCACACCGATCCCCGCCCACGCCGCGGACGCCGTGTCACCCGTACCCGCGCGCTGACAGGCGCCCTGACGGCAGGCCTGCTCGCCGTCGGCGGGCTCGTGGCACTCGGTCCCGCCTCGCAGGCCGCCACGGCACGGCAGGCCGAAGCACTCGACCGCGGCGTCGTGAGCGTGCACACCGACAGCGGAAACCTCGTCAGCTGGCGCTGGCTCGGCACCGACCCCGACAACGTCTCCTTCAACGTCTACCGGGCCGGCACCAAGGTCAACACCTCGCCCGTCACCACCTCGACCAACTACTTCCACGCGGGAGCGCCCGCCACCGCCGACTACACGGTGCGCGCGGTCGTCGGCGGCGTGGAGCAGAGCGACTCCGTGCACGCGATCCAGTTCCGCTCCGGATACAAGGACGTGCCGATCAGTCCGCCCGCAGGCGGGACCACGCCCGACGGGGTCTCCTACACCTACGAGGCCAACGACGCGTCCGTAGGCGATCTGGACGGTGACGGCGCACTCGACTTCGTGCTGAAGTGGCAGCCCACCAACGCCAAGGACAACTCCCAGTCCGGCTACACGGGCAACACGGTCATCGACGGAGTGCGCCTCGACGGCACCCGGCTCTGGCGTATCGACCTCGGGCGCAACATCCGCTCCGGCGCGCACTACACCCAGTTCCAGGTGTACGACTACGACGGCGACGGCCGGGCGGAGGTGGCGATGAAGACCGCCGACGGCAGCGTCGACGGTACCGGGAAGGTGATCGGCAGTTCCTCCGCCGACCACCGCAACTCCTCCGGATACATCCTGTCCGGTCCCGAGTTCCTGACGATGTTCAACGGCAGGACGGGGGCGGCGATGGGCACCGTCGACTACGTCCCCGCGCGCGGCACGGTGTCCTCGTGGGGCGACTCCTACGGCAACCGGGTCGACCGCTTCCTCGCCGGCACGGCCTATCTGGACGGCGCCAGGCCGTCCCTGATCATGGCGCGCGGCTACTACACGCGCAGCGTCATAGCCGCCTGGGACTGGAGGGGCGGCGCCTTCACCCGGCGCTGGACCTTCGACACGAACAGCTCGACCAACGCCGGCAAGGGATACGACGGACAGGGCAACCACCAGCTGTCCGTCGCCGACGCGGACGGTGACGGCAAGGACGAGATCATCTACGGCGCCATGGCCGTGGACGACAACGGCAGCGGACTGTGGACCACGAAGAACGGCCACGGCGACGCCATGCACGTCGGGGACCTCGATCCCTCTCGCGCGGGCCTCGAGGAGTTCAAGGTCGACGAGGACAGCTCCAAGCCGTCCTCCTGGATGGCGGATGCCAGGACCGGTCAGATCCTCTGGTCCACCCCGGCGAGCGGTGACAACGGACGTGGCGTATCCGGTGACATCTGGTCCGGCAGCGCCGGCGCCGAGTCATGGTCCTCCGCCGTCTCCGGGGTGCGCAACCCGAAGGGCGCCGTGGTCACCAGCCGTAAGCCGTCCAGCTCCAACTTCCTGTCCTGGTGGGACGGCGACACCACCCGCGAACTCCTCGACGGCACCCACATCGACAAGTACGGCACCTCGGGCGACACCCGTCTGCTGACCGGGGCGTCCGTCCACTCCGGCAACGGCACCAAGGCCACGCCCGCGATCTCCGGCGACCTCTTCGGGGACTGGCGCGAGGAAGTCGTCTGGCCGACCACCAACAACACGGCCCTGCGGATCTACTCCACGCCGCACGAGACCGGCACCAGGATCACCACACTGCTCCACGACACCATGTACCGGACGGCGCTGGCCTGGCAGAACACCGCGTACAACCAGCCGCCGCACCCCAGCTTCGCCATCGGCAGCGGCATGGCGACCGCCCCCCGGCCGGTCGTCACCACTCCGTAGAGCACCGGCGGGCCGTGTCCCCTCCCCCGGGGCACGGCACGCCGGTTCTCCGCCCCCTGGGGACGGGAGCCGTCCGGGCGGCCGACGAGTTCCACGCGGGTATCCTGCTGCGGGAGTTGCGGGGAAGGCGTCGAGCGGACGCGGTGCGGCCGGGGGGCGGAACGATGCGTGTGTACAGGACGGTGGTCCAGGTCCTCGCCCTGGTGGCGATGGCGGCGGGATGCTCCTCCTCCCAGGGCGGGGACGGCCAACGGCTGACCGAGCAGCGCGGGAACTACTGCGCGCAGCTGGGGACATGGCAGAAGGCGCGGAACGCGGCGGACACGCAGCCCCCCGAGCCGTCGGGGTTCGACGAGACCGGGGCCGTCGCTCAGGACGCCTTCCTCGCGATGCGGCCGCTCAGGGAGGAGGCCGTCGGGGGAGGCCGGACCCTGGGGGAGGCGACGGCGGCGGCCATGAACAACGGCGACTCCGAGGCGGAAGGGCTTGTCGTGCGTTACTGCGACGACGCCGGCTTCGAGACACTGACCCGCTGAGGGTGTCCGCGCCGCTCGCCGGCTCGCGCCGCCCAGGGGCCAGCAACGCCCACCGGCCGGCCGTACCCGTACGCCGGCAACACCCACGGTCCAGCCACGCCCACCCGGCTACCGTCTCCCGGCACACGCCTCCGCTGCCCGGCCCCACCGGCCGTGCCGTCCGGTCCGCGGCCGGCACCCCGCCTCGCGACCGAACGCACCGGACCCCGTGAGCCACGCCGTCGGTACCCGACGCCGCCCGCGCCCTCCACCGGTGCGGCGGGTTACGCGGGCACGCCCTGGAACCCGGCCGCCGACGGGCCCCGGCGGCAGCCGGCGGACGCGGCGAGCGTCTACTCGCCCGTCACCGGATCACGGCCCGTCAGGCAGTAGACGCCGCCCGCCGGGTCCCGCATCACCGTCCACCCGTCGCCCTCGCGCACGAACCGGGCCCCGTGCCGTTCGTGCAGGGCGCGCCCGGCCCCGAGATCCGAGCAGGCCACATCCAGATGCGCCGACGCGGGGCGGGGCTCGTCCAGGCGCTGGACGAGCAGGTGTACGGGCAGGTCCAGGGACGGGCGGAGCACATGGAACTCGGGGTGGTCTCCGGGGCGGGCGTCCCAGCCGGTCAGCGTGGCCCAGAATCCGACCTCGGCCTCGAACGCCTCCGGTGAGACGTCGAGGGACATCTGGTCGAGCCGGCTCGCGGTCCCTCCGGCATCGGTGAACACCGGCGGTCGCGTCCGCCCGCCCCGCCAGGGCACCACGCAGAAGGGCTGTCCACCGGGGGAGCGCATGACGGTGAGTTCCGGGTGCCGGGCCTCGCCCTCGGCGCCCAGTCGGCGGGCCCGCGCGACGAAGGCGGGCATGTCGTCCACCGCCAGATCGGGATGCGCACCGCCCGGCCCGCCCACCGCCTGGGTCACCAGGTACGCGTCGGCCCCGTCCGCGAGCAGGGTGGTGAACTCACCCCTTTCGCCCCACGGCGCCGAGGCGCGGGTCCCGGTGACCGCGCTCCAGAAGGCCGCGGCGCGGCCGGCTCCGGGGCGGTCGATGAAGGCGTACGTCCAGCGGATCACGGTGTTCCTCCTGCGGCGGTCGTCGGGCCCGGGCCCAGCTGCCATCGTGTCAGGCGGGTCGCTCCCGCGGCCCGGTTCACCACTCGTTCACCGATCGATCGGTTCGTGGCATTCCCTCGCACGCCGCGGGGACCTACGCTCGGCCGCGAATCGATCAACGCTGCCGCGTCGTGGTCCGAACGGTGCTGACAACGTTGTCCCTCTCCGTCGGAGGTATCCGAGAACATGCCCTCCAGACCGTCCCCGGCCCGGCGTCTCACCGCACGGGCCGCCGCGATCGCCCTCGCCGGCACACTCGCCGGCGCCGTCGTGCCGCCGGCCGCCGAGGCCGACGTGCTGGTCGCGCGCCCCACCGCCTACGTGGACCCGATGATCGGCACGGCGAACGGCGGCAACACCTACCCCGGCGCCGTCCGTCCGTACGGCATGATCGCCTGGTCGCCGACCAGCACCACGGGCGACCAGACGAGCACCGGGGCGGCCAACGGCTACGAGTACGGGGTGACCCGGATGCGCGGCCTGAGCCTCACCCACGTCAACGGCGCCGGGTGCAACCCCGGCGCCGCGGGTGACGTACCGATCATGCCGTTCGTCGGCGACGTCACCTCCTCGCCGTCCGCCGACACGAAGGACGCCGTCTACGCGTCCGGCTTCTCGCACGACGACGAGCGCGCCGTTCCCGGCCGTTACACCGTCGGGCTGGACTCCGGTGCCACCGCGGACCTGGCCGTCAGCGAGCGCGCCGGTGTGGCCGACTTCGGCTTCCCGGCGGACAGGCCCGCCAGCCTGCTCTTCCGGGTGTCCAACTCGTTGAACGGCAGCGAGGACGCCGAGATCGAGATCGACACCGCCCACCGCAAGGTGACCGGTTCGGTGCTCACCGGCGCGTTCTGCGGCAGACGCGCCAACGGCGGTACGAACAACCGGAAGAGCTACTACCGGCTCTACTTCAGCGCCTCCTTCGACCGCGCCTTCTCCGCCACGGGCACCTGGCGCGACGGTACTCTCACGCCGGGCGCCACCAGCACGAGCGGCGGCGAGGGCTATGCCACCGGGGCAGACCGCGCCGGGCGCGGTTCCGGGGGCTGGGTTGGCTTCGACACCGCGGCCGACGACGACGTCCGCATGCGGATCGGGATCTCCTACGTCAGCCAGGCGGGCGCGGAGGCCAACCTCCGCCAGGAGATCGCGCCGAGGGCGAGCGTCGACGACGTGGCCCGCGCGGGGTCCGCCGCCTGGGACCGCGAGCTCGCCTCCGCGCGCGTCGGCGGCGGCAGCGACGCGCAGCGCACCGCCTTCTACACCGCGCTGTACCACTCGCTGATGCAGCCGAACCTGATCAGCGACAGGGACGGCCGCTACCCGGGCATGGACGGGAAGCCGCACCGCGTGACGCGCGGTCAGAAGGCCCAGTACAGCAATTTCTCCGGGTGGGACCAGTACCGCGCCCAGATACAGCTCCTCGCCCTCCTCAAACCGAGGGTCGCCGGCGACTTCGCCCAGTCGCTCCACAACTTCTCCCGGCAGAACGGCGGAGTCTGGGACCGCTGGGTGCACGTCAACGGCGCCACACATGTGATGACGGGCGACCCCACGGCCGCCACCCTCGCCACGTTCTACGCGATGGGCGTGCGCAACTTCGACTACGAGGGCGCGTTCGAGTCCCTGGCGCGGCAGGCCACGGTGCCCCACCCGGACGGCCTCTCCGACGCGGGGTGCCCCGGCCAGTGCACCGGCCAGCGCCCCAATCTCGCCCAGTACCTGGAGTCCCGCTACGCGGCCCAGGACGTCTGCCACTGCTGGGGCGGTGCCGCCGAGACCCTGGAGGACGCGGTCGCCGACGCGGCACTGGGCCGGTGGGCCCGGCTGCTCGGGCGCGACGAGGAGGCCGACGCCTTCGAGGAGCGCGGTCTCTGGTGGCGCAACGTCTTCAACCCCGAGGCCGGTGACGGCGCCGGGACCACCGGCTACATCCAGGCACGCAACCTCGACGGCTCCTGGGTGACCCCCTTCAGCCCGGGCAGCGACCGGGGCTTCGCGCAGGGCAGCAGTGCCACGTACACCTGGATGGTCCCGCAGGACGTGCAGGGGCTGGCCGAGGCCATGGGCGGCCGTGACGTGGCAGCCGAGCGGCTGGACGGCTTCTTCCACAAGGCGGACGGTTCATGGTCGGTCAAGGGCGGTGACGCGCTGCGCTACGACCCCACCAACGAGCCGGGCATCCACGCCCCTTGGCTCTACAACGCGCTGGGGCAGCCGTGGAAGACCCAGGAGACCGTACGGGAGATCGTGAACACGGTCTACGGGACCGGCCCGCGAGGACTGCCCGGCAACGACGACCTCGGCACGATGTCGGCCTGGTACGTCTTCTCGGCCCTCGGTCTCTACCCGCAGACACCCGGCAGCGCCACCATGCTGCTGGGCGCGCCGCTGTTCCCGTCCGCGGTGCTGCACCGGCCTCAGGGCGGTGACATCCGGATCAGCGCCCCGGAGGCCGATGCGACACATCCGTACATCGACGCGGTGAAGGTCGACGGACGCCCGGCCGACAGGTCGTGGACGGACGCCCGGCTGGTCACCCGTGGCGGGTCGCTGGCCTACCGGCTCGCCGACCGGCCGAACACGTCCTGGGCCACACGGCCTGCGGATCTTCCGCAGTAGCACACCGACCGGACCTGTTCCGGAGCCCGGTGGGCGGCGCCGTGCCGTTCGCCGGGCTCCGCCCGCCCGGCGCGGAGGGCGGGAGGGGCCCCAATTTTCTATCGTTGAAAATTCTGCGTGCACGACCGTTGTCAGCTGTTTGGGGCTGTGGCTCAATGTTCGACTATGTGCAGTGCTCCGCGGTTCGGGGCACTCCGGCTTCTTCGACGAGGACGACGCCTTGATACGACAACTAGCCCGCCCCCGCACGTTGCTCCGATCACTCGCCTGTACGGCGGCGCTGCTGCTCCCGCTCGGGGCCACCCTGGTCCCGGCCGCCGCCGCGGCTCCCGCAGCCTCCGCGGCCGAGGCCGCCACCGCCACGGCGTTCACCGAGGAGGACCCGTCCACCGAGGTGCACGGTCTCAAGGGCGAGTACTTCGCCATGTCCGCCCCGGGCGCCCGTGACTTCGCGAAGCTCGGCGCGACCGCGCTCGACCCGGACATCAACTTCCCCGGGCTGACCGGCGCCTTCGAGTCGGCCACCGGACGGACCGAGCACACCACCGCCCGCTGGACGGGGCAGATCGAGGCCCCGGAGACGGGTGACTACACCTTCTCCGCCATCGGTGACAACGGTTTCCGGCTCTTCATCGACGACAAGGCGGTCATCGATCACTGGGAGCCGGACTGGGACAAGGAGCAGACCAGCGTCCCGGTCGCGCTGAAGGCCGGTGAAGCGCACACGTTCCGGCTGGAGATGTTCCAGGACACCGGCGGGGCGAACATGTTCCTGCGCTGGTCGAGCGCGAAGCTCGCCAAGCAGATCGTGCCCGAGTCGGCCTTCACCCCGCCGTCCGACTTCGAGGTCTACCCGGTCGGGCTGACCGTCGCCGAGAGCGGCCTCGAGGTGCAGGCGACCTTCGATCACGAGGTCAGCGGCACGAAGGGCCTCAAGGACCACCTCACCATCGAGGCGGACACGACGCCGATGCCGGTGAAGTCGGTCACCAAGGCGTCGGACAACCCCAAGGCGCTCGTCGTCACCCTGGGCGCCGCAGTCCAGAAGGGCCAGCAGCTCAAAGTCGTCTACGACGGCGAGGGCGGCCTCAAGAACGGCGACGAGACCGTACCGGAGATCAGCCGCAGGGCGAAGAACCTCTCCACGCACCGGCTCACCACGCCGTGGGGTGACAAGGTCGACCCCGCGAACCCGATGCCCGAGTACCCCCGCCCGCAGCAGGTGCGCGACGACTGGAAGAACCTCAACGGGCAGTGGGAGTTCGCCGGAGCCACCGCCGGTGAGAAGCCGGTCTTCGGCAAGAAGCTCGACGAGCGCATCACGGTGCCCTATCCCGTCGAGTCGCAGCTCTCCGGGCTCGAGCGCCACGAAGACCACATGTTCTACCGCAAGCTCGTCACGGTGCCCAAGAGCTGGTCGGTCGGCAAGCGCGACAAGGACGAACGCCTGAAGCTCAACTTCGGCGCCGTCGACTACCAGGCGCGGGTCTGGGTCAACGGCAAGCAGGTCGCCGAGCACACCGGCGGCTACACCGCCTTCAGCGCCGACATCACCGACGCCCTCAAGGGCAGCGGGCCACAGGAGATCGTGGTCGCGGTCACCGACACCACCGGAGCCGACCAGCCCACGGGCAAGCAGTCCCCGAACCCGAGCGGCATCTTCTACACCGCCTCCTCCGGCATCTGGCAGACCGTCTGGATGGAGCCCGTCGCCCCGGCCGCCGTCGACTCCCTGACGACCACGCCGGACATCGACAAGGGCCGCCTCGCCCTGACGGTCAACTCCGAGGACGCCTCGAAGTCCGCCCGTGTCACCGCCGTCGCCCGCGACAGGAAGGGCAAGGTCGTCGGCACCGCCACCGGCCCTGCCAACAGCGAGATCAGCCTGCCGGTCGCCAGGCAGCACCTGTGGACCCCGGACGACCCGTACCTGTACGACCTCGAGGTCACCCTCAGGGACGGCCGCTCCAAGGACACCGTCGACAGCTACTTCGGCATGCGCTCCTTCGACGTCGCCGAGGTCGGCGGCTACCAGAAGCTGGTGCTCAACGGAAAGCCCTTCTTCTCCCTCGCCCAGCTCGACCAGGGCTTCTACCCCGACGGGCTGAACACGGCCCCCAGCGACGACGCCCTCGTCTTCGACCTCAAGGCGCAGAAGGACCTCGGCTTCAACTCGGTCCGCAAGCACATCAAGGTCGAGCCCGCCCGTTGGTACTACCACGCCGACAAGCTGGGTCTCCTGGTGTGGCAGGACTTCGTCTCCGGCAACATCACCGGCGAGAAGGGCCAGAAGGCCTTCCTCGACCAGGGCGCCGAAATGATGGAGCAGCTGCACAACCACCCCTCCATCGGCGCCTGGATCGTCTTCAACGAGGGCTGGGGCGAGTGGGACCGCACCGAGACCGGCAGGATCACGGAGAGGGTGCAGGCCGCCGATCCCTCGCGCGTCGTCAGCGCCCACAGCGGTGTCAACTGCTGCAACTCCAAGGGTGACTCCGGCAAGGGCGACATCATCGACCACCACGACTACAACAACACCGACCCGGCCTTCCCCGACGAGACGCGTGCGGCGATCGACGGTGAGCACGGCGGCTTCACCCTGCGCATCCCCGGCCGCATGTGGCCCGGCGCCCCCACCGCCATCTACAGCGGTGTCGCCGACAAGGACGCCCTGACCGCCAAGTACGTCGACAACACCCGTACCTACTACCTGGAGGCGGCAGGGGCCGAACTCTCCGGCTCCGTCTACACCCAGGTGACCGATCTGGAGAACGAGCTCAACGGTCTCTGGACGTACGACCGCCGCGAGATCAAGGTCGACGCCGCGAAGGTGCGGAAGATCAACCAGGAGGTCGTCGCCGCCGGCGCCGCAGCGGGCGAGCGGGACGAGATCAAGGGCGGCGGTGCCTGGTCCCTCGACGAGAACCAGGGCGCCAAGGCCGCCGACAGCGGCCCGAACCACCGAGACCTCACCCTCTCCGACGGAACGTCCTGGACGGCCGGGGTGCGCGGTTCGGCGCTCAAGTTCGACGGTGAGGGACAGTACGCGCAGACCGACGGGCCGGTCGTCGACACCACCGGCGACTACACCGTCTCGGCGTGGGCTTCGCTCGACGCGCTCCCGGGCAACTACGCGACGGTCGTCAGCCAGGACGGCCGTCGCCAGGAGAACCCGTTCTACCTCCAGTACGGACAGGGCGGGTTCGCCTTCTCCACGCCGGGCGCACACCGGGCCCGGCTGGAACTGAAGCCCGAACTCGGCCGGTGGTACCACCTCGTCGGCGTGCGCAGCGGTGACGAGATCAAGCTGTACGTCGACGGCGAGCTCGCCTCCACCGCCGCAGCGGGTTCCGCCGATGTCAGCACCGGCGCGCTGTCCGTGGGCCGCGCCAAGTGGTCGGGCGCGCACACCGACTTCTGGAACGGCTCCGTCGACCAGGTGAAGGTGTACGACAAGGCGCTCACCGACCAGGAGGTGACCGCCCTCCACGACGGCGAACAGCCGTAGGGAGCACCCCGCGGGACCACTCCCGGCAGTGTGCGCACACGCCGCACCGCCGGGAGCTCGGTGCCGTCCGGCGGCGTGTCCCGAGAGGTCCCCCCTGACGTCCGCGCTCCGCGCGCGACGGCCGTGCGCAGACCGTCAGGCCGGGAGGACCGGATCTCCGGTGCTCTCCCGGACCAGTACCCGGTGCGGGACCACGATCCGGCGGGCCGGCAGTGTGCCGAGACGGCCGAGGACGCGCTCGGTCAGGCACTGCACCGCGCGTTCGGCGATCTGCTCCCGGTCCGGGGCGATCGTGGTGAGCGAAGGGGCGGCGAACCTGCCGTCCTCGATGTCGTCGAAGCCCATCAGTGCCAGATCCTCCGGCACCCGCACGCCCTGTTCGGCCGCCACGCGCAGTGCGCCGAGTGCCAGTTCGTCACTGAAGCAGAAGACGGCGTCGACGGAGCCCGGCGCCGCCAGCAGTTCACGCAGGGCACGTGCCCCTTCGGCCCGGTGCAGGTCGGCCACCTCCACCTCGGCCACCGGACGCAGCCCCGCCTCCCGCAGCCCTTGCCGGAAGCCCTCCGCCCGCAGTTCCGCCGTGCCGTGGCCGAGCGCGGACTGCAGGCCGATCGCGGCGACGCGCCGACGGCCCCGTGAGACCAGGTGACGGGCGGCGTCCCTGGCCGCACCCACGTTGTCCAGGGCGACGTGGTCGATGGAACCGTGCGGCTCAAGCTCGCCCAGGACCACCAGCGGCAGACCCCCGGCGAGCGAAGCCAGATCGGCCGGTGAGGTCGACCAGGGGCTGATGATCATCCCGTCGACCTGATGCCCCTCGGACCCGTCGAGAAGCCGCCGTTCCAGATCCGCCCGCCCTCCGGTCCGCTCCAGGAGCACCGTCCACCCGCGCTCCTGTGCCGCGTCGATGAGAAGGCCCGTCAGCGCGCCGAAGTACGGGGAGTGGATCTCCGGCACGACGACCCCGATGAGGCCCGTACGCCCCTGCCGGAGGTTGCGGGCGGCGAGATTGGGGCGGTATCCCAGTTCCTCCACCGCCGCCATGACCCGGGCGCGCGTCGCGGGAGCCACGGCCGCCGCGTTGCTCACGACGTTGGAGACGGTCCGGACGGACACACCGGCGAGCGCCGCGACGTCCTTGAGCCTCGCTGCCACGGTCGGTGCGCTCCTGTCCCTCCGGGCGGGGCGGCCCGTCGTCCGCCTCTTCCGCGGTGAGCACCGTAACAGCCCTCGTCCACCTTGGTTCGCATCTCCTCTTGCTTCGTTGTTTGCAACGTTGCAACATGGGGTTCGCAGGCCGGGCGCCGAGGAAGGCGCCCTACCGGCCCGCGCGTTGTCCCGCTGCCCCCCGACGAGAGGACCACCGTCATGACCGACGCCGCGACCGCCGCCCCGCACCTCGACGCGGCCGTCCAGGACCTGTACACCGCCGGCATCACCGCGTGCCGGGGTGCCTTCACCCCGGAGTGGGCCGACGCGATGCGTGAGGACATCGAGAAGGCCTTCGCGGAGGCGCGCGGGCGGGAGGGCGGGGCGGTCGGCCGGGGGCCGCACCGCTTCTACGTGGAGATACACCCCGAGCAACTGCGGGGCTTCGTCGACCTCGTCGACCATCCGTGGGTGCGCGGGGTGTCCGAGGCCGTCCTGGGGGCCGACTACCGCATCGTCGAGCTGGGCTTCGACGTCCCGCTGGCCGGGGCGGTGAACCAGCCCTGGCACCGGGACTTCCCCATGCCCGACGCCACGCGGCACCAGCGGCGGCTGACGTCTCTCGCCTTCAACCTCACCGCCGTGGACACGCGCGACGACATGGGGCCGTTCGAGATCGCTCCGGGCACCCAGTGGGACGACGACCCGCGCTTCGCGCACGGCATGTTCCCGCCCCGCGACTCCTACCCGCGCTATGCCTCGCTCGCCGAGCGCAAGTACCCGAGGCGTGGGGACGTCTCGGCCCGTTCGGCCCTGACGATCCACCGGGGCACCGCCAACCACTCGCCGGACTCCAGGCCGGTCCTGGTACTCGGCGTCGACGCACCAGGGGCCGGCAACGACGCGCAGCACGACATGGCGGTGACCAGGGAATACTGGGCGTCGCTGCCCGGACGGGTCCGCGCCCACCTGCACTGCCCGGTCGTGGAGGAGCTGGCCCCCATCGTGCAGAAGCACACCATCGAGGGCCTGGTCATGGGCGACGCGTGACCCCGCCGGGCCCGGTGGACGGCCCGCCGGGCCCGGCTGCTCACCTCAGGGTGCCCAGGGGGCGTCCACAGCCCACGTCGTGTCCTCGGTGAAGGTCGCCGCGTTGTCCCAGGCGTGACCGCCGCCCGGAGTCGCCAGCCACACCTCCGAGCCGATGTGGCGCAGGTAGCTGCCCGGCAGATTGGCGCTCGACAGCCGCACGCCGCCCTGACCCGCCACCGCGCACCAGGTGGCGTCCGCCTTGAAGAGGGCCGACCCGTCGCTCGCGTCGCGGCGGACCCGGAAGTCCCGGTGGCGCAGGTACTCACCGGGGTAGTTCCGGGACTCGAACGAATAGCAGTTGCCGTTCGCCAGGCCGGTGACGACCTTCCACGTGGCGTCGTTCTTCAGCAGCGCCGTACTGCCGCCGTCGACGACGGCCGTGTGGGCGAGCTCCTGGGAATGGCGCAGGTACTTGTTCGTGTGCCCCGCAGTGGTGACCCTGAGCGACCTGTTCCCGGTGGGCAGGGTGACCGGCGGCGGGGGAGTCCTCGACGCCTGGATCAGGGCCTGGTTGGCGGCCTTCACCCGGGCGGTGTCCACCTTGACCACCTGGCGGTCGTAGGTCAGCAGCCCGTTGGCCTCGTTCTCGACGTCGGTGATCTCCGTGTAGACCGAAGCGGAGAGCCCGACGGGCAGCTGACCCACGCGGATCGAGTCGATGAGGCCCACGAAGCGGTTGTTCAGAGCGGAGAGGCTCGCCTGGTCCTCGTAACTGAAGCCGCCGCCCGGATACCACTCGTGTCCCGGCACCTTGTGGCCCAGCCCGCCGAACTCGCCGAGTACGGCGGCCCGCGTCGCCGTCGGAGCGGTGTTGCCCGGCCCGACGTAGACGTGGTTGTCGATCACGTCGCCGTTGCCGCCGTCCACCGAACCGCAGCAGTTGACCCCGCTCATGTTGTTCACCAGGCGCGACGGGTCGTACGCCTTCACCTCGTCGGCGATCCTGGCCTGGTCGTACTGTCCCCACCCCTCGTTCTGGTTCACCCACATGACCACCGAGGGCGAACTGCGGTGCTGGTCGATGACCGCGTGGTACTCGGCCTCCCACTGGGTCCGTGCCGCGGCGTCGGGGGTCTTCCCGGTGTCCATCGCGGGCATGTCCTGCCAGACGAGGAGCCCCAGCCTGTCCGCCCAGTAGAACCAGCGCTGGGGTTCGACCTTGATGTGCTTGCGGACCATGTTGAAGCCGAGGTCCTTGTGCGCCTGGAGATCGGACCTCAGAGCGGCGTCGGTGGGCGCCGTGTAGATGCCGTCGGGCCAGTAGCCCTGGTCCAGCGTCCCGGTCTGGAAGACGAACTTCCCGTTGAGGACCGGGCGCAGGATGTCGTCGACCTTCGCGACGCCGACGGACCGCATGCCCGCGTAGCTGCCCACCGTGTCCACCACGCTGCTGCCGTCGAGCAGTTCGGCGCGTACGTCGTAGAGGAACGGGTCGTCGGGGCTCCACAGCCGGGGGTCCGGCACCGGTACGGGGATGTCCGCGCCGGGGGCACCCGTCGCCGTACCGACGACCGTGCCACCGCGGGAGACGGTGACCCTCGCGCTGCGGCCGGCTGCTGCTGCCGCCCGCACCTGCACCCGCAGGGTGCTGTTCCCGAGGTCCGGGGTCATGTCCAGGCGTGTGACGTGCGACGTGGCGACAGGCTCCAGCCAGACCGTCTGCCAGATCCCCGAGGCCGCGGTGTAGAAGATCCCGCCGCCAGGGTGCGGGTTCACGTCGTTGATCCGCTGCTTGCCGACGGCCTGGCCACCGTTCTGCGTGGGGTCGTACACGGAGACCACGACGGTGTTCGTACCGCCGTTGAGCCGGGGAGTGATGTCGTACGAGAACGAGTCGAAGCCGCCCTTGTGGGCGCCGACCCGGGTGCCGTTGACCCAGACGGTGCTCTGCCAGTCGGAGGCGCCGAAGTTGAGCACGGTGCGCCGGCCGTTCCAGTCCGACGGCACGGTGAAGGTGCGCTTGTACCAGAGCTTGTCGTTCTCGGTGATCCTGCGCTTGATGCCGGAGAGCGCGGATTCGGCGACGAACGGGACCCTGATCTGCTCGGAGAACGCCGAGGGCTGCCCGGCGTCGCGGCCGGTCACCGCGAAGTCCCAGACGCCGTTGAGATTGGCCCAGTCGGGGCGGGTCAGCTGTGGCCGGGGGTATTCGGGGAGCGGGTTGTCCACGGACACCTGGTTCGTCCAGGGCGTCGTCATGGGCGCCGGCTTCGGTGTCCACGCCGTGGGTGCGGCTGTGGCCGGGGCGGTGGCGGCTCCGACGAGTGCGGTGGCGAGCAGCGCCAGCAGGCCGGTGCCGGCGGTTAACCGTCCCCACCAGGTGCGGCGTGGTGCGGGTGCGGATGTCATCCCAGGTACTCCTTCATGAGGAGGAGCCCGCCGCGCCGGCCGGCGCGGGGGGTGGCACGTCGGCGGACCGTTGCTCAGCGCGGCTGCCGGAGATGGTCCGCGGTCCCGTTGCCGTCGTACTGGACGACATGGGCGCTGCCGGCGGTACCGCTTCTGCCCTGCCGGACAGCCGGCGCACGGCGGAGGTGGGCGTCGCGCCCGCAGCTGACGGGACGACACCTCAGTGCAACGTTGGAAAACTGATGTCCGCGGTATGACAGCACGCGGTCATGTCGGTGTCCAGAGGTGGCGCAGTACCTGGTGCGGTACGTGGCGCGGACGGGCCCGGTGATCGGTGGGGGCGGGGGCGCTCCCTGGGGCGACACATTTTGGAAACGCATGGACAGCCCTCTTGTTTCCTGCGGCGCCGCGCCTATATAACGTTGTAAACCGAGCCGCCGAGAGGCCGCACAAGCCCTCACGACCGCAGTTTCCGCAGCTCGCGGCGGGACCGTGAGGGAAAACAGCGCCATCTGCCGCCGAGCGTCAGATGCACCGTCCCGCCATGCCCGACCGCACGCCGAACGGTGTGCCGTCACCTCGCCAAGGAGCGTCCCGCGCATGATGACCCAGCGTCGATCCCGTACCCTCGCCGCGGCCTGCCTGCTCGCCGCCACCGCCGCGCTGGCCGTTTCCGGCTGCTCCAAGTCGGAGACCACGAACAGCGCGGGCGGTGACAGCAGCCAGGGAGCCCAGGCGGCCAGGACTCCCGAGGCGGCTTCCGGCCCCGGCTGTTCACTGCAGAGCTACGGCGCACCCGAGATCGACCTCAAGGACGCCGTGGTCGGCTTCTCCCAGTCGGAGAAGGAGGCCAACCCCTTCCGCATCGCCGAGACCCAGTCCATCAAGGACGAGGCGGCGAAGATCGGCGTCAAGAAGCTCCTCACCACCAACGCGCAGTCGCAGCTCTCCAAGCAGATCAGCGACATCCAGGACATGCTCTCCCAGGGGGCGCAGTTCCTCATCATCGCTCCGCTGAACTCCGACGGCCTGGAGCCCGCGCTCAAGGCGGCGGCGGCGAAGAAGGTTCCCGTCCTCACGATCGACCGCAAGGTCAACTCCACGGCCTGCAAGGACTACGTGGCCTTCCTCGGCTCCGACTTCGTCGAGCAGGGCAAGCGCGCGGCCGACGCGATGATCAAGGCGACCGGCGGCAAGGGCAAGGTGGCGATCCTCCTCGGCGCATCCGGCAACAACGTGACCACCGACCGGACCAAGGGCTTCGTCGACCGGATCGAGGCCGAGGCACCCGGCATCGAGATCGTCGCCCAGCAGACCGGAGAGTTCGCCCGCGACAAGGGCCAGCAGGTGATGGAGCAGCTCATCCAGTCCAAGCCCGACATCACCGCCGTCTACGCGGAGAACGACGAGATGGGTCTCGGAGCCGTCACCGCGCTGAAGGCAGCGGGCAAGAAGCCCGGCAAGGACGTCAAGATCGTCTCGGTGGACGGCACCCGGAACGCGGTGCAGGCCCTGGTCAACGGCGAGTACAACGCCGTCATCGAGTCCAACCCGCGCTTCGGCCCGCTGGCCTTCGCGACCGCCCAGAAGTTCTACGGCGGCGAGGAGATCCCCGAGAACGTCATCATCACCGACCGCGCCTACGACGAGACCAACGCCGAGGAATCGCTCGGCGGGGCGTACTGATCCGCTCCTGACCCCAACGGCCCCGGCCGCCGTGGCGCTCCCTACGGTCACGGCGGCTCCGGCCCTCACCCTTGGACAGCGGAAGGCCAAGCACACCCATGGCACCACCCGAAGCAGTACCTCAGGCACCGGAGGCGACCGGCCACACGGACACCCCCGTGCTCGAAGCCCGCTCGGTGAGCAAGAGTTTCCCCGGCGTCGTCGCCCTCGACGACGTCAGTTTCTCCCTGCGCGCCGGGGAGACCCACGCGTTGGTGGGCGAGAACGGCGCGGGCAAGTCCACCCTCATCAAGGTGCTGACCGGCGTCTACCGGCCGGACGGGGGCGAACTTCGCCTGACCGGCGAACCGGTCCGCTTCGCCCGGCCGTCCGAGGCGCAGCAGGCCGGCATCTCCACGATCTACCAGGAGGTCAACCTCGTCCCGCTGATGAGCGTGGCGCGGAACATCTTCCTGGGCCGCGAACCCCGGAACCGCTTCGGCCTCATCGACTTCGCCCGTATGCACCGGGAGACGGGCGAGCTGCTCGACGGGTTCGGTGTACGCGCCGACCCACGGCGTCCCCTGCACACCCTGGGTGTGGGCACCCAGCAGATGGTCGCGCTCGCACGCGCGGTGTCGGTCAACGCCCGGGTCGTCATCATGGACGAGCCCACCTCCTCGCTCGAACCACGCGAGGTGGAGACCCTCTTCCGTGTCACCGAGCGCCTGCGCGGCCAGGGCATCGCCGTCCTGTACGTCAGCCACCGCATGGACGAGCTCTACCGGATTTGCGACCGGGTGACCGTCCTGCGCGACGGACGCCACATCCACACCGGCGACCTCGCGGACCTCGACCGGATGCAGCTCGTGTCGATGATGCTCGGCCGCGACCTGTCCGAGGTACGCCGCTCCGGTGTCACCAGTTTCGCGGCGGAGGGACACGAGGCCGCCCGCACACCCGTCCTCACCGCGACCGGTCTCTCCAGCCGCCTCCGGCTCCACGACATCTCCGTGTCGTTGTACGCGGGCGAGGTACTCGGCCTCGGGGGCCTCCTCGGTTCCGGGCGCAGCGAGACCGCCAAGGCGCTGTCCGGCGCGCTGCCCCTGGACGCCGGCGAGCTCACCGTCGACGGCACCACCCTGAAGCGGCTCACCCCCGCCGCAGCCATCCGGGCCGGCATCAGCCTGCTGCCCGAGGACCGCAAGGCCGAAGGCATCGTGCCCGGTCTCTCCGTCCGCGAGAACATCGTGCTGGCGGCCATGCCCCGTCTCTCCCGGGCCGGTGTCGTCTCCCGTGCCAAGCAGGACCGGATCGTCGACATCTTCATGAAGCGCCTGAGGATCAAGGCGTCGAGCCCCGAGCAGAAGGTCGGCGAACTCTCGGGCGGCAACCAGCAGAAGGTGCTGCTGGCCCGCTGGCTCTGCCTGGAACCCAAGGTGCTGCTGCTCGACGAGCCCACCCGCGGCATCGACGTCGGGGCCAAGGCCGAGGTCCAGAGCCTCATCGACGACCTCGCCCGCGAGGGCCTCGCCGTCCTGCTCATCTCCTCGGACATCGAGGAGCTCATCGAAGGCGCCGACCGGATCGTCGTGCTGCGCGGCGGAGCGGTCGCGGGCGAACTGTCGGGCGACGACGTGGCCGAGGACCGGCTGCTCGAAGTGCTCGCCGACCACGCACCGGAGCCGGCGGACAGGGCCCCGGCCGCCCAGGAGGACCCCCGATGACCCAGACCGCCACCGCCCCGTCCACGAAGAGCGACAAGCCCCGCACCTCCGCGAGCCCACTGGCCCGGCTGCGTGATCCCGCCTGGTACCAACGGTACGGCGTGTACGTGGCCGTGGGGGTGGTACTGCTCTTCAACGCCCTGTTCACCGAACACTTCATGACCACGGACAACTTCCGCACCCAGCTCGTCCAGGTCGCCCCCGTCGTCATCGTCGCCCTGGGCATGGCCCTGGTCATCGGCACCGAGGGCGTGGACCTGTCCGTCGGCTCGACCATGGCGCTCGCAGCCGCCTTCCTCCCGCTCTACCTCGGATACGGCCTCGTACCCGCGCTCGTCGTCGCCCTCCTGGCAGGCGCCGTCGTCGGAGCGGTCAACGGCGCGCTCGTCTCCCTCGTCGGGCTGCAGCCCATCGTGGCCACGCTCGCCCTGTTCGTCGGAGGCCGCGGACTCGCCCTCGTCATGGCCGACGGCCAGCTCAAGCAGATCGTCAACCCCGACCTGCTGTCGCTCGGCACCGGCTCCTTCCTCGGCATCCCGCTGGTCGTCCTGATCGCCGGCGTACTGGCCGTCGCCGTCGCCTTCCTGGTACAGCGCACCACCTTCGGCAGGCAGGTCGTCGCCGTCGGCGGCAACCGCTCCGCCGCGGCGCTCGCGGGCCTGCCCGTCAAGCGGGTCCTCATCGGCGTCTACGTGATCTGCGGGCTGCTCGCGGCACTCGCCGGCATCCTCGCCACGGCCAGACTCACCGCGAGCGACCCGTCCTCGCTCGGCACCCTCATGGAACTCTCCGCCATCACGGCTGTCGTGGTCGGCGGGACCCCCCTCAACGGGGGATCCGTCCGGGTGCTCGGAACCGTGGCGGGCGCCCTGCTCATGCAGCTCCTGCGCGCCACGCTCGTCAAGCACGACCTGCCCGACTCCACCGCACAGATCGCCCAGGCGGCCATCATCATCGCCGCCGTCTACGTCGCCCGGGAGCGTCGGTCCCGATGAACGAAACCAAACCCCTCACCGCCGCCCCGGTCCCGCCGGCGCCGAAGGCGCCCGCGCCCCGCCCCGCCGGCGCCGAGCGGACCGGCCGGCAGCGCGCGGCCGAGCTCCTGCAACGCCAGGGAGTCCTCGCTGTCCTGCTGACCGTCGTGATCGCCGCCTCGTTCGTCTACCCGACGTTCGCGTCCCTGGACAACGCCCGCGGAGTGACGATCCAGGCCTCCTTCCTCGCCGTGGTCGCCCTCGGCATGACGATGGTCATCATCACCGGCGGCATCGACCTGTCCGTCGGATCGGTCTTCGCCCTCGGCGGCGTCCTCGCCGCCTGGGGCTCGCAGTACGGACTCCTCGCCGCGCTGCTCCTGCCCCTCGTGGTGTGCGGCGGAATCGGCCTGCTCAACGGGTTCTTGATCGCCCGGGGGAACATGGCGCCCTTCATCGTCACCCTCGCCACGCTCCTGGGCGCCCGTGGCCTGCTGCTCGCCCTCACCGACGAGGGCGCCACCACGTATCTGGTGCCCAAGGACTCCGCCTTCGGTGAACTCGGCCAGGGCAGTGTCTGGGGCTTCGGCCACCCGGTCCTCATCGCCCTGGTGCTCTTCGGGGCCGGCGGCCTCGTCCTCCAGCGCACCTCGTTCGGCCAGACGCTCTTCGCCGTGGGCGGCAGCAGCGACGCGGCCACGCTGATGGGCCTCCCCGTCGCCCGGACGAAGATCCTCGTCTACACGCTCAGCGGGCTGCTCGCCGGGCTCGCCGGCGCGCTCAACGCGGCGAGGCTGTCCTCCGGTGTCACCATCGTCGGCGTGGGGATGGAACTCGACGCGATCTCCGCGGTGGTCATCGGGGGCACACTCCTCGTCGGCGGCGCCGGATCCATCAGCGGAACCCTCTGGGGGGTCCTGCTGCTCGCCGTCATCCAGAACCTGATCAACCAGGTCGGCTCACTCAACTCCTCGTACCAGTCGGTGGTCAGCGGCGGCTTCCTTATCGTTGTCGTGGTGGCGCAGCGCTATCTCGCGCGCAGTCGCAGAAGCACCTGACGACGAGCCGGCCGCTCAGGGCCGGACAGAGAACCAGACCGAGCCGAGCCGAACCAAGGAGTGCCGTGGGCGTCAGCCTCAAGGACGTTGCACAACGGGCGGGCGTGTCCATCAAGACCGTGTCGAACGTGGTGAACAACTATCAGCACGTCACACCCGCCATGCGCACCAAGGTGCAACAGGCGATCGACGAACTCGGCTACCGGCCGAACCTCACCGCCCGTCATCTGCGCAAGGGACGCACGGGCATCATCGCCCTCGCCGTCCCCGAGTTCGGCAACCCGTACTTCGCCGAACTCGCCGGAGCGGTCATCGACGCGGCCGCCCGGCACGACTACACCGTCCTGGTGGACCACACCGCCGGCCTGCGGGACAAGGAACTCCTGGTCAGCCAGGGATTCCGGTCCCACGTGATCGACGGCCTCATCCTCAGTCCCATCCACCTGGAGACCGAGGACCTCATGGCGCGCACCGAGACGGCGCCCCTGGTCCTGCTGGGGGAACGCGAGTACGAGGCGCCGTACGAGCACATCGCCATCGACAACGTGGCAGCGGCCCGCGCGGCCGTGCGCCATCTCATCGGCCAGGGCAACCGGCGGATCGCGTTCCTCGGATCGCGCACCGGCCGGGAGCGCCAGCCCGCGCACCTGCGGCTCCGGGGCTGGCGCGAAGAGCTCGCAGCCTCCGGCATCACCCCGGACGAATCCCTCGTCGTGGTGACCGACGGCTACGGCCGCGAGGACGGCGCCGCCGGCATGGCCAGGCTCCTGGACCGGGAGGACAGGCCCGACGCCGTCTTCGCCTACAACGACCTCATCGCCATCGGCGCGATGCGGTCCATCACCGAACGAGGCCTGCGGATCCCCGAGGACATCGCCGTCGTCGGTTTCGACGACATCGAGGAGAGCCGCTACACCACCACCACGCTCACCACCATCGCCCCCGACAAGGAAGCCATCGCCCGCCTCGCCGTCGACAGCCTCGTCGAACAGCTCTCGGGCTCACACGTCGCCGAACCGCGCAGGCCCCGCCCCGGCTACCGCCTCGTCGTCCGCGAATCCACCACGCCCGGGCCCGACTCCGGCCACACCGAGGACCACTGATGCCGCGCCCCACCGTGCACCGCACCCCGTTCGGCCTCGCCCAGGGGACCCCGACCGACCTGTGGACCCTCGACAGCGGGACGGGAGTACGCGCCGGGGTACTGACCTACGGCGCGTCCCTGCACCACCTCACCGTGCCGGACACCACGGGCGCCACCGCCTCGGTCGTCCGGTCCCTCGCGACCCTCGACGACTACACGGCCGAGCACCCCTACTTCGGCGCCGTCGTCGGCCGTTACGCCAACCGCATCGCCCACGGCCGGTTCGTCCTGGACGGCACCGCGCACCACATCCCCGCCAACGACCGGGGCCACGCACTGCACGGAGGTCCGGATGGCTTCCACACCAAGGTGTGGGAAGCGGCACCCGACCGGAGCACGGACAGCGCGTCCGTACGGCTCACCCTGCACAGCCCCGACGGCGACATGGGCTTCCCCGGGGCGCTGGACACCACGGTCACGTACACCCTCGACACCCGGGGCACCCTGGCCGTCGACTACGAATCGGTCACCGACCGCCCCACGGTCGTCAACCTCACCAGCCACGCCTACTTCGACCTGGCCGGCCACGAGGACGTCCTCGGTCACCACCTCGAGGTCGACGCCGACACCTACCTGCCGGTGGACGACGCCGGCATCCCCCTGGGGCCGCCCGCCGAGGTCGGCGGAACCCCCTTCGACCTCACCGCGCCCCGGCTGCTGGGGGACCGCCTGCGCACCGAGGACGCACAACTGCGCGCCGCCGGCGGCTTCGACCACTGCTGGTTCCTGCGGGACACGGGCGGCGGCCTGCGCCGCGCCGCCCGTCTCACCGCGCCGGGGGCGGCACGCGTCCTTGAGGTGTGGACGACGGAGCCCGGAATCCAGGTCTACACGGCCAACCAGCTCGACGGCTCCTTCACCGACGGCACCGGGCGCCCCCACCGACGCCACGGCTCGGTCTGTCTGGAGACCCAGCACCTGCCCGACTCGCCCAACCGTCCGGACCTGCCCAGCGCCGTACTGCGCCCGGGCGAGACGGCGCGCAGCCGAACCGAGCTGCGCTTCCCGCACCTGCGGGATCAGGGGTCTGAGGAACATCCGTGTCAGACCGTGCGCTGAACGTTCGCCGGCCCTGGTGGGCGACTGAGAAGCCGGAGAACGTCCGCCGCTGCTTCAAGCCGTCCCCAGAGGCGATCGCGAAGCTCACGAGCCTGCTCGCTCCCGGCGATGGCAGCCGATGAGCCTCGTTCCTTGATTGTCCTCAGCGCCAACTGTGCCGGCCCCATTCTCCTGGCGGGCCGGTCCCTTGACACCGCGGCGAATTCTTGGCCTTTCCGGCCCTCGGTCATAGTCGGCGCCATGGACTTTGACGTAGTGGTGGCCGGAGGCGGCCCGGTCGGATTGATGCTGGCCTGCGAGCTCCGGCTCGGGGGAGCGCGGGTGGCCGTCCTGGAGCGCCTCACCGGAGTGAACCCGACGATCAAGGGCGGGGCAATCACCACGCCCAGCGCCGAGGCGCTCTACCGCCGGGGCATGCTGCCCGCGCTGGCCGAGGTGCAGCGGCAGGCAATGGACCGCTTCCAGGCGTTCATCCGCGAGCAGAACGGCGGGGACGGAGGGCAGGACGCGGGCCAAGGGCTCGGTATCGTCGGGCACTTCGCCGGGATCATGCTGCGCGCCGACCTGGTCGACCGTACGGAGCCGGGCCTCGGCGACGCCGGACCCGCCGCCGAGATCGCCTTCGTGGCGCAGCAGGACATCGAGCGGCTGCTCGGGGAGCGGGCGGACGAGCTCGGCGTCGACGTGCGCCGGGGAGTGGAGCTGTCCGGCTTCGAGGCGGACGAGGAGGCCGTCACCGTGCGGACGAGCGACGGGGCGATACGTGCCGGCTGGCTCGTGGGCTGCGACGGCGGCCGCAGCGCGGTCCGCAAGCTCGCGGGGTTCGAATTCCCCGGTACGGACCCGGAGGTCACCTGTCACCAGGCGGTCGTGGAGATGACCGGCGCCGAGGACCTGACGGTCGGCTGGACCGCCACGGACACCGGGGTGTACGCCTACGGGCCGATGCCGGGCCGCGTCGTCACTGTGGAGTTCGACGGCCCGCCGGCCGACCGGGACGCGCCGGTCACCGCCGAGGACCTCCAGGCGCGGCTGCGCCGCGTATCCGGCGTGGACGTCACGATCACCGGGGTGCGGACCGCGACCCGCTTCACCGACCACGCCCGTCAGGTCACCGAGTACCGCAAGGGCCGGGTGCTGCTGGCGGGCGACGCGGCGCACGTGCACTCCGCGTTCGGGAGCCAGGGGCTGAGCCTGGGTATCGGGGACGCGATGAACCTCGGCTGGAAGCTCGCCGCGGTGATCGGTGGCCGGGCGCCGGACGGGCTGCTGGACACGTACACCTCCGAGCGGCACCCGGTCGGTGCGTGGGTCCTGGACTGGACCCGGTCCCAGGTCGCGGCCATGCGCCCGGACCCGCAGTCCCGGGCCCTGCGCGAGATCGTCAGCGACCTGGCGGAGACGGTCGTGGGCACCACGTACCTCACCGCGCGGCTCAACGGTGGCGGGGTGCGGTACGAGCTGCCGGGCGAGCACCCGCTGATCGGCCGCAGCACGCCGGACCTCGAACTGACCGACGGCGGCCGCCTCGCGGACCACCTCCACGGCGGCCGGGCGCTCCTGCTCGACCTCACCGACGACCCGGAGTTCCGGGCCCTCGCTGCGGGGTATGCCGGCCGCGTCGACATCCTGACGGCCGGCTGTCCGTCGCGCCCGGAACTGGCGGCGGTCCTCGTCCGTCCGGACGGCTTCACGGCCTGGGCGGCCGACAGGGGGGCGCAGGCGTCGACGTCGCCGGCCGGGCTGGCGGAGGCGCTGGAGGAGTGGTTCGGAGTGCGGGAGGGCGCGGTCACGCCGGGCGGTGAGAACCCGCCGGTGTGACGGACGCACGCCCTCGCGCGTCCGTCACACCACGGCTCACTTCAGGTAGGGACCTGCCGCGCCGACCTTCCCCGGGGCCGCGTTACGGCCGCCGAGGTCGAGGACGTACACCCGCAGATTCCCCTTGCCCGGTGCCGGGACCGCGAGCGTGCCGCCCGTCACCACGCGGGTGTCACCGGTGACTGCGTCCTTGTAGGTCCCGTTCGGGACGCCCGTGTACGTGGCTCCGCCGGAGACGGTCACCAGCGCGAAGCTGTCCGTGCCGCTCGCGGTGTCGGTGTAGCGGCGCTTGTACGCCATCGAACCCGTGATGCCCTCCGTGGAGTACTGCCCCATCTGCAGGGCGGGCACCGCCCGGCGGATCTGGTTGAGCCGCTGCACGTGCCTGACCAGGGGCTTCGCCAGGGTGTCGGCGACCGGACCGGTCGCCGAGGCGACCGTGCCGAAGTCCGACGCCTTCACGTCGCCCGCGAGGTGGCCGCCGTAGTACGCCCGGCCGGTCGTCTCCAGCGGGCAGACCGGCCCGCAGTCGATCTTCTTGCCCGCCTGGAACTCCGTCTCGGAGCCGTAGTACAGCGTGGGGATGCCACGGAACGTCCACATCAGCGACATGTTCTCGGCCCAGGCGTCCGTGCCCCCCGCGTACCGCTCACTGCTCTTGTTGGGACCGTAGTCGTGGCTGTCGACGTACACGACGTTGTAGGTGGCGTCGTTGTAACTGTCGTCCGAGTCCTTGCCGTTGTGATAGGCGTTGTTCGCGTCACCGAAGTTCATGTGCATGCGCATGTCGATGACGTGCATCCCGGAGAACCGGCTGTGATCGGGGACGTGGTAGTCGTTTCCCCTCAGGAAGGCGTTGTCGGACACCGGCTGGGAACCGGTGCCCTGCTGCTGCTCGTAGCCGTACATCTCGAGGGCTGCCTTCTCGTCGTCCGCGGCGTACTCCTTGCGCTCCTTCCAGGTGTAGAACTGCGCGGAGTGGTTGACCGAGCCGCGGTTCCACTTGTCGTTGACGAAGGCGGCGACCTCGCCGAAGACGAAGAAGTTCTTCGCGGCCCCGGCGCCGAACCGCTGGGTGACGCGTTCCTGGATGGCGGGAAGGAAACGGCGGTTCCAGGTGGTGCGGGGGATGTGCACGGCGGTGTCGACGCGGAACCCGTCCACACCCATGTCGATGTACTTGTTGTAGGCGCCGATCAGGTAGTTCTGGACGGGGGCGCTCTCGGTGTTGAAGTCGGCGAGGTCGTCGTGCAGCCAGCAGGACCGGGAGTCCTCGCCCTCCCAGTTGCCGATCCAGCAGTTGTGGTAGAGCGCCTTGGGGAACATGCCCGACGTGGGGCCGGGCCACTGGCAGTTGTAGATCCGGTAGCCCTCGGGGGAGGTGTGCTGGGTGGGGGTGCCCCAGTTGACACAGGTGTTCCCCGAAGGTTCGGCCGTGGACCACAGGTCGCCGTTGTAGTACGACTTCCCCGACTTGGTCTCGACCGTCAGGCCGTCGTACTCGAAGCCGTCGTTCTTCTCGTCGTAGTACCAGCCCCACTGGGCGTCGCGCACTCCGTACGCCTTCGGGGTGAACAGGCCCTTGGCTCCCCAGCGGGAGGAGTGGTTGTGGACGACGTCCTGGTAGATCTTCATGCCCTTGGCGTGGGCCGCGTCGATGAGGTCCTGGTAGGAGGCTCCGGCGGACTCCAGCCGGGAGTCGACCTCGTAGAAGTCGTAGCCGTGGTAACCGTGGTAGTCGTAGTCGGACCGGTTGAGGACCACGGGGGTGATCCAGACGGCGGACATGCCGAGGCCCTTGATGTAGTCGAGCTTGTCGACCAGTCCCTTGAAGTCGCCACGGAACATCGGATCGTCGTTCGCCGCGTTGCCCGACTTCACGTGCTGGCTGCCGCCCCGGTTGTTCGCGGTGTCACCGTCGTTGAAGCGGGCGGTGAGGACGAAGTAGACCGGATCCTTGCGGGGGTCGGTGCCGAGCGGTCTTCCCGGAGCCGGAGCCTCCGCCTCCTCCCCGGTGGCCACCGTGGCCGTGGCGGAGGCCGGCGAGACGTTCCCCGCGGCATCGACGGCCCTCACGGTGTAGCTGTAGGCGGTCCTGGCCTCGAGTCCGGTGTCCGAGAACACCGTCGACCCGACGTCGGTGACCAGTGTGCCCTTGCTGCCGCCGGTCCGCGTCACCTGGTACCTCGTCACCCCCTTGTCGTCGGTGGAGGGGTCCCAGGTCAGTACGACGGACACCCCGTCCGCGCTCGCCGACACCCTGGCCGGGGCGGTGGGCGCCTGCGTATCCGGTGTCGCGGCCGCACAGGGGTCCCCGGCGCCGGTGGTCACCTTCCTGTCCTTCACCGTGGTGAGGCCGGGGGAGAGGGTGTAGTCCCCGCCGTTGTTGTTGTCCCAGACGCCGTTGCCGTTGTTGAAGGCGGCGAGCATGGACCGGGCGGTGCCGAGGTCCACGGACTTCCTCACCCAGCCGGTGCAGGCGGGCTCCATACCCACGCCGGGCACGGTCGTCCAGGAGCCGCCCGCCGGGCGGTAGTGAAGATTGGTGGTCGTCCAGCCGACCGTGGCGGTCGAGTAGTAGACCGACGCCGCGCCGCCCTCCGCGGGGTCGTCCGTTCCGCTCCCCGCACAGGGGTCGCTGTGGGCCACCACACCCTCCTTGACCGTGACGGCTCCGGTGCCCAGGGCGTAGTTCTCGCCGGCGTTGTTGTCCCACACACCGGAGCCGTCGTTGAACGTCGCGGTCAGTCCGGCGGCGCCGCCGAGAGCGACGGTCCCTTTCACCCAGTCCGTACACGCGGGTTCCATGACCACACCGGGCGCGGTCGTCCAGGATCCGCCGTCGGGCGCGTAGTGCAGCCGGTACGCGGACCAGTTCCTGGTCTTCGTGTAGTAGAAGACGGTGGCGGTGGACTGGGAGGCGGCTACGGGCACAGCCGGCCGAGGAGCGGAGGGCCCGGGAGCCGGGGCCGGTGGTCCGAACAACACGGCCGCCGTGACGGCCGCAGCCGCGGGGCGTCCGAGCAGCCGGACAAGGGTGCGTCTCATGCGTGCTTCTCCAGGGGAGGGCCGCGGACGGGTGGACCGCGGCTGCCGACAGCGCAGCCGCTCCGCGAGCGGTTGCGGTATTCCCGCCGGAGAACCCGGACGCGCCTCGGGGTTCGGGCGAGCAGTACGTTCCGAGGAGGCAAGGCCTGTCGGAAGCTTTCTGCAATCTCTTGCACGCAGGAAGTTACCGGTGCATGACAGGTCCGTAAAGAGGGTGCGCGAACCGGGCCGGAGAGGAATGAGGGGTGGCCGCGCACGCGTTCCGGTGGGCATGACCTACTTCGTCGATGTGACGGTGCGCGGCTACGAGCTCGACACCCAGGGCCACCTCAACCAGGCGGTATACCTTCAGTACGCCGAGCACGCCCGATGGGAGCTCCTCCGGGAGGCCGGACTGGCCCAGGAGAAACTGCTCGCCGACGGCGTCGGACCGGTGCAGCTGGAAGTGACGGTGAAGTACCTGCGGGAACTGCGGGGCGGGGACAGGGTGCGTGTGAGCTGCGAGTTCTTCCACAGCGCGGGCAAGACCTTCGAGATCCGGCAGCGGATCGTCAAGGAGGACGGCACGGTCGCCGCGGAGATCGCAGGGGTGGGCGGCCTCCTCGACCTGACGGCGCGTCGGCTCGTCCCGGACCCTGCCGGGCGGTTCGCCTCGCTGGCGACGAAGCCGGAGCTCCTCGGGTTCCGCGCCGCCTGACGAGTGGCGGCAGCGGTCAGGGGACCTTGTCGCCCGACACCAGCCTCGTCACCATGCGTTCCAGGCGTGCGGCCCTGAGGCCAGGAGTCCTCGCTCTGAGGAGCTGCAGGATCACGAGATAGCGGTCCGTCCTGCCGAGCCGCCCGAAGCGTTCCGCCGCCCGTGGGGCTCCGGCCAGCGCGGCGGCGAGGTCGGCGGGGACGGTGGCCTCCTTCTGGGAGGGGTACGCCGTCTCCCATCGCCCGTCCTCGCGCGCGGCCCGCACCTCGGCGAGTCCCGGCTCCCGCATCCGGCCGGCGGCCGTCAGCGCCTCCACCCTCCGTACGTTGACGAGGGACCACGGGCTTGCCGGCCTGCGGGGCGAGATCCGCTGGAGGTAGCACGTCGCGTCGAGGGACTTGCGCTGCCCGTCGATCCATCCATAGCAGAGCGCGGCGTCGATGACCTCGGAGGCCGTGACGGAAGTGATGCCCGAGCCCTTCTTCGCGATCCTCAGCCACAGGGCGGAGAAGGCCCTGTGGTGCTCCTCCAGCCATCGCTCCAGATCCCCGGACCGCTCGAAGAACAGCGGCTCCGCGCCGGGAGCGGTGTCGTCGGCCACAGTCGTGACGCCTCCTTCGGGTCTCCCGGGACGCATCGGGTGCCCCAGGTCCTCGATACACAGGCTAGGCGCCCTGTAGGACAGGTTCCGTCCTCCAGGGCGTCCCGGTCCGGCGTCCGTCGGTCGGGGCCGCGAAGTCCGGAGGCGGCGACGGGCGCGGCAGTGGCGGTGGTGGTGCCGCACGCTCGCCTTCTGCCGGACGCTATGCGGTTCCGTGGCGGTATGCGCGAATGAACCGTTTCACCTCGGAGGGGCCAGGGTTGTGTCACGTGCCCGTCGGCAGCTCTTGCGCGACAAGGCTGTCTTCGCCTTCCTGGTGGGGGCGTGAGGTGTGCGCCGGCGCCGTGCTCCCCGGGCGTGGTCAGGTTGTTGCTCGCAGAAAGAGTGAAACCTTTCATCCGATCGGCCGAATGGGCCTGCCCCCAGTACCGATCGTTGCGCTGTCCGGATGACGCGGCTCAGGCGCGCCGGGGATGTGGACGAAGGGTCAGGTGTTCGTACTTCGCGGACCTGGCAGGTCCGCGAACCGCTCCTCCACACCATGGGAGAACGCATGCGCCTGCGCGCCCGCTGGGCACCGGCCGCTCTACTGCTGATCGCCCCCCTGACCGGCACCACCACGGCCACGGCCGACACCGGCGAGACCCTTGTGCCGGTGCAGAAGTCGGCCCGGGCCGTGCCCGGTCAGTACATCGTCACCCTCTCGCCCGAGCAGAAGCCGGACGCCATGGCCGAGCAGCTCGGTCTTCGTACCCTCTTCACCTACAGCAAGGTCCTGCACGGTTTCGCCGCCTCCCTCACAGCCGCTCAGCTCGAGCAGGTACGGGGCGCGGTGGGGGTCCAGGCCGTCGAGGAGAACAGTGAGGCCTCGGTCTCGCCGCCGGCCGTCGGGACCGCCGGGAAGCGGGCCGTGGCCGGGAGCTGGGGGCAGGACCGCATCGACCAGCGGAGTCTGCCGCTGGACGGCACGTACGACGTGGACGGCACGGGCCAGGGCGTGACCGCGTACATCCTCGACACCGGCATCGAGTCCGCGCACAGCGAGTTCGGCGGCCGGGTGGGCACGGGCTACGACGCGATCGGTGACGGCCGCGACGGCGAGGACTGCAACGGTCACGGCACCCACGTGGCCGGGACCGTGGCGGGCGCGACGTACGGTGTCGCGCCCGCCGCCTCCCTGGTGCCGGTGCGGGTGCTGAACTGCGAGGGCTCGGGCACGTGGGCAGGCATCATCGCCGGCCTCGACTGGATCGCCCGGAACGCGGAACAGCCGGCCGTGGTCAACGCCTCCCTCGGCGGTCCCGCGTCTTCGGCCGTCGACGACGCGTTCGACGCCCTCGCGGCGGAGGGCACCCTGCCCGTGGTCGCGGCGGGCAACGAGGACCAGGACGCCTGCGACGTCTCCCCGGCGCGCGCCGACGGGGTGCTCGCGGCCGGCGCGAGCGACGACCAGGACCGGCAGGCGACGTTCAGCAACTGGGGCACCTGTGTCGGGCTGTACGCCCCCGGCGTGGACATCGTGTCCGCGAACCTCGGCGGTGGTTCCACGACTCTCAGCGGGACCTCCATGGCGAGCCCGCACGTCGCCGGTGCCGCGGCGCTGTACAAGGAGCAGAACCCCGACGCCGCGCCGCAGGAGGTCGCCGACTGGCTGGCCGCCGAGGCGACCCCGGACGTCCTGACGGGCCTGGGCTCCGGCTCACCCGACCGGCTCCTCCACACCGGCGGTCTCTGACCACCGGCCTTCCGCCGGCCTGTTTCCCGGGCGGGGCCCGCGCGTCGCGGGCCCCGCTCTTCGCTGTGCCATGGAACAGGCACTTTCGCGCGGCTCACGGAAGTGAGCAAAAAACGTACGGCTCTTTCGTCCGCCTTTCATGAGTGACGCGGTTCGCCAGTCGGCCCGAAGAAGGGCGTGTAGGGGCCGGACCGGGGCCCCAACACTCCACGTCCTCATGTTCCGGTTTCTGTCCCAGCCGTGGACGCTTCGACCATTCTCTGCAACTCTCTGACTGCCAAGCGCAAAACACGGCTCAGTGGACGCAGGAACGAGTCCGCAGAGCCCGGGTGACAGAGCCGCGCCCTTGGCGTCCACCGCGCCGAGGCTGAAGATCGGGGACGTATGACAACCCAACGCTGGAGATGGCGGGCCCTGTCCGCTGTGGTCACGACCAGTCTTCTGATGATCGGATGGCCGTCGTTCACCGCTGCCGCGGCCGACGGGCCCAACATCGCCGCAGGCCGTGCCGCGGCGGCGAGCAGTGCCGGCAGCGAGTACGTCGCACGGAACGTGACGGACGGCGACCAGGCGACGTACTGGGAGGGGACAGGCGGCACGCTCCCGCAGTGGGTGCAGACCGACCTCGGCTCGGCCGCCCGGGTCGACGAAGTGCGGCTCAAGCTCCCCGCGGGGTGGGAGAGCAGACAGCAGACCCTCTCGCTCCAGGGCAGCGCCGACGGGACCAGTTTCTCGACCCTGAAGACCTCGGCCGCCTACACCTTCGGCCCCGGCAACTCCAACGAGGTCCGGATCCCCGTCCCGGCCACGCGCACCCATCTACGACGAGGCGAACGTCATGCTGGGCAGGACCGTCCCGGCGGGAAGCCGGATCAGGCTGCAGAAGGACGCCGCCAACACCAGCACCTACGCGATCGACTTCGTCAGCCTGGAGCAGGCGTCCCAGGGGGCGAACCCGGACCCGGCCACCTACACCGTGCCCGCCGGCTTCACCCACCAGGACGTACAGAACGCCCTGGACAAGGTCCGGATGGACACCACGGGCACGCTCGTGGGCGTCTACCTGCCGGCCGGCGACTACTCCACCTCCAGTAAGTTCCAGGTGTGCGGCAAGGCCGTGAAGGTCGTCGGCGCGGGTCCCTGGTTCACGCGGTTCCGTGCCCCGTCGACGCAGGACAACACCGACATCGGCTTCCGCGCCGAAGGCAGTGCGAAGGGCTCGTCGTTCTCGGACTTCGCGTACTTCGGCAACTACACGTCCCGTATCGACGGGCCCGGCAAGGTGTTCGACTTCTCGAACGTCTCCGACATCGTGATCGACAACATCTGGAACGAGCACATGGTGTGCCTCTACTGGGGGGCCAACACCGACGGCGTCACGATCAGGAACTCCCGGATCCGGAACATGTTCGCCGACGGCGTCAACATGACGAACGGGTCCACGGACAACCACGTGGTGAACAACGAGGCGCGGGCCACCGGGGACGACAGTTTCGCGCTGTTCTCGGCGATCGACGCCGGCGGCGCCGACATGAAGAACAACGTGTACGAGAACCTCACCTCCCTCCTCACCTGGCGGGCCGCGGGTCTGGCCGTGTACGGCGGCTACGACAACACCTTCCGCAACATCCTCGTCGCCGACACCTCGTGTACTCCGGTGTCACGGTCAGTTCACTGGACTTCGGATACCCGATGAACGGGTTCGGGACAGGCCCCACGGCGATCGAGAACGTGTCGGTGGTGCGCTCCGGCGGTCATTTCTGGGGGTCGCAGACCTTCCCCGGCATCTGGCTGTTCTCGGCGTCGAAGGTCTTCCAGGGCATCCGGATCTCGCACGTGGACATCGTGGGTCCGACGTACAGCGGCATCATGTTCCAGACGAACTACGTGGGAGGACGGCCGCAGTTCCCGATCAAGGACACCGTGCTCACCGACGTCTCGATCTCGGGCGCGCGCAAGAGCGGTGACGCCTTCGACGCGAAGTCCGGCTTCGGGCTGTGGGCCAACGAGATGCCGGAGGCGGGCCAGGGGCCTGCCGTCGGTGAGGTCACCTTCAACGGGCTGAAGCTCAGCGGCAACGCCCAGGACGTGAAGAACACCACGTCCACCTTCAAGATCAACGTCAATCCGTAGGGGCGCGGCCCACGCGGTACGCGGTCCGGGATGCGCCCCTCGGCCGCGTAACGACTTGCATCGAGAGATCCCGCCCAACGACTGGGTCTCGAGGTTCGGCGGCACCCCGTGGACCCGGGTCGCCGACGGGCAGTGGTACCTCCACCTGTTCGCCCCGGGACAGCCCGACTTCAACTGGGCGCACCCCGCCGTCCGTCAGGAGCACGAGGTCGTCCTGCGCTTCTGGTTCGAACGGGGCGTCGCCGGCGTGCGGATCGACTCGGCGGCCCTGCTCGCGAAGGACCCCGCCCTGCCCGACTTCGTCCAGGGGACCGACCCCCACCCGTACGTCGACCGCGACGAACTCCACGACATCTACCGCTCGTGGCGCGCCATCGCCGACCGGTACGACGGCATCTTCGTCGGCGAGGTGTGGCTTCCCGACTCCGAACGCTTCGCCCGCTATCTGAGGCCCGACGAGCTGCACACCGCCTTCAACTTCAACTTCCTGGCCTGCCCCTGGGACGCCGCGCTGCTGCGCTCCGCCATCGACGACACACTCGCCGAGCACGCTCCGGTGGGAGCGCCCGCCACCTGGGCGCTGTGCAACCACGACGTGACCCGCACGGTCACCCGCTACGGACGCGAGGCGACCGGCTTCGACTTCGCGGCCAAGGCCTTCGGCACGCCCACCGACCTCGAGCTCGGCACCCGCAGGGCACGGGCGGCCGCCCTGCTCTCCCTGGCGCTGCCGGGCGCCGTCTACCTCTACCAGGGGGAAGAGCTCGGACTGCCGGAGGCCGACATCCCCCGCGAGCGGATCCAGGACCCGATGCACCTGCGCTCCGGCGGCACCGACCCCGGACGGGACGGCTGCCGCGTCCCGCTGCCCTGGTCCGCCGGAGAGCCGTACGCGGGCTTCGGGGCCACGACCGAACCCTGGCTGCCCCAGCCGGCGGACTGGTCCTCGTACGCCGCCGACGGGCAGAGCACCGATCCCGGATCCATGCTCACCCTCTACCGGGAGGCACTGCGGCTGCGCCGCGGCACACCCGGCTTCGCCGCCGCGCCCGGCGAGACCGCCGACGGCCGGCTGAACTGGCTTCCCGCGCCACCGGGCGTCCTCGCGTTCCGGCGGACACACGGTCTGATCTGCGTCGTCAATCTCTCGGGGAGCCCGGTGCCGATGCCCGACCACGAGGAGATGCTGCTGATCAGCGCCCCGCTGGCCCCCTCCGGCCTGCTGCCGGATGATACGGCGGTCTGGCTGCGCGGGACGCGATAGCGGGGGAGCGGGGGCTGCGGCACAGTGGTCGTATGGATGATCTGAACGCTCTTGCCGACGAGCACCTGGCCGCGGCCCGCGCCCACGCGCACGGACGCAGCGCGCATCTGCTGCTGCGCCAGGAGCCGCTGCGCCAGACGGTGATCGCGCTCACCGCGGGGTCCGCCCTCGACGAGCACAACGCGCCGCCCGCCGCCTCACTGCAGGTGCTGCGCGGAGCGGTCCGGCTCACCGCCGGGTCCGGGGACGTGGACCTCGTGGCGGGCGGACTGCACCCCGTCCCCCAGGAGCGGCACGGACTGCTGGCCCTGGAGGACGCCGTGGTGCTGCTCACCGCCGTCAACGACTGAGCGCACCTGGAGTACACCCGGGCGACGGAGGCATGAGAGAAAGGGGGCGGCCGGGACGCCGTGCCATCGGTGACGGCGTCCCGTCCGTCCGCCTTCCCTACCCCCACGGAGTGCCCGCGTGCCCAGCAGGACCGACGACCCCGCCGCGGAACGAACCGCGTCCCCGGCAGGGCGCACCGCGCCGAGGCGCTGGCGCGCCGCTCTGCGCCGGACGCCCGTCTCGCTGTGGAACGACGACCTCTCCGACTGGGCGGCGGCCCTGACCTACTACGCCATCCTGGCGCTGCTGCCCGCGCTCCTCGTGACCGTCTCCGTCATCGGCCTGGCCAATCCGGGGGCCACGAACGCCTTGATCGCCGACATCACGGCCTTCGCGCCGGCCGAGTCCGGAGCGGCGTTGCGCCGGCCGCTGGAGGCGGCCACCCACGAGCGCACCGCCGTCTGGCTGCTCGTCGCCACCGGCAGCGTGAGCGCCGTGTGGTCAGCCTCCAGCTACCTGGCGGTCTTCCGCCGGGCGATGCACGCCATGCACCAGGTGAAGGACACCAGGCCGCCCCTGCGCCAGGCCCCCATCATCGTGGCCTCGGCCGTCGGACTACTCGTCCTGTTGATGGCCAGTGCGTTCGCTCTCGTGCTCACCGGGCCCCTGGCGCGGTGGCTCGGCCGCCGGGCGGGGCTGGCCCAGGCGGGGGAGACGCTGTGGGAGGGCCTCAAGTGGCCGGTCATGCTCTGCCTGGTCGCCTGCCTCATCCTGGTCCTCTTCAGTACCGGGCCGCGCTCCGCGCGGAGTGTGCGGCGAGGGCTGCCGGGCGGGGTGCTGGCGGCGTTCCTGTGGCTGGTCGCCTCGGCCGGATTCGCCGTGTACGCGACCCACATCGGCAGCTACAGCCGGCTGTACGGTTCGCTGGCCGGACTGGTCGTCTTCCTGATCTGGATCTGGTTCACCAATCTGGCGCTCCTGACCGGCGCGCAGTTCAACGTCGAACTGGCCCGGACGGAGGGCCACCGGGCCCGCGAGGCGCCCTGACGGCCCCAGGGCCTTGTGGGAGCGCTCCCAAGCCGTGAGACTGGGCCCATGGACAGGACCGCCCACGTACGCCCCTACCGGCTCGCCGACCGGGAGGCCCTCGCGGACATCTGCGTCCGCACGGCCGACAACGGTGGTGACAGCACGCACCTCTGTCCCGATCCCGGCCTGATGCCCGCACTGTTCGCCGAGCCGTACGCCCACCTCGAACCGGATCTGGCCTTCGTCCTGGACGACGGCTCCGGACGGGCGGTCGGCTACGTCCTGGGGACCGCGGACACGGGGCGGTTCGTGCACGCCTTCCGCGAGACCTGGCTCCCACGGGTGACGGCCCGCTTCCCCGAGCCCGGGGGCGAACCGGCGACACCCGCCGAGGAGATGACGGCCCTGCTGTACCGCCCCGAACGCATGGTCCTTCCGGAGCTGGCCGAGCACCCCGCACACCTGCACATCGACCTGCTGCCGCCGTGGCAGCGCAGGGGCCACGGCAGGGAGCTGATGGGCGCGTTCCTCGACGCGCTGCACCGCAAGGGCGTCCGTGCCGTCCATCTGTCCATGCTGACGGCGAACGCTCCGGCCAGGGCCTTCTACGACCGGCTCGGCTTCCAGGTGATCGACGTACCCGACCCGGGTCCGCTCACCTATCTGGGGCGCTCGACGGAGGGTGTGGAGCGGGTCGGCTGGGCAGGTAGTGGAGGGCGAGCCAGGGAGAGGGCCCGGGCCGCCGGCGCGGAGGGGTGAGCGGAATGACGGAGCAGAGCACATGGAGCTTCGCGGACGACCGTGGCCGGCTGGTGACGGCGGACCGCCGGCCGTCCCGGGTGCTCGCGTACGTCCAGGCGGGGGCGACGCTGTGGGACTACGGGATACGCCCGGAAGGCCTCTTCGGGTCCGGCCACGACGGACCGGAACCCGACCGCGCGAAGACAGGCGCGCTCCCGCTGGACGCCGTCGACTACCGGGGTGCGGGCGACGCCCTGGACGTGGACACGCTGTTACGCGGCGGACCCGACCTGGTCGTCGCCGTCAGTTACGGACACGGCCAGCTCTACGGGCTGGACCCGGACACCGCCAAGCACCTCGAGGAGTGCGTCCCGGTCGTCGTGATCGATGTGGGCCAGGCCCGTACCTTCGGCCGGGTCGCCGAGCGGTTCGCCGAACTCGCCCTCTCGCTCGGCGGCAGGCAGGACCCGGACGCCACCGCCGAGCTGCACGCCGCCCGCGAGCGGCTCCGCGCGGCCACCCGCGCCGCCAAGGAAGGGGTCAGGGTGCTGGCCCTGTCGCCCGCGAGCCAGGAGCAGGCGTACGCCGCCCGGCCCAGGATGTGGCCCGAGCTGCGTGTCCTGGCCGAGCTGGGAGCCGGCCTCGTCTCCCCGCCGGAGGGGGCCGGGGTCAACTGGGCCACCGTCGACTGGGCGGAGGCCGCTGCCCTGGAGCCCGGCATAGTCCTGGCCGACATCCGGTCCCACGCGCTTGCGCTCGACGGGGTGACCGCTCCCGCCTGGGAGGCCACCGGGCGGCGCGCGCGAGTCGTGCCGTGGAACCCGGAACCGCTGTGCAGCCCGCAGGGCCACGCGCGTTTCCTCTCGCTCGTGGCGGACGCCGTCGAAGGGGCCACGGCCGGCTGAGCGAACCTTCCCGCACATGGCTCCGGCCGGCTCCGGCCCCGGAGCAGGCGGGCAGGTCCGCTGCTCCGTACGGACGTCCCGGATCGCGCCCGACGCCGCCGTTCGGTTGGCTGGCACGGAGCAGGACGCGAGAACCCCGTACCCCCAGGAGCAGCCATGCAGCAGGACAAGCACCCCCCGTACCGCCCCGTGGTCTTCCGTGACAGCTCCGCCGGGTACGCCTTTCTGACCCGGTCCACCGCGTCCAGTGAGCAGACCATCGACTGGGACGACGGCAACAGCTATCCCGTCATCGATGTGGAGATCTCCGCCGAGAGCCACCCGTTCTTCACCGGAAAGGCCCGGGTGGTCGACACGGAGGGGCAGGTAGCGAAGTTCGAGCGGCGTTACGGCGACGAAGGCGGCACCGGCGCCCCCTGACCCGGCTCCCGCGGCCACCGACCGAGGGCACCTCGCTCCGGCCGGGGGTGCGGGTCCAGCCGGCGAAGGCCCCGACCGGAGCGCCGGTACCGCAGCGGTGACGTGTCCAGGGTGTCCTAGCCGTACCCCGGTCGTTCATTCCGTTATGACCGTGACCCTTACCGACACCGTCCCACCGTCCACCACCGACCTGCTGACCGGCGTCCTCCTCGGTCCGGACTTCCGCCGCCGGCACGGGTTCTGGCAGCGGCTGATCAGCACAGAACCGTTCCGCCGCCCCCCCGGCGGTACGCCCGAGGAGCGACTGGAACGTGCCTACGACCGGTTGCGGATCCTCAACCGGTCGCTCGACAGCGGCGCACGCCTCGCGGCCGACCCGCGCGCGCTGGCCGCCCTGCACGCGTGGCTCGGCCCGGTGGACCCCGCGCTGACCACCGTGGCGGGCATCCACTACAACCTCTTCCTCGGCACCCTCCTCGATCACGACTGCGTCGGCCGCCGCGATCTGTCGGACTACCTGACGATGCGGCGTATCGGCACCTTCCTCTGTACCGAGGTGGCCCACGGCAACAACGCCTCGGCCATGGAGACCACCGCGACGTACGACCCTGAGCGGGACGGCTTCGTCCTGCACACCCCGAACGCCGGCGCGCAGAAGTTCATGCCCAACACCAGCCCGGCGGGCGGGGCCAAGTCCGGACTGGTCGCCGCGCGCCTGGTCGCGGACGGGGCCGACCACGGGGTGCGCCTCTTCCTGGTGCCGCTCACCGATGAGGCGCAGGCACTGCCCGGCGTCCGGGTGCGGCGGCTTCCCGCCCGGATGGGCAGCCCGGTGGACCACTGCCTGACCTCCTTCGACCGGCTTCTCCTGGCGCGGGACGCCCTGCTCGAGTCCGGCGAGGAGGGAGACACCACGGGGGAGTTCAGGACCGGGCCGGGAGACAGGCGGCGGCGCTTCCTGACCTCGATCGGACGTGTCACCCCGGGCCGTATCTCCATGAGCGCCTGTGCGGCGGGCTCGGCCCGCGCGACCCTCGCGGTCGCCGTGCGCTACGGCGGTCACCGGCTGATCTCCGGGGCCCGCGGGAAGCCGCCCGTGCCCGTGAGCACCCACCGGTCCCACCACGGACCCCTCGCTTCGGCCATGGCCACGGTCTTCGCCATGAGCCTGCTGTACCGCAGGGCGCAGGAACGGTGGGAGGCCTGTACGGACGGGGACGGCCGGGCGGAAGCGGGAAGACTCGTCGACGTGGCGAAGGCATGGATCACCTGGCGGGCCCGTGACGTCATCGTCGAGAGCCGTGAACGCTGCGGCGCGCAGGCCCTGCTGGAGAACAACGGCATGACCGAACTCGTCACGGGCGTGGAGGGGGCCATCACCGCGGAGGGCGACAACATCGCCCTGTACGCCAAAGCGGCGGCCGACATGCTCCTCGCGGCCGAGCCCGGCGGCGGCGAGAGCGCGGACCGGTCTCCGTGCGCCGGTGACCTGGCCGACCCGGGCTTCCTGGGCCGGCTGCTCGGCTCCGTCCAGGACATCTGGTTCGCCCGTGCCAGGGCCCGCGCGCTGCGGGCGCCGGACGCTGACCTCCTCGGGCGGTGGAACGCGGCCTCGGGCCCCGCCCTGCGGGGGGTCGAGGCCTGGGCCTACCGGCAGGCAGCCGAGGCCTACGCCGAGGCACGCGCCGCGCTGCCCGAGGGAGCCGCCCGGGACCGGCTGGGTGAGCTGGAGCGGCTGTTCGCCGTCGAGTGGGTGGCCCGCAACAGCGGCGACCTGCTGGCAGCCGGACTCCTGAGCGGGGATCAGGTCGACGCACTGCCGGAGACGGCCGAGGAGCTGATCGCCGCCGTCGCCGCGCACGCCCCGGAACTGGCCGCTTCCTTCGCACTGCCCGAGGAGGTGTTCGCGGACTGGCCGATCGCCGGACCCGGCTACGCGGACGCGTACGACGATCCCGAGGGCCCCTGGAACACCGGCCGGGCGGATCCCCGGTGAGCGCGGGAGGCAAGGCGCCCGCAGCGTGCGGCCGTCTGGGCGAGCGGCTCGAGATCGTCGGCCTGAGCGCCGTCCTGCTCGCCTACTGGGGCACGGTGTCCGTGCTCGCGCGCCGGTGCGGGAAGCCGCGGACCGACTGCGGCGAATCGGTTCGCCCCAAGCGCTGACCCGCCGGACGTCCCGCCGGTACGGAGAGCTGACACCCCGCCGTACCGGTGGACGGGCCCCGACGGCGCCGGCACGCCGCGTGAACCCCTGCTGGACGAACCCGCCAACCACCTGGACATCCGGCACCAGGCGGAGCTGCTGTCCCTGGTCGCCGCGCTGCCCGTCACCGCCGTGACCGCGCTGCACGACCTGAATCCGGCCGCGATGTTCTGCGACCGGGGCACGGTCATGCGGGAAAGCCGCGTGGTGGCCGGCGGAACGCCCTCGGAGGTGCTCACCGAGGAACTCATCGCCGACGTCCACCGCGTACGCGCCGTGGTGGCGCCGGAGGGATCTGGGGGTCGCCCTTCGGCGCGGTTCCTCCCGGGGGATGCCGCCCCCGGGCGGCTCCGGTGCGACGAGGGGGCGGGCCCGTGGACCGCCCGGGTCCGCCCCTCGCTGGTGCCGCGCGGCCTCTCGCCGCTGTGTGAGGGGTCAGCGACGACGTCCCTGGCCGAACTCGCCGCCCATGTCCTTGCCGCTGCCCGTGTCCTTGCCGTCCGCGTAGTCGATCTTCTCCTTGCGGAGCTCGGCGGAGACTTCCTTCTGTTCGGTGACCCTGCTCGTCTCGAGGTGGACCCGCTCCACGGGGACCGCCTCCTTGCGGACGGTGGCTCGTTCGGCGTGCAGAGTGACCTCGACGTCCTGCTCGCCGAGTTCGCTCCGCCCGGTCATGCCCACTCCCTTCTCGCCCGGCTGTACGGGTTCGCGCACCACGCGTACCTCTTCGTGGGACACGGGCACCGTCCGGGTGACGTTCTCGGTCACGACGTACTTGTGCAGGCGTGCCTTCCCGCTCTCGTACTCCTCCGTGCCGACCTGGAGTTGCTCCTCGGAGCGGATCATCTCGTCCCGGCCGCCGGCGGACCGCTCGGCTCCGGCTCCGGCGAGCGGACGTGACGTGGAGGAGGTCTCCGTGTCGCGGTGCCTGCCCGCGCCGGCACCGGTGGTGCCCATGCCGGGGGTGGTGCCGGTGGCCTTCGCCTGGCCGGCCGGAGCGGTACGGCCGGCTCCGGCCGCGCCGCCCGCTGCCCCGGCCGCACCCGCGGCACCCATGGCGGCCGTCCCGGTGCCGGACGTGGTGGGCGCGTCGCCACCCGCCCCGCCGCGGCCGGTGGTCTTCCTGGTCATGCCGTAGTGCCGGTAGAGCTCCTCCTCCTCCGACACGGAGAGGTGCGCGTCCGCGTCCACCCGGGGGGCGTCCTTGACGCGGTCCTTGGGATGCGAGACGTGCAGGTCGGAACCCACCCGGCGGGCCCCCGCGAGCGGTACGAAGCTCTCCTTCATGCCGAACATGCCGGTCTTGACCGTGATCCAGTCGGGCTTGCCGGTGTCGTCGTCGACGTACACCCGGCCCACTGTGCCGACCTTCTCTCCGTCGCTGTCGTAGACGGTCAGACCGTCGAGTTCTCCGGAATCCGTGAAACCGTCAGCGGCTCCCATGGCCGATTCCTCCTCGCCCGGGCGCGTCCTGCGGTCGGTTCCAGCAGGGGAGGCGCGTCCGGATTCCATCGCGCCTCACCCGCATGGCGGCTGCAACTTCCCGGCCCCGGCCGCGAGCGGCCGAGACCACCGGTGCGGGGCGGTGGCCCCGGTTAAGGCGGGTGCCGGCCCGCGGCAGGCGTTACGCCATTCGGGTGAGCACTCCCCAGGACTCGCCTGAGGCGCGCCTCCGGCCCGCCCGTATGATCGACGCGCTGCTGCCGGCCGTCGGCAAGCCTGTCAGGGGGTGCGTCATCGGATCGACCGACATCCGCCTGCCCCGGCAGCGGGGGGAACTGCGGGTCCGGCGGGAAGGCGGCCTGGGACTGCACCACCTGGTCTGGCGGCTGGGACCCGGCTGGCGTGTGTGCAGCAGCGCCGTGCTCGGCGGCGGGATCGGCCCGCGGGAGTGGGTACTCAACGCCCAGGTGCCCGGCGGCTACCCCCGGCTCGACCCCGACCGGCACCTCGCGGAGATCGCGACGGCCGAAGCGCTCGACGGACCGGGGGCGGGCCTGATGACCGCCGCCGATGTCACCGCGTACACCGTCGCCGACGACGGAGGCGTGACCGCGACCGTCACCGGCGGCCTCGGCGTACGGGGATGGGCGGCGGTTCCGGCCGAGGGTGCCGACGGCCCACCGCCACCGGGAACCGTCAACATCGTCGTCACCCTCCCCGTGGCGCTCTCCGACGCCGCCCTGGTCAACGCGGTGGCGACCGCCACCGAGGCGAAGGTCCAGGCGCTGGTGGACGCCGGCCTGGACTGCTCCGGGACACCGACGGACGCGGTGTGCGTCGCCGCGCCGGACCCGGGCGGTCAGCCCGGAGAGCCCTTCGCGGGACCGCGTTCACGCTGGGGCGCGCGACTCGCCAGAGCCGTGCACCGCGCCGTTCTGGAGAGCGCGCTGCGGCAGTCTTGGGACCCACCGGTCCCGCGACCGCACGCACCGACGAAGGGAACCTCCCCATGACCACCGCATCCCCCGCAGAAGCCGCTCCCGGCACGCCGACCGTCGCGGTCCTCGGCACCGGGATCATGGGATCCGGGATGGCCCGCAGCCTGCTCAGGGGCCGGCTCCCCGTCCGGGTCTGGAACCGCACGCGGTCCAGGGCCGAGCCGCTGGCCGCTCACGGCGCCACCGTGGCCGACACCCCCGAGGAAGCGGTACGGGGTGCCGACGTCGTCCTCACCGCCCTGAACGACGGCCGGTCCGTGGCGGAGACCCTCACCACAGCGACCCCCGGCCTGCGACCGGGGCAGGTCTGGCTGCAGACCTCCACGGTCGGCCTCGACGCGACGACCGACCTCGTCCACCGGGCCGCCGGACTGGGACTGGTCTACCTCGACGCCCCGGTCTCCGGCACGAAGCAGCCCGCGGAGCAGGGCACGCTCACCGTCTTCGTCGCAGGGCCCTCCAGCGCCCGCGCCACGGCACTGCCCGTCCTGGACGCGATCGGGCACCGCACCGTGTGGGCCGGCGAGGAACCGGGAGCCGCCACCCGGCTCAAGCTCGTCGCCAACACCTGGGTGATCAACATGGTCAACAGCGTGGCGGAATGCCTCAACCTCGCCGAGGGTCTCGGGGTCGACCCGCAGCTCTTCCTGGACGCGATGAAGGGCGGCCCGCTGGACACCCCGTACCTCCAGGGGAAGTCGGCGGCGGTGCTCTCCGGTGATCTCAGCCCCAGCTTCGCCCTCTCCACCGCGCTCAAGGACGCCCGGCTGATCCTCGACGCGGCCGGGGCGTGCGGGGCGAGGCTCGACCTGGTCGCTGCCTCCGCCGAGCGGTTCACCCGCGCGGAGGCGGCCGGACGCGGTGGCCAGGACATGATCGCCACCTACTACGCGGGCCGCCCCGCGTAGCCGGTCAGACCACGGTCACCGGATGCCGCACCACCGCGTCGAAGAGATAGCCCTGCGTGTTGGGAGCGGTGGCCGCCGGCTGGGTGCGGCCTGAGCGGTCCGTCGCCCGCGCGAGCAGAACGCCCGGGCCCGCCTCCACCGGTACCCAGTCGGCGGTCCAGCGGACCCAGCTCCCGGCCCTGGGCTCGTCACGCAGCCGTGCGGGACGCCACCGGGCGCCGCCGTCCGTGCTGACCTCGACCGAGCGCACCGGCGGGCCGCCCGACCAGGACCGGCCGGTGAGCAGATGCCTGCGACGGGCGGCGAACGAGGCACCGGGCTCGAGCTCGAACGCGCTCTTCAAGGTCTGGCGGGTCAGGGGCGCGCCGCCCTCCGGCGGGTACGCGGGACCGAAGAGCCGGTACAGGCCCGTGTTCCACGGGCTCAGCAGTGGCTCCGCGCTCACCTCGATGTCACCCACCCACTTGATGTTCGCTATGCCCACCCAGGACGGCACGACCAGCCGGACCGGTGCGCCGTGGTCGGGCGGCAGCGGCTCGCCGTTCATCTCGTACGCGAGAAGTACGTCGTCCAGTGCCTTCGCCACCGGCAGGGGTCTGCGCACCCGGCCGAGCGCCGTCCCGTCGCTGACGACCTCCGCGTCCAGGCCGCGTGGCAGCACGTCGACCGCGTGCCGGCCGATCCCCGCCCGGTGCAGGACCTCGGCGAGACGTACGCCGCGCCAACGCGCCGTGCCGATCGCGCCCAGCGTCCAGGCGGTACCGCTGACCTGCTGGCCCTGCTGCGAGGTGAAGAAACTCCGGCCGTTGCCCGCGCACTCGACGAACGCCGTGCGGGTGACGGCCGGCAGCGCGCGCAGCGCCTCGTACGAGAAGTCCACCGGGCCGCCGGACAGACCGTCGCCCCATACCGTCAGCTTCCAGTCCGAGGCGTCGATGACCGGGGTGGAGGTGTGGTTGCGGACGAAGAAGCGGTCGGTGGGAGTCAGGAGTCCTGTCTCCCGCAGCGCCGCGAACCTCGTCTCGGCGTTGGTGCCGCGCACCGTGAACAGCTCCGGCGGCAACGGCTTCACCACCCCCGCCGGCGACTGAGCCGCATGGGCGGGGGCCGCGCCGGCCGGGACCAGCGGGGCCGCGACAGAGGCAGCGGCGACCAGCTTCAGCAGCTCACGACGGTCGATCCCCGCAGGTCTCGCACGGCCGCGCGCCCACTGGCGCAGCCGCCTCAGGTCGTACGCGGCTTCGGACGGGGACAGGGAACTCATGGGCGCTCCAGGGGAGAAGTGTCCGATCGGGCGGGGCCGCCGCGCGCCGTCAGCAACTCCCGTACGGGGCGGCCACCCGGCCGGTCTCGAACAGGACGCGGTGACGGAGCGGACGGGCTGGCTCATGTCATGCCTCGCACGGTCGTTCCGAGGAGGTCCGTGCGGGCGCGGCGGCGTACTGGTCACGGACCGTAGACGCCGCTCGTGCCGGAGGGAAGCAGGCCGCACAGCCGGCCACGAAGCTGCAATGCCGCCGCAACACACGCCGGAGGCCGGCCCCGTCGAACGACGGGGCCGGCCTCCGGCCGGGTGGCGTCAGTCCTCTGTGAACATCCCGCTGCGCAGCTTGCCGAGAATGCGGTTGAGCAGCCGGGAGACGTGCATCTGTGAGATACCGAGCTCCTCGCCGATCCGGGCCTGCGTCATTTCCTGGCCGAAGCGCATGTCGATGATGCGGCGCTCGCGCGCGTCGAGCTCGCCCAGCAGCGGCGCGAGCGTGTGGAGGTTCTCCACGGCCTCCATGGCGGCGTCGGGCTCGCCCAGCACGTCCGCGTAGGTGCGCCTGCCCGCCGCGCGGCCCACCTGGTCGCCCGTGTCGGCCGGCATGTCGAGCGATCCCGCCGTGTAGCCGTTGGCCGCGACGATGCCCTCGGCGACCTCCTCCTCCGGGATACCGAGGTGCTCGGCGAGCTCCCGCACCGTGGGGTCCCGGTCGAGGCCCGCAGCCAGGGCCTCCTTCGCCTTCGCGAGATCCACCCGCAACTCCTGCAGCCTGCGGGGCACATGCACGGACCAGGTGGTGTCCCGGAAGAAGCGCTTGATCTCGCCGACGATGTAGGGCACGGCGAACGAGGTGAACTCGACCTCGCGGGTCAGGTCGAAGCGGTCGATGGCCTTGATGAGACCGATCGTGCCGACCTGGACGATGTCCTCCATGTCGCCGCTGCCCCGGTTGCGGAAGCGGCCGGCGGCGAAGCGCACGAGGGACAGGTTCATCTCGATGAGGGTGTTGCGGGCGTACTGGTACTCGGCGGTGCCCTCCTCGAGCACCCTCAGGCGGTCGAAGAAGAGCTTCGACAGCTGGCGCGCGTCCTGTGGGGCGATCCGCCCGGCGTCCTCGATCCAGGGAAGTCCGTCGGCGGCACCTGCTCGTTCCGCACCGGCGGTCTGTGCAGTGTGCACGGTCATCCCGTCACGCTCCTCAGGTTGTGTGGGACCAGAGGTGTAGGCGCCTGCCCGACGGCACCCAACTCATGCGCGACAGAACGGTTTTGCGCCATGATCGCGGCGGATTCGGCCGGTATGCGTCGTGATCGTCCCCGCAGCCGTGGCGGTGGAGCACCGTGCGCGCGCATGGGACCGCCCCACCGGTACGGGGGAGCCCGGTGGGGCGGCCGTATCCAGAGTGCCACAGGCCGGCGCCGGGTGGGGCGGTATCCCGTGCAGAGGTGCGCGATTCGCCCGACCGGCAGGGGCGGCCGTACCGCGCCCGTCGGCGGCGCCGGCGTCGTGCCACGGCCACCGCTCATGTTGCACCCTCGTGAACGGAACGCCGGCCCGGGAATAGGCGCGGGGCGAACCGGCCTTTACCCCTGTCGTCGCCCGCCGCTACCGACCGGAGTGAGATCGCCCATGCCCGAGGCCACCCCTCTGTCCACGCACCGGCCCACGCCACGGGCCGCGGACCCGTCCACACCCCGGTTGCCGGCCCCCGGGACGGCGACCGCCGCCTCCCACCCGCTGGACGACCCCGTCCGCGCCTCGCTGACCGGTCCGCACGCCCGCTTCGCCCAGCGGCGGGGCCGCGTCATGCGCTACCACCCGGAGGTCACGCCCTGGCTCGCCCTGCCCGACGCCCCCGAGGCCCGGGACTGGGCCGACGTCGCCGCGCTCGCGGGCGTCGGCGCGTCCGTCACCGTCACCGCCTTCCGTGAGCCTCCGCCGGCCGGCTGGGAGATCGTGTTCCACGCCGAGGGCGTCCAGTTGGTCGACGACACCGTGGACGTCGCCCCCGACCCGGAAGCCGTCCTCCTCGGTCCCGCAGACGTGCCGGAGATGCTGGACCTGGTGGGGCGCACCCGTCCCGGCCCGTTCCTGCCGCGCACCGTCGAACTGGGCACCTATCTCGGCATCCGCCGCGCCGGGGTCCTGGTCGCGATGGCGGGGGAGCGGCTGCACCCGCCGGGTGCGACCGAGATCAGTGGCGTCTGCACCGATCAGTCCGTGCGCGGTCAGGGGCTCGCGACGCGCCTCGTCAGGGCGGTCGCCCACGGGATCCGGGAACGGGGGGAGGTCCCCTTCCTGCACGCCGCGGCGTCGAACACCTCCGCCGTCCGGCTCTACGAATCCCTCGGCTTCACCCTGCGCCGCACGACCTCCTTCCTCACCACGATCGTCCCGGCGGACGCTCCGGCGGGCGCGGCGCCACCGACCGACGTCAGGACCCGGGAGCAGGGGACGGGTAGCTTGGAACACGTGGGGCGTTAGGGACGGACAGGCGGGAGGCATGCCGTGGTCATGGGGCTCCGGCGTCCGTCGGCGGCGCGCAGACCACCGCTCCCGGGCACGGACCCGGGAGAGGCCGCGGCGGGCGCCGCCAGGATCGGGAACCGGGCGCTGGCGCTGTGGATCGTCCTGCTGACCGTGCTGATCGTCCTGCTCGACGCCTTCACCGGCAACGACCTCCCTCTCATCCCGCTCACCGTGGTGCTGCCCGCGCTGGCCTCGGTCTTCTGCACGGTCCGCCAGACCACCGCTGTGGCCGTATGGGTCACCCTCGTCGTCGTCGCCTCTCGGATCGCCTCGACCGGCCCCTTCTGGGACGTCGTCTTCCTCATCGGCTTCACCGCCCTGGCCAGCGCTCTGGGTGTCGTCGCCTGCGCCGCACGCATCCGCCACGCCGTCGAAATGGCGAGGCTCCGCTCGGCGGTCGTCGCGCTCCAGCGCCAGATCCTGCGTCCGCTCCCCGTCACCACGCGGCAGGTATGCGCCCACGGCCTCTACGAACCGATGGAGGAGGACCGCTTCGTCGGCGGCGACATCTACGAGGTCGTGGAGTCGCCCCACGGGACACGCGTGATCATCGGCGATGTGCAGGGCAAGGGACTGCCGGCGATCGGAGCCGGATTCGCCGCGCTCGGGGCGTTCAGGGAGGCGGCCGTCCGGGAGCCCGAACTCACCGCGGTGGCCGACGCCGTCGAGGCCGCGGTCGTACGGCACAACGCCTTCTCCGCCGAGACGGGTGAGACGGAACGCTTCGTCACCGCCCTGCTGCTCGGGTTCGACGGAAGCGACCGTGTGCAGGCCGTCAACTGCGGCCACCTGCCGCCGCGGCTGCTGCACGACGGGGCGGCGTCCGTCGTCGCCCTGCACCGGACCTCCGTACCGCTGGGCATGGCCGACCTCAGCAGCGAGCCGCGCGCCGTGGAATGGCTCAGCTTTCCGCCGGGCTCCGCACTGATGGTCTTCACCGACGGTGTGACCGAGGCGCGCGATGCGACGGGGGTCTTCTACCCGTTCGACGAACGGCTCGGCGAATGGGTGGGACGCGGGCCCGATCAGGTCCTGCACGCGCTCCAGGCCGACCTCCAGAGCTTCTCCGGGGGAGTCCGCCGCGACGACGTGGCCGTGCTCGTGCTGTGCAGGCCGCCCGGCGGCGAGGAAGCGGCCCTGCCGCACGGGAGCACCGCGACGGGCGGCCGCGGGGAGTAACAGCCGCTTGGCAGGAGGGGGAGCGAGCCGGTCGCCGTGACGTCGCGCTTTTCCGCCGGGCCGGCCCGGCGCGGGGGCGATGCCGCGTGCCAGGGGGCCGGCCACGCCGCCGGAACCCCCGGAGACAGCCGGGAGCCGCCGCAGCATGGTTAGAATGACGGCATGGGTTCGTACTACTTCTTTCTCTGACGCACGGCCAGGACGCCGCCGCGCGACGCTGACCGTCGCCGCGTGAACCGCCGGGTCACCCCGTGTGCGCCGCCGTCCTTCCCGCCGTCCGACACCCCCTGTCCCGCAACGCGCTTCCGCGTCCGACGCGATGTGTGCGCTGCCGAGGGCATGCCACTTCAGGGAAATCACCCATGTCTCTTCAGCACCCCCGCGCCCAGCTGGCGATGAACGACGTCTCCAAGGCGTACGGTGACCGGTCCGTCCTGGACCAGGTGTCCCTCACCGTCCGTCCCGGGGAGAAGGCCGGCGTCATCGGCGAGAACGGCTCCGGGAAGTCCACCCTGCTCCGGCTGATGGCCGGCGTGGAGACCCCGGACAGCGGTGACCTCTCCGTCAGCTTCCCGGGCGGTACCGGATACCTGGCCCAGACCCTCACCCTCGATCCCCGGGGCACGGTCCAGGACGCCGTCGACGAGGCCTTCGCCGAACTCCGCGCCATCGAGCGGGCGATCCGCGCCGCGGAGGAGGAGATGTCCGGCGGGGACCCGGCCGACGTGCAGCTCGCCGCCTACGGGGACCTCCTGACGGCGTACGAGGAACGCGGCGGGTACCGGGCTGACGCCAGGGCCGCGGCAGCCCTGCACGGCCTCGGGCTCGGGCATCTCAGCCGGGACCGCGGGCTCGGCACCCTGTCCGGCGGCGAGCAGTCCCGGCTGGCCCTGGCCTGTGTACTCGCCGCCGCCCCGGAACTCCTCCTCCTCGACGAGCCCACCAACCACCTCGACGCGACGGCCGTCCACTGGCTGGAGGACCACCTCCGCGCCCACCGGGGCACCGTGGTCGCCGTCACCCACGACCGGGCCTTCCTGGAGCGGGTCACCACCGTGGTCCTGGAGGTCGACCGCGACCTGCGAAGCGTCTCCCGGTACGGCGACGGCTGGGACGGCTACCGCACGGCGAAGGCGGCAGCGCGCCGCCGCTGGGCGCAGGAGCACCAGGAATGGCTGGCCGATCTGGCTCGTACGGAAGAGCTGGTGAGCGCGGCAGGCCGGCGCCTCGCGGGAGCCGGAAAGGATCCCGGGCAGGGCTTCGGCAAGCACCGCCGGTCGCACGAAGCCAAGCTGTCGGGCCAGGTGAGGGCCGCCAGGTCCCGACTGGAGGCGCTGCGCCGCTCGCCCGTCCCCGCGCCTCCCCGGCCGCTGCGCTTCACCGCAGACCTGGCCCTCGCCCGCGCGGCCGGATCCCCGGCCGGCGGGGAAGACGGACCGGGCCCGTCGGCGGAGCTGAACTCCGTGCGCGTCGGTGAACGGCTGGACGTGCCCTGCCTGCGCGTCGAGCCGGGCCGGCGGCTGCTGGTCGACGGACCCAACGGCGCGGGGAAGACCACACTGCTGCGCGTCCTGGCCGGGGACCTCGTGCCCGACGTCGGCACGGTCGTGCGGCGGGGCCGGATCGGCTACCTCCCGCAGGAACTCCCCGTGAGGCCCACCCGCCGTACCCTGCTGGCCACCTTCGCCGCGGGGCGGCCTGGGTTCCCCGACGAGTACGAGGACGAACTGCTGGACCTCGGCCTGTTCCGTCGTGAGGACCTGGGCGTGCCCGTGGCGGCCCTCTCCATCGGGCAGCAGCGCAGGCTCGCACTGGCGCGGCTGGTGACCCGTCCCGCGGATCTGCTGATCCTGGACGAGCCGACGAACCACATCGCGCTCGGACTGGTCGAGGAGCTGGAGGCCGCGCTCGACCGGTACCCGGGAGCTGTCGTGGTCGTCTCGCACGACCGGAGCTTCCGTGGGCGCTTCACCGGAGACAGGATCGAGCTCCGGGCGGGCCGGCCGGTGACGGGCCAGGGGGACCCTGCCTCCGAGGCGCCGCGCGCTTCGCGCGCGTAGACACGCGACCCCTCGGCATCCCCGGACGGGCGCCCCGACGCGGACCCGGCGCGGGACAGGCCGCCCCGGCGCGGACCCGGCGCGGCCCGGCTTCGAGCGCCCCGCCTCGCGGGATCGCCGAGCCGCCCGCCCCGGCGCGGGCGTCGGTCACAGGACCAGGACCTACGGCGCGTCCACCAGGAGCCGGCCGCCGGAAGAAGTGGGCGAGGCGAGGCCGTTGGCGTAGGCGGACTCCACGCGGCCCCGCTCGGTCGCGTTCGGAACGGCGTTCCTGCACGCGGTCCCCGCGCTCGATCCCGACATCAGCTGGGAGCAGGGGCCGGGTTTGGTGTCGGGCAGGCCCAGGCTGTGGCCGATCTCGTGGGCGGCGATGCGGGTCCTGTCGTACCCCTGTGACACGGCCTGGCTGCCGAGCTCGACACGAACCTGGCCGCCCGGGCGCACCGGGCCGAGTGTCGCCTGCGGCCATCCGCTCGTGGCGACGATCTGGATCTCGGCCCTGGTCCCGGGTGCCGCTTCGACCAGCCTGACACTGCCGACGTTCCGGTTCCACGAGGCGACCCCGGCGGTGACCGCCGCCTCCCATCCGACTGCCCTGCTGTCGTCGTAGCGGAGCGTCACCACCGCGGCCGCCTCCTTCGTCACGGGGGACTCCGGCGGGGGCGTGGCGTGCGCTGCTGTCGCTGCGGCCAGGGTGACCGCGGCGGCGGTTCCGGCGGCCTTGAGCCATAAGGAGTGCGGCATTGCTGTCCCTTCACTCGAGGGTGAGTCGGTTCCGGCCGGAACGGAACGTTCCGAGCGGAGGGAGGGAACTGCGTCACCGGTGTGGCCGGCCACAGTCTCCCGGGCCTTTGAGCTATGCCCAAGTCTCCGTACTTATCATGCTCCTGTCATGAGAATCGGCCGGAAAGGAGCGCGGGACGGACCCGGCCCCCTCCGGACGCGAGCGCGGCGCGGGAACGCGCCGGCCCCCTCGGAGGCACGCGGACACGGGCTCCGGCGCCTATGCCCCCGAAGAGGAGCGGCCCTCCCGTACGTGTGCACGCAACCGCTCGACGAAGACCCGCTGACCCGCCACCAGCCGTTCGAGGGCCTCTTCCGGGGTGCACCAGGCGAACCGGTCCATCTCCGGGAACTCCCGCAGTACACCGGAGCCCCGCGGCCACTCCGTCGTGAAGGTGCCCGGAACCGCAGTGGCAGGGTCCAGCCCGGCTTCCACGGCCCATACGGTGACGGTCTTGCCGCCGGACTGACGTGTGTCGCCCAGCGACACCCAGGTGCCCTCCGGGAGAGGCAGCCCGAGCTCCTCCTCGAACTCACGGCGCGCGGCGGCCGCGGGCTCCTCCGAGGGCGCGTACTCGCCCTTGGGGATCGACCAGGCCGCCGTCTCGCGCCGGGCCCAGAACGGACCACCCATGTGGCCGATCAGTACTTCGGCGTCCGGCCGGCCGTCCGCACCGGCGACGACCCGGAAGAGCAGGATCCCCGCGCTGCGCTTGGCTGTCGACATGTCGTCAAGTGTGCGGGGCGGGCGTCCGGAAGGCCAGCGGCCGAGGGCTCCCCGGGGAGCGCGCGGGCCCGCCGAGGGCGGACCGCCGGAGTCATCCCCTCGCCGCGCGCTGTTCCTCCCGATGTCCCCGTTGTCCTCTGGTGTGTCCCGCCGGGCCCGGTCATGCTGGCCGCCGACGGCGCGTTCCGCGCGCAATCCACTCCGCACCAGGAGGATTTGTGGGCCTTGGCACCTACCGCAGCGCCCTGCGGCCACTCGTGCTGCTCGCGACCGCCGGGGCGATGGCGGCCGGGACCGTCACCCCCGCAGCCGCCGACCGAACTCCGGACCCCCGCCCGCACACCACCGCCGAGATCCTCAGGCCCGTCACCCCGCCCGCAGCGAGCGGCCCGTCCGGCCGGCCGAGATCCGTGGTGGACGGCGACGGCATCGAGACCGCCCGTGCGTCACGTCCCATCGCCCCCGGCGTCCGGCTGAGTTCGTACGACCGCCTGGAGTCCGACAAGTGGCTGCGGGTCGACACCCTCTCCGTCGATCTGGCAGGCAGCGGGGTGCGAGCCGACTACCTCTCCTCTGGCAAGGTCGCGGACCGGCGCGCGGTCTCCGAGCTCGCCGCCGGGCACGATCCGGGGAAGGGCCGGCGTACCGTCGCCGCGGTCAACGCGGACTTCTTCGACATCAACCAGACCGGAGCGCCCCAGGGGCCCGGCGTGAAGGACGGCCGGACGGTCCACTCCCCGGCTCCGGGCGCCAACCGCGCGGTGGGTATCGGGCCGGAGAACGCGGGGCGCGTCCTGGAGCTGTACTTCGAGGGCACGCTGACGCTCCCTTCGGGAACCCACCCCCTCGCGGCGTACAACGCGGCGAACGTCCCGGCCCAGGGAGTGGGCGCCTACACCTCCGCCTGGGGCAGCGCCGACCGGGCGCTCACCGTCGACGACGCGCAGCCCGCCACCGAAGTGGCGGTACGGGACGGCGAGGTCGTCTCCGTGACGGACGCCCCCGGGGCGGGGCCCGTACCCGAGGACACCGTCATCCTGGTGGGGAGGGAAGCCGGAGCGGTCCTGCTGGCCGCACTGGAGCCCGGTGACCCGGTCGGCATCGAGTACCGGGTACGCACCGACGGCGGAGCGGTGCCGCGTACCGCCGTGGGTGGCCGGGAACTGCTCGTCGTCGACGGGGCGGCGCAGAACCACGACGGCGAGGGCAACAACACCGCGGCGCCCCGCACCGCCGTAGGGTTCTCTAAGGACGGCCGGACCATGCAGGTCGTCACCGTCGACGGCCGTCAGACCGACAGCGGCGGTGTCACCCTCACCGAGCTGGGCGAGATGATGCGCCGGGCCGGCTCGTACAGCGCGCTCAACCTCGACGGCGGAGGCTCCTCGACACTCGTCGCCCGTGAGCCGGGCAGCGACGTGCTCCAGGTCGAGAACAGCCCCTCCGACGGCAGCGAGCGCACGGTCCCCAACGGCCTCGCCCTGACCGCCCCCGACGGCAGCGGGCGGCTCGAAGGGTTCTGGGTCGAGACCCGTACGCCGGCGAGCGCCGCCCCCGGTGACGGCCCGGTCGGCGGAGGTCACCCCGAGCGGGTCTTCCCGGGGCTGACCCGTCAGCTCACGGCCGCCGGATTCGACGAGACGTACGGCCCCGCCCCGGGCTCCCCGCGCTGGCGCGCAGTCAGTCCGGCAATCGGCCGCGTCGACGACCAGGGCGTCTTCACCGCGCGCCGCAGCGGCGCGACCGACGTCCTCGCGGAACGCGCCGGCGCCCGCGGCGGAACCCGCCTCACGGTCCTCGACCGGCTGGACCGGATCCGCTCCACCACGCCGCGCGTCGGACTGGCGGACCGAGCGGCCACCGGCGGTTTCGGCATCGTCGGCCTCGACGCCCACGGTACGAGTGCTCCCGTCGAGCCGGGCGACCTCACGCTCGACTACGACCGCACGCAGTTCGCCGTCGAGGACGACGGCCGCGGAGCCTTCACCGTCAGATCCCTCACCGGTTCGGGCGCCGGACGGATCACGGCGACGGTCGCAGGTGTCAGCACCACCCTCGCGGTGAGTGTCGGCCTCACCGAGCAGGCTGTCGCCGACTTCGACGACGCCGGAACCTGGAAGTTCAGCCAGGCCCGCGCGGACGGTTCGCTCGGGGCGACGCCGGACGGGCACACCGGCGCCGGTCTCCGCCTCACCTACGACTTCTCGCGGTCGACGGCGACGCGCGCCGCCTACGCGGCACCGCCGCGCCCCGTCGTCGTCCCGGGCCAGCCCCAGTCGTTCACCCTCTGGATCAAAGGTGACGGGAACGGTGCCTGGCCGACTCTGCACCTCAAGGACGCGGCGGGTTCCGACCAGCTCCTACGAGGGCCCTACGTCACCTGGAACGGCTGGCGGCAGGTCACCTTCACCGTGCCACCGGGCGTGGCGACGCCGCTGTCGGTCCACCGCTTCTACCTCGCCGAGACGGCCGCGGCCCGGCAGTACACCGGCGAGATCGTCGTGGACGACCTCGCCGCCCAGGTGCCGCCCACCGTGGAACTGCCCGGACAGCCGCAGGCCGCCGACCCGTTGGTCGACACGGCCGCGGTGACCGGGGCCAGGGACTGGCGGTTCGCCGTGATGTCGGACGCGCAGTTCGTCGCACGCGATCCGGACAGCGCCATCGTCCAGCAGGCCCGACGCACCCTGCGGGAGATCAAGGCGGCGCGACCCGACTTCCTCGTCGTCAACGGCGACCTCGTCGACGAGGGATCACCCGCCGACCTCGCCTTCGCCCGCCGGATCCTCGACGAGGAGCTGGGCGACTCGTTGCCCTGGTACTACGTGCCCGGCAACCACGAGGTGATGGGCGGGAGGATCGACAACTTCGTCACACACTTCGGGCCGGCCCGGCGGACGTTCGACCACAAGGGGACCCGGGTCATCACTCTGGACACGTCGAGCCTCAGCCTGCGTGGCGGCGGCTTCGCCCAGATCAAGGAGCTGCGCGCCCAGCTCGACGCCGCGGCCGCGGACCGCTCCGTCGGTTCCGTCATGCTGATCGAGCACGTGCCTCCACGCGATCCGACGGTGCAGAAGGGAAGTCAGCTGAGCGACCGCAAGGAGGCGGCACTCGTCGAGCAGTGGCTCGCCGATCTCCGCCGCACGACGGGCAAGGGGGCCGCGTTCGTCGGCAGCCACGTCGGGGTCTTCCACGCCTCGCGCGTGGACGGAGTCCCCTATCTGATCAACGGGAACTCGGGCAAGGCGCCGGCCGGACCGGCGGGTGAGGGGGGCTTCACCGGCTGGACCCTCATCGGCGCGGACCGGGTCTCGGACGGCGAACAGGCGGCGGCGCGCCGGCAGCCGTGGGAGGGAGGTCCCGACTGGGTCTCCGCCCAGACCCGCGCCCACGTCGACGCCCTGGCCCTCGACGCCCCGCCCGCGCTCGTCACCGGAGAGCGGGCGAGGGTGGGCGCGTCCGTCACACAGGGCACGCGAACCGTGCCCGCGGCCTTCCCGCTCAGCGTGGACTGGACGGGTTCCCCGAACCTCCACATCGGGGACGCGGACGACGCCCGCCGACGCCACACCGCGACGCTCGATCCCAGCACCGGCACTCTCACCGCGCTCCGGCCGGGCGCCCTCACGCTCGCGGTGACCGTCAACGGCGCCACCCGGCAGCTGCGCATCCAGATCGCGGCCGGGGCGGCGGAACCCGCCGCCTGACGCCTCGTCGCACGCGCGGCCACCGCGCGGCTCCCGGACCACCACCCGGTCCGGGAGCCGCGCGGTGTTCTCCTGCACCACGGCCACACAGTTCACTCCGGACGGAGCGGCCCGCACGGCGGCCTGAGCCCACGCGCGACCGTCTCGCGCCGGCCGCCCCGCCCTGAGGGGGCGCGGCCGTCACCCTCACGCCTTCCGGTAACCGTACGCGTCCGTTGCCGCCGCCTCCACGGTCCCCAGATCGCCCCCCGCCGACGCCGTCACCAGCGCCGCGACCGCGCCCTCCACGAACGGGGCGTCCACCAGCCGCGCCCCGTCCGGCAGCTCACCGCCCTCCGCCAGCATGGACTTCACCGTGAGGACCGCACTCCCGAGGTCCACGAGCAGAGCCACCCCGGCGCCCCTGTCGACCTTCCTCGCCGCCTCGGCGATCAGCTCCGAGCTCGTCCCGAGCCCGCCGGCCGAGGTACCCCCGGCCGCCGCCATCGGGGCCGTCGCCCCACCCGCCGCCAGCCCTCTGGCCAGCTCGGCGACGGCCTCCGCCACCGGCCCGCTGTGCGAGACCAGCACGATCCCCACCTGCTTCTCCTCACTCATGCCGCACCCTCGCCCCTCTGCTCCGCCGCCTCGGCGAGTGCCCCCACCAGAAGCGCGGCCGACGCGGCCCCGGGGTCCTGGTGCCCGATGCTGCGCTCACCCAGATAGCTCGCCCTGCCCTTACGCGCCCGCAGCGGCACGGTCGCCAGGGCGCCGGCCAGCGCGGCGTCCCGGGCCTGCCCGAACGATTCGCCCACTACCTCGACCGAGGGGAGCAGGGCGTCGAGCATCGTCTTGTCCCCGGCCTGCGCCCCGCCGAGCTGTGCCACCGCGGCGACCCCCGCCCCGAGGGCCTCGGCCAGCTGACCGGGTGTCACCTCCGCCGCGTCGCCCAGGGCCTTTCCCGTGCGGCGCAGCAGGGTTCCGTACAAGGGACCGGAAGCCCCGCCGACCGTGGAGATCAGATGTCTGCCTGCCAGCGTCAGCACGGACCCCGGCGTCGCGGGGGGCTCCTTGTCGAGCACATCGTTCACCGCCGCGAAGCCGCGCCGCATGTTGCTCCCGTGATCGGCGTCCCCGATCGCGGCGTCCAGCTCGGTCAGCCGGTCCGCCTCACGGTCGACGGCAGCCGCGGTGGCAGCCATCCAGCGGCGGAAGAAATCGGTGTCGAGCACAAGATCTCCTGTTCCTCACACACGGTGGAAAGTCCCCGTTCACCGGCCCCAGCGGAGCGCGGGCGTCTGTACCGGCGCGTCCCAGAGCCGCACCATCTCCTCGTCCACCTGGCAGAGCGTCACCGAGCAGCCTGCCATGTCCAGCGACGTCACGTAGGTGCCCACCAGGGTACGAGCCACCGCGACGCCCCGCTCCGACAGGACCCGCTGCACCTCGGCATTGAACCCGTACAGCTCCAGCAGCGGAGTCGCGCCCAGGCCGTTGACCAGCACCAGTACGGGACCGGTGGGCCGCAGGTCCTCCAGCACCGCGTGGACCGCGACGTCGGCGATCTCCCCGGACGTCATCATCGGGCGGCGCTCCCGGCCGGGCTCGCCGTGGATGCCGATACCCAGTTCCAGCTCGCCCGGCGGCAGATCGAACGTCGGTGTGCCCTTCGCCGGGGTGGTGACGGAGCTGAGAGCCACCCCGAAGCTCCGCGAGCACTCGTTCACCCGCCTGGCCAGGGACTCGACGCGCTCCAGCGGCGCCCCCTCGTCGGCGAGGGCGCCGGCGATCTTCTCGACGAACAGAGTCGCCCCCGTGCCGCGCCGGCCCGCCGTGAACGTGCTGTCGGACACCGCCACGTCGTCGTCGACCAGGACCCTGGCGACCCGCACGCCCTCGTCCTCGGCGAGTTCGGCGGCCATGTCGAAGTTCAGCACGTCCCCGGTGTAGTTCTTCACGACGAACAGCACCCCGGCTCCGCTGTCGACCGCGGCGGCCGCCCGCACCATCTGGTCCGGCACCGGCGAGGTGAAGACCTCTCCGGGGCACGCCGCGGACAGCATCCCGGGTCCGACGAACCCCGCGTGCAGCGGCTCGTGCCCGGACCCGCCGCCCGACACGAGGCCCACCTTGCCGGCCATCGGGGCGTCACGGCGGACGACCAGGCGGTTCTCGACGTCCACGACCAGCTCCGGGTGGGCGGCGGCCAGACCGCGCAGGCCGTCCGCGACGACGGTCTCCGGCACGTTGATGAGCATGCGCAACGGTTCCTCCTGGGAAGAGCGTGACGGCCGGCCGAACGTACTGACCGCCCGTCAGCGTGAGTCAGGACCTCATGTCTCAGGTGTACGGGACCAGTATCGAAGAGACCCGGGTGATCGGGAAGCGACGCGTCGGAGGGACACACCCCGGGCCGCCGGAGTGACACACCCCGAGCAGCCGACGGTACCTGTCATCAGCCGTGCCGCGCGCCGGCAGCCGCCGGGGACACGGGACACCGCACCGCCCCGGCGTGTCCTCGCGGTCCTTACGGTCCGGTGACGTGGGCGTGCCGCACCGCCCTTCGCCGCCCCCGGCGGCCTAGCGTGGCGGCCATGCGCGTACTGGTCACCGGCGGTGCCGGGTTCATCGGGTCCCACATCGTCCGGACTCTCGCCTCCACGGGGCACGAGCCGGTGGTCCTCGACGCCCTGCTGCCCGCCGCGCACGGCCGCCCGGCCGCGCCTGGGGCGCCGGGGCAAGGTGGCCTGCCCACCGGTGTCCGGACGATCGTCGCGGACGTACGGGACCGGGCGGCGGTGGCCGGAGCGCTCGGCGGGATCGATGCCGTGTGCCATCAGGCGGCGATGGTGGGTCTCGGCACGGACTTCGCGGACGCGCCGGAGTACGTCGGATGCAACGACCTGGGCACGGCGGTGCTGCTCACCGAGATGGCCGCGGCCGGGATCCGGGACCTGGTGCTCGCCGGTTCCATGGTGGTCTACGGCGAAGGCCGGTACGACTGCGCCCGGCACGGCTCCGTCAGGCCCGGGCCGAGGGCGGTGGCCGACCTCGACGCCGGCCGGTTCGAACCGCGCTGCCCCGCCTGCGGCTCGGAGCTGCTGCCCGGGCTGGTCACCGAGGAGGCAGCCGGCGACCCGCGCAACGTGTACGCGGCGACGAAACTCGCCCAGGAGCACCTCGCCGCCGCCTGGGCGCGCGCGACGGGCGGCCGGGCCGTCGCCTTGCGCTACCACAACGTCTACGGCCCGGGGATGCCGCGCGACACCCCCTACGCCGGTGTCGCCTCCTTCTTCCGTTCGGCCCTGTCCCGTGGCGAGGCACCCCGGGTGTTCGAGGACGGCGGACAACGGCGCGACTTCGTGCACGTACGCGACGTGGCGGCGGCCAACGCCGCGGCCCTCGCGGCGCTGACGGAACGGCGTCCGGGCACCTTCGACGCCTACAACACGGGGAGCGGCACCCCGCACACCATCGGCGAGATGGCCCGGGCCCTGTCATCCGCCCACGGTGGTCCGGCGCCGGTCGTCACCGGTGAGTACCGGCTCGGCGACGTGCGTCATGTGACCGCGGACTCACGCCGGCTCCGCGACGAGCTCGGCTGGAAGCCGGAGACGGATTTCGCCGCGGGCATGAGGGAGTTCGCCACGGCGCCGCTGCGGGGCGCAGGCGAACGCGGTGAGCGGGCACCCCGGTGAGGGGCCGGGCCTCAGCCCGGGGCGACGGGGAGGGTGACCTCGAAGCAGCACCCACCCGACACGTTGCGCACGTCCGCCCGGCCGTGGTGCGCCTCGACGATCCCGCGCACGATCGCGAGCCCGAGGCCCGCCCCCGCCGGCGGGGTACGGGCCGGGCTGCCCCTCCAGCCGGTGTCGAAGACGCGCGCCAGGTCCTCCTCCGGAATCCCGCCGCACCCGTCGGTCACCGAGAGCACGAGACCCTCGGGCGACCTCTGCGCGGCCACCGCGACCGTTCCGTCGGCGGGTGTCCGCCGGATCGCGTTGACGAGCAGATTGCCCAGGACGCGGCTCATCTCCTTGCTGTCGACCTCCACGGGCACCGCGTCGACCGGGTCGCCGATCAGACGGACACCGCGTTCACGGGCCAGGGGATGGGCACCGGCGAGCGCGTCGCCCACCAGGTCGTGGGCGGACACCCGGGCGGGGGTCAGGGTGAGCGACCCCGCGTGGATCCGGGAGAGTTCGAAGAGATCACCGACCATGCCGTTCATGCGCTCCACCTCCCGGCGCATCTGCCGCAGGTAGCGGTCGGTGTCCACCGCCATGCCGTCCTCCAATGCCTCCGCCATGGCACGCAGGCCGGTCAGCGGCGTGCGGAGGTCATGGGAGATCCAGGCGACGAGCTCCCGGCGCGACGTCTCGAGGGCGCGCTCGCGTTCGCGGGAGCTCTCCAGCTTCGCGCTGGTGGCCGCCAGTTCGCGTGTGAGTTCGGCGAGCTCCGCGGTGGCCTGACCCTCCGGGGCCGCGAAGACGCCCCCTTCGCCGAAGGAACGGGCGGCCAGTGTCAGATCCCGGCTCCTGGCGGCCACCCATCGGCCCAGCAGCATGGCGGTGGCGAGTGACGCCGCGGCGGCCATGGCGACGACGGTCGTCACCACCGTCAGATCGTGCGGGGAGAGGAACATCGCCCAGGCCACCGTCAGGGTCCCGGCCAGCATGGCCCCCACGGCCACCGCGGCGACGACCGCCAGGGAGACCACCAGGGGGCGGCGGCGCAGCAGCCGCAGGGCCAGGGCGCCCAGCAGCCCGGCCGCAGCGGCGCCCAGGAGGGCGAGGAGGGCGATGAGCAGGATGTCGGCCATGGGTCAGTTCCCCGGGGTGTCGTCGTCCGGCAGGTCCATGCGGTAACCCACGCCCCACACGGTCCGGATCAGACCCGGACGCGCCGGGTCGGCCTCGACCTTGCCGCGCAGCCGCCGCACATGGACCGTCACCGTCGACAGATCACCGAAGTCCCAGCCCCACACTTGCCGCATCAGCTCCTCACGGGTGAACGCCCGCCCCGGGTGGCTCAGGAAGAACGCGAGCAGATCGAACTCGCGGAGTGTGAGACCGAGGTCCCGGCCGTCCCGGGTCGCACGGCGGGCGAGGGGCTCCAGGCCGATCCCCGCCGCGCCGAGCCGGGGGGCGGAGGAGGGGCCCGCCTCCCGGCTGCGGCGCAGGACGGCCTCCACCCGCAGCACGAGCTCGCGGGGGCTGAAGGGTTTGGTCACGTAGTCGTCCGCACCGGTCTCCAGTCCCAGGATCCTGTCGTCCTCGTCCCCTCTGGCGGTGAGCATCACGACGGGTACGGGCCCGTGCGCGCGCATCCGGCGGCACACCTCGAAGCCGTCCATGCCGGGCAGCATCAGGTCGAGCACCACCAGGTCGGGCCGCAGTGCCGAGAAGCGTCGCAGTGCCGAGGGCCCGTCATCGGCACGCTCGACGCCGTAGCCCGCGCGTTCGAGATACCCGGTGACGACCTCGGCGACGGTCGGATCGTCGTCCACCACGAGTACGCGGCCGTGCGACACGCCGTCCTCGTACCCGGTCGGGGCCGCGGAGCGGGGGTGGGGACGGGAGGAGGTGTTCTGCATGGCGCCACTGTGGCATCACCGGCCGTCCGGAGGGCGGCCCCTCGGACGCCGGAGGGGCGACGTCCACGATTCGTAAGAACCTGAAGCCCGAAATGCCGGGTTTTGCTCCGTAGGGTGATCGACGTGACCGACTACGCACCGGCTGATCCCCCCGCCCTCGTCCGCGCCGACATCGTTCTGCCCTGCCTCGACGAGGCCGAGGCGCTGCCCCGGGTACTGGCCCGGGTTCCCCACGGCTGGAGGGCCATCGTCGTGGACAACGGTTCCACCGACGGCTCGGCGGACGTCGCCCGCTCCCTCGGCGCCACCGTCGTGCGCGAACCGCGGCGGGGCTTCGGCTCGGCCTGTCACGCGGGACTCCTCGCCGCCGAGGCGGAGTACGTGTGCTTCTGCGACTGCGACGGCTCGCTCGACCCCGCGCTGCTCCCCGGCTTCGTCCGGCGGCTCGCCGGGGGCGAGAGCGACCTGCTTCTCGGCCGGCGCCGTCCCACCTCCCGTGGTGCGTGGCCCCTGCACGCGCGGGCGGGCAACATCGCCCTGTCCAGGATGCTCCGCCACCGCACCGGACTGAGGCTGCACGACCTCGGGCCCATGCGGGCCGTGCGACGGGAAGCGCTGCTGGCTCTCGGCCTGACGGACCGCCGCAGCGGCTATCCGCTGGAAATGGTGGTGCGAGCCGCTGACGCGGGGCTGCGCGTCGACGAGACGGATGTGCCGTACCTGCCCCGGACGGGAAAGTCCAAGGTCACGGGCACCTGGCTGGGGACCTGGCACGCGGTACGGGACATGCGTGCGGTGCTGCGGCAGCCCGGGCCGCGTACCCCGTCGGATGTCCGCGCGGAGGCGTCCCGGTGAGCGCGCGGAACCCGCGCACCGGGGGCACGACGCTCCTGGTCATCGCCAAGGAGCCGGTTCCCGGCCGCGTCAAGACCCGGCTGACACCGCCCTTCGGTCCCGGAGAAGCCGCGGAGCTCGCCGCCGCCGCGCTGGAGGACACGCTGCGGACCGTGCTCACCCTGCCCGCACAGCGGCGGGTCCTCGTCCTCGAAGGACGCCCCGGCCCCTGGATGCCCCCGGGGTTCGACGTACTGCCGCAGTGCGCGGGAACCCTCGACGAGCGCATCGCCGGGGCCTTCGGCACCTGTACGGGACCTGCCCTCCTCATCGGCATGGACACCCCGCAGATCACCTCCGCCCTGTTGTCCCCCGCGCTCTCACCCGGCGGCTGGGACGACTGCGACGCATGGTTCGGACCCGCCGAGGACGGAGGCTTCTGGGCCCTGGGCATGGCCGTGCCCGACCCCGGCCTCGTACGGGGCGTGCCGATGTCCCTGCCCGTCACGGGCAGCGTCCAGAGAGCACGCCTGACGAGCGCGGGCCTCACGGTGCGGGATCTCCCCGTGCTGCGCGACGTGGACACCGCGCAGGACGCCCTGCACGTCGCCGCCGTCGCGCCGCACGGACGCTTCGCCGACGCCCTCACCCGACTCGGCGGGGCGGTGGCCCGATGAGCACGGTGCTGCCACCGGCCGGCACGGACCAGGCCCCCTGGGCGGCTGATCCGTACGCGCGTGCGCTGAGCCGGGGGCGCGGGCCGCTCTTCCTCCGCAGGAAGGACGGGTGGCTGCTGCCCCTGGACATCGAACGCTGGTGCGCGGACGCCGACGCCGCGGACCTGTCGGCGCTGCGCCGCAGCGAGGGGCCGGTCATCGACATCGGCTGCGGGCCCGGACGGCTGGTGGCCGCGCTGGCCGCCCGTGGGCACCGCGCGCTGGGCATCGACGTGAGCGAGGCCGCCATCGGGCGAACCCAGCGGCTCGGCGGCTCGGCACTCCGACGCAGCGTGTTCGAGCCGCTGCCCGGGGAGGGCCGATGGGGAACCGCGCTGCTCGTCGACGGCAACATCGGAATCGGCGGTGACCCTTCCGCCCTGCTCCGCAGGGTCGCCGCCGTACTGGCGCCGCACGGACTGCTCATCACCGAGGCGGCGCCCCACGACGTCGACGAACAGGTCCAGGTGCGCCTCGACGACGGCCGGGAACAGGCCGGTGCCGCACCGCACTTCCCCTGGGCCCGCACCGGCGTCACCGCCCTGCTCGGGTACGCGCGGTCCGAGGGCTGGCGGCCCGTGGATCAGTGGGAGGCCGGCGGTCGCCCGTTCCTCGCCCTGCGCCGCGCACGGACGGTCCGTACCACCAGCCAGAGCGCCGACAGACCGAACAACGCGGCCGTGACCAGCAGCCAGTTCCCCAGGAACCTGTCGGGGGACATCCCGCTCGCCGGCTCGTAGCGCTCCGCGTGACGGGTGATCAGGGGGAACCACATCAGCAGGAGCAGCAGGGACAGGAGCAGCGGCACGCGTACGAAACCGACCAGCCCGGGGCGTCCCGCGAAGGGGACCCGCAGGGCCCGGTCAGCCGCCGCGTACAGCGGCACCAGCAGCAGGTCGTGCGCCGGCGCGGCGCCCACGAACCACACCAGGATCATGAAGGTGTCCCCGTCGAACAGCCGTACCCCGGCGTAGACCGCGAGGGTGAACGAGACGGCCATCAGCAGGAGATGGAGCGGACCTTCCCCGTACCAGCGGCGCAGCACCCTCTTCACAGCTCTCCGAACGTCAGGCGGCTCACCCATTTGGTGTTCATCACACCCGGGGCGGCGGGCACGACGACCCGCGCCGGATAACCGTGATCGGGGGAGAGCCGCTCACCGTTGACGTCCAGCGCCAGCAGGGAACGCGGGTCGCGCACCTGGTTGTCCCTGAGCCCCACCGTCCGGAACGGTCCGCCACGCTGGAGGGACTCCACCAGCACTCCCGGCGGATCCACGGGATGACCGACGAGCGCGGCGAGGTCGCGCAGGCGGACCCCGCGCCACCACTGGTCGGAAGTCGACCATCCTTCCACGCAGGCGATCGGCAACGCCGCGCTGTGCTGCGTCATGGCCAGGAGCTCCGCGCGGGACAGGCGGACCTCCCCGGCCGGCCCGACGACGGTGAGCCGCCAGCGTCGCCCTGTCCAGGCCGGGAGGATCCCCGCCTTCGCGGCGGTCTTGTTGATCTGGAAGCCGTTGGGCCCCGGAGCCGGTTCGGCACCGCCGCGCGGGGTCAGCACAGCCGTCCGCCGCAGTCCGCCGTCGAAACTCCGGCCGGCGGAGGTGACCAGGAGGAGCAGCGACCCCGCCCCCACGACGGCCAGGGCGCCACGGCGCGAGACCGTCGGCGCGGCGGGCTCCGGCGAGGCCAGTCCGTCCCTCTCCGCCGTGGGAAGGCCGTGGCGCAGCACCCGTAGCGCCCGGGGGAGTCTGAGGCAGGTGTGGGTGAGGAACGCGGCGAAGAAGACCCACGCCCCGTAGAAGTGCAGCGGATAGAAGGATCCGGGGAACAGGTACTCCAGCTGGATGTTGAGCAGGCCGGTGACGAACTGGAAGAGCGCCCCGCCCACGAGCAGGAGCAGCGAGAGACGCTCCAGGGCGTGTCCGGCCGACCTCACCGGCGGCAGCGCGAAGAGCTTCGGCACCACCGACCACAGCTTGGCCAGCAGGACGGGCACGAGAACGATGCCCAGGGTGACGTGAACCCCCTGGGTCAGCCGGTACAGCCAGTGGGGGTCCGTGGGCCAGTCGAACAGGTAGAAGCCCAGCAGGCCCTTCGCCGGGGTCTTGTCGTTCGCGGCGGTGAGGTCCGGGTTGTACGCCGCGTACGACAGCAGGCCGGTCACGAACAGCAAGGGGATACCGGCGAGGAGGACCAGGCCGAGCACGGCCGTGAAGCGGACCCCGCGCACCGGACTGCGCCAGAAGGCGGGGTCGGTGGGAAGGGGAAGGGAGGTGCGGAGCGCACCGGTTCGCTGACGTCTGTCGCCCATGGGGCGACGTTATGCCGGGGACACCGGTGCGAGGGCGGTACGACTCCTGACGGAAGTCTGACGTGGGCGCCGCCCGTCGGGCGCACAGGTCACCCGACCCGCACACCGGGTGCCTCCGGCCGGGGGATCTGACGGTTGTGTGACGCGGCGGCGTCGCACCGCCCGTGGGAGCCCGCGTATGCGTAGCGTGCCTGCGTGACGACCGAGCAACGCGGATCCCGCGCCCGCACCATCGAACCCGACCCCTCTCGCCGTGCCACCGGGCCGGCCGGCCGCCGGAAGGACCTGACGGCCGCAGGGGCGGGGGTGCTGCTCGTGGCGGTGGCGATGGCGGTCGGATGGGTGATCCAGGAGGGTGACGGCAGCCTGCAGGTCCACTGGCCGCCTCTCCTCGCCTCCTGGGACCCGCATCTCGGTCCGGGCACCCCGGCCGCGGTGGCGGTGGCGGTGGCCGTCGTCGTCCACGGCCCCCGGGCCGCGGCCGCACTCCCCTGGCGGAAGCTGCTCCTCACGTGCTGGGCGGGCTCGGTGGCCTGGATCCTCTCGCTCGCCCTCATCGAGGGCTGGTACCGGGGGGTCGCGCGCAGGCTGACCACCAAGCACGAGTACCTGCGGGTGATCGACCGTTTCGACGACATCGGCGCCGCCCTGCGCGGGTTCACCGACCACATCGTGATCGGTCCGCCGGGCAACTGGCCCGCGCACGTCGCCGGACACCCGCCGGGCGCCACCCTCACCTTCGTCGGCCTGGACCGCGCAGGGCTCCAGGGCGGCGGCTGGGCGGGTATGTGGTGCATCGTGCTCGGCGGCTCCGCCGCGGTGGCCGCCCTGGTCGCACTGCGTGCGCTGACGGATGAGCACCTCGCGCGGCGCGCGGCCCCGTTCCTCGTCCTGGCCCCCTTCGCCGTCTGGACCGGCACCTCGGCCGACGGCTATTTCGCCGCTGTCGCGGCATGGTCCGTGGCGCTGCTGGCTCTCGCCGCGACCCGTACGGCCCGGCGCCCGGCGGCCACCGCGCTGGGTGCCGGGCTGCTGTTCGGGCTGACCTGCTACCTGAGCTACGGCCTGACGCTCGTCGCGGTCATGCTGGCAGCGGTCCTCGTCGCGGCCCGTACGGCACGGCCCCTCGGCCCCCTCGTCATCGGCGCGCTGGCCGTGCCCGTGGCCTTCACCCTGGCGGGCTTCAACTGGTGGGAGGCCTACCACCTGCTGGTGGAGCGCTATCACCAAGGTGCCGGCGGGACCCGCCCCTACTCCTACTGGGTCTGGGCGAACTTCGCCTGCACCACGCTGGCCGCGGGGCTTGCCGCCGTCGCGGGCCTGCGCCGTACGGCGGCCTCCGCCCCCGCCGCCCTGCGCGGACTGCGTTCCGGCACGGCGACCCCCGCTCATCGACTGGCGCTCCTCACCCTGGCCGCCCTCCTGGCGCTCGCCGTCGCGGATCTGTCAGGGATGAGCAAGGCGGAGACGGAGCGCATCTGGCAGCCCTTCGTCGTCTGGCTGATGCCCGCCGCCGCTCTCCTCCCGGACGTGGACCGGCGCGGCTGGCTGGCCGCCCAGGCTGTCGTCGCCCTCCTGGTCAACCACCTGCTGTGGACCGGATGGTGAGCGACCCGAGAGGCGCCCCGCCGCGTCCCGCGTGACGGGCGGGGCCGCCGCCGGGGCGTGGCTTCAGCCGCGTACACAGAGGTCGCGGTCGCTGAGCCACCGGCCGAACCACTCGCCCAGGGGAAGGGTGACGCACCATCCGGGGTCGTTGGTGTCCGGGGCGGGTGCCGACGGCGTGGGCTTGCCGGGCTCGGGCGCCGTCGGAGTCCCGCTCGGGTCGGGAGCGGGCGCGGAGGGCTCCGGCGCGTCCGGCAGACCGCTCAGTGCCTCGCGGAACACCTGGGAGGAACGGGGATTGTCGGCGCACTGCCACACCCCGTGCGGGCAGTAGTCCGTGATCGTCTGGTAGAGCGGCTTGTGCCGCTCGATCCACTCCAGCATCCGGCGCATGTACTCGGGATTGTCACCGTTGCGGAACAGCCCCCACTCCGGGAACGAGATCGGCTTGCCGTGTTCCGCCGCGAAGTCGACCTGCTTCTGCAGGCCGTACGGTTCGGCCACCTGCTCGTCGAAGGTCCGCGCCGGAGGCTGGTCGTAGGAATCCATACCGATGACGTCCACGACGTCGTCGCCCGGATAGCACTCCGTCCACGGCACGGCGTCCCGCCCTCTGCTCGGCGCGAAGTCGAAGCGGAACCGCTGCCCGGACACGGACCGCATCGCGGTGACGATGCGGTTCCAGTACGCCTTCCAGGCGACCGGATCGGGCCCGCACCGGTGCGTGTACGTCGTCCCGTTCATCTCCCAGCCGAGAACGATCACGGTGTCCGGCACGCCCAGCAGGACCAGACGCTCGGCCAGCCTGCGGAAGTGCTCGTCGAACCGGCCCTCGGCGCCGGCCCGCAGCAGCCCGCGCACCTCGTGGTCGGGGACTCGTTCCTCGTTCCGTTCCAGCATGGGCGTGTTGAGCACGAACATCCGGTCCTCGTCCGCTTTCCGCCACGCCGCCCACGCGGCGAGGAAGCCGGGACGGCCCTCGATGTTCTCCCACAGGTCGCCGGGCAGATAGCTGTGGCCGACACGCAGTTCCGTACCGCCCAGCCAGCGCGACAGCTCCTCCATCCGCTGCGCGCCCTGCGGCCCGTAGTCCAGATAGGCGCCGATCGCGGTCGTCCTGACCGGCTCCGGCGCTCCCCGGGCGGCACCCTTGCCGGCCTGCGTGTCCGTGGCGTCGTGGTCGGCGAGGACCGCGCCGCCGACGAGCAGGCAGAGCGCGGTCGCTCCGATGCCGAATTTCATGAGACGGCGCTGTACGGGCACGGCTGCTCCTTGGATTTCGGCCTGTCCGGCCCTGTCGACCCTAAGGAGAAAGACCTGACGACGGGCTGCGGGACCGTCCGTGAATAGCCCATTCGCGACACGCGGAGGTTCAGAGCGGCCCGTTCGGGTGAGGCTTCCCGAAGGTGAAAGGAAGGGAACGTACCCGGTTGTCGAAATTCGAATCGACAAGAACCGCGTCGCCCGAGACCCGGACGCCCCCCAGTCGCGTGAGCATTTCCCTGAAGAGGGCCTTCATCTCCAGTTTCGCCAGATGAGCGCCAAGGCAGTGATGAGGACCCCCGCCGCCGTAGCCGAGGTGCGGATTGGGGGACCGGGTGATGTCGAAGGCGTCGGGGGCGTCGAAGACGGATGCGTCCCGGTTCGCGGAGGCGTAGAGGAGAACGACCTTTTCCCCCGGCAGGAAGGTGGTGCCGCCCAGCGCGCACTCGGCCGCCACCGTCCTGCGGAACTGGATGATGGGCGTCGAGTGCCGGACGATCTCGTCGACCGCCCCGTCGGCGTGACGGTCGAAGTCGGACTCCAGGAGGGCCCTCTGGTCCGGATGCGCTGTCAGCAGGGCCATCCCGTGCGCGATCGCGTTCCGGGTGGTCTCCACACCGGCCACCAGCAGCAGCGAGAAGAAGGCGCCGAGCTGGCGGGAGGAGAGGGACTGTCCGCCGACGTCCGCGCGGACGAGCGCCGAGATGACGTCGTCCGCCGGGACGCGGCGCCGCTCACGGGCGATGCCCGACATCTCCCACTGCATGCGCGCCAGCGAGCGCAGTCCGCGCCCCGGTACCCGCAGCCGGGCGCGGCCGCGTCGCTGTACTCCGACGTACTGCGACGCGTGGTCGATCCGTGCGGCGATCCCGGCCCGGTGGCGAGCGGGAATGCCCATCAGGTCGCAGATGACCTCGAACGGCATGCGGGCCGGGGCCGAGCGCATGAAGTCACCGGGGCCCTCGGTGATCACCTCGTCCACCAGCCGCCGGGCGACCGCGCCGATGTTCTCCTCAGCGGCGGCCAGCAGCCTCGGCGTGAAGGCACGGGAGATGGTCCTGCGCAGTCCCGCGTGCTCGGCGCCGTCCAGGTTGACCATGGAGTTGCCGAAGACCGCCTTGGCCCAGGGAGCCGGTTCCGGAACGGTGACACCGGGGGCGCTGGCGAAGAACTGCGGCTGCCGGCTGGCCGCTTTCACGTCCGCGTACCTGACCAACGCGTGGAACGGCGTCCGCGACCCCGTCCGAGGAGTGAACCGCGCCGGTGCGTCGAGCTCCCTCAGCCGGGCGAACGCGGCCAGCCGCTCGGACCGTGGCAGCCGCCAGAACGCCGGATCGGCCAGGTCGGCGCCTGCGGTCACCTGTACGCGGTCCTGGGGCACCTGGGCCGGCGCTTCCATGCACAACCTCCGGTAGCTCGGGAGACCATGCTGGGCCCGGCGGGAGGTACCCGGCGGCCGACACGACCGGAGGGGCCGGACAATTCCCACCGTCGCGTGATGTCCTCGGACGAGAACCGTTCGCCCCCGGTCTCGTTGCCCACTCGAGCGAGAGACCTCGCTGGAACGGACGAGAGGGAGGTCCACCCACCATGAAGCCCGACACCCGCACCCCGTCGCCGGCCCGCCGCGCGGTCCTGCGCACCGCCTTCACCGCGGCTGTGGTCGCCGGCACCGGCGGCGCGCTCGTCCCGGTCCTCCTCGGCGGGCAGGGGCCCGTAGGCGGTACCCAGGAACGCGACGCCGTGGGACCCGAGCGCTTCTCCGAGCTCTACAGGGGCCGGCGCATCCGGGGCACCTCGACGGCCGTCGTGCAGGCCGGCGCGCGGCCGCACACCGAGGGGGACGGAGCCGTCGCCGGGACGCCCGGCATCGACGTGAGCATCGACGGGAGGGCGCTGCACGTGATGAGGCGCGCCGACGGGAGCTATCTCAGCTCCGTCAACCACTACGAGTCGTTCCCGACACTCGTCGAGACGGCCCGCGCGGCGGTCGACGAACTCGGCACGGCCAGGTTGCCCGCCGTCTCTCCGCACACCATCTGAGGACGGAGCACGGGTGTACAGCCGCAAGAACCAGCGCGACCTCACGCGTACCGAGAAGAAACGACTGGTCGACGCGATCCTCGAGCTCAAACGCTCGGGGCGCTACGACGAGTTCGTCGCCCTGCACCGGCAGTACTACGTCATGGACAGCGAGAACAGGCCACGGCCCGCTCACATGACCCCGTCCTTCTTCCCCTGGCACCGTCAGTACCTGCTGGAGTTCGAGGGGGCGCTGAGGGCCGTCGACTCCCGTGTGTCGCTCCCGTACTGGGACTGGACGCGGGACAACACGGCGACCGCCTCCCTCTGGGCGGACGACTTCCTCGGCGGCAACGGCAGGCCGGGCGACCGGCAGGTCATGACCGGGGCGTTCGCCTACCGGCAGGGGAACTGGCGTATCCGCGCCGGAGTCACCGACGACCCCTTCCTGCGGCGCAATTTCGGCAGGCCCTCCGCGCCGGTCACCCTCCCCGGGCCGGCGGAGGTGGACCGGGCGCTGCGTGATCCGGTGTACGACGCCGCGCCCTGGAACAGCGTCAGCACCACCGGCTTCCGGAACCGGATCGAGGGCTGGGGCATCAGAGGGGGCCGCGGGGTGGCCAACCACAACCGGGTGCACCGCTGGGTCGGCGGGTCCATGGCGGGTGCGGCATCACCCGACGACCCCGTCTTCTGGTTGCACCACGCCTTCATCGACCTGCTCTGGGCCCGCTGGCAGAAGGCACACCCGCGCTCCCGCTACCTGCCCGCCCGAGCGCTCCCCGCCGACGACCCGCAGCGAGGGCGCGTCTTCGCGTCCGGTCAGCCGATGCCGCCGTGGGATGTGGCACCCTCCCGGCTGATGGATCACAGCCGGTACTACCGCTACGTCTGAGCCGCACCGGTCGCCCCGGGACACGGCAGGGCCTCCCCTCCCCGCGTCAGGCGGAGAGGGGAGGCCCTGGGACGCCTTGGATGATCAGTGGCCGTAGCCGCTCTCGCCCTTGGTCTCGTGGTTGTCCGACACGTTCGCGCAGGTGTTGCCGAACGCCGGGTTCAGCAGCGCGATCACGTTCACCGTGTTGCCGCACACGTTGACCGGGATGTTGACGGGCACCTGGACGACGTTGCCCGAAAGGACACCGGGGGAGTGCGCGGCGACGGCCTCCGCACCGGCGTCGGCGACGGCCATGCCGGCACCGCCGGCGATCAGGGCACCGGTACCTGCCATGACGGCGGCCACCTTCGAGATACGCGACATCAGTTCTCCTTGGGAGGGTCGGGACCGGCCGCCGAGCATGCGGCCGGTATGCCCTGACAACGCGGTAGCCGACAGACGGTAACGGATCGGATCAAAACTCATCATCCCGGCTCAACTCCGTCTCAAGACCGCAAGCCCGGCGTCCGGGAGCTCACTCAGCATGCCGCGCCAGTCCCGTGCGGCCGGGAAGCGGGACTTCACCGTCTCCGCCGCACGTTCCCGCGCGGCCAGCTGCGTCTCACGCAGCCGCAGCATCGGCTCCAGCGCCGGACGGGCCAGCAGCAGACGCCGGTTGACGACCGGCACGGGGGCCCAGTGACTCTTGTACTGCTCCGAGCCGCGCAGCAGACTCAGCACACCGCGATCCGGGCCCTCGCTGTCCCGGGCGATCTCGCGCAGCAGCATCGAGGAGACGTCGACCTTCCTCTCCCTCAGCCGGGGGTCGGCGCCGTACAGATAGCCCCCGGTCAGCCGCGCGGAGCGGAACGACAGGTCGGCGGCGACGACCTCCCCGTCGAGCAGGAACTCCCGGACCGAGGCCTCGCCGTCGCGCACCATCCGGCGGGTGGAGCGCACCAGGTGCGCGCAGAAGCGCGGCCGCAGGTGTTCCGGATTGACGCCTCTGCCGAGCCACTGCTGTTCGTGCAGCCGCAGCAGGGTGCCGATCGCGCCCGCCACCCGGTGGACGGGCGCCGTGCGGCACTCGATGCCCAGCGCGTCGATCCTGCGCAGTTTGGCCCGGGCCCGCTGGGCACGCGATCCGGGCATCCGCCCGATGAGGGCCTCGATCGGCTCGGCGGGCAGCTCCATGCAGGTCGAGTCCGTCCGACTGCCCCGGGCGCCGGACCACGCCTCGTACAGCAGGTGGGCGGAGGCGTCGGGCCGTACCTCCCTCAGGTCGAGGACCGTGTGGGAGGCCGCCCGGTGGAGGCCCTGCCGCAGCGCTGTGACGGCAGCCCTGGTGTCCTCGCCGTCCACCAGGATGTCGAAGAAATCGGAGATGGCCCCGCCCATCGGCACGAGCAACGGCATCGGGCGGTGCACGAGCATCAGCGGCGCAGCGCCGATCAGACGTCCGCCCCGGCGTACCAGAACGACCCTGAGCCGACCGGGGATTCCGTAGGAGAGCCACCACGAGTGGAGCCACGCGTGGCTCTGGAACGGCGTGGCGGTGGGGCAGCGGCGGTGGAGCGCGTCCCACTCCACGGCGAGGGCGGCGAAATCGGGCAGGTCGCGGCAGAGGGTGACGGTGAGCCGCCCGTGACGGTCAGGGCTCATCGAACGAGCTCCCGTTCGCCGGACGCGCCGCCCTGGGCGGGGCCCGGTACCTGGGCCGTGGTCCCACGGCGCCCCGGGCGGGGCCGGACGAGCAGGACGAGGCCCCCGGTCAGTCCGCCCGCGGCGGCGCCCACGGCCGTGCCGAGCGGCACGGAGGGGGAGACCGGGTCGACGGGCGGCACCGCGTGGGAGAACTTGATCAGCTTCACTCCGGTGTCCTTCGCCACGTGGCCGCTGCTGACGACCACGGCCTCGGTCACCGCGTTGGCGATGTCCGCGGCGCGGTCCCGGTCGGCCGACGTGCCGGTGACCGCGATCATGGGCGAGTCGGGGGAGGTCTCCGACCGGACATGCGTGCGCAGTTCACTCACGGGCTCCCCGGCGGCCCCCTTGGCGTAGGTGAGGGTGGCGTCACTGGTGGCCAGGCGGCCGTACGACTGCGCGTACCCCAGCGCCGCGGCCGGATCGATGTCCTTGCCGGCGGTGACCACGGCGTAGCTGGTGGCCGCGAACTCGGGCCGGGCGAGCACTCCGTGGAGGAGTCCGCAGACGGCTCCGAGGAGGACGCACGCGGGCAGGGGCCACCAGTCGGGCCTTGCGAATGCGGGGCGCAGCCTGCGGAACCGTCCGGGGACGGCCGGCCGCTGCTCGGGCGAGTCGGTCATGGGTGAGCTCTCTCGGTCGGGGGGAGGGGCGGGGCGCCGACGGCCTGCGCGTAGACGTCCATGAGGCGCCGGCTGCTGAGTCCGATGTCGTAGTGGTCCACGGCGGGAGGCCGCGGCAGCCTGCGGGGGCCGTCCGCCATGTGGTGGCGCAGCGCGGCCGTCAGCTCCCGCGTGGCATCGGCGGCGCCGGGTGCCGAGCCGATACGGGTGGAGCCCGGCACCCGGCCTCCCGGAAGGTCCTCGATGGCGGGGCAGGCCGCGTGCACCACGGGCAGTCCGGCGGCCAGGGCCTCGACGACGGCAAGGCCGAAGGACTCCTCACGGGACGCCGACACGAACGTGTCGACGGCGCTGAGCACCGCCGGGACGCCGGGGGCGCCGCCCGCCGTGCCGCACTCGCCGAGGAACCTCACACGGCCGGCGACACCGAGCCGGGCGGCGAGCGCGCGCAGCGCTCCGGCTTCCGGCCCGTCCCCGGCCAGTACGAGCCAGGCGCCCGGGAGGGCGGCGACGGCGCGGATCAGGAGGTCGAAACGTTTGCCGGGGACCAGCCTGCCCACACCCCCCACCACGAAGGCCGTGTCGGGAAGGCGCAGCAGAGCCCGCGTGACGCGCCGTCGCGTGCCGTCGAAACGGAATGCCGCCGCCTCGATGCCGTTGGGCACGGTGTGGATCCGGGCGGCGGGCACACCCCAGTCGCGCAGTCTGCCCGCCACGGTGTCGGAGACGGCGACCGTCGCCGCCCCGAGCCGCTCGGTGCGCAGGTAGAGCTCCCGGGTGCCACGGGTGAGCGGCCGTCCCTCGATCTCCGCGTGCCCCAGGGAATGCTCCGTCGCCACCACCGTGGTCCCGGCGAGGCGCGCCGCGATCCGGCCGTAGACACAGGCCCGGTAGAGGTGCGTGTGCACGAGGTCGTACGAGCCGCGGCGGATGAGGCGGGCCAGGCGCGCCACGGCGAAGAGGTCCCGGTTGCTCCTCATCCCCAGGTTCCGGACCCGGACGCCGTCGGCGCGCAGGCCGTCGGCGACCGCTCCGGGGTTGGTGAGCGTCACGACGTCGCAGCGCACCGGCAGATGGCGCAGCAGCAGGCGCAGCTGCTGCTCTGCCCCGCCCACGCCGAGGCCGGTGATGACGTGCAGCGCCTTCATGCCGCGTCACCCGGCGCCGCCGTGCCCGTCCGGCGGTGCCGCAGCCGGTGCCGCACCTCCTTGGCCCTCAGGCGGGCCCCCCGGTCGGCGTGGCTGACATGTGTGCGGGGGAGGGCGAGCGGCCCCGCCAGCGGACCGGGTGCCAGGGCGCACCCGTAGGCGTAGCCCGCGTCCCGCACGGACTGGGCCACCCTGCGGTCCGCCGTGCCGTACGGGTAGCAGAAGCCGGACGGAGCCTGCCCGGTGATGCGGTGGAGAGCGTCCCGGCTGCCGTGCGTCTCCCTGTGCAGCTCGTCGTCGGAGAGCGCGGTCAGGTCCCGGTGGAGCATCCCGTGCGACCCGACCTCCATCCCCGCGGCGACGGCGGTGCGGATGCCCTCCTCGGTCAGCAGGGGCCTGCGCGGGCCGAGCGGATCCCAGGCGTTGGACCCCCCGGGACGGCCCGGCAGGACGAACACCGTGGCGCTGCATCCGTGGGCGAGCAGCACGGGCAGGGCCTCGTCGAGGAAGTCGGCGTACCCGTCGTCGAACGTGAGTCCGACCATCCCCCGTTCTCCCGCGGCCCGCGCGCTCAGCAGCGCCGCGATGCCGGTACCGGTCAGTCCCCGGCGTCGCAGCCAGGTCAGCTGCTCGTCGAGACGGTCGGCGGAGACGGCGATTCCGTAGGGGTCGTCCGTGGGATCGCTCACCGAGTGGTAGGTGAGGATCCACGGCAGTGACCGGAGCGGGAGCGTACGGGCGCGGGGTGCTGAGGTGTCAGCGGCCATGCGGGAACCTCCGTCGGACGAGTGCCAGCAGGTGGACGGCTTCGGGGGCTCTGATGACGAGCCCGGTGAGAAGGAACGACAGGGGGACGAGGACACACCCGGCCGCGAGACCCGGCACCGGTCCGGGCACCAGGTCCGTGGCCAGCCGTCCCGTGGCAGCGGCGACCGTCGCCGCGGCCACCGGCCGGGCGAGCGAGAGGGCGACGGCCCTCGCCCGTACGGCGACCGCTCGCGAGCCCAGACCCAGCAGCATGAGTGCGGCGGCCGTGCTGATGCCGACGGCATTGGCGGCCGCGATGCCGCCGACACCGAACGGGCCCGTCAGCAGCAGGCCGGCGGCAGTGGTGACCAGGAGCCCGGCTCCCATCGCGCAGAGCGGGTACCAGGTGGGCCGGCCGACGGCGAAGAACGGCCTGCACAAGGCGCCGACCAGGGTGTGTCCGAGGAGACCGAAGGCGTAGACCCGCATGACACCGGCCGTGGCGGTGGTGTCCGCCGCGTCGAAGGCGCCGCGCTGGAACAGGACTTCCACGATCGCGGGCGCACAGCCGAGCACCATCGCCGTGCCCAGCAGCACCACGGTGCCGGCCAGGGCGAGGTCACGTTCGACCCGCCGCCGTGCGCCTTCCCGGTCCCCGGCCGCCATGGCCCGGGCGACGACGGGGAAGGTCACCGTGCAGATCATCATGGACAGCACCATCGGCAGCTGCGCGACCTTCTGCGCGTAGTTCAGATGGGAGATCGCCCCGTCCGGCAGGGACGAGGCGAGGAACCGCTCGACGAGGACCTGCGACTGGCGGCTCACCACGAACAGGACGACCGGTGCCAGGACCGTGGCGCCGAGCAGAGGGGGACCACCCGGCGGGCGCGCTACCCGGACCCCGCCACGGCCCGGCAGCAGGCGCAGACACGTGGGCAGCAGGGTGATGATCATCAGCAGACTGCCGACGGCGACCCCCGCAGCCGCCGCGCGCACCCCCCACACGGAGTGCAGCGCCAGTGTCATACCGATGATGCCGAGGTTGTACGCGATGTAGACACCGGCCGGCGCCAGGAACCGGCCGTGCGCCCGCAACGCCGCGCTGCAGTACCCGGTGATGCCGAAGGTGAGCACCGTGACCGCCGTCAGACGCGTGCAGTCCACCGCCAGCCGGGGATCGTCGAGTCCGGGCGCGAGCACACCGACGGCCCAGGGGGCGCCCCACACCAGCAGCCCGCCGGCGCACGCGAGCGCGGCGGACAGCCGGGGGAAGGTGTCGGCCACCAGGGCGCGGACCGGGTCCTGCGTGTGGCCGCCGGAAGCCCGCCGGGTCAGGGCCAGGCTGAACGCGGGCACCAGCAGCAGCGCCATGCCGTCCTCGATCAGCAGCGTGGCCGCCATCTCGGGGACGGTCCAGGCGATCAGGAAGGCGTCGCTGGCATGACTGGCACCGAAGAGACGGGCGATGGCCTGGTCCCGTACGAGTCCGAGCAGCGCGGCGATCACGGTCAGGCCCGCGGCGCCGCCCGCCGCGCGGGCCAGGAACCCCCCGGGCCGCGCCTGGGTTCCGTCCGTGGACGGCGCGTCGGCCGTCGGCCCCGCGGCCGGGCCCTTGGCGGTCGCCCTCACGCGGCGTTCGCCTCCTCCGGCCCGGCCAGCGCCCACCACGCGGCGAGACCGAGGACGATCCCGGTCAGGACGGTGGAAGGGCCGCCGATGTCCGCGTACAGGAAATCGACCGTCTGCCAGGTCATCAGCCCGACGGCGACGAGGCCGCAGTCGACGGTCGCGGCCCCCCGGGCCCGTGCGCGCACCAGCCTGCGCACCCCGCCCACCAGGAGTGCCGCCCAGGAGCCCACGAGCGCGGTGCAGCCGATGAGCCCCTGCTCGCTGAGCACCAGGAGATACATGTTGTGAGGGGAGAGGAGCGGCTGCCTGCGGAACTCCTGCCCCGCCCCCGCCGTGTCGCTGCCGGCCGAGAGCCCGATCGAGGCGTGCCCGTCCCGGTGCGCCGGGAAGGCCTTGAGGCCGACACCGGTCGCCGGATGTTCCCGCCACATGCCTGCCGCGGCGGCCCACATGGTGTAGCGGTCGTTGACCGACCGGTCGGGGGCGCCGGCCACCTCGGTGATGCTGGTCAGACGCTGCGAGATCATGTCGGTCCCGACGCCGAGACCGCCGACCAGGACGACGCCGGCCGCGCCCAGCACCGCCAGGACACGGACGGCCTGCCGGAGCCCGGTGAGCGCGGTCACGGCGAGCACCGCCCCCGCCGTCGCGATCCACGCTCCCCGGCTGAAGGACAGAGCGAGCGGGACGGTGAGCAGCGCGGCCGTCGCCGGGGCCCACAGCGCCAGCCGGCGGGATACCCCGGCGGGGGCGCGGAGCGCGAACGCGGCGGCCGCGACGAGGCCGTAGCCGACGACCGTGGCCATGCCCATCACGTCGCCGGGGCCGAACGTACCGACGGCGCGGATGTCCTCCCCCCTGTAGGAGGCACCGGAGCCGGTGAGGTACTGGTGGACGCCCGTGACGCCCTGGACGGCCGCCAGCAGCACGAGCGCACCCGCGACGGCCCGGAATCCCCGGGCGTCCCGCACCAGCAGGAGGACGGCGGCCGGTACGAGGACGAAGACCTGCAGGTACCGCACGGATCCCGGCAGCGCCGCCGACGGGTCCGAGGCGGTCACCGTGGCCACGGCGATGCCCACGACGGGCAGCCCCAGCACCACCGCCGCGGCCGGTGTGAGCGGGCGCCGCCGCAGGAACAGCAGACGGCCCACGCAGACGAGGACGGCCGCACCCGACAGGACGTCGGCCGCCGGCACGCCCGCCACGCCTCCGGCTCCCGGTACGGCCACGAGCAGGACGGTCGCGATCAGAGGCAGCGACAACCACCGGTCGCCCCGTCCGGCGGGGGACGCCTTCTCCTGGGCGGCCGGCACGGCGGGAGCCGCGGTCACGGTGAGCGTCACGGTTCAGCTGCCTCCGAGCCGGAACACCGAGCCGGCGGTGCGCACCAGCACGCACATGTCCTGCCAGAGCGACCAGGTCTCGATGTACCGGTTGTCGAAGCGCGCCCGGTCCTCGATCGAGGTGTCACCGCGCAGGCCGTGCACCTGAGCCAGACCCGTGATGCCGACCGGCATCCGGTGCCTCGCCGGGTAACCGGGGTGGATACGGCTGAACTGCTGGACGAAGTAGGGGCGTTCCGGGCGTGGGCCGACCAGGCTCATGTCCCCGCGCACGACGTTCCACAGCTGCGGCAGCTCGTCGAGCGACGTCCGGCGCAGCATCCTGCCGACGCGGCTCATGCGCCCGTCCGCCGACACGTTCCACCGGGTCGCCGACTCGTGGAGGTCGGCCGGGCGCAAGGTGCGGAACTTCAGCAGGACGAACGGACGTCCGTACCTGCCGATCCGTTCCTGGCGGAACACGACCCCTGGGCCGTCACTCACGCGTACGGCGAGTGCGCAGGCGGCCATCACCGGCGACGCCACGACCAGGGCGGCGGTGGCCAGGACGACGTCCATGGCCCGCTTCACCCGGTGAGCCACCGGCCGGTGCGGGCCGCTGTGCAGCGCGTGGGCCGCGAAGCCCCACACATGGTCCGGGCGGGGCACGGTCCGGAACTGAGCGACCGGCTCCTGATCGGTGATCAGCCACACCCGGCAGCCGTGCCGGGCGAACAGCGCGAAGAGCTCGGCGCCGTCGGACGTCGACTCCGGCGCCACCGTGAAGACGGCGTGCCGTACGGAGTTCTGCACGACCGCCCGGCCGGCGTCCCGCACCGACGAGAGGACGGGCAGCGGAGCTTCACCGGCCGGCGCGGCCGCGTCCGTGCCGGGGCCCACGACCCGGCCGACCGGTCGCATCCCGTACCGCGTGTGCTCCTGCAGGACGGCGATCACCCGGTCGGCGACCGGACCGCCACCCACCACCAGGGTGGACTGCGGACTGCGGCGGGCCGACCGGAGCAGGGACCGGTGCACGACGGCGCGGGCGCCGAAGCTGAGCAGGGTGTGCAGGCCGGCCGCGCAGCCGAGCGCGACCCACCCGGCGGTGTGGCGCGGGTCGTACGCGGACACCGCCTCGGCGACGACGTACCACTGCACCACGGCCAGTCCGGCCACCGCGGGCAGCTCCGCCGCCGCGGACGGGGAGAGCCCGGTCCGGTAGAGGCCCCGGTAGCCGTTCAGCAGCAGCTGGACGGCCACCTGCAGGAGGACGGCGACCGGCGGCCACGGAGCCGGGGCGGCCAGGGCCACGGTCAGGCCGAGCGAGAGGGCGTCGGCGGCCACGAGCGCCGCCGGTGCCCGGCCCCGCGCGGAACGCTCGGCGGTCCACGGGGCCGGCCCGTCCTCCCTGCCGCTGCGCGGGGGGCGGATCGTGGCAGCCGCACGCCGTACGGCGGTTGCCTGGGCGGCTCCGGGGCCAGGTGCACTATCCGTCGTCATCGCTCGGTGCGCCTCCTCGTCGTGGGGCGGGACTGGCCGACAAGTTCCTGGTAGAGGCGCAGGACCGCTCCGGCGGTCTTCGTCACGTCGAAGAGCGACCGGGTGCGGTCCTGCGCCGTACGGCCCAGCTCCACCCGCAGCGCCGGGTCGCCCAGGAGCGTCGTCAGCGCCGCCGCGAGCGCCGCGGGATCCCCCGGCGCGACGAGGCAGTGGGGCAGGTGCCCGGGCGGCAGGCTCTCCCTGGCCCCGTTGACGTCGGTCAGCAGGACCGGTGTGCCGCAGGCCATGGCTTCGAGGGGGGCCAGCGCCATTCCCTCCCAGCGCGAGGGCAGCACCAGGAGATCAGCCGCCTGGATCCAGGGCCGCACGTCCGGGGTGGCCCCCGCGAACACCACGCCGGGCGGTGCGGTGCGCCGCAGCTCGTCCCGGCACGGCCCGTCGCCGACCAGGACCAGCCGCGCACCGCCGACCGCCGCCGTCCGCCAGGCGCGCAGCAGCACGTCCTGGCCCTTCTGCCGGCTGAGGCGGCCCACGCACACGACGACCGGCACGCCGGCCGGGATCCCCTCGGACATCGGCGGCGGCAGCGAGGCGCGGAGGGCGGCGGTGGACTCGCGGGCAGGCCGGAAGCGGCTCAGGTCGATGCCGTTGTGGATCACCGACCAGCACGCCTCGATGCCCGCGCGCTGACCTGCCAGGCGCTCCGACTCGCTGACGCAGAGAATGCGGTCGTTCCACCGGGCCCCGAAACGCTCCCAGGACGCGGCCATGCCGGCGGCCCTGCCCTCCAGCGCCTCGAACGACCAGGCGTGCGGCTGGAACACCGTCGGCACCCGGCCCCGCACGGCCAGGCGGCCGGCCAGTCCCGCCTTGGCGCTGTGGGCATGGACCACATCCGGAGCACACTCCCGGATCAGACGGCCGGCCGTGACCACCTCCCGGCCCAGCCGGGGGCCGGGGGCACGCTCCGCCGGCCAGGCGCGCACCCGGGCCCCGGCGGTGGACGCACCGGCCGCCAGCGGCCCGTCGGGAGGGCACGCCACGACGGTCCGCAGGCCTTCCCGTACCTGCGCCGCCACGAGGTCGGTCACGACCCGCGCGACTCCCCCCTCCACCGGCTGGACCAGGTGAAGGACTGTCAGTCCTCTTTCTTCGGTGCAACTCTTCTGCAGCATTGCACGCTCTCTTTCACATGCCCCCGAAGAGCCGGGTCGGGTGAAACGCCGGCGGCAAGGAATATGGCGGCGGGAATCAAGTAGGTAAAACCGAAATGCACTGTGGCAGACCATGCGTGGGAAAACACGTATGACTCGCGAACGTGTCCACCAGGATTGTCCCCGCCCGGTGCGGTGATCACCTGCTCACCGATCCAGCGGCGTGTCAGACGGCCATCGGCCACCTCGATTCGCGACCGTGCCGCATGATGGCCCGGATGTACGCGTCCGCCTGTGTCCCGGTGGCCCCGGATACGCTGACCGGAATGCGCCGCAATTCGCGTCGGGCCTGGCGCGGCAATTACCCGCGGACCGCGTTCCGGCCGTCCCGGGCTGTATTCTCCGGCCCCACCGCGCCGCGTCGCGCTTTCGCGTGAACCGGCCGGCTGCGAACAGACAGCCCTGCGGTCCGCCACGCGCCGGACGTACCGCTCGCCGGGCCGTGTACCCAGGAGCTCGGCCGACGAGGCAGTATCGGAGACGACTCGTGACGATCGTCCGCCCCGTGGCGGACCGCGAACGGCCGATGAGGACAGAGGAGAAGCGATGGTTCACGAACGGGCCGGCAAGCCGGCGCAGCCCGGAGACCTGGTCGACGTGGCAAAGCTGGTGACGGCCTATTACACGGTACGTCCCGACCCCGCCGAGCCCGGTCAACGCGTGGCCTTCGGCACCTCGGGCCACCGTGGATCCGCGTTCGCGGGGGCGTTCAACGACGACCACATCGCCGCCACGACGCAGGCCATCTGCGACTACCGGGAGCGGCAGGGCACGGACGGGCCCCTGTTCCTCGGCGCCGACACCCACGCGCTCTCCGAACCCGCCCGGATCACGGCCGTCGAGGTGCTGGCCGCCAACGGCGCCACCGTGCTGATCGACAGCGACGACGGCTACACCCCCACCCCCGCCGTCTCGCACGCGATCCTCACGTACAACCGGGGCCGCACCGGCGGCCTCGCCGACGGCATCGTCGTCACGCCCTCCCACAACCCGCCCGCCGACGGCGGCTTCAAGTACAACCCCCCGCACGGCGGGCCGGCCGGCTCGGACGCCACGTCCTGGATCCAGGACCGGGCCAACGCCCTGATCGAGGGCGGCCTGAAGGAGGTCCGGCGGATCCCGTACGCCCGGGCGCTCGCCGCCGGCACCACCGGACGGCACGACTTCCTGACCGCCTACGTCGACGACCTCCCGTCCGTCCTCGACCTCGACGCCGTACGCGACGCCGGCATCCGGATCGGCGCCGACCCGCTGGGCGGCGCCTCGGTCGCGTACTGGGGGCGGATCGCGGAGCGCCACCGGCTCGACCTCACGGTGGTCAATCCGCTCGCCGACCCCACCTGGCGTTTCATGACGCTGGACTGGGACGGGAAGATCCGGATGGACTGCTCCTCGCCGTACGCCATGGCATCCCTGATCGAGCGGCGCGACGCCTACGCCATCGCCACCGGGAACGACGCCGACGCCGACCGGCACGGCATCGTCACGCCCGACGGCGGGCTGATGAACCCCAACCACTATCTGGCCGTCGCGATCCGCTACCTGTACTCCCACCGTGAGGGCTGGCCGGCCGGCACCGGCATCGGCAAGACGCTGGTCTCGTCCTCCATGATCGACCGGGTCGCCGCGGACCTCGGGCGGCAACTCGTCGAGGTCCCGGTGGGCTTCAAGTGGTTCGTCGACGGGCTGTTCGGCGGCACCCTGGGATTCGGGGGCGAGGAGTCCGCCGGAGCGTCCTTCCTGCGCCGTGACGGCAGGGTGTGGACCACCGACAAGGACGGCATCCTGCTCGCCCTGCTGGCGTCGGAGATCACGGCCGTCACCGGCTCCACCCCCTCCCAGCACTACCGTGAACTCACCGCCCGCTTCGGCGATCCGGCCTACGCGCGGGTCGACGCCCCGGCGACCCGTGAACAGAAGGCGGTGCTGGCCAGGCTCTCCCCGGAGCAGGTCGCCGCGGACACACTGGCCGGAGAGCCGATCACCGCCGTGCTCACCGAGGCGCCGGGCAACGGTGCGGCGATCGGAGGGCTCAAGGTCTGCACCGAGAACGCGTGGTTCGCGGCCCGCCCGTCGGGCACGGAAGACGTGTACAAGGTGTACGCGGAGAGCTTCAAGGGTGCCGGACACCTGACCGAGGTCCAGGACGAGGCCCGCGGCCTGGTCTCCGACGCACTGGGCGCGAGGGGCTGAGCCCCAGGCCGTCCGGGGGCGGGAAGCGCTTCCAGGGCCGACCACGGACGGCGCACCCCGCCTGCCGGGGGGAAGGCGGCGTCGCCGGGGGCCGTTCACCTGGCCCGGGCAGCACGTCGAGCACGGCTGGAAAGCCCTTCGACCGCGGGGAGCGCCACGGCCCCGGACGGCGTTCCGTCCGACGGAGGGGACCTGCCGGACACCGCCCGAGCCGCCCTCAGCCATCCCCGCGGAAGGCGCGCAGGATCTGCTCGGCTGCCAGGGTCGCCGTCAGCTCACCCCCGCGCACGCGCTGTTCGAGCTCCGGGGTGAGCGCGCGCACCGCCGGGTGGCCGCGCAGGCTGTCCAGCAGCTCGTCACGGACCATCGTCCAGGTCCAGTTCACCTGCTGCTCGCGGCGCTTGGCCGCCAGCCGCCCGGTGGATTCCAGGAGCGTGCGGTGCTGCTCCAGCCGTTCCCACAGGGCGTCGAGACCGGTGGACTCCCTGGCGCTGCACGTCAGCACCGGGGGAGTCCACGCCGCGTCCACCGGGTGCATGAGCCGCAGGGCGCCCGCCAGTTCCCGTGCGGCGGCGCGCGCGTCACGCTCGTGCGGGCCGTCGGCCTTGTTGACCGCGATGGCGTCGGCCAGCTCCAGGACGCCCTTCTTGATCCCCTGGAGCTGGTCGCCGGTACGGGCCAGGGTGAGCAGCAGGAAGGTGTCGACCATGTCGGCGACCGCCGTCTCCGACTGCCCGACCCCGACCGTCTCCACCAGCACCACGTCGTAACCGGCCGCCTCCATCACCACGATGGACTCACGCGTCGCCTTGGCCACCCCGCCGAGGGTCCCCGCGGTGGGGGAGGGGCGTACGAACGCCCGCGCGTCCACGGCCAGCCGCTCCATCCGGGTCTTGTCACCCAGGATCGAACCGCCGGTGCGGCTGGAGGACGGGTCCACGGCCAGCACGGCGACCCGGTGCCCGAGGCCCGTCAGCAGGGTGCCGAGCGCGTCGATGAACGTGGACTTCCCCACGCCCGGCACTCCGCTGATCCCGATGCGTCTGGCCTGCCCGGTGTGGGGCAGGAGCTCGCTCAGCAACCGCTGGGCCAGCGCCCGGTGGTCGGGGCGTGCCGACTCCACGAGGGTGATCGCACGCGCGACGAACGCCCGCTTCCCGTCGAGCACGCCCTTGACGTAGGCGTCGATGTCGATCGCAGTCGCCGCCACCGTCAGCGGCTCACAGCTCGTGGCCGAGAGCGGCGGCGAGCCGCACGACCAGGTCATGGGCGGCGTCCGGGATGACCGTGCCGGGCGGGAACACCGCCGCGGCACCCGCCTCGTGCAGCGCGTCGATGTCCTGCGGCGGGATCACCCCGCCCACCACGATCATGATGTCCTCCCGGCCCTCGGCCGCGAGCTCCTCGCGCAGTGCGGGCACGAGCGTGAGGTGGCCGGCGGCGAGCGACGAGACGCCCACGATGTGGACGTCCGCCTCGACCGCCTGCCGGGCGACCTCACCCGGCGTCTGGAACAGCGGGCCGACGTCGACGTCGAAGCCCAGGTCGGCGAAGGCCGTCGCGATCACCTTCTGGCCCCGGTCGTGTCCGTCCTGGCCCATCTTGGCGACGAGAATGCGCGGACGCCGTCCCTCCGCCTCCTCGAACTCACCGACCAGGGTGCGAGTGCGGTCCACCGACGGGGATTCTCCTGCCTCTTTCCGGTACACGCCCGAGATCGTACGGATCTGGCCCGCGTGCCTGCCGTACACCTTCTCCAGCGCGTCCGAGATCTCCCCGACCGTCGCCATCGCGCGGGCGGCGTCCACGGCCAGCGCCAGCAGGTTGCCCTCGAGTCCCGGCCCGGGGTCCCGTTCCGCCGCGGCCGTCAGGGCGCGCAGCGCGTCCTGGCACGCGGCCTCGTCGCGTTCCTCGCGCAGCCGGCGGAGCTTCTCGACCTGCTGGGCGCGTACCGAGGAGTTGTCGACCTTGAGCACGTCGATCTTCTCGTCGGTCTCCACCCGGTACTTGTTCACCCCGATGACCGGCTGACGGCCGGCATCGATACGCGCCTGCGTACGGGCCGCGGCCTCCTCGATCCGGAGCTTGGGGATTCCCGCGTCGATGGCCTTCGCCATGCCGCCGGCCGCCTCGACCTCCTCGATGTGCTGCCAGGCCCGCCGCGCCAGGTCGTGCGTCAGCTTCTCCACGTACGCGCTGCCGCCCCACGGGTCGATGACCCGGCAGGTGCCGGACTCCTGCTGGAGCAGCAACTGGGTGTTGCGGGCGATCCGCGCCGAGAAGTCCGTCGGGAGCGCGAGTGCCTCGTCCAGCGCGTTGGTGTGCAGCGACTGGGTGTGCCCCTGGGTGGCGGCCATCGCCTCGACGCAGGTGCGCGTCACGTTGTTGAACACGTCCTGCGCGGTCAGGGACCAGCCGGACGTCTGCGAATGGGTACGCAGGGAGAGGGACTTGGGGTTCTCGGGGGCGAACTCCCCGACCAGCCTCGCCCACAGCAGCCGGGCCGCCCGCAGCTTCGCGATCTCCATGAAGAAGTTCATGCCGATCGCCCAGAAGAACGAGAGGCGCGGGGCGAACGCGTCCACGTCCAGGCCCGCCGCCTGTCCGGCCCGCAGGTACTCCACCCCGTCGGCCAGGGTGTAGGCGAGCTCGAGATCGGCCGTCGCGCCGGCCTCCTGGATGTGGTAGCCGGAGATGGAGATGGAGTTGTAGCGCGGCATCTTCTGCGAGGTGAAGGCGAAGATGTCGGAGATGATCCGCATCGAGGGGCCGGGCGGATAGATGTAGGTGTTGCGGACCATGAACTCCTTGAGGATGTCGTTCTGGATGGTCCCGGCCAGCTTCTCGGGCGCGACGCCCTGCTCCTCCGCGGCGACGATGTACAGGGCGAGTACGGGAAGTACCGCGCCGTTCATCGTCATCGACACGGACATCCTGTCCAGCGGGATGCCGTCGAAGAGCTGGCGCATGTCGTAGATCGAGTCGATCGCCACGCCCGCCATGCCCACATCGCCCGTCACCCGGGGGTGATCACTGTCGTAACCGCGGTGGGTCGGCAGGTCGAACGCGACCGACAGCCCCTTCTGGCCGGCCGCCAGGTTGCGCCGGTAGAAGGCGTTGGACTCCTCGGCCGTGGAGAAGCCGGCGTACTGACGGATCGTCCAGGGCTGGTTGACGTACATCGTCGGGTACGGCCCGCGCACATAGGGAGCGATGCCGGGGTACGTCCCGAGGAAGTCGAGCCCCTCGAGGTCACGCCCGGTGTACAGCGGCTTGACCTCGATGCCCTCGGGCGTCTCCCAGAGCAGCTCGTCCCCGGACAGGCCGGACGACTCCTTCACCGCCGCCTGCCACCGGTCCTCGGAGACCTCGTCGGCCGGCCCGCCTGTCAGTGCCACGCCGGAGAAGTCCGGCACGGGGGACCCGGTGGACACGGAGGTCTCGGGGGTCTCGGGGGTCTGCATCACGCCACTCCCATACGGTCGAGTTCGGACGAGAGGACGGCGACCACATCGCAGCCGGCGAACACATGGACGTCGGCCCCGGCGTACTCGCCCGGACGACCCGCCAGGAAGACCCGTTCGGCGCCCGCCGCCCGGAGGGCGGACGCGACGGCGTCGGCCTGTTCGGCGTAGAGCGTGTCCGTCGAGCACAGGCAGGCGATCGTCGCCCCGCTGGCCGTGAAGGCAGCGGCGGCGGTCGACGCGTCCACGGAAGCCGGTTCGTGCACGGGCTCGATACCACCCGACAGGAAGAGGTTCGCCGCGAAGGAGGCCCGCGCGGTGTGCGCGGACGCGGGACCCAGGGCGGCGAGGAAGACCTTCGGGCGGCTGCCCGTGGCCGCACGGTGCGCGTCCGACCTGGCTCGCAGCGTCTCGAACGCCTCATCGCGCCGGACCTGGGGCAGCCCGCCGCCCGAGTGAGCGGCGGGCGCGGGCTCCCGCTCCACCGGCCGCTCGTCCAGAGCGGGGAACTCGCTGACCCCGGTCACCGGCTCCTTGCGCCGCGCCAGATCCTTGCTCCGGGCCGCCCAGGTGGCGGCGATCCGCTCCTGGACCATGCCGGAGCGGAGGGCGGCGGCCTGACCACCGGCCCGCTCGACCTCCTGGAAGAACGACCAAGCGGCACCGGCGAGTTCCTCGGTCAGCCGCTCGACGTACCAGGAACCGCCGGCCGGGTCGGTCACCCGCGCCAGATGGGACTCCTCCATCAGGATCGTGGAGGTGTTGCGCGCGATCCGCCGGGCGAACGCGTCGGGGAGCCCCAGTGCGTGATCGAACGGAAGTACGGTGACGGCCTCGGCTCCGCCGACGCCCGCGCCCAGACAGGCCAGGGTCGTCCGCAGCATGTTCACCCACGGGTCACGGCGCGTCATCATCACCGACGAGGTCACGGCGTGCTGCCGCTGCGCCCCGGCACCGGGAGAACCGCACACCTCCGCGACTCGGGCCCACAGACGCCGGGCCGCGCGCAGCTTCGCGATCGTCAGGAACTGGTCCGCCGTCGCCGCGTACCGGAACTCCAGCTGTGCGCAGGCCTCCTCGACGGAGAGTCCCGACGCCGTCAGGGTCCGTAGGTAGGCGACACCGGTGGCCAGCGAGAGCCCCAGCTCCTCTGCGGCGGAGCCACCCGCCTCGTGGTACGGAAGGGCATCCACCGTCAGGGAGCGGAGCCCCGGGTACTCGCGGACGCACAGCCGCGCCCAGTGGGCGGCGGCGTCCGTCTCCGGCTCCGCGCCCGTCCGGGCGGCCAGCCCGAGGGGGTCCAGCCCGAGGCTCCCGCGCGCCGCGTGCCTCGCGACCCCCCGGGCCTCGTAGAGCCCGAGCAGCTCCCGGACGGCGGGGCCGGGATCGGCGTCCGCGTCGAGCACGAGGGGTGCCAGGTCGAGGTGGACACCCTCCAGCGCACGGGCGAGACCGGAGACCGGAACGCCGCCCGGCCCGCCCACGGACAGCCAGAGCGACGTGACACCGTTCTCCAGGTCGCCGAGGACGGCCTCGTTCAGACGCACGGGATCCGCCAGGGCGTGGCGCTGGCGCACGTCCCACCCGTCCGTGCTGTTGCCCGTCGCCCTGCTGCCCCGGGTGAAGGGCGCAAAGCCCGGCAGACCGGGGTCCGCAGACGCGTCGATGGAGGTGTACAGAGGGCGGACGGTGAGTCCGTCCCCGAGTGCGGTGGACAGCGCTTCCTCGGCGGCCGTGCCCGTGACTTCCTTGCCCGACCTGCGCAGTACACCTTCGACGAGGCTCTGCCACTGGTCATGGGAAGGGTCGGGGAAATCGGCGGCCGGAGAAAACCCGTCAGCAGGCAGGACCGTCATGCTCAGATGCTAGGTCAGCGCTCCGACGGGCAGCAGGGCCACCGGCTGTGACCTTGCACTCTCCGAAATGTGCCAGATGCTCAGGGTGGAGTGGCCTTGTCCCCGGGTGGGACCGGAGGCGAAGCCCGACGCCGCGCACGGGAGTGGCGTCGGGCCGCTCCGGTCAGTCTCCGACGTAGGCCGCGAGGTGCTCACCGGTGAGGGTGGAACGGCCGGCGACGAGGTCGGCCGGTGTGCCCTCGAAGACGATCCGGCCTCCGTCCTGACCGGCGCCCGGCCCCAGGTCGATGATCCAGTCGGCGTGCGCCATGACCGCCTGGTGGTGCTCCACGACGATGACCGTCTTGCCGGAGTCGACAAGGCGGTCCAGCAGGCCGAGCAACTGCTGGACATCGGCGAGGTGGAGGCCGGCGGTGGGCTCGTCCAGGACGTAGATGCCGCCCTTCTCGGCCATGTGTGTGGCCAGCTTGAGCCGCTGCCGCTCGCCGCCGGACAGTGTGGTGAGCGGCTGTCCGAGGCTGAGGTAGCCGAGTCCCACGTCCGCGAGCCGGCCGAGGACGCGGTGCGCGGCAGGTGTGTGCGCCTCGCCGGCGCCGAAGAACTCAGCGGCCTCGGCCACCGACATCGCGAGCACCTCGCTGATGTCGAGGCCCCCCAGGTGGTATTCGAGGACGGACGAGTCGAACCGCTTGCCCTCGCAGTCCTCGCACGTCGTCGCGACACCGGCCATCATGCCCAGGTCGGTGTAGATGACGCCCGCGCCGTTGCAGGTGGGACAGGCGCCCTCCGAGTTGGCGCTGAACAGTGCCGGCTTCACACCGTTGGCCTTGGCGAACGCCTTGCGGACCGGGTCGAGCAACCCCGTGTACGTGGCCGGGTTGCTGCGCCGCGAGCCCTTGATCGGGCTCTGGTCGACCGACACCACGTCCTCGCCGGCGGCTCCCGGCCGGCGCGCCAGCGACCCGTGCACGAGCGAACTCTTTCCCGAACCGGCGACGCCGGTGACGACGGTCAGCACCCCGAGAGGGATGTCGACGTCGACATCCCTCAGGTTGTGCGCCGACGCCCCGCGGATCTTCAGTGCGCCGGTGGGTTCGCGCACCGACTCCTTGACGGAGGCCCGGTCGTCGAAATGGCGGCCGGTGACGGTGTCGCCCGCACGCAGCCCTTCGACGGAGCCCTCGAAACAGACGGTGCCGCCCGCGCTGCCGGCTCCGGGCCCGAGGTCGACGATGTGGTCGGCGATCACGATCGTCTCGGGCTTGTGCTCCACGACGAGAACGGTGTTGCCCTTGTCCCGGAGCCGGAGCAGCAGGCTGTTCATCCGCTGGATGTCATGAGGGTGCAGGCCGATGGTGGGCTCGTCGAAGACGTAGGTGACGTCGGTGAGCGAGGAGCCCAGGTGACGGATCATCTTGACGCGCTGCGCCTCGCCGCCCGACAGCGTGCCCGCCGGCCGGTCGAGCGAGAGATAGCCGAGGCCGATCTCCTCGAACGAGTCGAGGGTCCGCTGCAACGCGGCCAGCAGTGGCGCCACCGACGGCTCATCGAGGCCGCGCACCCATTCGGCCAGGTTGCGGATCTCCATCGCGCAGGCGTCGGCGATGCTGATCCCGCCGACCTTGGAGGAGCGCGCGCCTTCGCTGAGGCGGGTGCCGTCGCACTCGGGGCAGGTGGTGAAGGTGACCGCACGCTCCACGAACGCCCGGATGTGCGGCTGCATCGCCTCCTTGTCCTTGGACAGGAACGACTTCTGGATCTTGGGAATCAGCCCCTCGTAGGTGAGGTTGACGCCGTTGACCTTGACCTTGACCGGCTCCCCGTAGAGGAAGGCCTGCAGTTCCTTCTTGGTGTACCTGCGGATCGGCTTGTGCGGGTCGACGAAGCCCGACTGGGCGTAGACCTGCACGGTCCACTGGCTGTCCGACTTCCAGCCGGGGATGGTGAACGCGCCCTCGGCGAGCGACTTGGAGTCGTCGTACAGCTGGGTGAGGTCGATGTCGGAGACCGATCCGCGGCCCTCGCAGCGCGTGCACATCCCGCCGGTGCGGTTGAAGGTCGCCTTGACGGTCTTGGTCCTGGCGGCGCCGCGTTCGACGGTGATACCGCCGCTCGCGCTGACCGAGGCGGTGTTGAAGGAGTACGCGCCGGGCGGGCCGATGTGCGGCTCACCGAGCCGGCTGAAGAGGATGCGCAGCATGGCGTTGGCGTCGGTGGCGGTGCCGACCGTGGAACGGGGGTCGGCACCCATCCGCTGCTGGTCGACGGTGATCGCCGTCGTCAGCCCGTCGAGGACGTCGACGTCGGGCCGGGCCAGTGTCGGCATGAATCCCTGGACGAACGTGCTGTACGTCTCGTTGATCATCCGCTGTGACTCGGCGGCGATGGTGCTGAACACCAGGGAGCTCTTGCCCGAGCCGGAGACGCCGGTGAACACCGTCAGGCGGCGCTTCGGGATCTCGACGCTGACGTCCTTGAGGTTGTTCACGCGTGCGCCGTGCACGCGGATCAGATCGTGGCTGTCGGAGACATGCGGTGCGGGCGACCGCGTGCTCTTCCTCGTGGCCATGCTTGTCGTTTCTCCATCTGTCACGCGGAGCCGCCTGCGCGGCCGCAGTCGGTGTCGCCGGCGCGTCGCGGCGACGGTCGTTGTCTATCAGGCCGGCGGTGCCGTCCGGGGCGGAATCACCTGCGGGGCTGGTTGAAGCGCAGCATGTTGCCGGACGGGTCGCGGAAGGCGCAGTCCCGGACGCCGTACGGCTGGTCGGCCGGTTCCTGCAGCACCTCGCCACCGGCGGCGCGGATGCGCTCGAACGTCGCGTCGCAGTCGTCCGTCATGAAGATGACGCCGCGCAGCAGCCCCTTGGCCAGCAGTTCCGCCATGATCGCCCTGTCGGCGGGGGAGGCGTCCGGGTCCGCGAGCGGCGGCTCGAGGACGATCTCCACATCCGGTTGGGACGGCGCCGCGACGGTCACCCAGCGCATGCCCTCGAACCCGACGTCGTTGCGCACTTCCAGGCCCAGGACGTCCCGGTAGAAGACCAGCGCCTTGTCGTGGTCGTCGACGGCGATGAAGCACTGGGAGAGTTTGATGTCCATGCGCCTCACGCTACGGGCGGCCGGAGAGTTCGGCTTCTTCATTCCTGACCGGTCGTGTGCGGGTCCTGGCGACGCGGGCGGGGATTGTCGCGCCCGCGTCATGAGGCCGGGCCCGGTAGGCGCTCGGGCTCTCGCCGACCGGTTCGGCGCAGCGTGTGCTGAGCGGCCCCCGGCGACGTACAGCCGACCCGGAAGCAGGACTCCGTCACCGTGAGGCCACCCGTCCCGGCGGGGACTCGGCCCGCTCGATCCGGCGCGTCGTGCGGGAGAAGTGGCCCGGTCGCATCGGAGGCGGCACGCGTGAGCGCCGGGACGGGCGAGGGCACCCCGTGGCGTACGGATCCCGGTTTCTGCACGTTCTGTACCTGAATCGCACAGTGCGTAACTGATTGCCCGAAGTTAAGCTGCTGTCGATCCACAAACGCAGGGGAAGGACGCACCGTGGCCGTGGGACCCGTGGAGTACCTCGTCGTCACCTTTCCCGGCGGCCGGTTCGCCGACGCCATCGCGCCCGCCCTGGCGGACGCCGTCGCGTCCGAGGCGGTACGCATCCTGGATCTGGCCTTCGCCCGCAGGGCTCCGGGCGGATCCGTCGAGCGTGTCGGACTGCGGGACATGGACCCCCAGGGGCTGGTGCCGTTCGCCCCGCCGGACGCCCCGTCGGCCGGGCTGCCGCAGATCACGGACCTCGACGTCCTCGGTGGTGTGCCGGAGGAGAGCTCTGCCGCACTGATCGTGTGGGAGGACCTCTGGTCGGTGCCTCTCACCCGGGTGGTCCAGGACGCGGGCGGCAGGATCCTCGCGCACGAACGGGTCCCGGCGGACGGCGGGGACGATGTCATCACGCTGCTCGAGAGGCTCGCCGACCTGAGGCAGCGCGGTGTCCTCACCGAGGCGGAGTTCGCGGAGCAGAAGACGAGGATCCTCGCCGACTGAAGTCCTTGCCGCCCGCCACCCGGGTACCCCACGTTCCCTTTGTCGATATCCGCACGCCGTGCGACGTTGATTCCGACCTGCAGTCTGTCGGGAAAGAGGCAGTTCATCGTGCAGACCGCCCGGGCCGTCCCCGCTTCGACCGTCCTCAACCTGCGCGATCTGGGCGGCATCGCCCTGGGGCGCCACCACCGCCTGCGGCAGGGGATCCTGCTGCGCTCGGGCCAGCTGAGCGACTTCGAGAAGCACGACATGGCGGTGGCCGCGCTCGGCATTCGCACCGTCGTCGATCTGCGTACCGCCGACGAGCGCCGATGGGCGCCCGACCGCCTCCCGACGGGCGCGAGGCTCTTCGTCGCCGACGTCCTCGGCGACGACCCGGGTGTGTCGCCCGCCCGGATCAAGGCGCTGCTCGGGGACCCGGACGGAGCAGCCGTCCTGCTCGGCGGGGGGCGGGCCGAGGAACTGTTCGCGCAGACCTACCGGAAGATGGTGCTCTCCCCGGGGGCGGCAGCCGCCTACCGCGCTCTCCTGGACACCGTCGTGGATCCTCGGGCCAGACCGCTGCTCTTCCACTGCGCGACCGGGAAGGCCCGGACGGGCTGGGCCACCGCTCTCCTCCTGATGATGGCGGGAGCCTCGCGCGACGTCGTACGGGCCGAGTTCCTCGCGGTGAACCGAGCGGTGCGCGCCGCCTTCGGGCCGGCGGTGCGGCACTTCCTCGACGAGGGCGGGGATCCGGAGATCGCGTCGGCGGTCATCGAGGCCCGCCCGCGCTATCTCGAGGCGGCCCTGGACGCGATGGACGAGCGCTGGGGCGGACTCGACGGCTATCTGAGCAAGGCGCTGCGCCTTCCCCCGGCAGCGGCCGAGCGTCTGCGCACCGAACTCGCCGTGCCGGTCTGACGCGGGCCGGCCCGGCACCGCGTCGGGGGACGCGGGACCGGGCCGGTGGGAGCGGCCGTGCCGCTCAGATCCTCAACAACTGCTCGCTGATGTCGCGGTAGCGCTGGAGCGCCAGGCGCAGCTCCTCGGTCTGGGCGTCGGTGTCCTGCTCCTGCCAGCTCGCGCGCAGGACGCGACTGCGTTCCGCGAGGGCTTCGGTCAGGCTCGAGACGATCCTGTCGAACGTGTTGTCAGCCGACTCCACCGCCCGGCGGGGGTCCTCGACGAAGTCGGTCACCGCCTGCTGCATGCGGAGTGACAGCGCGTCCTGTTCGTCCCGGGGGATCAGGGGCCGGTCGGTGCCGGCGGCCCCGTGGCGTCCGGCGGGCTCCGTCGACGGAGCGGCGGGAGCCGTCCGCGGGGCGGGCGGGACGCTGAGATCACCGGGCCCCGCGCTCTTCGGCCCGAGGCCCTTGCCGGCCGGCGTCCCCGCCCCCGGGCCCTCCACGGGAGTGCGGACGGGCGTTGTGCCGGCTGCGGCTTCCGGGGTGCCGTCGAGCCGGGGCTGCGGGGTGGAAGCGGTCTCCGTCGTGTGTCCGATGCGGTTCGTCATGCTGCTGCACTGCCCTTCGCCTCGTGCCGGTCCGTCCGGGCCGGCTCCTGCGGTGCGTCCGAGAGGAGTACGTCGAAGAGTGCCCGGGATTCCACCAGGGCCTTCCGCATCTCCTCCGTGCCACCCTGGCCGCGCACGGCTGTGTGCACCCTGCGGTAGCCGTCGACCTGCTCGGCGTGATGGACCGAGAGGGCGTCCGTCTGCTCCTGGAAGCTGTCGCCGTCCGGGAAGCCCCGGTCACGCGCCAGCTGCGCGAGAAGGGCGTCGGCTTCGACGACCGCCTCCCTGGGCGAGTCGATGAACCGTTCCTGAACCTCGGCCCAGCGGCGGGTGTAGGCCTCGCGGGCCTCCGGCCGCAGCGGGCGCTCCGACAGGGAGCCGTGCAGCCTCACGCGTTCGGAGAGCTCTTGTTCGGCCGCCTTCGTGTCGCCGTCGTGGCGGGCGACGGTCCGGTCGTACTCGGGGCCGAAGCGGCGCCGCAGCCCACGCCCACCGGTCCCGCGGCCGCGGACGAGGAAGAAGGCCAGCGCTGCCAGGAGGACGACGGCAACGATGATCACCACGGTCGTCATGGCCGACGCTCCCGTCGGTTCGCGGTCGGTGCGTCGTGCTGTTCCACTCTCGTCAACCCCTTCCGGTTCGGGCCCGGTCCGGTGTGCCGGCCGGGCGGTGTGCATCAGCCGTGTACCCGCTGCACACCGTTCATGCGGAAATGCTCCCGGTATCCTCGAAGGCGTCGGCTCGGACGTGCGCGGCCGAGCGCGGCACCGGCCGGTACGAGTGGCGAGAGGGGCAGGCGGTGACCGAGCGCAAACCTGCGGGGGTCAGCTTCGAGACCTGGGTGGACCGCCAGATCCGGGAGGCCGGGGAGCGTGGCGCCTTCGCCGACCTGCCGGGTGCCGGAAAGCCGATTCCCGGCCTCGACAGGCCCTACGACCCGATGTGGTGGATCAAGGCCAAGATGGAGCGCGAGGGGCTGTCGGCACTCCCGCCCTCGCTGGCGCTGCGGAAGGCCGCCGAGGACGCCCGGTCCGAGGCGTGCCGGGCGCGGTCGGAGGCGGAGGTCCGGCGCATCCTGACCGAGGTGAACGAAAGGATCCGCGAGGCGCTGGCCAGGCCGCCGGAGGGCCCGCCGGCGAACCTGCAGCCGTTCGACATCGACGCGGTCGTGGGGGAGTGGCGAGCCGAGCGGCACCGGCGCTGAACGCGCGCGCCCGGAGTGCGTGATACTCGCTTCATGAGATCGAGCGTCACGGACCGGTGCGAGGGCGTCCGGATCAGGCGGGCCGTCGCGCGGGATGCCAGGCGGCTCACCCGCCTGGTCACCACGTCACGTGCCTACGAAGGCCCCTACGCGCCCATGGTCGCGGGCTACAAGCTCGGCCCGGACTACATCGAGGCGAACGCCGTCCACGTGGCGGTCGACGACGGCGGCCGGGTGGTCGGTTTCTACGCACTGGTCCTCTCCCCGCCGGAGCTCGACCTGATGTTCGTCGCCGACGACGCACAGGGGCGGGGCATCGGGCGGCTCCTCGTCGACCACCTGCGCGAGGAGGCACGCCGCGCCGGCCTGGCCACCGTGCGGGTGGTCGCACACCCGCCGGCCGAGGGCTTCTACCGCAGTGTCGGTGCCGAACGCACGGGCACGGTCGAGGCCCGCCCGCCCGCGGTGATGTGGGACCGGCCCGATCTGGTGCTCACGGTCGGCACCCCCTGAGCCGGACGGCCCCCCGTGATCCCGAGCACCCGGGCCGGGTGATCGCGGCGGGCCGTCCGTCGGTGCCTGGGCGGAGACCCTTACGACCAGCCGCCGTAAGGACGGGTGATGAGTTCCATCCCGTGCCCGCTCGGATCGGGGAAGTACACCCCGCGTCCGCCGTCGTTGCGATTGATCTCGCCGGGCTGCTTCCGGTGGGGATCGGCGTAGTACGTGATCCCCCGCGCCCTGATGCGGTCGAAGGCCGTGTCGAACTCGGCCTCCGAGACGAGGAACGCGTAGTGCTGCACGGTGATCGATTCGGCGGGGACGGTCGCGAAGTCCAGGGTGACGCCGTTCGCGAGGACCACCGGGATGAAGGGCCCCCACTCGGTTCCGGTGGTGAGACCCAGGATGTGCGCCAGGAAGTCCGCCGATTCGCGGTTGTCCTGGCTGTGAACGATGGTGTGGTTCAGCTCGACTGACACTGTGGAATGCCTCCAGCGGGCATCTCACGGGCTACCTCCACGCCTCACCCGGCCGGTGACCGACGCGCGATGCCGTACGACGATCTTAAGGGAGTCGTGACGGTGCGTCGAGGTCTGGCCCTCACCGGCCGCCTGTCCGGCCTCCGCGCCGCCGGTGTGGTGGATTTCCCGCCTCCTGCCACCATGGGAAGCGTCGGCAGGCGTAGGTCCCAGCGGCTGCCGGGCCCGGTCGGCAGCGCGGGTCGCAGGGTTCGCAACGGCTTCGCGGGGCACCAGTACCACCTCTACGAGGTGGGGGAGGCATCGATGGGACAGACACCGGCCGGCAGTGATGCGAACGGAAGAGACGAGGCGGGACTGAACCCGCGCAGCGGACGGCACGAGACCGAGGAGGAGCGGGCGGACAGACAGTGGGGCGATCTGCTCCAGGAGCTCCGGGTGGCACAGACCGGGGTGCAGATCCTGTTCGGCTTCCTGCTCGCGGTGGTCTTCCAGCCCCGCTTCGCCGACCTCTCCACGCTCGACCGGAACATCTACGTCGTCACCGTCATGCTGGGATCGGCGACCGCCGCGGCACTGATAGGACCCGTCTCGTACCACCGGCTGCTCACCGGCCGCCGGCTGAAGCCGCAGACGGTCGTCTGGGCCTCCCGGGTGACGAAACTGGGACTCGGTCTGCTCTTCTGCACGATGTGCAGCACCCTGCTGCTCATACTGCGGGTCGCGCTCCACAACGTCGTGGCACTCTGGCTGGTGGGCGGGATGGCCCTGTGGTTCCTGGTCTGCTGGTTCGTGTTCCCGCTCCGGGCGATCGCCCGGGACAACGGCCGTCGGCAGGCCGACGGGTCGAAGGCCCCGGACGCCGGGGACTCCGGCCGGCGCCCCTGACGCGTCAGTCCTCGTCCGCGTCCGCGGGGCTGCGCACGTCCGTCACGGTGAAGAGCGCGCCGTCCGGATCCCTGAGCGTCGCCTCGCTGCCGTGCTGCACCCCCCGCCGCTCCACGAGGGTCCCGCCGTTCCGCTCGGCGGCGAGGACCGTCGTCCCGACATCGGCCACCGGGAACTGCACCTGCCAGTGAGGGCGCACCTGCGGGTCGGGTGCCGACTCCACGGCACCCGAGCTGATCCGGGCCAGCGGGCGTCCGTTGCAGCGCACGAGCACCTCCTCCTTCACGTACGCCACGTCGCAGCCGCCGGGCTCGCCGCTCTCCCAGCCGAGGACCTCGCCGTAGAAGATCGCGGCGTCGAAGGCGTCCCTGGTGCGCAGCCGGAGCCAGGCGTGTGCCCGGTTCCCGGACGGCGCGAGCGTGGCCGCACGCCCCGTCCACTCCCAGACGCCGAAGGACGCGCCGTCCCGGTCCGCCGCCAGGACCGCACGCCCCTGCCCGACCGTCAGCGGGCCCACGCCCACGGTGCCGCTGCGTTCGCGGATGCGCCCGGCGACGACGCCGGCGTCCCGGACCGAGAAGTACGGCATCCAGGCCACGCCCACCTGATAGGCCGACGCGACCGCGCCGATGCCCGCCACCGGTTCACCGCCGGAGCGCGCCATCAGGAAGTTTCTGCCCAGCGGCCCCGGGCGGAACGTCCAGCCGAGGACTTCGCCGTAGAAGCGCTGGGCGGCCCCCAGCTCGCGGGTCACCAGATGGACCCAGCACGGAGCGCTCGCGCCGCTCAGCACCGCCGGTTCCGGGGCGGTCCGCGGATCGCTTGGAGTCATGGTCCCCCTGCCTTCGGTTCTGCGGCATGACTTCTTCGGTGCCGCGGGGCCAGGACCAGCCTCATCCGCCTCGGCGACTCCCGCAACACGCGGCGATCACACCCCGCCCCGGGGCGGGGCGTTCGTGATGTCGAGGAAGATGTGCTCGGCCTCCGGCCAGGTGCCCGCTATCGCCCGCTTGATCCGGACGGCTACCCGTTCGACCTCCTCGCTGTCGATGCCCGGGGCCAGGTCGATCCTCGCCGCCACCATCACCGAGTCGAGACCGAGCCCCATGGTGAACAGGGCCGCGACGTTGTCGACCTCGTCCTGGGACGCGAGGAAGTCCTCCACACCCCTGCGCAGCCCGGGATCTGCGGACTCGCCGATCAGCCGGTCGCGGGCGTCCCTGCCGAGTCGGAAGGCGACGTAGACGAGAAGGACTCCGATGCCCAGGGAGGCCGACGCCTCCCACACGACGTCTCCCGTGACCAGGTGCAGCACCATCCCCGCCATGGCGAGCAGCACACCCAGCACCGCCGTGCTGTCCTCTGCGATCACCGTCCTCAACGCGGGGTCGCGGGCGGCGCCCTTCCCGCCCCGGAGCTGCACCAGGGCGCGGACCAGCGAGCTGCCTTCCGCGACGAGGGCCAGGCCCAGGACGACCAGCCCCGCCGTGTATCCGCCGGGCGACTCCTGCTCGTCGCGGCCCAGGGCCTGGAAGCCCTGGAAGAACGAGAAGCAGCCCCCCACGACGAAGATCCCGACGGCCGCGAGCAGCGACCAGAAGTAGCGTTCCTTGCCGTACCCGAAGGGGTGGCGGGCGTCAGGAGGGCGGCGGCTGCGTCTGAGCGCGGCCAGCAGGAAGACCTCGTTCACACTGTCCGCCACAGAGTGTGCGGCTTCGGACAGGAGGGCGGGGGAGCCCGAGAGGAGTCCCCCCGCCCCTTTGGCCACGGCGATGACGACGTTCGCGGCGAGCGCCACCAGGACGGTGACGCGGGTCTCGCGGTCCGACTCGGGCCGCTTCATATCCCCCCCGGTTTCATGATCCTCCGACAGACGTGAAAGGTGGCGGGCCCGGGCACAGCTGTGTCCGGGCCCGCTCCTGGACGGGCCCGGACGGCTGTTCCCGGCCGGTGCGCTCCTGTGTCAGTCCCGCCGCTGCTCGTCCTCCGGCGGGATCACCTCGTTGCCGCGGTCGCTGAGCTCGTACGGGGTGAGGGCGTGGCCGTTCTCGGGGAAGCGGTCCGAGCCGTGGGGCCCGCTCTCCTGGATCTCCGTCCGGTGCTCAGGACGCGGCGGCTGTTCGTCGGGGCGCGGTGGCCGTGATTCCTTGTCGCGGCGCCTCATCCCGAACCAGAAGCCTCCGATCAGCAGAAGCACCACGAACAGGCCGACGATGCCGATGATCACGCCTACTGCTCCCGGCCCGTTGGCTCCGCCGGTGGTGGCGAGCGATTCCCATGCTCCGTTCGTTACGTCCATGCATGGCGCATACCCCGGGACGCCGATCACAGACAGCCATTGACATGAATTCATGTTTTATGGCGATGTCACGGTAAATGTGTTTCGTATGGTTCAAATCGGCTACACGATGATGACTGAGCAAACAGGCCCCCTCGCCCTCGTCGAGGACGTGGTGGCGGCGGAGGAAGCCGGCTTCGACTTCTCCGTCATCTCCGATCACTACTTCCCCTGGTTGGCTTCCCAGGGACACGCGCCCTATGCGTGGTCGGTCCTGGGAGCCGCCGCGCAGGCCACGTCCAGGATCCCGCTGATGACCTACGTGACCTGCCCGACCACCCGCTACCACCCGGCTGTGGTGGCGCAGAAGGCGGCGACGCTCCAGCTGCTGTCGGGGGGCCGGTTCCGGCTCGGCCTCGGTTCCGGCGAGAACCTCAACGAGCACGTCGTGGGTGCGGGCTGGCCCTCGGCCCACGTCCGCCTGGAGATGCTCGAAGAGGCCCTGCACATCATCCGGGCGCTCTTCGACGGGGGCTACGTCAACCACCACGGCACCCACTTCGACGTGGAGAACGCCAAGCTGTGGGACCTGCCCGACCTGCGGGTGCCCATCGGCGTCGCCGTCTCGGGGGAGCGGTCCTGCGAACTCGCCGGCACTCTGGGCGACCTCGTCATCGCCACGGAACCCAGAAGCGAGCTGCTGAGCGGGTTCGACCGGCACGGCGGAACGGGCAAGCCCCGCGTGGGACAGGTGCCCGTCTGCTACGACACCGACCGGGACGCCGCGGTCGCCCGCGCCCACGACCAGTTCCGCTGGTCGCTCGGCGGCTGGAAGGTCAACTCGGAGCTGCCGGGCCCCTCCGCGTTCGAGCAGGGGACCCAGTTCGTCCGCACGGATGACATCGCCGAAGCGATCCCGTGCGGATCGGACGTCGACGCGTTCGTCGAGGCCGTCCGGCCCTACGCCGAGGCGGGTTTCACCGAGGTGGCCCTCGTCCAGATCGGCGGGGCGCAGCAGCGGCCCTTCATCGACTGGGCGCGGAGCACGCTGCTGCCCGCGCTGCGGGCCCTTTAGGCGGCGGCCGGGAGTACCACGTTTCCCCGCCGCAGACCGGGTACGAGATCTTCCGCGGCCCCCACGTCCGCGCCGTCGCTCGTGTCGCCGACACGGAGCCGTGGGGTCAGCCTGGAGTGAGTCCCGAGACGGCTGGAGGAAACGCGATGGCAGCAGGCGATCCGCTCGGCCGCCGGCCCGTGTACCGGAAGCTGACCGGCGGTGACCCCCTGGGCCGAGGACGGGCCGTGGTGTCGCGGAAGACGGAGGAGGCCAGGTTCCGGACCTCCACAGCGGGCCCTGTGGTCCAGCCGGCCCGCCCGTGCCGCGCGGTCGGACGCGGTCAGCAGGCGTACGTCAAGGACGACCGGGTCGTCCGGATCGAGGGCGACCCGGACTCGCCGGTGAGCATGGGCTCCTGGCTGCTCTGCGGCGGGCCGTGCCGGCCTGCTCATGCGCGCGGGCTGACGGAGACCGGAGCGGCGGCCCCTTCCCTTCTCGGACACCGCAGCCGTCCCGTCGCCGCCGGCGCGGGTCTCGCGCGGCACGCGGGCTCGGCCCGCACGCATTTAGGGGTCCTCGCGGCGGGAACCGCCTCCGCCGAGGACCCCGCCCACACCGTCGTCCCCCGGCGTGAGGCCGTGGGACGACGCACCGCACCCAGCAAGTGAAAGGACCCATGGTGAACAATCCGGACGCACAGACGCGGGACCATCAGGAAAGCGGCGACGTCGTCGTCGAGATGACGGGGTGCCCGGCACAGGACGCACGGACCGTGTTCGACGTACTGGGCCGCTCCTTCGCCTCCGACCGGACGGCGGACGACACCCCCGAGGACGCCTCGTCGACCCGGCCGACGGTATGGACGGCGACGGTCGACGTCACCGACATGCGCGGGGGCGCCCACACGGCACAGCTCTCCGGGCCGGTGACCGTGGAGGCACAGGGCGGCTACTGGGCGGTCGACCGGCTCCGCCGGTGCCTGGCGGACACGTTCGCGGTCAAGGTCGTGGGTACGGCATCGGGGGACCAGGAACAGGAAGTCAGGCTCCGGCTGGAAAGCCGCGAGGCCGCCTGAGCAACCCCGTGCGACCCAGCTCCGGAAGGCACCCACCCACATGGACACCACCCCCGTGCACGACGACACCGACGGCCGCTCGACCTTCACCCTGCACGTCAACGGCACCGAACGGACGCTGACGCTCGACCACCGCACCACCGTGCTGGACACCCTGCGGGAGCACCTCGGGCTCACCGGCGCCAAGAAGGGCTGCGACCACGGCCAGTGCGGCGCATGCACCGTGCTCGTCGACGGCCGGCGCGCCAACAGCTGCCTCCTGCTGGCAGTCGCCCAGCAGGACGCACAGATCACCACCGTCGAAGGGCTGGCCGACGGAGACCGGCTCCATCCCCTTCAGGCCGCCTTCCTGGAGCGGGACGCCCTCCAGTGCGGATACTGCACCCCGGGGCAGATCTGCTCGGCGGCCGGCATGCTCGGTGAGGCCGAGGAAGGCTTCCCCTCCCACGTCACCCCGTCGGCGGCGCTCACCGCCGGCGGGCCGGTCACGCTCGACGCGGACGAGATCCGCGAGCGGATGAGCGGCAACCTCTGCCGGTGTGGCGCCTACCCGCACATCGTCGAAGCGATCGAGGACGTGGCCCCGTGAAACCCTTCGCCTACCTGCGCCCCGCCTCCGTGGCCGAAGCCGTCCGCGCGAGCGCGGGGCACCCCGGTGCACGCTTCCTCGGTGGCGGCACCAACCTCGTCGACCTGATGAAACTCGGGGTGGAGTCGCCCGGCCTGCTCATCGACGTGAGCCGGCTGCCGCTCGGCCGGGTGACCCGGACGGACGACGGCGGCCTGCGGATCGGCGCCACCGTACGCAACAGCGACCTCGCCGCCCACCCCGACGTGCGGAGCGGCTATCCCGCACTGTCGCAGGCGCTCCTTTCCGGTGCGTCCGGGCAGTTGCGTAACGCCGCCACCACCGGCGGCAATCTGCTCCAGCGCACCCGCTGCCCGTACTTCCAGGACGTCTCCAAGCCCTGCAACAAGCGGTCTCCCGGCTCTGGCTGCCCGGCCCGGGAGGGGGCGCACCGGGATCTCGCGGTGCTGGGCCACTCGCCGGACTGCGTCGCCACCCACCCCTCGGACATGGCGGTCGCCCTCGCCGCCCTGGACGCCACCGTGTCGCTGCACGGCCCCGAGGGGGAGCGGACCGTGTCCCTGACCGACTTCCACAGGCTGCCGGGAGACAACCCGGACCAGGACACGGTGATCCGGCCGGGCGAGCTGATCACCGACGTGGTTCTGCCGCCGCCGTCCGCCGGCGCCGTATCCCTCTACCGCAAGGCGAGGGACCGCGCCTCGTACGCGTTCGCGCTGGCGTCGGTGGCCGCCGTGGTGCGGGTGCGCGACGGCCGCCTGGACCGTGCCTCGCTCGCCTTCGGAGGGCTCGCGCACCGGCCGTGGCGTGCCCGGGTGGCCGAGGACGTGCTGCGCGGGGCTCCCGCCACCACGGACACCTTCACACGCGCGGTGGACGCCGAACTCGCAGCCGCCAGACCCTTGCGGGACAACGGCTTCAAGGTGGACCTGGCCCGCAGACTGGCTGTCGGCGCCCTCGCCGAACTCACCACCCGGGCCGCGTCCGCCTGACCGCCGGCCCGCACACCCCGACGAACCGAGGACTTCCGTCATGAGCGACTCCCCCCAGGCGCTGGGCGCGCCCGCAGTCCGCCGCGAGGGCCGGGACAAGGTCACCGGCGCCGCCCGCTACGCCGCGGAGCACACCGCGCCAGGTCTTCTCCACGGCTGGATCGTCCACGCGACGGTCCCGAGCGGGCGCGTCACGGCGATCCGGACCGCCGACGCCCTGGCCGTGCCCGGGGTGCACACGGTCCTGACCCACGACAACGCGCCGCGGCTCGAGGAGCCCGACGACCCGATCCTCGCCGTGCTCCAGGACACCCGGGTGCCGCACCGGGGGTGGCCCGTCGCCCTCGTCGTGGCCGAGAGCCTGGAATCCGCGCGGGCCGGCGCGGACGCCGTACACGTCGAGTACGCCACCACCGGGCACGACGTCGTCCTCACCGCCGACCACCCCGGCCTCCACACCCCCGAAGAGGCGAACGGAGGCTACCCGGCCCTGCGTGAACGCGGCGACGCGGTGCGCGCGTTCGAGGCCGCGCCCGTGAGGATCGACGCGACCTACACCCTGCGGGGGTTGCACAACCACCCCATGGAACCGCACGCCTCCACCGCCAGGTGGGCCGACGGACACCTGACCGTCCACGACTCCAGCCAGGGATCGACCGCCGTGCGCGACAGCCTCGCCGCGGCCCTCGGGCTCGACCGGGACCGCATCACCGTCATCTCCGAACACGTCGGTGGCGGCTTCGGCTCCAAAGGCACTCCGCGCCCTCAGGCCGTCCTCGCCGCCATGGCGGCGAGGCACACCGGGCTCCCCGTCCAGCTCGCCGTGCCCCGGCGGCACATGGCGGCGATCGTCGGACACCGCGCACCCACCCTGCAACGGGTACGCCTCGGCGCCGACCGCGACGGCGTGCTCACCAGCGTCTCCCACGAGGTCGTCACGCACACCTCGCGTATCAAGGAGTTCGTCGAGCAGGCAGCCGTCCCCGCCCGCGTCATGTACGCCTCAGCCCACAGCCGCACGGAGCACCGGGTGACCGCACTCGACGTGCCCAGTCCGTCCTGGATGCGCGCCCCGGGAGAGGCCTCGGGCATGTACGCACTCGAGTCGGCCATGGACGAACTGGCATGCGCCCTCGGGATCGATCCGGTCGAGCTGCGGCTGCGCAACGAACCGCGGGCCGAACCCGACACGGGGCGTCCGTTCAGCAGCCGCAACCTCGCGGCCTGCCTGAGGGAGGGGGCCCGGCACTTCGGCTGGCACGAGCGGGACCCGCAGCCCGCCGCCCGTGAGGAGGGGCCCTGGCTGCTCGGCACCGGAGTCGCCTCGGCGACGTACCCCGTGCTCGTCTCGAAGTCGGCCGCCTCCGCGCGGGCCCTGCCGGACGGCTCCTACCGCATCGCTGTCAACGCCACCGACATCGGCACCGGTGCCCGCACCGTCCTGGCCCAGATCGCGGCGTCGGCCCTGGACACGCCCCCGGAGAAGGTGTCGATCGACATCGGCAGCAGCGATCTGCCCAGCGCGTCCGTCGCGGGCGGCTCCTCGGGGACCGCCTCCTGGGGCTCGGCCGTCCACAAGGCGGCCACCGCCCTGGTGCGCCGGCTCGCCGAGCGCACCGGGCCGCTCCCCCCGGAAGGCATCACGGTCACCGCCGATACCGGCGAGGAGACGGCGCAGGAGTCGCCGTACGCACGGCACGCCTTCGGAGCCCACTTCGCCGAGGTGGCGGTCGACTCCCTCACCGGCGAGGTGCGGACGCGCCGCCTGCTCGGCGTGTTCGCGGCCGGGCGCATCCTCAACCCCCGTACGGCGCGCTCCCAGTTCATCGGCGGCATGGTCATGGGCCTCGGCATGGCCCTCACCGAGGGCAGCACCATGGACCCGGTCTTCGGTGACTTCACGGAGCGGGACCTCGCCTCCTACCACGTGCCGTCCTGCGCGGACGTCCCGGACATCCAGGCCCACTGGATCGACGAGGACGACCCGCACCTCAACCCCATGGGCAGCAAGGGCATCGGGGAGATCGGCATCGTCGGAACGGCGGCCGCGATCGGGAACGCCGTGAGGCACGCCACCGGTGCCCGGCTGCGCGAACTCCCCCTCACCCCCGACAGGCTGCTGCCCTACCTGCCGTGACAGCCGGCTCGCGGTCCCTTCGGTTGCGCAACCGGCCCCTCCGGGTCACCCTGATGAGTGACCCAGAAGTGATCAGTGCTCACGCTTCGTGTTCGGGGGTCTTTGGTTCAACGGGGTGAAGCACGTGAGCCTCGCGATGAGGAGCCTCGACGATGACCGTTCCACTCGACCGGCACTATCTGGTCGAACTGCAGGTGTCGGCAGAGCGCATTTCCCAGTTGCGGCGCATAGTCGCCGCCCACCTCCGTCACTGGAGTCTCGATCTGCACGTCCGGCCGGTGTGCCGGGCCGCGCAGGAGCTCCTGACGAACGTCCAGCGACATGTCGGCGACGACGCCCTGTGCGTCGTCGAACTCCGCTGGACGGGCCGGCACCTGACGGTGTCGGTCGCGGACGACGATTCCCGGATGCCCCGGCTGCTCGACGGTGGCGGCGGCGGCCTCAGCCGCGTCATGGCGCTGAGCGACAGCTGGGGCACCTGCCGCACCGGCGACGGCAAGGTCGTCTGGTTCACGCGCTACGCCGAGACACCGCACACCACCGACCTGCTGCCGGACGCCCCTCTCCCCGGCGGCCGTACGTCCCTCGGCGACCCTGTGGCCGAGCTCGTGTGACGAACGGCCCGGTCCCGGCCCGGCCGGCGCGACGGCGTGCCCGCGGCACGCATGATCCGCGCCGGCCGGGTACGTGTGCGTGAGGGCCGCGTTGCGCGCCGCGGTGCGGCGCGGCACGGTCGAAGAACAACGCAAGGAGGCACTGCCATGCCCATCGCGACGGTCAATCCCGCGAACGGCGAGACGCTCAGGACATTCGACGCACTGGACGAGCAGGAGACCGAGCGCAGGCTCGCCACAGCGCACCGCGCGTTCCGCAGCTACCGCACCACCGCGTTCGCCGAGCGGGCCCGTCTGCTGAACAGGGCCGCCGACCTCCTGGACGAGGACCAGCAGGACATCGCCCGCACGATGACCACCGAGATGGGCAAGCCGGTCAAGGCCGCCCGTGCCGAGGCGGCCAAGTGCGCCAAGGCGATGCGCTGGTACGCGGCCAACGCGGAACGCCTGCTCGCCGACGAACACCCGGACGAGGCGGACGTCAAGGACTCCGGGGCCACCCGCGCCCGGGTGCACTACCGGCCGATGGGCGTCGTGCTCGCCGTGATGCCGTGGAACTTCCCGCTCTGGCAGGTCATGCGCTTCGCCGCACCCGCGCTCATGGCCGGCAACACCGGCCTGCTCAAGCACGCCTCGAACGTGCCGCAGACCGCCCTGTACATCGAGGACCTGTTCACCAGGGCCGGCTTCCCGGCCGGCTGCTTCCAGACCCTCCTCATCGGCTCGGGCGCCGTCGAGGCGCTCCTGCGCGACCCGAGGGTCGCCGCGGCGACCCTCACCGGCAGCGAACCGGCCGGCCGCGCGGTCGCCTCCGTCGCGGGCGACGAGGTGAAGCGGACGGTACTGGAGCTGGGCGGCAGCGACCCGTACATCGTCCTGCCCTCCGCGGACGTCGGGAAGGCCGCCGAGACCGCGGTCACCGCCCGCGTCCAGAACAACGGCCAGTCCTGTATCGCCGCCAAACGCTTCATCGTCCACACGGACGTCTACGACGCGTTCGCCGAGCGCTTCACCGCCGGCATGAGCGCCCTGACCGTCGGCGACCCCATGGACGAGACGACCGACGTCGGGCCGCTCTCCAGCGAACAGGGCCGCACCGACCTGGAGGAACTCGTCGGGGACGCCCTCGACCGGGGTGCCACCGCGGTGTGCGGCGGACGGCGACCCGACGGCCTGGCCCGCGGCTGGTACTACGAGCCCACCGTCCTCACCGGGGTCACCCCGGACATGCGCGTCCACCGAGAGGAGACGTTCGGTCCGGTGGCGACGCTCTACCGGGTGGCGGACCTCGACGAGGCGTTGGAACTGGCCAACGACACCCGGTTCGGACTCAGCTCCAACGTCTGGACGCGTGACGAGGCGGAGATGAGCCGCTGTGTGCGCGACCTCGAGGCCGGCGGCGTCTTCTTCAACGGCATGACGGCTTCCCACCCCGCTCTGCCGTTCGGTGGCGTGAAGCGCTCCGGCTACGGACGCGAGCTGGCAGGACACGGCATCCGCGAGTTCTGCAACGCCACCACCGTCTGGTACGGACCCGGCCCGGACGCCCGATAGTCACGCCCCTGGGAGACCCTTCATGACCGACGCCCCAACTCCGTCCGGGGCTTCCGCCCTCTCCGACACCGAGCTCGCGGCGCTCGACGCGCACTGGCGCGCGGCCAACTACCTGGCGGTCGGCCAGATCTACCTGATGGCCAACCCCCTGCTGGAGGAGCCGCTGGCCCCCGAGCACATCAAACCGCGCCTGCTCGGCCACTGGGGGACCTCGCCCGGGCTGAACCTCGTCCACACGCATCTCAACCGGATCGTCAAGGCACAGAAGCGGGAGGTGCTCTGCGTCTGGGGGCCCGGCCACGGCGGCCCCGCTGTCCTCGCCAACTCCTGGCTGGAGGGCAGCTATTCGGAGACCTATCCCGATATCAGCCGTGACCGGGCCGGCATGGGAGCCCTGTTCAAGCAGTTCTCCTTCCCCGGCGGTGTGCCCAGCCATGTGGCGCCGGAGACCCCGGGCTCCATCCATGAGGGCGGCGAGCTGGGATACGCCCTCACCCACGCCTACGGAGCGGCCTTCGACCACCCGGATCTGCTGGTCGCCTGTGTCGTGGGGGACGGCGAGGCGGAGACGGGGCCGCTCGCCGCGTCCTGGCACTCCAACAAGTTCCTCGACCCCGTGCACGACGGGGCCGTCCTCCCCATCCTGCATCTCAACGGATACAAGATCGCGAATCCGACGGTGCTCGCCCGGCTGCCCGAGGACGAACTCGACGCGCTGCTCCGCGGATACGGCCACGATCCCCTCTACGTCGAAGGGGACGAGCCGGCCGCGGTCCATCGCGCACTCGCCGCCGCCATGGACCGTGCCGTCGACCGCATCGGCGCATACCAGCGCGCCGCCCGTACCGGGGAGACCTCCGCGCGTCCCCGCTGGCCGATGATCGTGCTGCGCACGCCGAAGGGGTGGACCGGTCCGAAGGAGGTCGACGGACTCCCGGTCGAGAACACCTGGCGGGCCCACCAGGTCCCGCTGGCCGGGGTCCGGGACAACGCCGACCACCTGCGCCGCCTCGAGGAGTGGATGCGCTCGTACCGGCCCCGGGAACTCTTCGACTCCGAGGGCAGGCCCACCGCGCAGGTCCTCGACTGCGTCCCGGAGGGGGCCGCCCGGCTCGGCTCGACGCCGTACGCCAACGGCGGGCTGCTCCTGCGGGACCTGCCCCTGCCTCCTCTGGAGGACCACGCCGTGCGGGTCGACAAGCCGGGGACCGGCCTGCACGAGCCCACCCGGATCCTGGGCGGCCTGCTCGAGGACGTCATGGCGGCCACGGCCGGCCGCAGGGACTTCCGGGTGGTGGGCCCCGACGAGACCGAGTCGAACCGGCTGGGTGCCCTCTACGGGACCACCGGAAAGGCGTGGCAGGCGGAGGTCCTGCCGACCGACGAGCATCTGGCCCACGACGGCCGGGTGATGGAGGTGCTCTCGGAACACCTCTGTCAGGGCTGGCTGGAGGGGTACCTCCTCACCGGGCGGCACGGCTTGTTCTCCTCGTACGAGGCGTTCGCGCACATCGTCGACTCCATGGTCAACCAGCACATCAAGTGGCTGCGCACCTCACGGCGGCTGCACTGGCGCGCGCCCGTCGCCTCTCTGAACTACCTGCTCACCTCGCACGTCTGGCGTCAGGACCACAACGGCTTCTCGCACCAGGATCCCGGCTTCGTCGACCACATCCTCAACAAGAGTCCCGAGGTGGTCCGGGTGTACCTGCCGCCGGACGCCAACACCCTGCTGTCCACCGCCGACCACGTGCTGCGCAGCCGCGACTACGTCAACGTGATCGTCGCGGGCAAGCAGCCCGGCTTCGACTGGCTCACCCTCGACGAGGCCCGCGCGCACTGTGCCCGAGGTGCCGGGGTGTGGGAATGGGCCGGCACCGAGGACGGCAGCCGGGAACCGGACGTCGTCCTCGCCTGCGCCGGAGACGTGCCCACCCTGGAGACGATGGCCGCGGCCCAGCTGCTGAGGCGTCACCTTCCGGAACTCGCCGTCCGCGTGGTGAACGTGGTCGACATGACCAGGCTGCTGCCGCACGAGGAGCACCCGCACGGGATGCCGGACGCGGAGTACGACGCGCTCTTCACCCGGGACAAGCCGGTGATCTTCGCTTACCACGGCTACCCCTGGCTGGTGCACCGTCTCGCGTACCGGCGCGCCGGACACGCACATCTGCATGTCCGGGGCTACAAGGAGGAGGGGACCACCACCACGCCGTTCGACATGGTGGTCCGCAACGACCTCGACCGCTATCGGCTCGTCATGGACGTGGTCGACCGGGTGCCCGGCCTGGGAGTCCGCGCCGTCGCCGTCCGGCAGGCGATGGCGGACGCCCGCACACGCCACCACGACTGGATCCGGGAACACGGCACGGACCTGCCCGAGGTCGCCGACTGGTCCTGGGAGGGCTGAGGACCGGCGGGTCCACTCCTGCGGCGCGCTCCGGCCGGCCCGCTCCCGCGGGCCGGCCGGAGCGCGCCGGGCTGACGTGCGTGGTGCGAGCGCTCAGCTCACGGTCGTCCGGAGGACCGGTGAGACCGCGCCGCCGCCGACGATCCTGAGGGAGTTCTCGCCCCTCATGCCCAGCTTCACCCGCAGGCTGTACTCGCCGGAGCGGGCGGTCCTCATCGTGGCGGGCAGGGTCACCCAGCGTTCGCCCTGCTTCTGCTGCAGGGAGACCGGAGTGCCGGAGCCGACGTTGCGGGCGGCGCCGTGGATGCGGAACTCCTCCCAGGCCGCCACGTGGCGCGCGGTCGCGTGCGCGGAGAGGGCGGGCCGCTCGGCCAGGTCCCGGGCGCGTTCTCCTGAGGGCGGTGCGGGGACACCGGATGACGCCGAGGCCCCGCCCACCGCGCCGGCCAGTGCCGTCGCCGTCAGCAGGACTGCGGCCGACGCGCGCCTGAATCGGTCCATGAATGGCTCTCCTTCGTGCACGCCGTGGTCACCGGGATCCACGCGTGTGATCGAGTTCGGAGCGCCAAACCTAGACAATATTCACATAATATCCACGCAGGGACACGCGGTCAGAAGCGCAGAGCCGCCGCGATCCGGCCGTTGCCGACGAGGGAGTCGTCCGCGACGAACACGACTTCGCCACCGTTGTCCAGAACCGTCTCGATGAGCTCGTCCACGATGTCCTCGCGGATCCCGCTGTCCTCCGGTGTCACGTCGGCCGGGTCCACGGCCTTCAGGTGGTTGTCGGTGAGTCTGACCGTCTGCTGGAAGTGCTCCTCGACCGCGACGAGGGCGACACGGCTCTCCCGGGCGGCAGTCCAGACCTCGTCGAGGCCGCCCGTGAAGGACTTGGCGCCACGTGCGGTGTCCAGCCTCGCCCGGACGGCGGCGTCCTTCTGATCACGCCAGTCGTCCAGTGCGGCCTTCAGCTCCCTGGCCAGCTCGGGCGCGGTCGTCTCCGCGGTGGTTCCCTTCGGGACCTTGCAGGCGGCCGACTTGGCGCACTCCCCGACGTCCTCGAGCAGGGAGAGGGCCTGCGGCAGTCCCACCAGGAACAGTGGCCGGGGGTCGGCGCTCAGGACGCCTCGCAGCTTGCCGTCCACCGTGCGGAAGAAGCTGCGGGTGTCCTCGCTGGAGTAGATGCTCGGAGCGCCTCCGCTCCGCGCCTGACGCTCCGGGTCGAAGTTCTCGTGCGGAGGGCTCAGCGGGAAACCGCGCCGGTCCTCCGCGCGCAGTGCCTCGTCCGTGCCCGACCAGAGCGCCGCGTGTTCGGCCGAGACGCTGAGCACCCAGAACAGGTGGGCCCCGGCTTTGGCCGCGACCAGGTTGCGCGTGAGGTAGGAGTCGCTCAGGACGACGCGCTCGGGGGCCGTGCGGGGCAACTGCCAGATCTGGTACTCGTCCGCGTCGGCCAGGATGACCAGCGAATCCAGGGTGCGTCGCTGATCGATGTCGGCGACCGCGCGGTCCAACTGCGCCTTCACGGCCTTCTGTGCCTCATGGGTCACCCGGGGATCGGCTTCCAGCCGGTTGCCGGCCTCGGCCACGAGGTTCCGCAGCCGTACGGCGTCCTGGGCGTTGTCCGGCGCCCGGCGGTGGGTCGGCATCGTCAGGGACAGGGCCGGGTACGGCCTGGTCGCGCGAAGTTCCTGCAGCAGGCCGGGCGTCAGGGCGTCCGTATCCATCGTTCCCTCCCGGAGGGTTCGGGGTCCGCGGTGCTGGAGCCGCCCCTGAGAGCGGGACGGGTCGTTCGACGAGTCAATTCATACCTTTTGATCCTAATATGGGCGAATTATTGCCTGGCTCTCCCGGAGGTGCATGAGATGTCCACGCTCACTGTGTGGAAGTTCCAGACGGCCGAGGGTGCGGAGAACGTGGAGGCGGCCCTGAAATCCCTCCAGAAGGAAGGACTGGTCAGGATCCTCGACGCCGCCGTCGTGACCTGGCCGGCCGAGCGCTCGAAGCCGAAGACCAAGCAACTGATCAACCTCGTCGGCGCGGGCGCGCTGAGCGGGACCTTCTGGGGCATGCTCTTCGGCCTCATCTTCCTGATGCCGCTGCTGGGCGCGGCCATCGGCGCCGCGGCCGGGGCGCTGGGCGGAAGGCTCGCCGACGTGGGCATCGACGACGACTTCATCGCCGAGGTGAAGCAGAAGGTGACCCCCGGGACGTCGGCGCTCTTCCTGCTCACCCTCGCCGAGGTGCCGAGTCGTATCAGTGAGTCGCTGCCCGGCGGAGGCGCCGAGCTGCTGCACAGCAACCTCGACACGGAGCGTGAGGCCAGACTGCGCGAGATCTTCGGCGACGAGGCGGAATGACGGGGGAGGGGCCGCCCGGCGAGGGGCGTACCGGCGGGCCCGCACGGTATCCGGCAGGGGCCGGGTGAGCGCGGCCGAGGCCGTCACGGACGCGCTGCGCGATCTGCACGGGCGCTTCGTCGGCGTACGCGAGGGCAGGCGAGCCGACTACATCCCGGAGTTGGCCCGGTCCGACCCCGACGACTTCGGTCTCGCCCTCGTCAGCATGGACGGGCACGCCTACAGCGCGGGCGCGGCGGACACCCCCTTCACCGTGCAGTCGGTGTCCAAACCGTTCGTCTACGCACTCGCGCTCGCCTCGCTCGGTCTGGAGGAGGTGAGCCGCTGGGTGGGCGCCGAACCGAGCGGTGAGGCCTTCAACGCCATCAGCCTGGAGCCCGGCACCGGGAGGCCGGCCAACGCGATGGTCAACGCCGGCGCCATCGTCACCACAGCCCTGGTCCCCGACAGCCGCGAGGCGCCCGCCTTCGACCGCATCCTGACCTGCCTGAGCCGGTTCGCCGGGCGTCGACTGGATGTCGACGAGGACGTGTACGGCTCCGAGGCCGCCACCGGGGACCGCAACCGGGCGCTCGCCTATCTGATCCGCAGTGCGGGGTCCCTGCCCGTCGACCCGGTGGCCGCCGTGGACACCTACTTCCGGCAGTGCGCGGTGCGGGCCACCGCCGTCGACCTGGCCGTGATGGCCGCCACCCTGGCGCACGGCGGGGTCAATCCGGTGACCGGGGAGCGGGTCGTCTCCCCGGAGGTCGCCGCCCAGGTCCTCGCGGTCATGGCGACCTGCGGGATGTACGACGCCTCCGGCGACTGGCTGCTGAGGGTGGGCCTGCCCGCCAAGAGCGGTGTCTCGGGCGGTCTGATCGCCGCCGGCCCGGCCCGCTTCGGCCTGGCCGCCTACAGTCCGCTGCTGGACGCCGCGGGCACGTCGGTGCGCGGCCACGCCGCGCTGGGCGCGCTCTCGGAGCGTCTCGGCCTCCACCTGATGAGGAACCCGGCGCTGCCCGGCTCCACCGTCACCCTCGTCACCACCGCGGACGTGCTGCCCTCGGCACCGTCCGCGCGGCGGGAGCGCGCACTGCACGAACGTGTGGGTGTCGTCGCCGCCCAGGGGGCCCTCGACTTCACCGCCGCCGAACGGGTCCTGTACGCACTGGACGAGTCGGGCCCGGAGCGGGCCGGTCCGGTCGTCCTCGACCTGCGTGAGGTGACCGGCGCCGACTCGGTCGCCCTCGCCCTGCTGCACGCCGGCCTGTCGCGCCTCGCCCGGGACGGCAGGCGCGCGGCCGTCGTCGACCCGGGCGACCGGCTCGGCCCGCCGGACCTGGTCCGCGAGCGCACCGGCCAGGACCTGCCGCGCTTCGGCTCCCGGAAGGAGGCCGCCGAGCACTGCGCGCAGGCCGTGGCCGCAGAGGGCTGACCCCTACCAGATGGCCTCGACCCACTCGGGGTGGTCGATGAACGGGTTCCGGTTGTGCTGGTAGCGGTCGAATATGACCTGGTTGCGGTTCTGTTCGAAGCTGTCCGGCGGGTCTTCCTGGTTCCACTGCTTCAGCACGGAGATCCGCCCGATGTTCGGGGCGGACCCGTTGCTCACGCTGTCGTTCGGCTCCAGGTCGGCGAAGGAGTCCTCGCCCTCGTACCGCACCGCCATGTAGAGGATCATGCGGGCCACATCGCCCTTGACCGCGTCGCGCGGTTCGAAGGAGTCGCCGTCGGTGTAGTTGCCGGGCGCCCCCGGGACGGTGCCGCCACCGTTGTCGAAGTCCTTGTTGCCCCGGATGGAGTTGACCTGGACGTCCTCCGGGCGCAGGTGGTGGATGTCGGTCCCCGGGCCGGTCGCGGTGCCGAAGTCGCCATGGGACTTGGCCCAGACGTGCTCCCGGTTCCAGTCGCCGGTATCGCCGCCGTTGTCGCTCTTGGACTGGGAGCGGCCGGTGTAGAGCAGGATGACGTTGGACGGATCGGCGGGGTCCTCGTCCGTCGCCTTGAGCGCGTCCCAGACCTGGCTGTAGGAAAGGGCCGTCTGCTCGCTGATGATCGTGTGCAGGGAACTCTTGAGCGCCGCGCCCGTCCTGCCCAGGGCGTCCTTGTAGTAGGTGTCGTCGGGAGCGGCGGCCGGGGACGCCGCGGGGGTGACGGCGGGCGCGGTGGACGCGACGCCGGTGAGAAGGGCGATCGAAGCGGCTGTCGCGAGTAGTGGACGCGCGTAGAAACGGCGACGACTGGACATGTGGGGTTGTCCTCTCCGGGGTGCGGAACGGTGTCGTGGTGGCCGGACGTTGTCTGCTCGGTCGAGAGGCTTCCACACGCACGGTGCCGGTCGCGTGAACGTTGCGTATTCATCATGTGCAGGTCAAGTGACGGGCTCGTCCGCCGTCTCCGGGGCATCGGATGCGCGGATGCCGCCCCGGCGCGAGAATTGCCGCAAGGACGAGGAGGCGGCATGAGCGAAGAGTCCGAATCCGTATCCGTATCCGTGCCGGAAGTGCGGGGGGTGACCCCTGACCGCCTGCTGCACACCGGCGGCAACGACCAGCCCACCGCGGAGGACCTGGTGCTCGCCTCCGGGCGGGATCTGACCCCCGAGAGTCTGCAGTGGGCAGAGCGCCGACTGTCCGAGGAGGGCCGGTCGGCCATGGACAAGCGGCTCCCGTAGTGCCTGCGGGACACCCCCGGGGCGGGGAGCGTGCGGGGCGCTCCCCGCCACTCGGTTAGCCTGAACGGAATATGAACCGTTTGACGACGTCACAGGGCGAATTCGACCTCGCTCGCTTTCCCGAGAACCCCCGCGACCCGCTCCGTGCGTGGGACGCCGCCGACGAGTACCTGCTGCGGAGGCTGGACGGGGCGGAGGGGAGCGAGCCGGTCCGTCCCGCCGGCACCGTGGCCGTGGTGGGTGACCGCTGGGGTGCCCTCACCACCGCGCTGGCGGCGCACAGCCCGGTCCAGATCACCGATTCGTATCTGGCCCGGCGCGCCACCCTCGCGAATCTGGCCCGGAACGGTGCCGCGCCTGACTCGGTGCGCGTGTTGTCGGTACGTGACGCACCGCCGGAGCGGGTGGACCTGCTGCTCGTGCGGGTACCCAAGAGCCTCGCGCTCCTGGAGGACCAGCTCCACAGGCTCGCGCCCGCCGTGCACGCCGGGACCGTCGTCATCGGTACCGGCATGGTGAAGGAGATCCACACCTCCACGCTCAAGCTCTTCGAGCGGATCATCGGGCCGACCCGGACGTCCCTCGCGGTGAAGAAGGCGCGGCTCATCTTCTGCACCCCGGACCCGGCCCTGCCCAGGACCCCGAGCCCTTGGCCGTACCGCTACGACCTGCCCGCCGACGTCGGCGCGGTCTCCGGCTGTACCGTGACCAACCACGCCGGGATCTTCTGCGCCGAACGCCTGGACATCGGCACCCGCTTCTTCCTGAAGCACCTGCCGGAGCGGACGGGGCCCGACCGCGTCGTCGACCTCGGATGCGGGAACGGCGTCGTGGGGACGTCGGCGGCGCTGGCCAACCCCGACGCCACGGTCACCTTCATCGACGAGTCCTACCAGGCCGTCGCCTCCGCCGAAGCGACCTTCCGCGACAACACCGGGCCGGATGCCGAGGCGGAGTTCCTGGTCGCCGACGGGATGGCGGACACGCCCCCGGGGAGCGTGGACCTGGTCCTCAGCAACCCGCCGTTCCACTCGCACCAGGCGGTCACCGACGCCACGGCCCGCACCATGTTCCACGGAGCACGAGCCGCGCTGCGCCAGGGCGGGGAGCTGTGGGTCGTCGGCAACCGGCACCTCGGGTACCACACCCAGCTGCGCAGGATCTTCGGCAACTGCGTCACCGTCGCCGGTGACCCGAAGTTCGTGGTCCTGCGAGCCGTCAAACGCTGACCCCGCACCGGAGGAGGCCCCGGCCCGGCCGGCCGTGCAGCCGGTCCGCCCCGTACGGACTCCGCGGTCAGGCAGCCATACTGGACGGGCCGGGGAGGGCGCAGCAGAAGCAGCGAGCAGTCAGACTTACGGGGGCGACAACAGTCGATGGCGGACACCACGCTGATCCAGAGCCGGTACCGGCTGCTCGACCTGATCGGGCGCGGAGGCATGGGCGAGGTGTGGCGTGCGCGCGACGAATCGCTGGGCAGGCAGGTGGCCGTCAAGTGTCTGAAACCCATGGGGCCGCAGCACGATCAGGCCTTCACGCGCATACTGCGCGAGCGTTTCCGCAGAGAGGCACGGGTGGCCGCGGCGCTCCAGCACCGCGGTGTCACCGTCGTCCACGACTTCGGTGAGTCGGACGGTGTCCTCTACCTCGTGATGGAACTCCTGGAGGGACGCAACCTCAGCCAGCTCCTGGAGGACAACAAGCAGCACCCGCTCCCGGTGGCCGACGTCGTCGACATAGCCGAGCAGGTCGCCGACGCCCTCGGTTACACCCACCAGCAGGGGATCGTCCATCGTGACCTCAAGCCCGCCAACATCATGCGGCTCCACGACGGCGCCGTGAAGATCTGCGACTTCGGGATCGCCAGGCTCGGCCGCGACGTCGGCGCCAGCTCCCGCCTCACCGGGACCGGCATCGCCATGGGAACCCCCCACTACATGTCGCCCGAGCAGATCAGCGGAGGGGAGGTCGACCACCGCAGCGATCTCTACTCCCTGGGTTGTGTGCTGTACGAGATCGCCACGGGAGTACCGCCGTTCGACATGGACGATTCCTGGGCCGTGCTCGTCGGACACCGCGACACCGTTCCCGAGCCGCCGCGCACCCACCGCGCCGAACTCCCGGGCTTCTTCGACGAGGTCGTCCTGGAACTGCTGGCGAAGTCGCCCGGTGAGCGCCCGGCCGACGCCGGCGACCTGCGCCGTCGCATCTCGCTCGGGCGCACGGGGGAGCAGTCGGCAACCGGACGGGTCCGGCTCGTCCCACCCGTGCCCGTCCAGCGTCCTGGCACCGGAGAACTCCCCTCCTGGACGCGCGACATGACCATCGGTCACCGGGCCGCCGGCGCCCGGCACCCCGGGACAGCCGCCATCGACCAGGCGGCGGCGCTGACCGGCGCGTGGACCACCGGTGCCGGCCAGGTGCTCACCGGCGGAGTCCCTCCCACGGGTCCGGGCCTCCGCCCCACCCCCTCGCCCGACCTGTTGGGCACCCTGGCAGGCCGTCACAGCGCCGGACTCGACCTCGGGCGCCTCGGCCACTGGGAGGAGGCGGGCGAGGTGCACCGCGCGGTGGCCGCCGAACGCGCACGCGCGCTCGGCCCCGGTCACCCCGACACCCTCGCCAGCAGGTACGAGGTCGCGTTCACCCTCAGCCGCACCGGACGCGCGGCGGAGGCGCTGCAGGAGTTCGCGCAGGTCGCCGACGGTCGCGAACGCGCCCTGGGCCCCGACCACCCCGAGACGCTGGCGGCCCGGCAGGAGACGGCGTACGTCCTCGGCCAGCTCGACCGCCACTTCGAGGCCCACCAGGTCTACGCCGCGGTGCTCGCCTCGCGGGAGCGCTCGATGGGGCCCGACCACCCCGACACCCTGCGCTGCCGCCACAACCTCGCCTTCAACCTCAGCAGACTCGGCCGCCTCGAGGACTCCTACCGCGTGGCCCGGGAGGTGGCGGACGCCCGAGGCCGGCTGCTCGGCGCGACGCATCCGGACACGCTGGTCACGCTGTACGAAGTGGCCTACGCGCTGGGCCGGCTCGACCGCTGGGCCGAGGCCCTGCAGACCTACCGCGAAGTGGCGCAGGCCCGCGCCGCCGTGCTGGGCCCCGACCACCCCGACACGCTGTCCGCACGGTACGAGGTGGGCATCAGCCTCGGCAGACTCGGACGCAGCGCCGAGGCCCTCGAGCTCTATCGCGCCCTGGCCGAGGACCGCGCCCGGGTCAGCGGGCCCTCCGCCCCCGAGACGCTGCGCGCCCGGCACGGGCTCGGCGTCAACCTGGGGCGGATGGCGCGCTGGGACGAGGCGCTCGCCGAGTCGCGCGAGGTGTGCGCACTGCGGGAACGCGTCCTGGGGCCCGACCACCCCGACACCCTCGTCAGCCGCCGCGAGGTCGCCGTCGGGCTGGGCTGGCTCGGCCGCTGGGATGATGCGCTCACCGAGTACCGCGCGGTCGCCGTCACCCGCGAACGGGTCCTGGGGCCCGGCCATCCCGACACCCTCGCGAGCCGCAACGACGAGGCGCACTGCCTGGAACAGCTCGGACGCGGCACGGAGGCGGTGGACCTCTACCGGCGCGTCGCCGACCTGCGCCGACGACGCGGGATCCCTCCGGACCAGGAGCGGGACGGGGCCGTGTGAGCCCACGGGCCGTCAGGCCAGGCCGGCCCTGACGCGGTAGAGGTCACGCAGCAACGCGATCTCCGCTCCGTGGTGCAGCAGTTCCTGGTTGACCCACCAGACGGTGACCAGGAAGGGGTCCTCCGGGTCACTGCCGTACGGATAGGTGCTGTAGCCGACCGTGTCGAGCGCGGCGTCGTCGGCCCCGGCCAGCGCCGCACGCCAGGAGGCCGCCGAGGCGTCGAAGTCCGCGAGCGCCGCCGCCGCGTCCCCCGCCACGCGGTAGTCGTCCCGGGTCAGGCTATGGGTCCCCGCCGTGTGATCGGCGCGCAGGGTCAGCAGCTCGCTGAGATGGCTCAGCCGCCACGCGAGGGTGGTGAAGGGAGGAGGCGAGGGATGCGGGAACGGTGCCGTGTCGCGCCCCCACGTCCCCGCGCCCGTCAGCCCCGCCGCACCGCGTCCGGGTCCCGAACCGTGCGGACGGACCGACCAGCAACCCGGCACCGGCTCCCACAGGTATTCCTCGTCGGTCAGCGGGAGCACCTCCACGTCCGTGCCGTTGCCGCTGTCCACGAACGGACCCCCGAGCCGTCGGGTGAGCCGTTCACGCGCCCAGTCGAACTGTTCCAGCAAAGGGATCATGCGTGCCGGGGTGTCCATGGATGCTCCTGTGACAGGCGTGAAAAGACGCGGTCTCGGCCAACACCCTGCCACAGCCGTCACCGGGCACCCCAGCGGTTTCCGGCGGCCACCACCCCGTGAGCGTGAGCCGCGCCCCCTGTCCGGCAGCGAGGATCCCGTGTTACGAAGGGGCATGCCCGCTGACGAGACGTCCTCACCCGGCGCCCCCGCGCGCGCCGCCTACGACACGGTGATCGTCGGCGGCGGCCACAACGGCCTGGTCGCCGCCGCCTACCTCGCCCGAGCCGGCCGGTCCGTACTCGTCCTGGAACGACTCGGCGGCACCGGGGGAGCGGCGGTGTCGACCCGGCCCTTCGACGGGATCGACGCCAGGCTCTCCCGTTACTCCTACCTCGTCTCACTCCTCCCGCAGAAGATCGTCCGCGAGCTGGGTCTCGACTTCGCCGTACGCAGGCGCACGATCTCCTCGTACACGCCCGCCGTACGCGGCGGGCGGCCCACCGGGCTGCTCGTCGGCGGCGACGGCACCCGGGAGTCCTTCGCCGCGCTCACCGGGGACAGCCGGGAGTACGACGCCTGGCAGCGGTTCTACGGGATGACGGGCGCAGTGGCCGAGCGGGTGTTCCCCACCCTCACCGAACCCCTGCCCGCCCGCGAGGAACTACGGGCGCGGGTCGACGACGCGGACGCCTGGCGCATGCTGTTCGAGGAACCCATCGGCGTCGCCGTCGAGGAGAACTTCGCCGACGACCTCGTGCGCGGAGTCGTGCTCACCGACGCGCTCATCGGCACCTTCGCCGACGCCCACGAACCGTCCCTGATCCAGAACCGCTGCTTCCTCTACCACGTGATCGGCAACTCCACGGGAGACTGGGACGTCCCGGTCGGCGGCATGGGCGCGCTCACCGACGCCCTGGCCGACGCGGCCCGCGCCGCCGGTGCCGAGATCCGGGTCCTGCACGAGGCCACCCGCATCGAGACCGACGGCACCCGCGCCGAGGTCACCGTCCGCACATCCGAAGGCGAACGTGTCGTCGGCGCGGGCCAAGTGCTCGTCAACGCCTCGCCGCAGACACTGGCCGCGCTCCTCGGGGAGGAGCCGCCCACCCCGGCCGAGGGCGCCCAGCTGAAGGTGAACATGCTGCTCACCCGGCTGCCGAGGCTCCGCGACCGTTCCGTCGACCCGCGCCAGGCGTTCGCCGGAACCTTTCACATCGCCGAGGGTTACGAACAACTGGCCGTGGCCCATCGCGAGGCGGCTGCAGGACGACTACCGGGCGCCCCGCCCTCCGAGATCTACTGCCACTCCCTGACCGATCCGTCGATCCTCGGTCCCGGTCTCGCCGCCCGCGGCTACCAGACCCTCACCCTCTTCGGCCTCCACACCCCCGCCCGGCTCTTCACGACGGACAACGAGACCACCCGCACCACGCTGCTCGCGGCCACCCTGGCCGAACTCGACGCCCATCTCGAGGAGCCGGTCACCGAGTGCCTGGCCCTCGACGCCGACGGCCGGCCGTGCATCGAGGCCAGGACGCCCCTCGATCTCGAGCGTGACCTGGGGCTTCCCGGCGGCCACATCTTCCACCGGGACCTCGCCTTCCCCTACGCCACCGCGGAGACGGGCCGCTGGGGCGTAGAGACCGCTCACGCCAACGTCCTGCTCTGCGGGGCGGGCGCGGTGCGCGGTGGCGGGGTCAGCGGTGTTCCCGGCCACAACGCCGCCATGGCGGCGCTGGGCCGGTGACCACCGTTCCTGCCGGCCGAACACCTCGCTCAGCGCACTGAGCGCGCGCGGGACGGAACCTCCCGGGTACCTCGACGACGACCTGCTGACGGATCTCCTCGCCCGCCCGCCCACCCCGGCCCGTCAGTCGCCCGCCCGGCCCGTCGGCCGCTCGCGTACATGGCGGCGAGGACGTTCCGGCACCGGCGAATGCGCCGGGAGCGGCTTCCGTCCCGGCCGGGTCCACCGCTTCGCGTTCGCGGCGGCGGGCCGTCGGCTGTCGGGGCCGGCGACGCTCCGCCCCGCCCGGCCGGTGGCCGGTACGGGGCGGAGCGCTTCGGAGGAACGGGGCGCCGAGTGCGGGCTCGGCGCATCCCGTCCCCGCCCGGCCGGACGGGGCGGAGGGGGGTGCGGGCCTCGCCGCACTCCGTGCCGGCCGAGCTCCCTCCCCACGGAAGGGAGGGGGCGAGGGTTCGTCAGGAGGCGGTGCAAGCGCCCACGACGGGCGCCGACGTGTTGCCGTTGGTGGTGACGGTGAATCCGAAGCTCGTCGAGGCGCCCGCCGCCAGCGTTCCGTTCCAGGCGGACTTGACCGTCATGACGCTGCCGGACGTGGTGGGTGTGCCGTTCCAGACGGCGGAGACCCTCTGCGGTGACGGGACGGTCACGGGTACCGTCCAGCCGGTGATGCCCGAACTGCCGGCCTTGACCGTCACCTGGCCGTTGTACCCGCCGTTCCACGTCGACGTCTGGGTGTAGACCGCTGTGCAGGCACCTGTACCGCCACCCTCGCCGCCCCCGCTCGACCCGCCGAGCGCGGCGAGCACCGCGTCGTAGGCAGGCTTCTTGTTGTAGTCACCGTCGAAGAGGAGCGGCGTGCCGCTGCTGCGCCACGAGTACTTGTCCGTGACACCCCAAACGGTGATGCCGGTGCACCGCGTGACGGCCAGGCAGGCGTTCACCACCTTGGTGTAGTTCGCCGCCTGGGCGGAGCCGGAGCCCTCGATGTCGAGCTCGGTGATCTGCACGTCGACACCGAGATCGGCGAAGCGCTGCAGGTTAACCTGGAAATCCGAGGGGACGGGCGAGTTGCTGTTGAAGTGCGACTGGAAGCCCACGCAGTCGATCGGGACCCCGCGCTGTTTGAAGTCCTTCACCATGTCGTAGACCGCGTTGCTCTTCGCGTTCTGACCATCGGTGTTGTAGTCGTTGTAACAGAGCTTGGCGTCGGCATCGACGGTGCGAGCGGTACGGAACGCCTCCTCGATGAACCCGTTGCCGAGCTTGTCCTGGAACGGCGAACTGCGCCGCGCCCCACTGCCGCCGTCCTGATACGCCTCGTTCACCACGTCCCACGAGTCGATCTCGCCCTTGTAGTGCGTCATCACCTGGGTGATGTGGTTGTTCATCGCCGAGCGGAGGTCCGTGGCGCCCAGGCCGCTCACCCAGCCCGGAAGCTGAGAGTGCCACACCAGGGTATGACCCCTGACCTTCATGCCCTTGCTCTGCGCGTGGTCGACGATCCGGTCGGCGGCCGCGAAGTCGAACGAGTTGCGCGAGCTCTCGAGGGCGTCCCACTTCATCTCGTTCTCAGGCGTGACCGAGTCGAACTGGGCGTCCAGTGTGGATGCGTACGCCGCCTCGCCGAGGTGGTTGGCGGCCACCGCCGTACCGAAGTAGCGGCCCTTCGCGGCTGCCGCGTCACCGAGGGCGCCGACGGCCTGGGCGTTGCCGGCGAGCGCGACGACGCCGGCGGCGGCGAGGACTCCAGCGGTGAGGAAGGACAGTGCCCGTCCGGCACTGGCCGGTGGGCGGGGGCGGGCGGGGGTGCCGCCGGAGGTCTTCTGGAGCATCGCGTTTTCAGCCTCTTCTTCCGGTTGCCGGGCGTGTCGGAGAAGTCGCCCGGGCAGGGGGATGCGGAGCGTGCGAGGTGCTGTGCAGCCGACGGCGGTCGCACCAGAAGGGCTTACCTGCCGACGGGAAGACGAGCCGTGGAACAAGGGGAGCGAGGAGAGTATGCGCTCAACGGGAAGACTCGTCAACGCTACGTTTCCGAAACATTTCCGAGCTAACTAGCGCTCACCTGAGGGGAGTTGATCGCCTGGCCTGCGAATTGAGCGGAGCTGTGGCGCGATGCCGGACCAGCCGTCGGGGCACTCCCCGAGCTGAGTGGGAGTGCGACGAAAGTCATTCAGTAAAATGGTCGAAAGTTTCGTGAGCTTTCATGGGCTCGGTCGGCTCCTGCCGGGACCGAGAGGCCGAGGGGTGCGGACCGCCGCCGGTGAGGTCCGGGCCCACCCCGCGCAGGCGTGAGGAGGTCCTCAACCGCCGATGACGGACAACCCGCGGACGACCCCGCCAGGCACGGCCACCTTGCCGGGCGTCAGATCGCTCTCACCGGCTGCGCCGTGGTGACTGCTGTGGCTGCGGTAGCTCTGCATATGTTCCGCGTCGGCCACCTTGATGTGGATGACGGGTCCGCGTTGCGCCCCGGCCGCATGCACGTGCAGGGCGGCTCTCTCCCGCGCTGCTGCCACAGTCGCAGTGCGCGGGGGCGCGCAGTCCCCTCTGCGCGCGCACGTCGAACTCGACAGCCTTGGCTGCGTTGCCCCCACGTCGACGACGTCGGCCAGCACGGTCTTCAGGAGGTCCAGCTCACGCAGTCAGGTTCAGCCTCGACGTGGCGGCGAATGCCTCGCCCGGTCTGTTCCTGTCCGCGCCGTCGCGACGCGGAGGCGTGCCAGGTCGGGAGCGGCGTCCACGCTCGCCGCTCCGGACACCGACACGCCCCACGGGGTCTCTGGGGACTGGGTTCCGTTCATGGCGGTCATCCAGCCGGCCCGGGCTGATCAGTCGGAGGAGACGGTCCATCCCGTCGCCTCGACGCGTCCCGCGTCACCGGGCCTGTTCCCGTCGAAGAGCGGACGGCCGCCGTCCTCGACCCGTACGTCGTCCACGTACGCGCCCCGGCCGACGTACGACTGGTCGGTCACGTACCGCCAGCGGAGCCGCACCTCTGTGCCCCTCCAGGCCGCCAGGTCGGCTTCGACGCGGTGCCAGACGCGCCCCGACCAGCCGGAGACCGAGCCGTCCGGGTGCGCCCGGGACTGCCCCTGCCCCTCACCCCGCGCGGGCTCGGTGGTGAACGGCACGGGCTGCCATGTCGTTCCGGAGTCCGACGAGGCCTCCAGGCGGAGGGTGTCCGAAGCCGGCTCGGTGTCCCACCAGAGGGCGCAACGGAGCGAAGGCCGGGGGGACACGGGGCGCAGCGCGGGGAGCGCGAGCGTCGCGTTCGCGCCACCGGCCATGCCGGAGAACCAGGCCGAACGGCCGCGGGCCGGACGGACGGGCACCGCGCGCGCCATCCGGTTGGCCGCAGCCACCCGGGGGGCGCTCCCCGAACGCCAGGTGCGTACCGGGTGGACGGAGTTGCCCAGAACGATCAGGAACGAGTCCGTCGTCGGATCGAGAACCAGACTCGTGCCGGTGAACCCCGTGTGCCCCGCCGTGCGCGGAGTGGCCATCGCCCCCATGTACCAGTGCTGGTAGAGCTCGAAGCCCAGGCCGTGCTCGTCGCCGGGGAAGGCGGTGTTGAAGTCGGTGAACAGCAGCTCCACGGACTCCTCGGACAGGATCCGGGACCTGCCGTAGACCCCGCCGTTGAGCAGCGTACGGGCCAGCACGGCCAGATCCCAGGCGCACGAGAAGACTCCCGCGTGGCCGGCCACCCCGCCCAGGCTGTACGCGTTCTCGTCGTGCACCTCGCCCCAGACCAGCCCGCGATCCAGGCCCGACCAGGGAAGGCGGGCGTCCTCGGTGGCCGCGATCTTCGGCTTCCATGAGGCGGGCGGGTTGTACCGCGTGCGGTGCATCCCGAGCGGAGCGGTGATCTCCTCCCGGAGCAGGGCGTCCTGGGCGCGGCCGGTGACCTTCTCCAGGATCAGCTGGAGCGAGATCAGGTTCAGGTCCGAGTAGAGGTACTTCGTGCCGGGTGGTGAGGCCGGGACCTCGTCCCAGAGGAGTTGGAGCTTCCCCTCACGGGTGGGCTCCTTGTAGAGGGGGATCCAGGACCGGAAACCCGAGGTGTGGGTGAGCAGCTGACGCACAGTCACGTCCTGCTTGCCCCCACCGGCGAAGTCGGGGAGGTAGCGGGCGGCCGGTGCCTCCAGCTCCAGCGTTCCCCGCTCGATCTGCTGAACGGCGAGGATCGAGGTGAACAGCTTGGACACCGAGGCCAGATCGAAGACCGTGTCCTCGGCCATGGCGATCTGCTCGTCCGGGGGGAACTCCACCCCGGTGTCGGTCGTCTCGTCATAGGCCGAGTAACGCACGGCCCGGCCGATCGGCCGGTGCAGGGCCACCGTGCCTCCCCGTCCGGCAAGCAGCACCGCGCCCGCGTACCAGGGATGCGCGGGGGAGTCGGTGAGGTACTTCTCCGCGTCGGCCACGAGCTGGTCGAGCTGGTCGGGCAGCAGACCCGCACGCCTGGCCGACCCGCGGCGCAGTGTCGGCCTGTCCCGCCCTGATCCCATACCCGTCCCGGTTGCCGATGCCGTACCCGGAGCTCCGCCGCCCGGGGCGTCCGCACCTCGTTCCACGCCGACGGCCACGCCTGTACCCGCGAAGGGGATCGGTGCGAGGGCGAGCGCTCCGCCCAGCGCCAGTATCCCGCCGCCCAGCCTTCGGCGGCTCATTCCCCGGCCCGACACGTCTCCGGTCATCCGGAACCCCTTCCCTCATGTCGAAAGCACCGCCGCGAAAGTAACTTTCGAAATCTCGTGCGGTGTTGAAACTTCTTGCCGAACAGAGGTTACTGTCACCACTGCCGTCCGTGGACCCCCTAGCGCCACAAAGAACCGACGTCCCGTCATGTGCCGGTGTGCCGGGGCGGTCGTCGCGCCCGCGCTCCGCACCTGCTGCCGCAGCCGCCTGGACGACGAGGCAGGCCGACAGGCCCCCAGGCCCTTGACCCCCGGCGGCCCGACACCCAGGATCACGCCATGACAGGAGTACGCAGCAGCACAGTGGACGGCCTGGTGACACGTAGCGCACGGCGCACCCCCGAGCGCGTCGCCGTACGGTACGCCGAGCGGTCCTGGACCTACGCCGCGCTGGACGAGGCGGTCAGCACGGCGGCCGCTGCGCTGACCGCCGCACACGGCCTGAGCCCCGGCGACCGGGTGGCCTGTTACGCGCACAACTCCGATGTGTACCTGATCGCCTACCTGGCCTGCGCCCGCGCCGGACTGATCCATGTGCCGGTCAACCAGAACCTCACCGGGGAGGACCTGGAGTACATCCTTCGTCAGTCCGGCAGCGCACTGGTCCTCACCGACCCGGGACTCGCGGCACGGGTCCCGGCCGGCTACCCCGTGCGGCCACTGCGCGACGCCCCGGAATCCCTCCTCGGCATGCTGGCCACCCCGCGCCCTTTCGTTCCGCCACGCGAACCGGGTGCCGAGGACCTGGTCCAACTGCTCTACACCTCCGGCACGACCGCCCAGCCCAAGGGCGCGATGATGACGCACGGCGCCCTGGTCCACGAGTACGTCAGTGCCGTCACGGCTCTCGACCTGCGCGCCGGCGACCGTCCGGTGCACTCGCTGCCGCTCTACCACTCCGCGCAGATGCATGTGTTCCTGCTGCCGTACCTCGCGGTCGGCGCCGAGAACACGATCCTCGACTCCCCGGACGCCGGCCGTATCTTCGATCTGGTCGAAGCGGGCCAGGCGGACAGCCTGTTCGCGCCCCCGACCGTCTGGATCGCACTCGCCAACCACCCGGAGTTCGCCACCCGGGAGCTCGGAGCGCTGCGCAAGGCGTACTACGGGGCGTCGATCATGCCCGTTCCCGTCCTGGAACGCCTGCGGGAGAGGCTGCCCGCGCTGGCGTTCTACAACTGTTTCGGCCAGAGCGAGATCGGACCCCTCGCCACCGTCCTCGGTCCTGACGAGCACGAAGGGAGGATGGAATCGTGCGGCCGGCCGGTGCTCTTCGTCGAGGCGAAGGTGGTCGACGAGCACGGCGAGGATGTGCCCGACGGCACGGCGGGCGAAGTGGTCTACCGCTCCCCCCAGCTGTGCCGGGGCTACTGGGACAAACCGGAGGAGAGCGCGGAGGCCTTCCGTGACGGCTGGTTCCACTCCGGCGACCTCGCCGTGCGCGACGCCGAGGGCTACTTCACAGTCGTCGACCGTGTGAAGGACGTCATCAACTCGGGAGGCGTCCTCGTAGCTTCCCGCCAGGTGGAGGATGCCCTTTACACCCATCCCGCGGTGGCCGAGGCGGCGGTGGTGGGACTGCCCGACGCGCGCTGGATCGAGGCCGTCACCGCGGTGGTGGTGCTCCGGGGCGAGGCCTCGGAATCCGAACTCATCGAGCACGCACGAGGAAAGCTCGCCCATTTCAAAGCGCCGAAGCGGGTGCTGATCGTCGGCGCACTCCCGCGCAACGCCAGCGGAAAGATTCTCAAGAGGGAGCTGCGGGACCGGTTCTCCGCTTCCAACGCACCCACGGACAGGCCGTCGGAGTCACCGGCGGACCGGACCGATCCCTGATCCCGGCCCACCGCACTCCCGGCCCGTGCTGCCAGGCCTACGGCGACCACCCGCCCGTCGTGCGTTTCCGGCGGCTCGCCGGACGAGCTGTGCCGAGGCGCTGTTAGACCATTCGCCGCCCGGGGCGCGCTGTCTGCCGTGGGCTCGTCCCGGGCTCGGTGACCTGCGTAAACGCCTGGCGCGCGACGGGCTCCGGGGTCCGGCCGGGTGACGCGCGGCGCATCGTCTCGTGTTGCGGAGGTGACGGGCTGTCGGTTGCCTCGGGAGCGGAGCACAGCAGAGGCGCCGCGCAGACCAGCCGGACCCTGCTTCCCCGGGAGGATCCTCATGCGTAACACACGTGTCTGTGCGGGTATCTGTCTGGCCGTAGGTTCCCTCGCCCTCGTGGCTCCGCCGGCAGGAGCGGCGGCCGACCCTGCCGGGGAACAGACCATTCGCATCAGCCCGGCGACGGCCTCGCCGGGCTCACAGGTCACCGTCAGCACCAGAGCCTGCGGCAAGGAGACCTACGGCAAGGGCACGTCCGAGGCAGGAGGGGCGTTCCACCTCTTCGAGGGCGACCGGGAAGGCGTGCTCGTCGGCGTGTTCTCCATCCCGGCGGGGACCCGCCCGGGTACCGACACCGTCACCGTGAAATGCCCGCCGCGGGTCAAGCTCACGGATACGTACCGCATCGTCCACCGCGTTCCCACGGGCGGGATCGACGCCGGCGTCGGGGCGCCCGCCGGGAGCAGCACGCATCTCGTCGCGGGCAGCGTGCTGCTCGCGGCGGCGGCGGCCGGGGGAGCGGTCAGAATGCGTCGCCGGAACGCCTCCGCGCGCCCCTGACCGCACGACGCGCGTCCGCGGTCCCGAAGGGATCCCGGTCGGGTGGCCTCCCGGCCGGGACCCGCCTCCGGCCGGGACCCTTGCCGGTACGGGGCCGCGGACGTCCCACACCGTCCGCCGCGGAGCAGAGGCACAACTGATGGATACCGAGCACACGACCAGCACGTCACCCCCCTCGTTCCCCGCGATCAGACACCTCGTCTGGGCCGTGGTGGCGGGTACGGCGTTGGTGCTCAGCGGCATGAGCGACGGACAGCCGCCGCTGTCTCCGGCATCCGCGCCAGCCGCCCCCGCCCAACCCCCGGAAGCCACCTGGGCGCCCGCGCCGCCCGTGGTCCCGGCCCCGGCAGGCCCGTCCGCAATTCCCACGAGGCGTGCGGCCCCCGCCTACCTGGCCCCTGCCGGCCCTCCACCCGAACCTCCTTCCTACGTGCGTCTTCCCCTGCCGCCACCCGCCCTTCCGCCCCACCTCCCCGCCCGCCTCTCCCCCCTGCGCCCCCTGCCGTCCGGCGCCTCGTCGACGACCCAGCCGGATCACGCCCCCGGCCGTCCCGCCGGCACGGGTCCGGCACCCGCACGCACCGTCTCACCGCGCCCCGCCGTGAAGCCCCTGCCACCCTCGGTGGCGCTGCGGCTGGTGATCCCGGACCTCGGGGTGGACGCGCCCATGGTGGAACTCGCGTTGAACGCGGCCGGAGCCCTGGAGCCGCCGCCCGACGACAACCCCGTGCTCGCCGGCTGGTACGCCGGCGGAACGGTACCCGGATCCGTGGGCACCGCCGTCGCGACCGGTCATGTGGACACCCTCGTCGGACCCGGTGTCTTCCACCGGCTGGGGTCGGTGCGCAAGGGTGCCACCGTCGAGATCGTGCGTGCCGACCGGCGCACCGCCGTGTTCACCGTCTACGCGGTGGAGGTCCACGACAAGAAGCACTTCCCGGACGAGAAGGTCTACGGCCCTTCCGCCGGGCCCGAACTCAGGGTGATCACCTGCGGGGGTGACTACGACAAGGAATCGGGCTACGAGGACAACGTCGTGGTGTTCGCGGCCATGACCGGGTCGCGCTGATCGCCTGACGCGTTCCACCGAGCCCACGCACACCGCGTCAGCCGGCCTCCCGCAGGTCCACGATCCGCCGGATCTTGCCGACCGACCGCTCCAGAGTCTCCGGATCGACGATCTCGACCCCGACGCTCACACCGATTCCGTCCTTCACGGCGGACGCGATCGACAGCGCGGCAGCCTCCCGCTCGGCAGTCGTCGCAGCGGCCCGCGCCTCCGCCCGCACCGTCAGGGCGTCCATCCGCCCCTGCCGGGTCAGCCGTAGCTGGAAGTGCGGCGCCACCCCCGGGGTCCGCAGCACGATCTCCTCGATCTGTGTGGGGAAGAGGTTCACACCGCGCAGGATGACCATGTCGTCACTGCGCCCGGTGACCTTCTCCATGCGCCGGAAGACGCGCGCCGTACCGGGTAGCAGCCGTGTCAGGTCCCGGGTGCGGTAACGGATCACCGGCATGGCCTCCTTGGTGAGGGAGGTGAGGACCAGCTCACCCTTCTCCCCGTCCGGGAGCACTTCTCCGGTGAACGGATCGACGACCTCGGGATAGAAGTGGTCCTCCCAGATGTGCAGACCGTCCTTGGTCTCGACGCACTCCTGAGCCACGCCCGGGCCCATCACCTCCGACAGTCCGTATATGTCGACGGCGTCGATGGCGAACCTCTCCTCGATCTCGCCGCGCATCTGCTCGGTCCACGGCTCGGCGCCGAAGATGCCGACCCGCAGCGACGTGGAACGGGGATCGACCCCTTGGCGTTCGAACTCGTCCAGGAGGGTCAGCATGTAGGAGGGCGTGATCATGATGATCTCGGGCCGGAAGTCCTGGATCAGCTGGACCTGGCGCGCAGTCATGCCCCCGGAGGCCGGGATGACGGTGCAGCCGAGGCGCTCCGCCCCGTAGTGAGCGCCGAGGCCTCCGGTGAACAGCCCGTATCCGTAAGCCACGTGCGCCTTGTGGCCGGGGCGTCCACCCGCCGCCCTGATCGACCGTGCCACCACGTCCGCCCAGGTGCCCAGGTCGCGCTCGGTGTACCCGACCACCGTGGGCCGGCCGGTCGTGCCGCTGGAAGCGTGGATCCGGCGCACCTGGTCCTGGGGGACGGCGAACATCCCGAACGGGTAGTTGTCGCGCAGATCGGCCTTGGCGGTGAACGGGAAGCGGGCGAGATCCGCGAGCGTACGGCAGTCCTCGGGGCGCAGCCCCGCTTCGTCGAAGGCCGCACGGTAGAAGCCGACGTTCTCGTAGGCGTGCCGCAGGGTGGCTCGCAGCCGCTCCAGCTGCAGGTCTCCGAGCTCGTCGCGGCCGAGCCGTTCGCCGGCGTCGTACAGCGCGGTCATACCGATCATCCCCTCGCCGACCGACGACCGACCATTCGGTCGTCTCCTCGGAGCAGTAATTCAGGAGGCGGGGGGTCCTGGCAAGGGGGGAGGTGCCGCCTGTGGACAACTGATCCGCTGTGGGCGGACGCCGCCGCAGCGCGCCGTCCGCCCTGTTTGAATGCAGCCATGCCGATCTTCAGCACGTACGACGGAACCCGGCTCGCCTACCACCTGGTGGGTGAGGGCGAGCCGCTGATCTGCCTGCCCGGCGGCCCCATGCGGGCAGCCCGCTACTTCGGCGACCTCGGCGGTCTGTCCCGAGTGCGGCAGCTGGTACTGCTCGATCTGCGGGGCACCGGCGAATCGGCCGTCCCCCAGGACACCTCGTCGTACCGGATCGACCGTCTCGTCGACGACGTCGAGGCGCTACGCGCACACCTCGGTCTCGAACAGGCCGACGTCCTCGGCCACTCCGCCTCCGGCGAGCTCGCGGCGCTCTACGCGGCCAGGTACCCGCGGAGACTCCGCTCCCTCACTCTCATCACACCCGGAACCGACACCCTCGGCCTGCCCGCCACCGACCAGGACCGGCGCGACGCCGCCGGACTGCGCGCCCATGAGCCCTGGTACGCCGAGGCCCGGGCCGCACTGGAAGAGATCCAGGCCGGACGCGCCACCCCCGAGGCCTGGGCGGGAATCCGGCCGTTCGCCTACGGGCGCTGGGACGCGGCGGCGCAGGCGCACGCAGCCGGGTCCCCAGCTCAGCGGAACGCCCTGGCAGGGTCGCTCTACTACCCGGAGAGCGGCCTCGACACCGGTGCGACGGTCGCCGCGCTGCGGGAGCTGCCGGTGCCCGTGCTGGTCCTCGCGGGAGAGTACGACGGAGGCCCCACCCCCGACCGGGCGGCGGAACTGGCCGCGCTGTTCCCCCACGCGGAATGCGTCGTCCAGCGGGGCGCCGGCCACTTCCCCTGGATGGACGACCCCGGGGCATTCGTCCGCACGGTCTCCGCCTTCCTCGACCCGGACGTCAGCAGCGTGCAAGCGGGCGGGATCCGGCTCGCCTACCGCACCTGGGGCGACCCCTCGGCGCCGCCCGTCGTCCTCGCCCACGGGCGGGGCGGGAGCAGCCTGGACTGGACGGACATCGCCGAACAGCTCGCAGCCCGTCATCGGGTGTACGCACTCGACTTCCGGGGACACGGCCTCAGCGACTGGCCGGGCCGCTACTCCTTCGCGCTGTTCCGTGACGACCTGCTTGCCTTCCTGGAGGCCCGCGACCTGTCCGGTGCCACGGTGATCGGGCACTCCATGGGCGGCGTGGCCGCCGTGCTGCTCGCCGAGCGCCATCCGGCACTCGTCGGGGCGCTGGTCGTCGAGGACGCTCCGGCCCCGCTCCCACTCGACCCGCCCCGCCCGCCGGCCGAGCGGCCGGCGGAAGAGCTGGACCACGACTGGCAGGTGGTGCCGGCCATCGACGCCCAGCTGAACGCCCCGGACCCGGCAGCACGGGAGTCCCTGGGCGAGATCACCGCCCCCGCCCTCGTCGTAGGAGGCTCCCGCAGTCACGTCGACCAGGAACAACTGGCTTGGATGGCGCGGCAGATGCCGGGAGGGCGGTTCGTCACCGTCGACGCGGGCCACCTGGTGCACGCCGACAACCCGAAGGCGTTCCTCGCCGCCCTCCGATCGTTCGGGGTCGGCTGACGGGCCCCGCGGGGCCCGCCGGCCCGTTCCGCTGTCAGCCTCGGTGGAGCAGAGTCAGCATGACCTCGTACAACGTCGCCTCCGGGTCCGCCGCCGGCCCCTCCGAACGCCAGGCGACGAAGCCGTCGGGGCGCACCAGAACGGCGCCCTCGGCGGACGTGCCGTGCACGGCGGCCCAGTCGGCCCCGCTCTCGGGCTCCAGATCCGCCCCGGGGACGGAACCGATACCGAAGGCCTGCAGCGGGACCGACAGGCGCTTCGCCACCTGCTGCGCCGCCGCGCGCCAGTCCGGATACCGGGCATCGCTCAGCAGCACGAACGACTTCTCGTACAGGTCAAGGGTCGACACCCGCGTCCCGGCGTGTCCGAGCCACATGTGCGGTGCCCGCGTGCCGGGTTCGCCCGTCAGCGCCATGGCCTCCGGCACCACCGGAAGCCCGGGGTCCACCTCCAGGACGGCGCCCCGCACGTAGCGGTAGCCCAGGGCGACGGTGAGCATGCCGCCCTTGCGGCCGCCGCCCGGACCGGGCGAGCCCGCGTACCCGGGGTGACTGTGCTCTCCCGAACGGGCCGACGCACGCGCACTCGTCGCCTTCGCCACCGGCAGCCGTTCCGCCTCATAGGTCTGCAGAAGCCCCGGCCCCGCCGTCTCGTCGAGCACGGCAGCCAGCTTCCACGCCAGGTTGTGCGCGTCCTGGATACCGGTGTTGGAGCCGAACGCGCCGGTGGGGGACATCTCGTGCGCCGAGTCACCGGCAAGGAAGACGCGGCCGGAGGCATACCGTTCGGCGACCCGCTCGGCGGCGTGCCACGGAGCCTTGCCCGTGATCTCGATGTCCAGGCCGGGCGCTCCGACCGCCCTGCGGATGTGCTCCGCACACCGTTCGTCCGTGAAGTCCTCCAGGGTCTCGCCCCGGTCGGGCTGCCACGGGGCGTGGAACACCCACTTCTCCTCGTTGTCCACGGGCAGTAGCGCCCCGTCCGCCTCCGGATCGGTCAGGTAGCAGACGATGAAGCGCCGGTCACCCACCACGGACGCCAGCCGGCGGGACCGGAACGTGATGCTCACGTTGTGGAAGAGGTCCCCCGGGCCCGTCCGGCCGATGCCCAGCTGCTCCCGGACCGGGCTGCGGGGCCCGTCGGCCGCGACGAGGTAGTCCGCCCGCACCGTCGTGCGCCCTCCGGTCTCCCGGTCCTTCAGCACGGCGGTCACCCCGTCGGCGTCCTGCTCGAAGGTGAGCAGCTCCGTGGAGAACCGGAGCTCGCTGCCCTGGGCCCGCGCGTGGGCGACCAGCACCGGCTCGAGGTCGTTCTGACTGCACAGACACCAGCCGCTCGGGCTGAACCTGGCGAGCCCACCGCCCGGGTCGATCTCCTTGAAGAGCCACTCCTGGTCGTCGCCGGTGAGCGACCCGGCCTGCAGGATCCCGTGGTTGTCCGCCAGCACGGACGCGGCGTCGCGGATCAGCTGCTCCGCGCCCGCGGCCCGGAAGATCTCCATCGTGCGGACGTTGTTCCCCCGTCCGCGCGGGTGGGTCGACGTATCGCTGTGCTTCTCCACGAGCAGGTGGCGGACGCCGAGCCGGCTCAGGAAGAGGGAGGCGGACAGGCCCACCAGGGAGCCGCCCACGATGAGGACCGGTACGCGGAGGTCGACGTTCTCGTTCATCAGTTGCTCCAGCTCGGACGCGTGACGGATGCAGTGTCCATGCCCTCGGGGGAGACCTTCGGCCGGACTTCGGACGGTGCCTCACCTGAACGGTTCATAAATCTCGCGCACCCCGTACCGGCGTTCCACGATCAGTCGCGGGAGCGTTGCTCGCGATGCGGGGGCGGATGTCACGCGCCGACGGGCAGGGACCTGCGCCGCTTCCACCGATACCGACGGATGACGAGAGGCCACGGGACGTGGCCGCCGCACCGTCTCGAAGGAGAGCGAAAGATGACAACCCTCTCGGAACGGATATCTCAGTCCGCCTTCGACGGTTCGAGGCTCCGGGTCATACTGCTGCTGGACCTGCACGACGGCGCCCAGAACCAGTTCCTCGAGGCGTACGAGCACATGCGCAACCAGGTGGCCTCGATCCCCGGACACATCAGCGACCAGCTGTGCCAGTCCATCGAGAACCCCTCGCAGTGGCTCATCACCAGCGAGTGGGAGAGCGCGCCGCCGTTCCTCGCCTGGGTGAACAGCGAGGAGCACGTTGCGACGGTGCAGCCGCTGCACAGCTGCGTACGCGACACGCGCTCCCTTCGCTTCAGCGTGCTGCGGGAGACGGGCGCCGCGTTCGCGAGCACTCCCGAGCCCGCGCGGGGACGCCTCCAGTCCGCCCCACGACTGGGTGACGGCGTCGTACGCCACGCACTCACCTTCACCGTGAAGCCGGGGACGGAGGAGATGGTCGCGAAGATCCTCTCCGACTACGACTCCCCTCAGGCGCGCGTCGACGAGAACACCCGGCTGCGCCGTACCTCGCTCTTCATGCACGGGAACCGCGTCGTGCGAGCGGTCGAGGTCGAGGGCGACCTCATGGCAGCTCTGCGCCACGTCTCCCGTCAGCCCGAGGTCAGGGCCGTCGAGGAGGCCATCAACCCGTATCTGGAGCAGGACCGCGACCTCAGCGATCCCGACTCCGCCAGGATGTTCTTCACCCGGGCAGCACTCCCGACCGTCCACCACGTGACGGCAGGCCGCCACGCCCCCGAGGACGTCCAGCGGCACGCGCTGTTCTACCAGGCCAAGGAAGGCTGTGGCATGGCACTGGCCCGGCTGCTGGCCGGCCAGGACGAGGAAGTGGCGAACGACGCGTCCAGCCCCGTCGAGAGCAGCACCATCTTCCAGCGCGACGACATCGTGGTGCGTCTCCTCGAGATGAGCGGCCCGCTCGACGCACAGCCCTCGCACGCGCTCGGTATCGGCGGCCACCGCAAGGCGGCGATGCTCGGCCGACTGCTCGACGGCGGCGCGAACGGCATGCCGACGACCGACCAGGAGGCCGCGCGCTTCCTCGCGCAGGCCGAGATGGACCTGATCACCGACCGTCGGGCCACCGATTCCTGACGCGTCTCCGGCAGCGGGGCGACCCGCTGCCGTCACACAGCACAACGTGCCTGGAGGAGAACAGCCATGACCACCCACCGGCCTCGCATCGTGGACCTCAGCGAGACTCAGCCCAACCGCAGGCGCGGCGGCGACCTGCGCGCCATGCTCACCCCCACGGCGGTGGGCGCCACCAGCGGCTTCATGGGGCTGGCCATCGTCGCCCCCGGTGACCGCATCGGCGAGCACTACCACCCGTACTCCGAGGAGTTCGTGTACGTCGTGGACGGACTGCTCGAAGTCGACCTGGACGGCGAACCCCACCCCATGCGGGCCGACCAGGGCCTGCTGATCCCGCCGCACGTCCGCCACCGCTTCCGCAACGTGGGTGACGTGGAAGCCCGCATGGTCTTCCACCTCGGCCCCCTCGCCCCGCGTCCCGAACTCGGACACGTGGACACCGAGGTCACGGAGACCGCGAACCCCAGCGACGGCTACGCGCCGCCAGAACGAACGGGGGCGGCCTCGTGACCCGGCGCCGTGTGGCCGTCACCGGGGTCGGCGTGGTGGCACCCGGTGGCATCGGAGCCCCGGCGTTCTGGGACCTGCTCGCCAACGGCCGTACCGCGACACGTGGCATCACGCTGTTCGACCCGGCGGAGTTCCGGTCGCGGATCGCCGCGGAGTGCGACTTCGACCCCGTCGACCACGGGCTGGACGCGGACCTCATCGCCCGCTCGGACCGCTACATCCAGTTCGCCCTCGTGGCGGCTAGGGAGGCACTGGGGGACGCCGGCCTCGACCTCGAGAAGGAGGACCCCTGGCGTATCGGCGTCTCCCTCGGGACGGCGGTCGGCGGCACCACCCGCCTGGAACACGACTACGTCGCCGTCAGCGGGAGCGGCGCGCGCTGGGACGTCGACCACCGGCCGGCGGGCGCCCACCTGGAGCGGGCGTTCGCGCCGAGCACCCTCGCCTCCGCGGTCGCGGAAGAGGTCGGCGCGCACGGGCCCGTGCAGACGGTCTCGACCGGCTGCACCTCCGGGCTCGACGCGATCGGGTACGCCTTCCACTCCGTCGAGGAGGGCCGGGTCGACGTCTGTGTCGCCGGAGCCTCCGACACGCCGATCACACCCATCACGGTGGCGTGCTTCGACGCGATCAAGGCGACCTCGGCGAACAACGACGACCCCGAGCACGCCTCCAGGCCGTTCGACGCCCGGAGGGACGGCTTCGTCATGGGCGAGGGCGGCGCCGTCCTCATACTCGAGGAACTGGAGCACGCCCGCGCCCGGGGCGCGACCGTCTACTGCGAGATATCGGGCTACGCCACCTTCGGCAACGCCTACCACATGACCGGGCTCACCACCGAAGGACTGGAGATGGCCGAGGCCATCAACACCGCCCTCGCGCACGCCCGGCTCGACGGCTCGCAGGTCGACTACGTCAACGCGCACGGCTCGGGCACCAAGCAGAACGACCGGCACGAGACCGCAGCGGTGAAGCGAGCCCTGGGCGCGCACGCGTACAAGGTGCCGATGAGCTCGATCAAGTCGATGGTCGGCCACTCCCTCGGCGCCATCGGAGCGATAGAGATCGCCGCCTGCGTCCTCGCGCTCAAGCACCAGACGGTGCCGCCGACGGCCAACTACGAGACCGCGGACCCGGAGTGCGATCTCGACTACGTACCCCGCACCGCACGGCCACTCAAGCTGCGCAGCGTGCTCTCGGTCGGCAGCGGCTTCGGTGGATTCCAGTCCGCTGTCGCCATGACCCGATCAGGCGGGAGGACCCCATGAACACGCCGGCACATCGCCGTTCCGTCCTCACGGGGATCGGTGTCGTCGCCCCCAACGGGACCGGCGCCGGCGCCTTCTGGAAGCAGACCCAGGAGGGCGTCAGCGTCCTCGACCTGGTGTCCCGCGAAGGCTGCGAGAACCTCCCGCTGCGGGTCGCGGGCGAGGTCAGGGACTTCGACCCGGTCGCGTTCATCGAAGAGCGCTACCTCGTCCAGACCGACCGCTTCACGCACTACGCGATGGCCGCGGCCGACCTGGCGTTGGACGACGCGCGGCTCGGACGCGCGGACTACGAGGACCGGCCGTTCAAGGTGGGCGTGGTCACCGCCGCAGGGTCCGGTGGTGGTGAGTTCGGCCAGCGGGAGCTGCAACGGCTGTGGGGCGAGGGCTCCCGTTTCGTCGGCCCCTACCAGTCCATCGCCTGGTTCTACGCCGCCAGCACCGGTCAGATCTCGATCCGGGGCGGCTTCAAGGGGCCGTGCGCCGTCGTGGCCAGTGACGAGGCCGGTGGCCTGGACGCGATCATGCACGCCGGGCGTTCCATCCGGCGGGGCACGGACGCGGTCGTCGTCGGTGCGGCCGAGGCGCCGCTCGCGCCGTACTCGGTCGTCTGCCAGCTCGGCTACGACGACCTCAGCCTCTGCGACGAACCCACCCGCGCCTACCGGCCGTTCACTGCGGACGCCTGCGGATTCGTGCCGGCCGAGGGCGGAGCCATGCTGGTGGTCGAGGAGGAGACGGCGGCCCGTGACCGCGGGGCGAGGATCCGGGCCGAACTGGCCGGCCACGCCGCCACCTTCACCGGCGCGGCCCGTTGGGAGGAGTCGCGTGCGGGCCTGGCCAGGGCGATCGAAGGCGCGCTGCGTGAAGCCGGCTGCGCGCCGGAGGAGATCGACGTGGTCTTCGCGGACGCACTCGGCGTGCCCTCGGCGGACCGGGCCGAGGCCCTGGCCATCGCCGACGCCCTCGGACCCCACGGACGGCGCGTGCCGGTGACGGCGCCCAAGACCGGAACCGGCCGTGCCTACTGCGGCGCACCCGTGCTCGACACCGCCGCCGCCGTGCTCGCCATGGAACACGGTCTGATCCCGCCGACGCCCAACGTCTTCGAGGTGTGCCACGACCTGGACGTGGTCACCGGACGCGCGCGTCCGGCCGAGCTCCGGACGGCACTCGTGCTGAGCCGGGGACTCATGGGTTCCAACGCGGCCCTGGTGCTGCGGTATCCCACCGACACCCAAGCGTGAGAAGGAGCAGCGTCATGAACACTCCACTGACCTACGAAGAACTGGCCGCGCTCATGAAGAGCGGCGCCGGCCTCACGGTCGACCCGTCGGAGATGGCCGGCCGTCCCGGCTCGGCCTTCGACGAGTACGGCCTGGACTCGCTCGGCCTGCTCGGCATCGTGGCGGCGCTCGAGAACCGGTACGGCCGGCCGCTGCCGGTCGACGCCGACCGGTGCAAGACGCCCGGCGAGTTCCTCGACCTCGTCAACAACACCCCAGTGACAGGAGTCTGACGTGTCCGGACACACCGAGAACGAGATCACCATCGCCGCTCCCCTGGATCTCGTGTGGGACATGACGAACGATCTGGACAACTGGCCGCAGCTGTTCAGCGAGTACGCGGCCGTGGAGGTGATGAAGCGCGAGGGTCAGAAGACGACCTTCCGCCTCACCATGCACCCCGACGACAACGGCAAGGTCTGGAGCTGGGTCTCCGAGCGGACCACGGACCGTCAGGGACTCAACGTGCGTGCGCGGCGGGTCGAGCCGGGGCCGTTCCAGCACATGGACATCCGGTGGGACTACTCGGAGGTCCCGGGCGGCACGCTCATGCGCTGGCGCCAGGACTTCGCGATGCGCCCCGACGCACCGGTCGACGACGCCTGGATGACCGACAACATCAACCGCAACTCGCGCGTCCAGCTGGAGCTCATCCGCGACAAGATCGAACAGCGCGACCGTGAACGCCGCTCCGCCTCGGTCCCCGCCAACTGATGCCCCGAAAGGCAGCCAGATGCATCACGCACTGATCGTCGCCCGGATGGCGCCGGGATCCGCGCCGGACATCGCGAAGCTGTTCGCGGCCTCCGACAACACCGAGCTGCCCCACCTCGTCGGCGTGAACAGGCGCACGCTGTTCCAGTTCGGCGATGTCTATCTCCATCTGATCGAGTCGGACCGGCCTCCGGGCCCGGAGATCGCCAAGGTGACGGAGCACCCGGAGTTCCAGGCCATCAGCGACCAGCTCACGGCCTACGTGAGCCCCTACGACCCGCAGACCTGGCGCGGTCCGAAGGACGCGATGGCGCAGCCGTTCTACCGGTGGCAGCGCGAGGGCTCCGCCTGACGGACGAAGAGACCGCCCCGGGCCCGGCACCTGAGTGCCGGGCCCGGGGCGGTCCGCGTCACCGGGGTGCGGACTACGGCACCACGCACTCGAACGCGTGCAGGTACGCGTTGACGGGGTGGATCTCGCCCACCTGGAGACCCGCGTCGGACATCCGCCCGACCAAGCTCTCCCGTGTGTGCTTGGCGCCCCCGACGTTGAGCAGGAGCAGCAGGTCCATCGCTGTGGTGAACCTCATCGAGGGGGTGTCGTCGACGAGATTCTCGATGATCACCACACGGGCACCGGGCCTGGCCGCGGCGACCACGTTGCGCAGGGTCCTCCGGGTGCTCTCGTCGTCCCACTCGAGGATGTTCTTGATGATGTACAGATCCACCTCGAACGGGATGTCCTCGCGGCAGTCGCCGGGCACGATCCGGACCCGGTCGGCCAGCCGGCCGCCGTCCCGCAGCCGCGCGTCCGCACGTGCCACGACACCCGGCAGGTCCAGGAGGGTCCCACGGACCGTGGGGTGCTTCTCCAGCAGGCTCGCGAGGACGTGCCCCTGTCCACCGCCGATATCAGCGACCGAGGACACCCCGGTGAGGTCCAGGAGGTCGGCGACATCCTGTGCGGACTGCGTGCTGGACGTGGTCATCGCCCGGTTGAACACCTGGGCGGACTCGCCCGCATCCTCGTGAAGGTACTCGAAGAAGCCCTTGCCGAACGTCTCCGGGAAGACGCTCGCGCCCGAGCGGACCGCGTCGTCGAGTCGCGGCCAGACCTCCCAGGTCCAGGGCTCCGTGCACCACAGGGAGATGTACTTCAGGCTGTTCGGGTCGTCCTCACGCAGCAGCCGGGACATCTCCGTGTGCACGAACTTCCCGTCCGCCGTCTCGCTGAAGATCCCGTAGCAGCACAGGGCGCGCAGCAGCCGCCGCAGGGGCACGGGCTCGGCGTCCACGACCAGGGCCAGCTCATCGGCCGATGCCGGCGCCTGCCCCAGGGCGTCGGCGATGCCCAGCCTGGCCGCCGCGCGTACGGCCGCGGCGCAGGCCGCTCCGAAGGCCAGCTCCCGCAGCCGCATGGACGGCGGCGGAGCCTGCGCGGCGGAGATCTGCGTGGTGACGGGGGTCGCGACGGGAGTGGTGTCGGGGGTGGGACTCACGGTGGTCATACCGTCTCGTTTCTCCTTGTGCGGCGGTGAGCCGTCATCCGGCACACATCCCGGCCGGGACGGACGTCCCGCAGGTGTTGCTGACGAAGGTGTTGCCGGTGCCCGAGGTGTCGCGGTTGGCGATGTCCGCCGGCTTGTTGTCCTCCACGAGGTTGCGGCTGACGGTGTTGTCGGTGTTGAGCGCGCCCACGAAGCTCTTGAACAGCAGGATGCCGCCGGAGAGCGGGGTCGAGCCGACGTTGCCCCGGATGACGTTGGAACGGACGACCGTGGCCTCGCTGCCGGTGAGCACGATGCCCGATCCCTGGATCGCGGACAGACGGGGGGTCGCCGGGCAGTACTTGTTGTTCTCGAGGATCCGGTTGCCGCTGATCGTCATCGCCCCGGCCGCGGGCTTGGACTCGTCACCGACGACGAACACCCCGCTGCAGTTGCCGGTCAGGGTGTTGCCGTCGATCACGAGGTTCCGCACGCGACGAGCGGTGACACCGATGCGGTTTCCGCTCACCGTGTTGTCCACGACCAGCGTCCCGCCGGTGTCCGTCGCTCCGCCCTCCTCGCTGACGGAGTTGGCGACGAAGATGCCGGCGTCACCGTTACCGGTGGCGGTGTTGCGCCGGAAGTCGCCGCGAGTGGACCGCTCCTGGGCGATGCCCCACGTGCCGTTCCTGTCAGCAGCCACCCTGCGTACGGAGAGGCCGTCGGTCCAGGAGGCCCAGATGCCGCTCTTCCCGAAGCCGGAGACGGTCAGCGAGCGGATGCGGACGTCGTCGACCGTGTGACCTTTGGTCCCGATGACGCAGATGCCGTTCCCGCCCGAAGCGCACGCGTTGGCGGCCTTGGCGGCCTTGGTGACCGGCGGCGCGATCACCGTCCGCTCACCGGTCCCGCGCAAGGTCAGGCCGGGCTTGGTGATCAGGACGCTCTCCCGGTAGGTGCCTGCCAGGACGACGACGGTGTCACCGGCCCGGGCGGTGTCCACCGCACTCTGGATCGATTCGCCCGGACGCACCACAAGATCATGGTGACCGGAGGCGGCGGAGGGAACGGCCGCGAGGCCCAGGGCCGTGGCCGTGGCTACGGTGATGCCCGCCAGGCATTTCATGTGTCTTTTCCTCATACGCCGACGCTATGGGCGATCCACGACCGGTGCCACGCAACGTGAGCGTATGGAGACATGGCGTGCCTGAATGGCTTACTCGCCCCGTCGCGCCGCCGTGTCCGCCCGCCCGGAGGCCGGCCGTGCCGATGTCCGCAGCCCGTCGTCCGCAGCGCCGCCGCCCGCCTCGCCGGGCAGCCGTGACGCGGGGGGTTGCCTCCGTGCGCCGGTAGCGTGGCCGCATGACGGGCGAGCGCGACCTTCGAACACTGCTCCACGGCATGCGACCGGAGCTACGGCCCGGCCGGTACGTCTACACGACCCTGGCCGGACGTGAGACGCCCACCGGAGTCACCCCGGTGGTGACCGTCTCGGAACCGGAAGGGCTGACGCTCGTCGTGCCCGAGCCGCAGGCCGTGGCTTCAGGGCTCACGTACCACTTCGTGGCCGGGTGGATCACCCTCCGTGTCCACTCCGCGCTGGAGGCCGTCGGGCTCACCGCGGCGGTGTCCCTGGCCCTCACGGACGCCGGAATCAGCTGCAACGTGGTCGCCGGATTCCATCACGACCACCTGTTCGTGCCCTACGCGCGTGCCGTCGAGGCGGTGCGGGTGCTCGAGGCGCTCGCCGCGGAGTCCGGGTAGCAGTGCCCGGCTCCGCAACGTGAGCCGGGACACGTACCATGGCCCCATGTCCTTCCTCCGCCGCCGTAGCGCCGCCACACCCGCGGGCCCGGACTTCGACGTCCTGGCCATGGACCCGGGGGACTGGCCCGGCAACCTCGGCGCCGGTCTGCTCCCCGCTCCCGACGGGAGCTGTCAGGGTGTCTTCCTGCGCTACGACCTGTTCGGCGGACGCGGGCCCGCAATGATCATCGGCAACCTGCCGGAGGGCTCACCGGCCCGCGAGACCGAGGAGGGCCAGGTCCCCTTCGAGGTCGCCCAGCTGCTCCTCGCCCTCGAGAACGACGAGCCGGTCGAAGTGACCGGCACCGAGGACGTCCCCGTCATGCAGGGGGACAGCCTGCTGATCGTGCGCCGTATCAAACTGTCCGAGAGCCGGATCTCCTGTGTCCAGTTCGACCGGAGCGACGGCGTGCTCGTCACCATCGCCAGCTGGGACCGGCCGATCACCGATGATCTGTACGCACTGCTGAAGCCACTTCCCGCGGAGCTGTTCCAGCAGGGCTGAATCGTCCCTGCGACGTCAGCAGCCGTGTCACCCGCGCCGCCGACGTACCGAACCCCGTGGGCCCGCTGATGTGCCACGGGGTCCCGGTACCCCGGCGCAGGTCCTCCTCGCGATAGCGCCGGCAGTCCCGGTGCCAGATCAGGATGCCCGCCAGCCAGTGCTGGAGCTCCACCACATAGCCGGCCAGGACCTCCCTCGCCTCGGCGTCCAGGCCGAAGTCGTCGTACAGGACCGGCAGTTCCTGTTCGGCGACATGCCGGAACTGGCGCATGCGCGAGTTCATCAGATCGTGCACGATCGCGACACCCGTCGGATAGTCCACCCCGAAGAAGTTCTGTACGACCAGGACACCGTTGTGCACCTCACCCTCGTACTCGATCTCCTTCTGGTACGAGAACAGGTCGTTGAGCAGGCACGCGTAATCCGCTGCCGCGTTCTCCAGGGACCGCATCGGGCCGCTCCGGTAGACGGCCTCCGGGACCTTCCTGCCGTGGCCCAGCCGGCACAGGCTCATCGTGAGATCCGAACCGAACGTCGCGCGGCGCATCTCCATGTAGTCCACCGGGTCGGGAATCCGGTTCTGCGCCTGATTCGCCAGCTCCCACAGCCAGCTCGCCGTCATCGACTCCACGGCCTCCCGGAAGGTGCGGCGTGCGCCCGCGTCCATGGGCCCGGCCGTCCGCCGCCACAGGTCGGCGAGTCCCCGCTCCAGCGCGTTGACCGGCTCGGGGACCGACGCCCCGTCCAGCGGCATGAACAGCGAAAGCCGCTCGTTGGCCGTCTGCGCCCCCGCCAGATCACGCGTGCGGCCGTGCACCACCGGGAACCAGTCGTCGCCGTACGTGCCCCAGGTCAGCCACCCCGACGAGAGGTCGAGCTCGTCCGGGGTGGCGTCCGGGTGCAACCCCGCGGCGCAGAGCGGCAGATCGGTCGCCACGAGCCGCTCCTCGTCCCAGATGTGCGACCCCGGCACACCCGGCTGCGCGTCCAGTAGTCCCATCCGGCGCGACCAGTCCACGATCCGCACCCGCGCGCCGTCCAGATGCGGGCTCAGTGTCGTGCTGAAAGGCATGTCGAACGCGGGCAGCAGGGACGGGCCGACGTGCTGGTACGGCACATGGGCGTGGCTGCGCCGCCGGAGCGCTTCGGAACGCGGAGTGAAGCGGAGTGATGCGGCGGCCATGCCGAAACCGGGCACGCTCTCCCCGGCGCCACCGCCGTTCATGTACCGGCTGGAGCGCATGTGCCACTCATGGCCGCCGGACTGCCAGTCCTGGAGCCCCTTCACGTACGCCAGGACGGCGACCGTCTCGTCGGCGGACAGCCCCTTCTCGGCGCACAGGGGGCCGAGCTCGGTGAGCGCGGTGTTCTCGAACTGCTGCAGGCGCGACGTGAGGAGGTCGTTGACGGATTCGGCCGCCTCCTGGGTGGAACAGCCCAGGAACCTCTCCAGGACCAGGACACCGTTGCTGTTCTCGCCCTCGTCCTCGACCTCGCGCTGGTACGAGAAGAGATCGTTGCGCAGGTGCACGGCGTCCGAGAACGCGTCCCTCAGCACCCGCAGCGGACGTGAGGCGGCCACCGCGTCCGGAACCTCCGCGTTCGCCGCGTACTCGACCAGGCCCGCCGACCACGGTGCTCCGCCCACCTTGCGACGCATCTCGATGTACTCGACGGGGTTGGCGACGCGTCCCTCGTTGATGTTCGCGAGTTCCCACAGGGATTCGTTGAGCAGATTCTCCGTCGACTCGGCGAACCGGGCGCGCCAGGCGTCGGACATTCCCGGCACGGTCCTGGACCAGAGGTCCGCCAGCCCCGCTTCGACCGGATTAGTCGGTTCCGGCAGCGGGGCGCCCCGCTCCATGGGCATGAAGGCGGGCAGCCGGTCCAGATACCGCTTCCCGCCCTCGCGGTCCGGGGTCCGCTTGAACAGTTCGAGGAAGTGGTCGTCGAAGAAGAAGACCCACACGTACCAGTCGGTGACCAGGGACAGGGCCTCGGCCGAGCAGTCGGGGTGGGTGTAGGCGCAGAGCAGCGCGTAGTCGTGGGATTCCAGGTCCTTCTCCTCCCAGATGCCGGAGCCCTCCAGCATTCCCATGCCGCGCGCCCACTTCCGGGTGTGGCTCCGTGCCGCCTCGAGATGAGGGTTGAGACGCGCCGGGTACGGCACGTAGAAGTCCGGCAGTGAGAAGGGCTGTGCCATGTGCGTCCGGCCTTTCCGAGAATTCCACGCGATCCGTGTTGCGGACCGGTCCTGTCGGCGCCAGCACTACCCCTCGGCCATCCGGGGCACGCGCGGCGCGGAATAGTCACACAAGTTCAGGGTTACCTGCACACTGCACTCTTGACGCGCCAGCACCTCCCGCCACAGAGTGTGCGCCGACCGAAGAACACGGGGAGCCTCCCGGGTACCGCTCTGCCACACCGGCCCAAGAAGGGTTGTCATGACGTCGAAGCAGAGGACCAGACTCGCACTCGCACTGACCACGGCAGGGGCGCTGAGCGTGGCGCTCCTCTCCCCGGCGCCGGCCGGCGCGGACACCGTTCGACCGGACTGCCCACGGGGCCTGAGCTGCGACTGGGTGCCCGCGGCCTACCAGCAGACAGGCGACCCGGCGGACAAGGAGACCTACGGCAACTACGACACGGCGGACCGGCCCGGCAGCAACCCCGTCAAGTTCATCGTCCTGCACGACACCGAGGTGGACTACGACACCACACTGAAGATCTTCCAGAACCCTGCCAACCAGACCTCCGCCCACTACGTGGTGCGCTCGTCCGACGGCCATGTCACGCAGATGGTGAAGAACAAGGACGTCGCCTGGCAGGCCGGGAACTGGTACCTCAACACCCATTCCATCGGCATCGAGCAGGAGGGCGTCGCAGCCGAGGGCGCCAAGTGGTACACCCCCGAGATGTACCGTTCGACCGCACGACTGGTGCGGCATCTCGCGGCGAAGTACGACATCCCGCTCGACCGGCAGCACATCCTCGGCCATGACGGCGTACCACCCACCAGCGCGGCCGGCACACGGAACATGCACTGGGACCCGGGCCCCTACTGGGACTGGAACCGCTTCATGGCGCTGCTCGGCAGGCCCACCGTGCCGAGCGCCCCCAGGGACAGCGAACTCATCACCGTCAGCGCCGACTTCACCCGTAACCAGCAGGAGTTCCGCGACTGCGAGAAGGGTGTCGACCTCCCTCGGCAGGGCAGCAGCGCGGTCCCGCTGCACACCGCGCCGTCCGCGGACTCGCCGCTCTTCTCCGATCCAGGACTTCACCCGGACGGTTCGCCGGGGACGAACTGCGCGGCTGACTGGGGCAGCAAGATCAGCGCCACGCAGCAGGCCGTCGTCGCCGGGAGAACGCCCGGCTGGACCGCGATCTGGTGGTACGGGGAGAAGGCGTGGCTCCGCACCCCCGCAGGGGCCCGCGTCGTCAGCCCCACCTCCGGTCAGGTGGTGCGGCCCAAGGCAGGCAAGGCGGAAGTACAGGTGTACGGCGTCGCCTACCCGGAGAAGGCGGAATACCCGGCGGACTTCGTCAAGCCGTCCGTGGGCACCCCGCTCGGCTACACCATCAAGGCGGGACAGGCGTTCCCCGGTGGGGGAGAGGCGCCCACCGGCTACTACTACGCACCGACGATCGACGCTTCTAAGGCGTACGACCACACCTACTTCCGGGGAGGGCAGACGTACGTGACCGTCCAGATCGGCCACCGGATCGGCTTCGTGAGGGCTTCGGACGTCGATGTGGTGCGAGCCGGCTCATGAACGGCGGCTGAGCCACGGCCGGCGCGCTGCGGTACCCGTGTGCCGGTACTCGTCCGCAGCGCGCTCCCCGCCGTCGGCCGCCCCGGCGTGGTCAGCGTGTGCCCACCGCTGCGCGCACGGCTCGCCGGGCCATCGCACAGTCGTCGTGCAGCCTGCGCAGCAGCAGTCGCTGCTCCTCGCCGGAGGAGAGAACCCCCTGCCGCGCCTGTCCGCCACCGGCCGGCGTGCCCTCGCGCATGGCCCGCTGGACAGCCGTCTCGTACGTACGGATCTCCCGGGTCAGGACGATCATGAGGTTGACCAGGAACGCGTCCCGGGCGGCGGCTCCCGCAGCCTGTGCCAGCTGGCTGATCTGGCGCCGCGACGCCGGAGCGTCACCCAGCACGGCCCAGAGCGTTGCCAGGTCGTATCCCGGCAGGTACCAGCCGACGTGCTCCCAGTCGACCAGCACCGGCCCCGTCGGCGGCAGCAGGATGTTCGAGAGCAGCGCGTCACCGTGGCAGAACTGGCCCATGCCCTGACGGCCGCCGGCGTGGGCCAGGCCGTGCAGCAGCTTCTGGAGGTCACCCAGATCACGGTCGGTGAACAGACCCAACTCGTGGTACCGGGAGATGCGCGAGGCGTAGTCCAGCGGCGCGTCGAACAGGCCGGCCGGCGGCCGCCAGGCGTTGATCCGGCTCACCGCTCCGAGAACGGCGCGCAGATCCGCGCGGGGCGGTGCCTCCGCAGGATGCCTCGTCAGTGCCGCGACACGGCCGGGCATCCGCTCGATCACCAGGGTGCAGTTCTCCGGGTCGGCGGCGATGAGACGAGGAACCCGGACCGGCGGGCGGTGCCTGACGAAGGCACGGTATGCCGCTATTTCGTGCCGGAACCGCTCCGCCCACGCGGGGGAGTGATCGAGTAAGCACTTGGCCACCGCGGTCGCGCGACCCGTGGTGCCCACGATGAGCACCGAGCGTCCGCTGCGGCGGAGCACCTGCACCGGATTGAACTCCGGGCAGATGCGGTGCACCGAAGCGATGGCCATCCGCAGCTGCGCCCCCTGGGCACCGGACAGGTCCAGTCTGCCGCTGAGCGGTTGGGAGCCCGGGCCCGCCGTCCGCCGGGGCCGACCCGTGCCGGGCGCCGGTGACGCGGCGCGGGGGTCGAGATACGGCCCGCCGCCCGCCCCCGAGGGACGAAGCGGCCGGAGCGGGGCGGACACGGAGGACGATGCTGTGTACATGGGCGAGACAGATCCCTTCGTGCGCCGACAAGTTGCGTGCGCCGCCCCGGCCGGCGGCCGTTCGGCACCCTGGGGAGTACCTAGGGCTGCCGGGCGGGGTGGCGCTTTCCTACCTGACACCGGCGCGCGGGTGGCACAACATCTGGCGACCCCTGGCGAACCCTGGCGAATATTCGCCGGGCATCCGCCATGAGGCTAGGGTCAAGTCAGCCGAGAACCTGGGGGCTTGACGTGACCGGAGAACCCAACACCCGCCTGTCTGACCTGTTCGGCCTGGCCGGCTGGTCCAAGGGCGAACTCGCGAGAATGGTGAACAGGCAGGCGGCGGCCATGGGCCACCCCCAACTGGCCACCGACACCTCGCGGGTGCGGCGCTGGATCGACATGGGGGAGTCCCCCCGCGATCCCGTGCCCGAGGTGCTGGCAGCTCTGTTCACCGAGCGGCTCGGCCGTGTCGTGACCATCGAGGACCTCGGGTTCGGCCGGCGCGGGCGTGTGGGGAAGCGGCGAAAAGCCGGGACGGAAGACAATCCCGACGGTTTGCCGTGGGCGCCCGAACGGACGGCAGCGGTCCTCACCGAATTCACGGGAATGGACCTCATGCTCAACCGACGCGGCTTGGTGGGCGCGGGCGCCGCGCTCGCCGCTGGCTCAGCACTCACCGGCGCCATGCACGACTGGCTGCACTCCGAGCCCGCTCCGGCGGCCCGGGCCTCCCGCCTCAACGATCCCCTGTACGCCGACAACGCGGGCTTCGACCTGTACGAGGCCGCACCCATCGGATCCGAGGAGATCGAAGCCCTCGAGCGCTCGGTCGAGGTGTTCCGGGCCTGGGACGCCTCCAGAGGGGGCGGACTCCAGCGCAAGGCGGTCGTGGGCCAGCTGAACGAAGTGGGCGGGATGCTCGCCTACCACCACCCCGAGCATCTGCAGCGCCGCCTCTGGGGCGTCGCCGCCAACCTCGCGGTCCTCGCCGGCTGGATGTCCCACGACGTCGGCCTCGAGCCCACCGCACAGAAGTACTTCGTGATCGCGGCCCATGCGGCTCGCGAGGGGGGCGATCGTCCGCGCGCAGGGGAAGCGCTGTCCCGCGCGGCCCGTCAGATGGTCCACCTGGGCCGGCCGGACGACGCCCTGGACCTGATGAAGCTCGCCAAGTCCGGTTCCGGGGAGGAGACCCTGCCGCGCACCCGGGCGATGCTGCACACCATCGAGGCCTGGGCGCAGGCGTCGATGGGACGTGGTCAGGCCATGCGGCGGACACTCGGCGAAGCCGAGGAGCTCTTCGTCTCGGACAAGGGCGATGTCCCGCCGCCGAGCTGGATGCAGATGTTCGACGAGGCGGACATGCACGGGATGCAGGCACTGGCCTTCCGTACGCTGGCCGAGCATGACCCCCGTGCCGCCTCCACCGCGCAGCGCCACGCCAAGCAGGCACTCGATCTGCGGATAAACGGCCGCCAGCGGTCCAAGATCTTCGACTACATCTCGCTCGCGTCGGCGTGCTTCATCGCCGACGACCCCGAGCAGGCCGACCGCTACGCACGCCTCGCCCTGGTGTCGATGGGGGAGACGTCCTCACACCGGACCTGGGACCGGCTGCGCGAGATGTACCGCCTCACCGGCCAGTTCGCCGGCAGCGCGAAGATCGAGGACCTGCGTGAGGAGATCGAGCGCGCGCTGCCGCCTCGCGTGGCCGGCAAGAAGACGAGGCACTCCGAGGTCTGACCGCAGCCGGAGCCGACGAGCCCACCACGAAGCGCCCTCCCGGCCAGGGCGGGTCCGCCGTATCCGAGGAGTCCCGCGGCTCTGGGCCGGCCCGGACGTTCCACAAGCTTCCGCGACCTCCCCCGGGTCGAAGTGGTCCGGTGTTCCCTCACGCCTCGACGCGTGCGATCAACACGCATGCGTCGTCGAGGTGTTCGGACGGTCCCAGCTCCTCGACCACCGCCCGTACACAGTCCTGTGCCGTGCGGGCCTGGGCGAACCGAGGTGCCAGCCCGAGAAGCACGTCCGGGCCGGTGCTCCGGTCGCTCCGCCGTGTGAGTCCGTCGGTGTGCAGGACGAGCACGTCGCCGGGCAGCAGCTCCACCTGATCCTCTTCATAGGTGACCCCGGACGCCGCCCCGAGCAGGACCCCGTCCGGCGAGGGCAGAGGGCGCCCCTCTCCACTGCGGAACAGCAGCGGCGCGGGGTGCCCTGCCTGTGCCCAGACCAGCGTGCCGGTCACGGGATCGAAGCGGCAGCACACGGCGCTGCCCAGGGCCGGCTGCGCCGAGCACTCGATCAGTTGGTTGAGATGGCCCATGACCGCCCCAGGGCCCACACCGGCCACGGCCATGCCCCGCAGCGCACCGAGCAGCATCGCCATGGAGGAGGCCGCGGGGATCCCGTGGCCCGTGAGGTCACCGACGGTGAGGAGGGTCTTCCCGTCCGGCAGTGGCAGCGCGTCGTACCAGTCGCCACCGATGAGGTCGCTCGGTCCCGACGGCAGGTAGTGGGCGGCGATGTCCAGTCCGTTCGTGCCGTGGCCGGGTGTCGGCAGCGAGCCGCGCCATGACGGAAGAACGGCCTCCCGGAGTTCCGCCGCCACCCGGTGCTCGGCGTGCGCCATCTGCTCCTGGCGCCGCAGTGAATCCTTGGTCCGGCCCACGAGGTGCTGGCCGCGCCTCAGCCTGCTGACGTCGCGCAGCACCGCCCACATGGAAGCGGTGCAGCCGTCCGCGTCGAGCACGGGTTCGCCCATCATGTGCAGGGTCCGCATGCTGCCGTCGGGCAGCAGGATCCTGAATTCGCCGTCTATCGGCCTGCCGTCCACCAGGCAGTCGGTCACCATGGACGTCAGGAGGGGCTGGTCCTCCGCGAGGAGCACGGACGGCAGTTCGTCCAGGGACAGCGCCCCCGTGCCCGGAGTCCTGCCGAAGATCCGGTACAGCTCGTCGGACCAGCTGACCTCGTCGGTGAGCAGGTCCCACTCGGCGCTGCCCACCCTGCTGAGGAGGGAGTCCGTGGGCGCCTCGGCCGGCGCCTCGGCGCAGACCTCAGCCGCCGGCTCGGCGGCACCGGCCCCGGGGATGCCGTCCCGAAGCTGTCCCAGGTGCTCGCCCAGGTCGTCGAGCTGATGCACGGCGAGTTCGCAGAGTGCCCGCTGCCAGCGGAGCTGGGGATCGTCGTCGATCACCGTGGTGTCGCGTCGCACGGCGTCCACGTCGCCCCGCAGCAGCCGGGTCCGGCTGATCAAGGCGTCGACGGCATCCCGCTCGGGCGGTTGGGGGGCGGGGCGGTCCGCGAACAGATGGGACGGCATCTGGTACTCCGATACAGGCGGTGCGGCCGGTTCGTGGGGGTGGACCGAACACGACTGTCGCACAGGCGGGGGGACCCCGTAAGGGGTTTGGCAACACTCGAGACGTCCTTGCTTCCGGCATATGCCATCGGCTGTGTGGACCCGGGGCGATCCTCGAACACCCTTGCCCCTGTGGGGTAGTTGACGCAAGCCGTCCGGCGTGAGCAGCTCGGCGTCCGCCCGTGTACGCGGTCCCGCGCCGCTCGCACCGGCCGGATTGAGGGGCGTGCGGGCGCGCCGATGCGAGGCCGCGCCGAAGGCGGGGCCGGCAGCCGACGTAGCGTCCGGGGTGCGGCCAGGCGTTCGCCGCTCCTCCGTTCGGCGTTCCGTCGCGGACACGGGGCCGACGGCGTCCCGGTACGCGGCGCGGGAATGGCGGTGCCCCCGCGTGTGTTGTGAGAGCCGGAAACGAAAACGACACCCATCCCCAATCAGGGGGCGGGGTCGGAGTCCCAGTCTGGAGATCCCATGGCGCGCAGCGAGGTCAGACCTGTCGTCCTGCTCCGTTCCACGGCCGGAACCGGCCACACCTACGTGACGCGGAAGAACCGGCGCAACGACCCGGACCGGATGGAGCTCCGGAAGTTCGACCCGGTCGCCGGGCGCCATGTCACGTTCCGCGAGGCCCGCTGAGGAGCGAGGCACATCCACCCTGCTTCTACGGCAACGCTCCGGCCTGCACAGTCGTGGTGTGGATCACAGGGCAGGGGGCGGATTACGGGAACGGGGAGAGCTGGTTTATCGTTCACCTATACGTGGGAGTGAACGGCCGGAACCCCCGGCGCGGTGATCCGCCTTCACCTCCGCACACAAGCCGCCCCGGCTGGATTCCCCCGATCCGGCCGGGGCTTCCCCTTTCCCGCGTGACGGGCGCCCCGATGATCCTCGGCGTCGCGCTCACGCACCGGGCGTTCGGCCCGGCGCCCTCACGGCCCCGGTTCACATGGTCTTCGTCAGATCGGTCGCGTAGTGCTCGATGGCGGGCCGGTACCGCTGTACGTCCGGACTGTCGCTCGTCGTCGCCACCAGGCGCAGCAGAAGCTGCATGGCCTCGTGGTGCTCGCCGGTGTTGAACAGGGCCATGGAGAGGAAGGCGCGTAGCGCCCCGTCGTCCGGAAACTCCGACACGCCGCGCCGGAGCGTCTCGACGGCCTGCCCGAATCTGCCCAGGCAGCGGTAGGTGCTGCCCAGCCCCAGCAATGCGCCACGGCGGTCCTCGTCGGGGAGGCCGTCGCCCTGCAGACTCCGCTCGTAGTACGGCACGGCCTCGGCCTCCAGGCCGAGCACGTCGTGGACCCAGGCTGTCTGGTAGGCGACGTCCGGCGCGTCGGGGTACGCGGCGGTGAGGGAGAGGAGGCGTTCCCTGGCCTGCTCGGGATGGCCCTGTTCCCGCAGTCGTACGGCCTCCGTCAGCAGCTCGTCCTTCGTCTGTGCGCTCATGCGCACATGGTCGCACCCGTCAGGGGGTGTGGGTTCCCGGGTCGGGGGCATCCGTTCCGCCATGACAGCTGAGGCGGAACACAGTGCACGACGGCGCAGAAGTGTGGGACGTCTGCTGTTGCGCGCGGCGGCGCTGGCCGCGGCGTTCCTGGCGCTCGTGGCGTTCTCGGTGGTCCTCGCCAAGGTGACGCTCACACCGTCACCGGCGTCCGAGGACATCGTGACCTCCAATCTGAAGCCGGGGCGCTCACTGCGGCAGTACGCGGAGGACTACACCTTCCTCGCGGCGTGCAAGCAGGCCGGCGGGAACCTGCTGCTGGGAGCACCCTTCGGTGTGCTGCTGCCGATTCTTGTCCCGCGCCGGCTCCGGATGCTCCGGATGACCGTGCTGACCGTGCTGGTCATGGCGGTCGTGGAGCTCGCGCAGGGCGCGCTCGTGGCGGGACGGGCCTTCGACATCGACGACGTGATCCTCAATACGACGGGCGCTCTGCTGGGGTACGCACTGGTGGGCCGACGCGTCAGCCATCGCTACCACACTCTTTCGGACCGACCTGCGGGCGCGGCGGAACCCGCGCCAGCCCCGGCGAGGACCGGGCCGGTCACCGGGAACAAGGGGAAGCCGGGCACCGGAGCGAAGGGCGGGGCCAAGGCGGGGAGCGCGGTCATGTCGAAGGTGCGGGCGACGAAGCGCGGAAACGAAGCCGCTTCCGGACCCGCCGCACGCCGGAGCGCGTCCGCGCCGATGGCTCGCGGACGCGCTCTGTTCGACAGGTGGCGCAGTCGTCGGTAGGGCCCGGGCGGGAGAGCGCCCGGGACCCGCCGGCGCGGAGCCTAGAGCGCCGGGTAGGCGTTCTTCATGAGCTCCTGGAACTGGGCGGAGAACCACTTCCCGGAGACCGGAGCGTTGCCCAGGGCCCCGGACATGTTGTTGTTGTTGCGGGCGTTACCGGTGTACGTCGGGTCGCACATCCGGTCGAATCCCTTGCCCTCGTCGTTCGGGATCGCCTTGCTGGATCCGTCCGACTCCCCCGGGGGCTTCATCCAGACGTACGCGTCGATGCCGGCCTCCGGGGCCGCCTGCGGCCGCTCACCGAGGCCTGCTCCGGCCTGGTTGCACCAGTTGCCCAGGTGGATGCGGCGGTCGTAGCGTCCGCCCTCCACGTAGGTGTCGACGCTGGTGGAGGCACCCGGGCCGGTCGGCCGGTTCGCACCGCCCCAACCGTTACGCGAGGTGTCGATGAGCATGCCGATGTCGGAGTTGAAGCCGACCGAGACCAGTTCGTTGCGGAAGGCCTGGGCGAAGGACAGCTCGTCCGTGTAGCGGTTCCAGTCGACCCACTTGGACTGCCGCACGGAGGTTCCGTTCACGGTGTCGTCGATGGAGAAGTTCTCCTCCTTCAGGGCGCTGTAGTTGGCCGTGTTGGTGATGAAGCCGTGCACGTCGTTGACGGTCGCGCCCTCGGCGGTGGCGGCCTGGTGGAAGATGTCGGCGGAGGGGCCGAAGTTGTCGTCCCAGCCGATCCAGCCGTGGTGGCCGGCGTCGATGTAGTTGTAGACGTTCGGCGCGTCGCCGAGCTTGTTGAGTGCGTAGCCGACGCCCTTGACGTAGTTGCCGTTGGCCTTCATGACGTCACACGCGGGGGTGGCGGTGGGCCGGCCGCCCGCGTTGGTCACCAGGTTCGGCAGGGAGTCGATCTCGACGGTGGTGACGATACGAAGACCCGCGTACTTCGCGTCGGCGAGGATGGCCGCGATCGGGTCGATGTACTCGGTCTTGTAGCGGCCGATCTCGGTGGGGCCGAGCTCGCCGTTGGACGCGAGTGCCGCGCAGTCACGCCCGGGCAGGTTGTAGATGACGAGCTGGACGACGAGTTCGCCGGAGCCCTTCTGGGTCAGGGCCTCGTCCAGGTGGTCACGCAGGCCCATGCCGCCGTTGGCGCCCTCGATGGCGGCGATGCGGTCGAGCCACACACCCGTCGGCTGGTTCGCGACCCGGCTGCCGCCCGGTTCGGCGGCTGCGTTGGCCGACCATTCGGGGTTCACGTAGACCTTGGCGCCCTGATAGGGGTTGTCAGCCTGCTCGCCCGCGGGCGGGTCGGTCGGGTCCGGGGGATCGGTCGGACCCGTGGTGCCTCCGTCACAGGTGACGCCGTTCAGCTTGAAGGTCGCGGGCACGGTGCTGTTGCCGTTCCCGGTCGCGTTGAAGCCGAAGGTGGCGGAGGATCCGGTGGCCAGCGCGGCGTTGTAGCCGGCGTCCTTCGCGGTGACGGCTGTGCCGCTCTGGGAGACGGTGGCGTTCCAGCCCTGGCTGACCTTCTCGCCGCCCGAGAACGCCCACTGCAGTTGCCAGCCGGAGACGGCGGCGCCCAGGTTCTTCACGGTCACGGAGGCCGTGAGTCCCCCGTTCCACTGGTTCTGGATCTTGTAATCGACGCTGCAGCCTGCCGCCGCCGCGGCGGAGGCTCCGAAGGGTGCCACCGCGGCGGCGGAGCCTGCGGCTGCGGCGACGAGTGCTCCCGCGGCAATGAGTGCCGTTCGGGATCGGCGCAGGGTGGTGCGGCTCGTGCGGCTCATACGAATTCCGTTTCCTCAGCTGTCAAGGGCGCGCAGGTGATCGCGCGGCCCGATTCCGTACGGGGTGGGGGTACCGTCGTAGTCGCTGGTCAAGGACGAGGCCGTGGAGTGGTCCCAGCTGTTCCAGGCCCGCCAGTGACAGGAGTTGCTGGTCGTCGAACCCCTGCGTGACCCGGCCGGCGAAGCCGGTGGGGGCAGGTGTCCTCGCCGATGTCGTGCGTATCGAGGGGGACCGGTGCGAGCGGGGTCTGCGAGAGGCCCCGTGCGCAGGCGTGCCGGGGTCGTCGATGTGTGGCGGGCGGCCCCGCGTGCCCGTGGTCCCCGAGGCCGATGCCGACACCAGGCGCCGTCGGCGTACCGGTCGGAGTGGCCGGCTGTGACGCCGGTGTCCCGCCCCGGTGCTGGCGCGCCGGGGCAGCCGCGCCTCGGCACTCGGCCCGTCGGCCGGGCGCTCCAAGGCGCTGTCGTCCTTCTCGTCCGCGTAGTGCGGGTCCATGGTGTTCAGGCCAGGTGGGTACTCCTCGTTCGAAGGCCAGGGGCCGGGGGGTGGAGCGGTCGCTCCGGTCGACGCCCGCCCGCACAGGTGCGTGCTCGGCGAGCTCGTCGCTCCGGAGGCCCGTTCTCCTCGGTCCGTCGGCGGGGGCGAAAGGATCCGCCGGACCGGTGGAGCCGGTCGGATCCGCGGTGCGGCGTGTGCTGTTGAGCCTGGACACCGGATGCGGGATCCGGCCCCGGCGCGGAGCTCAAAAGATCCGTCTCCGGGCCCGCACCGATCGCATGTGTCCTGTACCGGCTGCCGGGTGACGCGGTGCCCGCCACCGTTGGTCCGCTGTCCCGGTGGCGCGCGGCGCTGTTCTTCACCGTGCGCCCCGGGGTGGATACCGAAGGCGTGACCATGACCGCGGATGCGTTGCCGGCCATGTCGGGCACTGCTCCGGGGAACAGTCTGAACAGGTGCGATAAGTGCGGGAGGTGACGCATGAGCGACTCCTGGCAGATCGGGCGTGCCCCCTACGGCACGTCGACTGGTGGAACCGCTCCCACTGGTGTGGCTTGACGTTAGAGCGTCAAGTGGTGGCGGTCAACACACCAGTTCCCAACTCTTGTTGTCGAATTAATTCGACTCTTCAAGTCTCTTGACTCTCTTTTTCCTCATCCCCATGCTGGGAGCGCTCCCACTGGTTCAAGGCTTGTGCTCAACCCCGCACGCCCCCATGTTGCCGAGCCGCAGGAGGTACCGCGCATGCCATCGGGACGCACACGAAGAACGTGGTTACCGAGGAGACCCGGCAGAACCGGAGCCGGATACCGACGTCTGTGGACAGCATTCGCGGCAGCACTGGCCCTCCCCCTGGGAATGACCGCCGCAGTCGGCGGCCCGGCCCAGGCCGCAGCCGTGCAGTGCAGCGTCGACTACAAGGTCAATGACTGGGGTTCGGGCTTCAGCACCGAACTCACCATCACGAACAGGAGCTCCGCCGCCATCGCCGGCTGGACCCTGACCTACGACTACGCGGGCAGCCAGAAGCTCGCCAACGGCTGGAACGGGAACTGGTCCCAGTCGGGCAGGACGGTCACCGTCAAGAACGCGGCCTGGAACGGCTCGATCGCCGCCGGCTCCGCCGTCACGACGGGTGCGCAGTTCACCTACAGCGGCACCAACACCGCGCCGACCGCCTTCTCCGTCAACGGCACGGCGTGCGTGGGGGCCCACCAGCCGCCCATCACCGTCCTCACCAGTCCGGCGGCGGGCGCCGTCTTCTCCGCAGGAGACCCGGTACCCCTGGCAGCCACCGCGGCAGCCGCCGACGGTGCGGGGATCAGCAAGGTCGAGTTCTACGACAACACGAAGCTGCTCGGCACGGACACCACGTCGCCGTACACCTACAACGCCGAAGGGCTCTCCGCGGGCGGTCACTCCGTGTACGCCAGGGCCTACGACAGCCTCGGCGCCTCGGCGGAGTCGACCCCGGCGGGCATCACCGTCGTCGCGGGCCCGGTCGTCGTCGCCACGCCCGCACAACTGGGCGTGCAGCAGGGTAAGTCGGGGACGTTCAACGTGTCGCTGTCCACCGCGCCCTCCTCGTCGGTCACCGCGACCGTCGCGCGCAGCGCCGGTAACTCCGGCCTGAGTGTCACCGGTGGTGCGAGCCTCACGTTCACTCCGTCGAACTGGTCCACGCCCCAGAAGGTGACCGTCACGGCCGACGCGTCCGGCACGGGAGCCGCGACCTTCACCGTGACGGCCCCCGGGCACGGCAAGGCCGAGGTCACGGTCACCCAGCTCGCCGCGGCGAAGGAGTACGACGCCCGCTTCCTCGACCTGTACGGGAAGATCACCGATCCGGCCAACGGATACTTCTCCTCGGAGGGCATCCCCTACCACTCCGTCGAGACCCTGATCGTCGAGGCGCCGGACCACGGACACGAGACGACGTCCGAGGCCTACAGCTATCTGATCTGGCTCCAGGCGATGTACGGCAAGATCACCGGTGACTGGACCAAGTTCAACGGTGCGTGGGAAACCATGGAGACGTACATGATCCCCACCCACGCCGACCAGCCCACGAACTCCTCCTACAACGCGTCGAAGCCCGCCACGTACGCCCCCGAGCACGACACCCCGAACGAGTACCCGGCGGTGCTCGACGGATCGGCGGCCTCCGGATCGGACCCGATCGCCTCGGAACTGAAGAGCGCGTACGGCACCGACGACATCTACGGGATGCACTGGATCCAGGACGTCGACAACGTCTACGGGTACGGCAACTCCCCCGGGAAGTGCTCGGCCGGGCCGACCGAGACCGGTCCCTCGTACATCAACACCTTCCAGCGCGGCACCCAGGAGTCGGTCTGGGAGACCGTCACCCACCCCACCTGCGACAACTTCACCTACGGTGGTGACAACGGCTACCTGGACCTGTTCACCGGGGACGCCTCGTACGCCAAGCAGTGGAAGTTCACCAACGCTCCGGACGCGGACGCCCGTGCCGTGCAGGCCGCCTACTGGGCGGACGTCTGGGCGAAGGAGCAGGGCAAGTCGAGTCAGGTCTCCGCGACGGTCGCCAAGGCGGCGAAGATGGGTGACTACCTCCGCTACTCGATGTTCGACAAGTACTTCAAGAAGGTCGGCAACTGCGTCGGCCCGGCCACCTGCCCCGCCGGCAGCGGCAAGAACAGCGCGCACTACCTCATGTCCTGGTACTACGCCTGGGGCGGTGCCACGGACACTTCGGCCGGCTGGTCCTGGCGCATCGGCTCCAGCCACGCCCACGGCGGCTACCAGAACCCGATGGCGGCCTACGCACTCAGTTCTGTGGCCGACCTCAAGCCCAAGTCGGCCACGGGACAGCAGGACTGGGCCAAGAGCCTGGACCGGCAGATGGACTTCTACCAGTGGCTCCAGTCCGACGAGGGCGCCATAGCGGGCGGCGCTACCAACAGCTGGAAGGGCAGTTACGCCCAGCCTCCTGCCGGTACACCGACCTTCCACGGCATGTACTACGACGAGAAGCCCGTCTATCACGACCCGCCGTCGAACCAGTGGTTCGGCTTCCAGGCCTGGTCCATGGAGCGGGTCGCGGAGTACTACCACGAGTCCGGCGACGCCCAGGCCAAGGCGGTACTCGACAAGTGGGTCGACTGGGCCCTGTCGGAGACGACCATCAACCCGGACGGCACCTACCTCATGCCGTCCACCCTCAAGTGGTCGGGCGCACCCGACACCTGGAACGCGTCCGACCCGGGTGCGAACGCCGGCCTCCACGTCACGGTCGCCGACTACACCAACGACGTCGGGGTGGCCGGTGCCTACGCCAGGACACTGACCTACTACGCGGCCAAGTCCGGTGACGCCGAGGCGAAGGCCACGGCCGAGGGGCTGCTCGACGGTATGTGGAGTCACTACCAGGACGACGCCGGGGTCGCGGTTCCCGAGACGCGCGCCGACTACAACCGGTTCGACGACCCGGTGTACGTCCCGAACGGCTGGACGGGTGCGATGCCCAACGGTGACACCGTCGACAACGACTCGACGTTCCTCTCCATCCGGTCGTTCTACGAGGACGACCCGAACTGGCCGAAGGTGCAGGCCTACCTGGACGGCGGAGCCGCTCCGGTCTTCACCTACCACCGGTTCTGGGCACAGACCGACGTCGCGCTGGCCCTGGGGGCGTATGCCGACCTTCTGGAGTGAGTGACAGCAGTGCCAGGGTTCCGGCCGCCGGCCATCCGCCGGCGGCCGGGACCCCGCTCGTCCACGGGGGTCTCGCACGAACCGGAGGCAGAGGGCATGATCGTGCGATGACCTGGACAGCGCCCGAAGCCACCCGCACCACCGGAGCGCTCACCGGCGGTGAGCGCGAGACACTGACCGCCTTCCTGTCCTTCTACCGCAGCACACTGCTGCAGAAATGTGCGGGCCTGACCGGCCGGCAGCTCGCCGAGCAGACGGTCGAGCCCTCCAACCTCACTCTCCTCGGTCTGGTCCGGCACATGGCCAAGGTGGAGCGCATATGGTTCCGCGAAGGGCTCGCGGGCATGTCACTGCCGCCGATGTACGACCCGGAGAAAGGGAAGGACGCGGACTTCGAGGACCTCTCCCCGGACCGCGCACCCGACGACTACGCGCGCCTCGTCGAGGAGATCCGTCTGGCTGACGAGGCGGCGGCGGGGGCGTCACTCGACACCACGTTCACCTGGAGGGGCTCCGTCTACTCACTGCGCACGGTGTACGTCCACATGGTCGCCGAATACGCCCGCCACATCGGACACGCCGACCTGCTGCGGGAGCGACTGGACGGCACCACCGGGGCCTGAAGTCACCCGGGGGACTCATGCCCCCGCCGGCTCCGGCCCAATCGGCGCCCGGGCGGACTGAAACGACCGTACGGGGTCACACGGAAGGCATGACGTCCACAGACGTAAGGACAGACGGCGCCGGTGACCCCGGCCACGGCGGCGCCACGCCCCACCGGCCCCGCACGCGAGGGTGCCTTCCGGTCGCCGGTGTGTGTGCCGCGGCGCTGGTCCTCCTGTTCCTGGGTTCCAGGCTCAGCCTGCTGCCGGGTCTCGGCGACCTCTTCGAGGAGGAGACCACCGACCGCTCCGGGCCGGCGGTGCTCAAGTCCATCCAGGACATGAGCGCCTACGAGGCCGCGTCCGGCAACTTCCAGGTGGTGGTCGACCTGGAGAAGGACGCCAAACTGCTGCCCGACGCCATCCGGGGCACCCGGACGCTGTACGTCGGCGCGGGCACCGTCGGGGCCTCCGTCGATCTCGGCAAGGTCGGGGCCGAGGGGGTGAGGGTCGACAAGGACCGGACCACGGCCGAACTCGTGCTGCCCCACGCGGTGCTCGGCAAGCCCGCCCTGGACCCGGACCGCTCCTACGCCGTGTCCAAGCAGCGTGGACTCCTCGACCGCCTCGGCGACTTCTTCTCCGACAACCCGGGCAGCGAGCAGGCCGTCAACAAGCTGGCGGCGCGGCACATCGGAGAGGCCGCCGCGGAGAGCGGCCTCACGGAACGGGCCGAGAAGAACACCACCTCCATGCTCCAGGGCCTGCTCGGCTCGCTCGGCTTCGAGAAGGTCACCGTCCGCTACGGCGATCCGGCCGGCTGACACCCTGCCTTCGCCACGCCCGCCGGCCCTGCGTCACACTCACCGGAGCGACGGTCGACCAATCCCACCGACCGTCCCAAGCCAGGGAGTGAGGACCATGACCGCCGAAACCACGGAACGCTTCAAAGCCGCAGTTGAGAAGGGCGATACGTCAGCACTGGAAGCGCTGTTCACCGAGGACGTACGTCTCTTCAGCCCGGTCAAGTTCACGCCCTTCGAAGGTCGTCCCATGGTTCTGGGCCTCTTCGACGTACTCCTGCGCACCTTCGAGGACTTCCGCTACGTCGGCCGCTTCGAGGGCGAGGCGTCCACCAGCGCGGAAGGCGCTCAGGAACCGTCGGAGGTCCTGCTCTTCAGGGCGACCGTGAACGGCAAGGCGATCCACGGAATCGACCTGCTCCAGTTCGGCGAGGACGGCCGCATCAAGGAGTTCACCGTGATGGTCCGCCCGATGTCCGCGGTGCAGGCGCTGGGCGAGGCCGTTCTCCGGGGGCTCGCCGCCGACGGTCTCGTACCCAGACAGGCGCCGCACTGAGGCCGTCTCCGGCCCGGGTCCGCCCGGCTGCCGGGGCACAGCGTGGCACGGTGTGAACGCACTGCGGAATCATTCCGTTACCCTACGTGAGATCACCGATCGCTCATCGGCATCCGAGGGGACTTCCGAATGAACCGTATCCGCACCGCACTTGCCGCGCTGGGGCTCACCGCAGGCCTGGTGACCGCCCCCGCCGCGAGCGCCGCACCGCACGAGAACCGCGTGGCGCCGGCCATCAGCCACGATCCCTGCACGGGTGAGTTCACCGGGGACGCACGGCTGGGGCCCCGGTGGCTGCCCTCGGCGAAGCAGGCGCCCGTCGGTCCGCTGCTCAAGGGATACAAGCGGACGGGCAGCCTGTCACCCTCCGCCTTCCTGAAGAAGTACTGGGAGGGGCCCGCGGACACGGGCGGCTGGAAGTACCCGCCCAACGACGGATTCGCCGAGGTCAACGGGGAGATCGACAAGGAGCCCGCGAAGCTGCGCACCGGACAGCGTCTGGACCGCTTCGGATCGGAGTACGGCGGCTACCTCGCCCCGGCGGGAGACGCCTACGAGGAGCGTGCGCTGCCCCCGCAGAACCTCAACACCCGTGAGGCCGCGGTTCCCTGTGACTACCGCGTCTACAAGGTCGCCAAGCCGTTCTGGGTCTGGCAGGGCAGTATCGCACCGTGGTTCGAGCAGCCCGGCGGAGGCGCGCAGATCAAACTGGACGCCGTCTTCCTCGACCCCGGCGCCGGGCAGCGGCTCAACGTGAAATGGCTGCTCGACCACGCCTACCTCATGCCCGCGGACGCCTAGACCCGACGTGGACCGCCGGGAACTGCGTGCCGCGCTGGGAGTGGCAGGAGTGGCGGACGGCAACTACCGCATCGAAGGCGTGCACGAACCGGTCCCCACGCCACCGGACTTCCTCTTCCTGAGGAAGGCGTCGGACGGAGTGTGGGAGACCGGTGCGTACGAGCGCGGCAGGTCCGAGGTGATCGGGCGGCATCCGGGCGAGGCGGCGGCCTGCGCGCACCTTATGCGCCTGCTCGTCCGACCGGCCGCCGGCACGGTGCCGGACGACCACGACCGCTGAGCGCCCGGAGGCGGTGGCGGCCGGGGCCCGGGAACGCGGCGGCCCCAGCAGCCGACGGGCAGGAACCGGCGCCGGCAGCCCTCCGCCGACGGGACGGGCCCACCGTGCGCCGGTGAGGGCGCGTGTCGGAGGTGGAGCCCCGCCCGGGGAGCCGCCATGGTGGTCGTATGAACAGTGCAGGCATTCTCGCCGATGCGTTCGAGCGCATCCACGAAGCGGTGCACGCCGCAGTCGAAGGTCTCCCGGCCGAGGATCTCAACACCAGACTCGACGGCGAGGCGAATTCCATCGCCTGGCTCGTGTGGCACCTCACGCGCGTCCAGGACGACCACCTCGCCGACGCTGCGGGCACCGAGCAGATCTGGTTCGCCAGGGACTGGGCTTCCCGCTTCGAGCTGCCCCTCGAGAAGGGCTCGACCGGCTACGGCCACAGCAGCGCCCAGGTGGGTTCCGTGAAGGTGGCGTCGGGCGACCTCCTTCTCGGCTACTTCGACGCCGTGCACGAGCAGACGCTCGGTTTCGTCCGGGGACTCGACGGCCGGGCCCTGGACCGTGTCGTCGACGACGCCTGGTCGCCGCCGGTGACACTCGGCGTGCGGCTGATCAGCGTCATCGCCGATGATCTGCAGCACGCGGGTCAGGCCGCCTTCGTGCGAGGCGCACTGGAGCGCCGTCAGTAGGCCGCGGACGCGGTGCGCGCGTAGCGTCCGGGACTCGTGCCGACCACACGCCTGAAGTGCCGGGAGAGGTGGGACTGGTCGTAGAACCCGGCCGAGGTCGCGACCTCCGGCGCGGGCATCCCGCCGAGCAGCAGGCGCCGGGCCAGATCGACACGACGCCCTGTCACGTACTGGTGCGGGGCCATGCCGAACTCCCGGCTGAAGGCCCGCACCAGGTGCGTGTGGTGGGCGTGGAGACGCTCCGCCGCGTCGCGCAGCGTCAGCCCTTCGACGAAGGACGCGTCGAGCAGCTCCCGGAGGGCGTGCGCGGTCCGGCGGTCGGACACCTGCGGGGTGTCGGGCTCGTCGCGCAGGTGCCGGGCGAGACGATCGGAGACGAGCGCGAGACGGCTCTGCGCCTCCAGCTCGTCCCCGGGGTGCTCGAGTGTCCGGTGGAGCTGGTGGACACGACGGCGCAGCCACGGATCCCGCAGCACGGGGCTGTCGACCGCCCTCCCGACGAGCTCCGCGTCGATCTCCCCGGTGTTCAGGTACAGCACACGCTTACGGAACCCCCCGGGAGTCGCGGCGTCGCCGTTGTGCGGGACATGCGGGGGCAGGAGAGTCACCACCGAACTCGGCGCCCCGTGCTCCTGGCGGTCAAGGTCGTAGCGGACCATTCCCTCGTCGACGATGAGCAGCGTCCACGCGTCATGCGTGTGCATCGGGTACGCGTGGTCCGCGAAACGCGCGTGAAAGACCTCTTTGATCCCCTCGACGCGCGGACGCCACGCGGTGATGTCCGGACGTGCACCCATGGGCGAAGCGTACAAGAGCGTCACCACCACCCCGGTGTGCAAACTTCGTACAAGACGGCCGGCGGCCGGCTCGGCAGACTCCTGGCATGAACGACGACAACGCACCCGTACGCTTCGACACGAAGATCGCTGTACTGCTCCGCGACGACCTCGAGACCTGGCAGCGCCTCAACGTCACCGCCTTCCTGGTGAGCGGCCTCGGTACGCAGGCGCCCGAGGTGATCGGTGAACCGTACGCCGATGCCGACGGCACCCCCTACCTGCCGATGTTCAGGCAGCCGGTGGTCGTGTTCGCCGGGTCGAAGGAACTCCTGAGGACCGCGCACACCAAGGCGGTGGGTCGCGGGGCCACGCTGTCCGTATTCACCTCGGACCTCTTCGCGACCGGCCACGACGAGGCCAACCGGGCCGCGGTCCGGGCGGTGGGGAGGGACGCCATGGATCTCGTGGGACTGGCCGTGTACGGGCCGCGCAACGGGGTCGACAAGATCCTCAAAGGCGCGTCGATGCACCCGTGAGCACCGGCACGGCGTCACCGGACGGATACTCACGGGCACACCCGTGCGGGTGATGGACGCCGGTGCCATACTCAAGACAGTCCGCTTGACAGGCTTGTCATTGTCCCGAAAGGCGACGCGTCATGAACTGGGCATCGTGGACCACCCTCGGTGTCTTCGCGGGAACCGGCGGAGTGCGCACCGAAGAGGTAGGCGTCGTGAGCGGTGATCTGACCGTGCACACGACGTGGACCGAAGAGCAGGCAGAGGTCGCCGTGCAGTACAGCGGCGCCTCGGACTGGTTCACCCTGGCCGGCAGTCCGGTGCCGTGCCCCTCAGAGGAAGCGAGCAGAGCCCTCCATCAGAGCGTCGTCGAGGCGGTACGCGCCGGCGGCGGAGCCACGGTTCCGGCTCCGCACCCGGTGGACTGAACCGCACGGGAGGCGCGGCGGCAGGCTCAATCGCCTGCGAAGCCCACCACATACCGGCGCTGCCAAGGTGTCTCCACGGCCTTGGGGTGATAGTTCCGGCGGACGTAGGCGACCGCTTCCCCCGCCGGGACCCCGTCCAGCACGGCCAGGCACGCCAGAGCCGTACCGGTCCGCCCGCGGCCACCTCCGCACGCGAGTTCGACCCGTTCACGCGGGGCCCGGCGCCAGGCCTCCTCGAGCACGGCTCGCGCCGCCGCCCTGTCCGTGGGCAGACGGAAGTCGGGCCAGCGCAGCCACTGTGAATCCCACGCCACCGGGGGCGGCGGGCCGCCCAGCAGATGGACGGCGAAGGTGGGTTCGGGGCCGGCGGGCAGCGGACGCCGGAGCTCACGGCCGCGCACCAGCCGCCCGGAGGGCAGCTGGAGCACGCCCTCAGCCTCCGGGTCCCAGGTCTCCGCCATGCTCAGTCCTTCCCGTCGAGGTCCTGGCTCAGCAGGCCAGCCAGCTCCTCGACGGCGTCGGGGGCGCTTTCGCCCACGGCAGACAGCACCAGTAGATCCCCTTGCTGAGCGGCAAGGGCGAGCACCGACAGCATGCTGCGGGCGTCGACCGGGTCGCCGCCCTCACGTGCGACGGTGACAGGGACCGGCTGACGCATGGCCGCCTGGACGAAGAGGGAGGCGGGACGGGCGTGCAAGCCGCTGCGGGAGCCGACGGAGACGGTGCGCTGGTACACGGGTTCACTCCTGTGTGCAGAGGGGGACTGGATGCCGGGGGAGGGGCGACGGGTTCTACGCGGCGACGGGGACTCCGGCCTCCTCGCCGGCCGGGGCGGAGGCGTCCGGGTTGCCCCGCACGCCCTTGAGGGTGACGACCAGAGCGGTGGACACCGCGGTGCCTGCGGCGATCGCCAGCAGATAGAGGAACGGCTCGCCGATGAGCGGTACGACGAACACACCACCATGCGGAGCGCGGAGCGTACAGCCGAAAGCCATGGACAGGGCGCCTGTGACCGCCCCGCCGGCCATCACGGACGGGATCACCCGCAGCGGATCCGCCGCGGCGAACGGGATCGCGCCCTCGGTGATGAACGAGGCGCCGAGCACCCACGCCGCCCTGCCGTTCTCCTGTTCGGTCCGGGTGAACAGCTTGCGGCGCACGGTCGTGGCGAGGGCCATCGCCAGGGGAGGCACCATGCCGGCCGCCATCACGGCGGCCATGACCTTGAGACTGCCTGGCGTGGGGTCGGCCAGGCCGCCGACCGCCAAGGCGTAGGCCACCTTGTTCAGCGGGCCGCCCATGTCGAAGCACATCATCAGGCCGAGGACCACACCGAGGATGACCGCGTTGGAGCCCGACAGCCCGTTCAGCCAGTCGGTGAGAGCGTTCTGGAGGGAGGCGATCGGCTTGCCGACCACGATGAACATCAGGAAGCCGACCGCGACCGACGCCAGCAGCGGGATCACCAGCACCGGCATGATGCCGCGCAGCGTGGGATGCACCTTGACCCGCTGGATCGCCATCACCGCCGCGCCGGCCAGCAGACCCGCGACCAGACCGCCGAGGAATCCCGCGTCGATGGTGAGCGCGATGGCACCGCCGACGAATCCGGGCACGAGTGCGGGCCGGTCCGCCATCCCGTAGGCGATGTACCCGGCCAGCACCGGGACCAGGAAGCCGAACGCGGCGGTACCGATCTGGTTGAGCAGGGCGGCCCAGCTGGCCGCCTCGCCCCAGACGAAGTGGTCCGCCACCGACTTGGCGCCGGCGATCTCGTAGCCGCCGATGGCGAACGAGAGGGCGATGAGCAGCCCTCCGGCCGCCACGAACGGCACCATGTAGCTGACGCCGGACATGAGATAGGTCCGCAGGCGGACACCGAGGTGCCCTGCTGCACCCGGTGAGCTGCCCGCGCCCGCACGTGGTTCGCCGGATTCGCCGGAGAACGTGCTGACCTCTCCCTGCGCGGCCTTGCGCCGGGCCTCGGCGATGAGCTCGGCGGGCCGGTTGATCCCGGCCTTCACCCCGGTGTCGACCACCGGTTTGCCGCCGAACCGGGTCTTCTCCCGCACGTCGACGTCGTGGGCCCAGATGACCGCGTCCGCCGCGGCGATCACCGCCGGGTCCAGGCGCTGGAAACCCGCCGACCCCTGTGTCTCGACGTCCAGTACGACTCCCTGGGCACGCGCGGCCGCTTCCAGGGACTCGGCGGCCATGTAGGTGTGCGCGATACCGGTAGGACACGACGTGACGGCGACGATGCGGAACGGCTCGGCCGTCGCCCCGCCCGGTTCCGGCGCAGGCGCGTCCAGCTGGTCCCGTACCGGTACCTCCTCGCCGCGGATCCGGGCCGCCGCGGCGGCGGGATCGGTCTCGGCCCGCAGCGCGCCGGTGAAGGCGGGGTCCATGAGCCGCCGCGCCAGGCTCGACAGAATAGTGAGGTGGTCGTCGTCCGCGCCCGCGGGCGCGGCTATCAGGAAGACGAGGTCCGCGGGGCCGTCGGCGGCTCCGAAGTCGATGCCTCCCGGGCTGCGGCCGAAGGCCAGTGTCGGGGCGGCGACATGCTCGCTGCGGCAGTGGGGGATGCCGATGCCACCGTCCAGGCCGGTCGGCATCTGCGCCTCGCGGGCCGCCACATCGGCGAGAAAGCCGTCGAGGTCGGTGACACGGCCTGCCGCGACCATCCGTCCGGCCAGTGAACGGGCGGCGGCGTCCTTCGTCTCGGCGGACAGATCGAGATCGACCAGTTCCGCGGTGATCAGCTCACTCATCGCGGGGCTCCTTGCTCGTGGACCGCCCGGGGGACGGCGCGGGGGACGGGGGCGTCATGGGACTGGACTCGTACGGGGACTGTCATGGGGCCTGCCCCGCCAGGGCGAGGTCCACGGGGACGTCCTCGGTGGTGACCACGGAGGACGGATCGAGATCGGCGGGCGTCGGCATGACGCTGCCGGGCAGCTGCACGGCAGCGGCGCCGTGCGCCACCGCGGCCGACAGCGCGGCCCTGCCCGTCCCGCCCGCGGACAGGAATCCGGCGAGTGAGGCGTCTCCCGCACCGACGTCGCTCCGGACCGCGTCGACCCGGGCGGCGGCGAAGCAGGCGCCGGAGCGTTCCACGAGCAACTGTCCGACGGGACCGAGGCTGGCGAGAACCGCCCGTGCCCCGAGCTCGCACAGCTCCTGCGCCGCCTTGAGCGCGTCGCCGACGGTCGCGAGCGGTCGGCCAACGGCCTCGGCGAGCTCCTGCGCGTTCGGCTTGATGACGTCGGGCCGTTCACACAGTGCGGCGACGAGCGCGGCGCCCGAGGTGTCGAGGGCGATCCGGACGCCGGCGCGGTGGCTGCGGGCGACCAGTTCGGCGTACCACTCCGGAGGCAGGCCTCGCGGAAGGCTTCCGCAACAAGCGATCCAGTCCGCGCCCGCCGAGCGGGCCCGGACGGTGTCCAGCAGGCGCTCGGCCTCCGCGGGGGCGATATCGGGCCCGGCCGCGTTCACCTTGGTGAGTGTGCCGTCGGGTTCGACGAGGGTGATGTTGACGCGCGTGCTGCCGGTGATCGGTACCCCGGCGGCCTCGATACCGTGCTCGCCGAGCAGCCGGGCCAGCAGGGCGCCCTCAGGCCCGCCCAAGGGTGCGACGGCCACCGTGCGGTGGCCGGCGGCGGCGACGGCGCGGGAGACGTTGACGCCTTTGCCACCGGGATCCACACGGTCGGCAGTGGCCCGGAGCACCGCGCCACGGGTGAGCCCGGGAAGCTCGTACGTGCGGTCCAGGCTCGGGTTGGGAGTGACTGTGAGGATCATGCTCGTACCACTTCCGTGCCCTGGCTCTCGATGGCCCGGGCGTCCTCGGGGCTCAGCCCCGTATCGGTGATCAGCAGGTCGACGTGGGAGAGATCGCCGAAACGCGCGAAGTGCTCCTGACCGCACTTGTCCGAGTCGGCGAGGAGCACCACTCTGCGGGCCGCCGCGATCACGGCGCGCTTCACGGCCGCTTCGGCCAGGTCCGGGGTCGTCAGACCGCCCTCGGGCGAGAAGCCGTTCGTGGCGAGGAAGACGACATCCGCGTTGATCTCGGCGTACGCGCTCAGCGCCCAGGCGTCGACGGCCGCCCGCGTCCGGTGCCGCACCCTGCCGCCGACCAGGTGCAGGGAGATGTCCGGATGATCCGAGAGGCGGGCGGCCACGGGCAGGGCGTGGGTGACCACGGTGAGGCGTGACTCGACCGGGACGGCGGCCGCCAGCCTGACGGTCGTCGTCCCGGCATCGATGATGATGTTGCCCTCGGCGGGGAGTTCACCCAGGGCCGCGGCGGCGATGCGGTCCTTCTCGTCGGCCGCCACGGTGTCGCGCTCGGCGAGATCCGGCTCGAATCCGAGCCGCCCGGCGGGGATCGCACCACCGTGCACCCGGCGCAGGAGCCCTGCCCGGTCGAGAGTCTTGAGGTCTCGCCGGACCGTCTCCGCGGTCACCTGGAACTGTTCGGCCAAGGACAGCACGTCGACGCGTCCGCTCTCGCCGGCGAGGCGGAGGATTTCTTGCTGCCGCTCCGGTGCGTACATGTGGTTACGTATCCGTTCCATGCCCGAGTCTGTGGTTTCACCGGCAGACTACGGGCGCTGTTCAGGAAAGTAAACACATTCGGGCAGAGAACTGGGCGTGAACGGACTTCGGAGCGGCGGGCCCGTCGGCCGCGTACTTCAGTCGCCGCGGCGGGCGGCCGTCCGCGGACTCAGCGGGCGTACCAGCAAGGGTGCTCCCAGGACCTGATGTCCGCCGCTCGCCTGCATACGCACCTCGCCGCGTTCGCTGATCTCGGCGCGCACGATTCCGGTCTCGTCCTCGTACACCGGATTGCCCCCCGCGCCGGAGCGTGCCGTGAGGTGGACGACCACCACGTCGTCCTCGGCGCCGCCCGCCTGGAATATGAGTTCGTAACTCTCCGGGTAATCCATGACCCACCTCCGACCGGGCCGGCAGCAGTCGCTCGCCCGTCATCACCATTGTTTCCCACCGCGGCGCATGACGCTCATGGACGAACGGACCGGTGACCGTCCGTGACTGCGGATGCGGATCAGGTGAGGTGGGGCGACCATCGTCTGCAAGGGACCGGACGCGTGCTGTCAGCTTCGCACGGCCGGCCGTGACGCCAGGCGGCTCCGCCGGCGCTATCGGATTTCGTCGGCGCGGGAACCACGGGCTCCCGGCCGCCCTGTGGAGAGGAACTGCCGTGCTGATGGCCAACCCCGCAACGCTGCGAAATCTCGTCAAGCGCTACGAGACACTGCGAAGCACCCATGCACGGCTGGGCACTTCCGAGAGCAGCCGCCAACTCGAGGACGTCTCCTACACCCTCTGCGTGACCACCGGGACCAGGGCCGTGCCCGAGGCCCTGGCCGTCGCGGCGGCGCAGTTGCACGCAGTGCCGTCCACGGGGGCTCTGAGTCCCACGGCGGGGCCGGCTGACGTGCAGCTGACCGCCTGACCGCACAGCCTTCCACGGATGGCGCCGGTTCCCCGAACCGGCGCCATCCGCCTGTCCGGACATTCCCGGGCCGGTACCCGCGACACGCCGAATGGGCGGACGGCGCCGTCGATCGGGTGACACCCGCAGGCCGGACAACATGACTGTTCGCGCGGACGGCTAGGCATGCCAGCATGAGATTTGAGCCCCGTCGAACCAAGACCGTTTCCCCGCGTAACCGCCGGCTCCGCGTCACAGGCGGCGCCCTGTGCGCCGCTGCTCTTGCCGCCACCCTTGTGACCGGTTGCGGTCAGGACAGCGGTGACGAGACCGCCGCGGAGACCTCCGAGGCTGCGAAGGTCCTCCCGAACCAGACGACCAGCCCCTCCGGGAGCGTTTCGGGCAGCCCCTCCGGGACGGCGCAGCTGACCGAGGACCAGACCGAGCGCAAGGAACTGCTGTCGACCGTCAAGGTCACCTACGACAAGGCCGCCGCGACGGCCGTCGGCGAGGTGTCCGGTGGCAAGCTGACCGACCTGGACCTCGAGGGCCTCGACGACGAGGATGACGACGACGCGACCGGCAGCCCCAGCCCGACCGGCAGCCCGACCGGCAGCCCGACCGGCGGCACCAGCCCGAGCCCCGAGGCCACCTCGAGCCCGAGTGGGACCGGCAGCCCCAGTCCGAGCGGCAGCGCCGGAAGCCCGAAGTGGGTGGCGGAGGTCGTGGAGAAGGACGGCACCGCGCACAACGTGACCATCGACGCGGTGTCCGGCGACGTCATCGACTTCGCGCCGGACGCCGATCAGAGCGACGCGGACAAGCAGGAGCTGGCGGCCCAGATCGCCAAGGCGACGCAGACGCCCCAGCAGGCCGCGAAGGTCGCCCTTGCGAGGCAGAAGGGCTGGGTCACCTCGATGGCCCTCGACGAGAACGACAGCCAGGTTCTGGTCTGGAAGGTCGACGTCGTCTCCAAGGGGTGGAACAAGACCACCTTCGACGTGGACGCGGTGAAGGGCACGATCACCGACGAGCAGATCGACGAAGACTGATCACGGCACTGGACGAACGGACATATCGGCGGCGGACCGCGGTGCGGTGCGCCGCCGACGTGTGCGTCCCGGCACGCGGGGAGCGAGAGGTCACGGGGTCGGATCGGCCGGAGCGCGGACGCGGCGCAGCCCGGCTTCCCCAGGACGGTCATGCGACGACAGGGGAGAAGCCAGGTGCAGACAGGTTGCGCACCGGCACGCTTCCGGCCCTCCCCACGACGACACGGGACAAGCGGAGGCGGTCGGCAGGAGGGCGGCGCCGGAGCAGGTGAACACCATCCGCTCACGGTGCTGCCGTCGGACGTCTCGCTCGGGCACGTGCCGGTCGACGCGGTCCTCGTCCCCACCACCGGGATGCCGCCTTGTGTCCGTACCGCGGCGTTCGTGCCGCGTGCCGGGCCGCGCTGACCGTCACGCGGCGCTGCGAACGGTGACTTCGGCCCCTCGCGCGCGTTGTACACGGTGTGTCCCCTTCCTCCCCCAGTTCGTTCCCCGCTCCGGCCGCCGCACCGGTGCCGAAGCCGAACCCCTTCCTGCTGACACCTCATCAGGGGGAAGCGGCCCGCGTGCTCATGGCCTACGTCGGCTCTCTGCCGTTGAAGGGCGCCGATGCGCGGCTCCTCGCGGTGGTCGTCTCCATCCGGGCGGCGAGGGGAGGCGTCGGCAACCTCACCGGTCAGGACGTCCGCTCTCTCCGCCTGGCCGATCCGGACGGTGCCGTCGCCGCGTTCGCCGCTCTGGGCTGGCAGGGGCAGGAAGCCCTGCTCGGCGATGACCTCGTCACCCCGGTGGGGGTGTCGGTCCCGGACCTCACCGGCCACCCGGACTCCCCGCTGCCCTTCGGCAAGGTGATGCGGTCCAGGGTGTCGGGCTGGACCGTCCGCACCCTTTCCGCGAAGCCGGTCAAGAAGACCTCGCCCGCCGCGCGGTTGGCCGCGCTCTTCCTGGCTGCCCACGGACCGGCCGACGACCACGGCGCGCTTCCCGCCCACCTGCCGGACGAGTGCCGGGCGGCCCTCCCCGAACTGCTGGCCAAGGGCTTCCTGCGGGAGTTGGAAGGCGACCGGTTCCTGCTGGCCGACGCAGTGCGGCACCTGTCGGGCATGCGTCCCCCGTCCGGGCCCCGGACGCCCGACGAGCCGGAGACGGAGACGGAACAGCTGAGCTGGGACCAGTGGAAGGACCGGGCGAGCGTGGCCCTGCGGCGGCACGTCGCCGCTGTCGAGGGCTGCTCCGAGTGTTCCCTGTCCACGGCCAGGGTGTCCGAGGCCTTCATGCGCAAGGCGGTGCCGGCCCAGTTCGAGGAGAAGGTGCGTCGGGCCTACGTCGCCTGGGAGACCACGTACCCCGGTCAGGGACCCGCCGCAGCCGAGTTCGCCGCTGCGTTCCGCGCGTCACACGGTCACGGGCCCTCCGTGAAGCAGCTCTGCAAGGGGATGGGCTGGGGGAAGATGTCACGGGACCTGCGGATCCACGTCGTGCGCCGACTGATCACCGACGGGTGGCTGACGAACACCGATCCGGTGCCGTGGACCCTCCGTCCGGGCAAGGCCGCTCAGGCGGTCGCGCCCGCCACCGCGGACACAGGCGTACGTCCTCGCTGAGCGTGCCGGGTTGCGTGTGACGCCCCGCGCACCGGAGATCAGCCGTCTGAGGTGACGTGACGTCTGCCGGACCAGTGGTCAGATGTCCGTTCGGCCAACTTCAGTGCACCTCCGGTCGGTTCCCGCATGACGGTGTCGGACGCCGGGCGCTCCCGGGGTTCAAGGCGGTTGCGATGGGCATGTCAGGCCTAGCGCGCGTGCCCCCACCCGCAGCCACGCGCCGACCGGGAGGACGCAGTGAAGACCAGCCCACCGATCCGCAAGGCCTGCCTCGTCGTGACCAGCGCCATCGCCCTGGTCATAGCCTCCGCGAGCAGCGCGTTCGCCGCCCCACCGTCAGCGCTGCCCGCGAACGCGGACGCCATGGAACAGGCCTTCCAGCCGGCGTACGACTACGACACGGACGGGTGTTACCCCACGCCGGCGATCGGCTCCGACGGAACGATCGCGGCCGGCCTCAACACCACCGGTGCGGTCAACGGCAGTTGCCGTGACGCGGTGGACCTGGACAACACCAACGGATACGCCCGCTCCAAGTGCAACAACGGGTGGTGCGCGGTCATGTACGGCCTCTACTTCGAGAAGGACCAGGCGGTGGCCGGCAGTGGGCTCGGCGGACACCGGCACGACTGGGAGCACGTCGTGGTGTGGGTCCAGAACAACGAAGCCCGTTTCGTCTCCACCTCCGCCCACGGCGACTTCGACGTCCACGCCCGTGACCGGATCCGATGGGACGGGACCCACCCCAAGATCGTTTACCACAAGGACGGGCTCAGCACCCACTGCTTCCGCCCCGCGAACTCGAACGACGAGCCGCCGGAGAACCACTACCACCAGTGGCGGTTCCCCGGCCTCGTCGGCTGGAACGGCTACCCGGCGGGTCTGCGGGACAAGCTGGTCCGGGCGGACTTCGGAAGCGCGGTCTTCGGCCTCAAGGACGGCAACTTCGCCGGCCACCTGGAGAAGGCACGCCCGGCAGGCATCCCCTTCGACCCGAACGCCTGATCTGCCAGGGGGGCGGGGCGTCCCGCCCCCTCCGGGCTCAGCGTTCCGACAGCTCCGACGGCGCCTCCTGGACGACCCATCCGTTGCCGTCCGGATCGGCGAAGGCCATGAACGAGTTCCAGGTGTCGCCCTTCCCCTCCTCCCAGCCCGTCGCCCCCACGTGCCGGATCGGGGACACGTCCACGCCCCGCCCCACCAGTTCCTCCCGCGCCGCCTCGATGTCCGTCACGCAGACCTGGAGGCCCTGCAGTGCCCCCGGAGCCATCGGCTTCTCGCCGGGGAACGCGGGCATGCCCTGGAGCATGGCGATCGAACACCGCGAGCCCGGGGGCGTCAACTGGATGATGCGCATACCAGGAGCCACCTCGTCGTCCAGGTCCAGCGTGAAACCCGCCTTCTCCGTGTAGAACGCCTTCGCCCGGTCCATGTCGGTCACCGGGACAGGGATGACTTCGAGTGTCCAGTTCATGCAGCCTCCTCAGAAGGGCCAGTGCGTCTGGCCGGTCGTTTCCTCCTCGGCGAAGCCGGGACGGCGGGGCGCCACGGTGAACTCCGAAGAACGTCCACCGTCACCCAGCAAGCACCCGGCGCGCACGCCGAAACGCCAACAGGAGCCGCACTGTGACCATGTGCGCCGTCGGCGTCCCGCCCTTCGAGCGGTGGTGTGCAGGTCTAGGTCGCGGCCTGGGAGCTGTCCCGGAAGCCACCCCAGCCGTGCCAGCGGTCGATCTCGATCCAGGCATTGACCCGGCCGCGCTCACGGTCCGCGTACGGCTTGCCGAGGTACTGCCGGGACAGCCGGTCGATGCCTGCCAGCCCTTCGTCGTCGCTGACCTCGACGACCCGCCCGATCAACGTCACGTGGGTGTACCAGTCGGATTCGTCTAGCACCGTCAGGGTGACACGGGGGTCCCGTCGCACATGGTCGAGACGCTTGCGCCCCTCGTCCATGTTGACGAGGACCCTGCCGTCGTCCCACAGATACCAGGTGGCCGTCGACACCGGCTGCCCGTCCGCACGAAGGGTGGCGATCACCGCCGGGTTGGGCTTGCGCAGCATCGTGATCGCGGCGTCAGGAAGGGGCGGCTTCGACATGTTCTCTCCTCTGTCTCGTGCTGTGCCCTCCCCACCGGGGTGGACCACCGGTGATGCAGAGGGCGCGCCTCCACGCTGCCACAGAACAAGGACGGCATCCGGGACCGCGTAGGCGACAGCCCTCGTGCCGCCTGTGGTCCGGAGGGAATTGTCAGTGGTGACTGTGATGCTGGGGGCATGGACGAACTGATGAGGCGCCGCGTCTACGGTGCCGACCACGAGGACCCCGACCCGGGGCCCCGGCGCGGGCACGTCTACGTGGAGCTGGTGGGTGGTCCGCTCGACGGACTCCTCCTGGACGTGACCGGCTGGTCCGAGGAGCGCCTTTCCACGGGCGCCGCGCTCGGGACGGAGCTCGGGAGATTCGGAGCAGGAGGACGCGCCGTGTACGGGCCGGTGGCTGCCGACCCGAAGCGCTGGGCCTGGGAGGCGGACAGTCCTTGAGCCGTCTGCCTCCCCGCTCGAAGGGCTGGTGCAGGAGGAGCCGAAGAGGAAGCGTACGACCTCGTCGGTCTCGGCCCCCGCGGGGCCGGCGGCAGCGTCAGGGCACGCTGTGGCGGTCCGGTGCTGTGGTCGTGCACCACCAGGAACGAGGCCCGCGACATCGACCGCCTCCGACACCGGCTATGCGGAGCAACGGCCCGGCTCCCGGGCGCCGTAGTCCGCAGCACCCGCTGACGAGGACGTCGACCACCATGTGCTCCCTTATCATCGGCGTCATGAGCGTTGAGCCTTCGCACCCCGTCCCCCTGCGCGCCTCCGACGCGGACCGTGAGGCAGTGGTTGCGGAGTTGCAGGAAGCGATGGCCGACGGCCGCATCGACCTCGACGAACTGGGCGCGCGGCTGGAAGTGGCCCTGTCCGCCAGAACGCACGCCGAACTTGCCCCGCTCACCGCCGACCTGCTGCCCGTCGCGCCGCCGGCTCAGCCACTGCTGCTCAAAGGCGGCATCGCCGGCGCGGTACGGACCGGCGTCTGGCGCGTTCCCCACCGGATCAGGGCGTACGGCGGGCTCGGCGGCGTCAAGATCGACTTCACGCAGGCCGCATGCCGGCTGCGGGTGGTGGACGTAGAGGTGGACGGGCAGACCGGCGGCGTCGAGATCGTCATCCCTGACGGATGGGTGGTGGAGACGGAGCACGTGGATGCCGGCCTGGCCGGCCTGCGCGACAGGACGACCGCGGCGAAGCTCCCCGGTTCGCCCCTGGTCCGTCTCACCGGTACTTGCGGGATGGGCGGAGTAACTGTCCGTCATCCCAAGCGCGGGGAGCGCCGCAAGCTGCTGCGCGAGAGTCGCTGAGCGAGAGCCCTCTCGTCCGAAGCGGTCGCCCGCCTGTTCCGTCAGCTCCGGTGCGTAATCGCTCGAGTCCTCGAGATCCACGAGATCGGGATGCCTGAGATCGCTGACGACGAGCCACTCCTCGTCAGCGAACTCTCCCGCTACCGGACGAACGGACTGGCCTGGGTCGCCGTCGACGACGCAGACGCTCCGGTGGCCTATCTCATCGCTGAACGCGTCGACGGTAACCTCCACGTGGAGCAGGTGTCGGTACACCCTGCCCAGGCACGCCGCGCCGTGGGACGCCGGCTTCTGGACCACCTCGCGCAGCACGCGGCCGACAACGGGATACCCGCCCTCACCCTCACCACGTTCGCCGAAGTCCCGTGGAACGCGCCCTACTACAACCGGTGCGGATTCCACACACTCGACGACAGCGAGCTCGGCCCCGGTCTCCGCGAGATCCAGCGGCAGGAAGGCGCACACGGCCTGGACCGATGGCCGAGAGTCTGTATGCGCAGGGACCTGTGGCTGAGCGGTCGTCCTGGCGCGGCCGGGCAACCCGGAGCCGAGCTCTCGTCCCGGCGCGACAAGCGCCCGGGTGACCGCGTCGTCTCCTCGGCACAGGCGGTGCCGGAGGAGTGTGCCTACTGACTGCTGCGAAGCCGCGGCGCGGGGCCACTCGTCGCCGATGATTTTCCGCCGGGGAGGGAGTCCCGTCTCCGACCACTAGGCCCTGGCAGCCTGCGTATCCGGAGCCAGGGCCGACAACAGACAACGAAGCGTGACACGAGGAAGATGCCCGTATGACTGAAGTGAAACCGGTAGGCCGAAGTGGCGGGCGAGACATCTGGCCCCTCATCCACTCCGAGAGGGCGGCCCTCGCAGCAGACCTCTCCGGCCTGCCCGAGGGGCGATGGATGACACGGTCGCTGTGCAGTGAACTGACGGTGAGGGAGGTGCTGGCCCATCTCACCGCGGGGGCGAGCCTCAACTCCCTGCGTTGGCTGGCAGGCGTCTTCCGGTGCCGGTTCGACTTCGACAAACAGGTCGCCATGCGGCTGGCCGAACACATGGGCTCGTCCCCGGACGAGACGGTCGAGCGGTTCAGCCAGGTCGTCGCGAGTACGACGAAGCCGCCCCTCCCCGCCATCGCCATGCTCGGGGAGACGGTGGTGCACAGTGAGGACATCCGGCGTCCGCTGGGCATCCACCGGGACCACCCGATCGAGACGGTCACGCAGGTCGCCGACTACTACAGAAAGTCGGACCTCGTGGTACTCGCCAAGGGACGCATCCACGACCTGCGGCTCGTCGCACAGGACGGCCCCTTCAACACCGGTTCCGGACCGCTGGTCTCCGGTACCACACTCGCTCTGGTGATGGCCATGACCGGCCGTGCGACGTTTCTGGAGGACCTGGAAGGAGACGGAGTCGAGCTTCTCCGGGCGCGTTGCGAGTCCGTGTGACGCCGTTGCCTCCCGAAGGCGCCCCAACGTTGCGTGCGTGAGGCCGGGCAGGGTGCCGACGCCTCGGCGCCCTGCCCGGGGCGGAGGCCGTACGCGGGCAACTGCCGTGGGCGAGCGCAGCGAGCACCGCACGGACCCGGCGGTGACTCCCACGCGTCAACTCGCCATGCTCAGCCTGTCGCACGGACGACGTCACAGTGTCCGCCGAGCGCGTCATCGGGGCCGGGGCTGGGTACCTAACCCCGTGTACGCGCTGTCGTGAGTCCCGCAGCGGGCAGGAGGCTGCCATGTTCCGCGCGGCGGTTGCCCGGCAGCGTGGCCTGGGCGGGCGTTCGGACACGTTCCGTATCGAGTGGAAGCAGGACATGGCAGAGTACGAGATCACCATCGCCGGTACCCGTGACATGACGAAGTTCCTGCAGTGGGCCGACGACGAACAGTGGAATCCAGGGAAGCTGGACCATGTGCCCTTCCACGCAGCCGATCCGCACGGATTCCTCCTGGGGCGGCTGGACAAGGAACCCGTCACCTCCATCTCCGCCGTACGGTACGGAGCGGACTTCGGGTTCATCGGGCTCTACATCGCGCGGCCTCACATCCGTGGCCAGGGCTACGGAATCCAGACATGGCGGGCGGCCATGAAACATCTGGACGGCCGGAACGTGGGCCTGGACGGTGTGATCGACCAGCAGGACAACTACCGCAAGTCCGGGTTCCGTACCGCCTGGAACCACGTGCGGTACGCAGGGGTGCCGGACACCGGGGTGCCTGCCGCAGACATCACCGTCCTCGACGCGGGATCGGTTCCCTTCGACAGGCTGGCTTCCTACGACCGCCGCTTCTTCCCCGCGTGCCGTGATGCCTTCCTCTCCTTGTGGGTGGGAGTTCCTGGCCACACAGCTCTGGTGGCACTGCGGGACGGCGAGTTGAGCGGCTTCGGCGTGGTGCGCCCCGCCGAGTCGGGCGCGCGCGTGGGGCCCCTGTACGCCGCTTCCGACGATGTTGCTCTCGCCCTTCTGCACAGCCTGTCGGCAGCGCAGGAGGGGGCACCGGTGGCCCTGGACGTGCCCGACGTCAACACGGCCGCGGTGAGGCTGATGGAGCGCCTGGGACTCGAACCGACCTTCGAGTGTGCCCGGATGTACACGCGTGCCGCGCCCGACGTCGACATGGCCGGCATCTTCGCCGCTACCACCATCGAACTCGGATAGCGCCGTGCCGGCCTGAGCGCGCCCCGCACGTGGCGTCGTCGAGCTCGAAGAACAGCTGGCCAAGCAGCTGGAAGCAGTGCGGGCTGGGCGGGACGAGCTCGCCGTCGCCGAACGTGTCCTTGAGTGGGTGAGCGAGCAGCTCGCCGAGGAACGCGCCTCAGCCCGGCCGATTCCCGGGCAGGTGGGCGGCCGGGCGGTGATGCTGATCCCGCGCCGCGACCCGGGCACGGACGAAAGCATGCTCCCGCCGGACTACCAGCGCATCATCGCCGCCGTGCGGCAGGCTGCCGGACCGGTCATGGCCCGCGAGGTCGGCGAAGGGGTGGGAGTTGACGTCAGCGTAAAGGCCAAACTGGAACCGCTGCGCGGCAAGCTGGTCAGACTCGTCGATCGCGGCTGGCTCCAGAAGCTGCCCGACGGCCGGTTCACCACCCGCCTGTGACCAGGAGCACCGCCACTCGAAGCGGCTCGGCACGGGCGTATCCGGGCTGCCCCCGGCGACCGTTGGAACTGTGTGACGAATACAAAAGAGCACGCCGAGGACACCTGCCTGCTTGTCTACCAGTGCCGCCTGCCGCTGTGCACGCGCACCGTCAACCACCTCGCCGACCTGCTCAGGCGCCATCTCAAGGCGATGCGGTCCAGGTGGCGGATCCTGCCGCCGGGAAGATCGCGGTGATCGTCCTGGCCGTACTGCGCCACGGCCAGCGCCTGGCCGACATGGACGGCGGCAACGACGTGTCCGAGTCCACCGTCCGCCGTTGGCGCGACGAGCTGACCACGGCCTGCACTTCCTCGCCCTCACCGACGAGAAAGGCCGCCTGATCTGGATATCCGCCGCCCGGCCCGGCCGCACCCACGACAACACCGCAGCCCGCCACGACCACATCCTGGCCCACCTTCACGCCGCCGGCCTCGGAGCGCTGGTCGGCCTCGGCTTCCGCGGCCTGGAGAACAACCTGCTCAACCCCATGATCGTCACCGGCTACACCGCCAGCCGAACCCACAAGCTCACCCCGGGCCAGAAGGACGCCAACCGCGTCCTCGCCGTGGGACGTGCACCAGTCGAGCACGCCTTCGCCCACCTCAAGAACTGGCGGACCTCCACCAAACTCCGAACCGACCCCGCCCGCGCCCCCCGACTCCTGCGCGCCCTGCTCGTCCTGACGAACCTCGAAATCAACCGCTAACGGCGCGCTGTGTGCCTGGCCGTGGACCATGTGGTGGACGCACCGTCCATGGGTCGCCGCGCTCGTAGCCGGGGTCGCCCTGAGGTTCGGGGTATTGGACTCCTCGCAGGCAGCAGGATCCCGGCGACAGATCCGGGATCTGACGACCACGCGACAGCCGACCGTCCCACCGGGCGGCCCGGATACTTCCCCATCAGGCCGGTCTCACACGGGTTGCACGCTGATGGACCACGGTCCGTCGGAGCGGGCGTGGACGAGGCAGGGCCCCGACAGAGGCGCCTCGCCCTGCCACGGGCCCGTGCGGTTGGCCAATTCGTCGAGAAAGCCGCCCCCGTCAGCCTCGAAGGTCTCTATGAGGCAGTAGCCACCGTCGCCGGACCGCGGGTCGCCCTCGTAGGTGAGCGTCGCGATTCCCGGGCCACCCTCGTAGCACAGTACGTCCGAGGCGGGGCGCCGTGCCTGGCCGTCCAGGGGCAGCGCGCTCGACAGCGCGGTCACCTCGATCGTCCACGGCCCGTCCGCCTGGACTCGAAGTGCCTTCACCGGTCTGTCGTCGGCGTTGATCAATGACCGACAGGAGAAAGGCCCGTCGGTGTAGACCAGTTGTCCCTGCGAACGCAGCTTTCCCTCCAAGGCGTCCACGACGAAGTGCCCGGCCCCCTGGTGCCTGATGTCGAGGATGACCGGCTCCACCCCGGTGGTCAGACGCGCGACCTGGTTACCGTCACCGCCGATCCTCTGCGACACCGGACCGCCCTTGGAGAGCAACAAGGGCGCCTGGCCAGGCAAGGACAGGGGCAGGGGCGCATCCCTGGTCTTGGCAACCCCGCGAAGAGATGTCACATCCGCATGCTGCTTGCCCCGGTTCGGCGTGAACCACTTCATCGAACGCCCCTTGTCTCTTGGTGGTGTCTTACGTCTCAACGAGGGCGTCAAGCCCTGCCTCGATGAGCCGATCGGACCCGATGTGCCTACCCGATCCTCGCTCGCGGGCGATATGGCGGACCCGCTTGGGGGGATCATCGCGGGTCACCAGAGTTTTCGGTCGGCGTCCGAGGACAGCAGGCTCGCACATCCGCCGACGCCGCTGCATCGCGTTCTCTTCGACCCAGCCGTACTGACAGACGATCTTCTTCTCAGACTTCCGCCGACGACCAGCACGAGCACCCAGAGCACGTGTTACACCAGCCTTGCGACCTGCGGCTTCAGGTTGACGGAGGCTCACTGGTCCGCAAGTGCCACGTTGCCCTGTCCAGCTGAGGCGGGCCGACGGCAGGGCTCCGGTGAGGTCTTCGCAGAGCGGCCCCCGCTACAGCTCGTCCGCGAAAGCCCCGGCCAGCTCGCGCCATTCGGCCCGCGGCAGGCCACCGCCCCCCTCCTCGGCGGTGAGGATCTGCAGGGCCACGTGGTCGGCGCCGGCGTCGAGGTACTCCCGGGTCCGGGCCCTCACCCGTTCGACGTCACCAAGGGCGAACAGGGCGTCGAGGAGACGGACGCTGCCACCACCCTCGAAGTCGCTCTCCGTGAAACCCAGGCGCAGCAAGTTGTCGGTGTAGTTGGGGAGCTGGAGATACATCGCCAGCATGTCGCGTGCGGTGGTGCGGGCACGGTCGGCATCGGTGTCCAGAACCACCGACAGTTCAGGGGCGAGCATCGCGTCCGGGCCGAGCGCCGCGCGTGCTTCCGCGGTGTGCTCCGCGGTGACGAGATAGGGATGCGCGCCCAGCGTCCGGTCCGAGGCCAGTTCGAGCATCCTCGGGCCGAGGGCGGCCAGGAGGCGGCGCCCGGAGCTCACCGGCGGGCTCGCGGCGTCGAGAGCGTCGAGATAAGCGACCATCGAGCTGTACGGCTTCGTGTACTGCGGCACCATCGGGCCGTGACTGACGCCCAGGCCGAGGACGAACCGCTCGCGCGCCGTCGCGTCGATCTCGGCGATCCGCCCGGCCACCTCCTCGGCGGAGTGGTCCCAGATGCTCAGGATGCCGGTGGCCACCGTGACCGTGCGGGTGGCGTCCACCACAGCTGCGGCGTCCTCGACGGACGGACTGCCGCCGATCCAGAGAGTGCCGTACTTCAGCTCCTCGAGCTCGGCGACCGCTTCCGCGATCGCCTTTCTGCCCGCGCCGTCGGTGCGCGACCCGTGCAGTGCGCTGCTCCAGATGCCGATCCGTCCAAACGCCTCGCGCGTCTCAGAAGTCATGGTGTGGTCAACAGCGGCCCGACCTCGCTATTCCCGGCCGGACGGGATTCACCCGAACGGCCGCATGGAACGCCGTCCTTCTGAAGGGGCCAGAGGGAGCGGGGGAGAGCGAGGGCCCCTCGCACGTGCCGGCGACGTCCGGAACCGTGTCGACCGCCACGGCATCCCGTTCCCGGACGCCCTCGTGCGCGGATGGTTCAGGTGCCAGGGCATTTCAGCGCCTACGGAGCGGGTAGATAGGGGCCACGGGAGGCAGCCGGCCCCCGGAACTCGCGGGGAGGGACCGGCACGCGGGGCGGGCGGCTGGTCACCACCTCCGAGTGAGCGTTCCACGGACGTTCACCACGTCCTCGCCGAGGGTCTGTGTGTGAGGCGGGCCCTCAGGATTGGCTTCGCGACGTCCAGCCCTACGCAACAGATGAGGCACACATGTCCCTGAGGCACGCGGTCGCCGGTCTCCTCCTTCTCTCCGCCCTGGCCCTTCCGACGACCGCAGGGGCTGCCACGGCCTCCCCCGAGCGGGAACCGGTTCGCAGGACCTCGTTCGACCTCCAGGCCCACCGTGGGGGACTCGGACTGACCACGGAGAGCTCCCTCGAGGGTTTCGGAAAGGCGCTGCGGCTGGGTGTCAGCACGCTGGAACTGGACACCCAGATCACGAAGGACCGCAAGGTGGTGGTGACCCACGACCGGCAGGTCAGCTCACAGAAGTGTGAGGACACCGGTCCGCTGAGGCCGGGTGATCCGATGTATCCGTATGTCGGCAAGTACGTCAAGGACCTGACGCTCGCGCAGATCCGGAGCATCGACTGCGGATATCAGCAGCTCCCCGGATTTCCGGAGCAGGAGCGGATCGAGAACTTCCGCATGGTCGAGCTCAAAGACGTCCTGAACCTGGTGAGGAGCTACGGGGCGAAGCGGGTCAGGCTGAACATCGAGACGAAGGTGGAGGCCGGGGCGCCCGAGCAGACCGCGCCGCGCGAGCTCTTCGTCCGACGCGTCTTCCAGGAGATCCGCCGTTCCGGCGTCGAGAAGCAGGTGTCCGTCCAGTCCTTCGACTGGGGGGCGCTGAAGGAGATGCACGAACTCGCCCCGGACTACCCTCTCGTGGCGCTGACGAACTACGACTTCCTGCAGGTGGGGAGGCCCGGAGCATCGCCCTGGCTCGGTGGGATCGACGCCGATGACTACGACGGGGACTTCGTGAGGGCCGCCGCTTCCGTCCCCGGCGTCACCACGCTGTCCCCGAACTACGGTTTCCCGCAGAGCGGTACGGTCGCCGATCCCGACTTCCGGTTCTACCCCGACGAGAAGATGATCCGCGACGCGCACCGGCGCGGTCTCAAGGTCGTTCCCTGGACCTGTGACGACCCCGCCACCATCGGGGCACTCATGGACATGGGCGTCGACGGGATCATCACCGACTACCCCGACCGTGTACGGAGCGCCATGGCAGCCCGCGGCATGCGTCTGCCCACCTCGTACCCCGCGCCGCGTCACTGACGACGGCCGGGCGGCCCTTGCCGGGCGAGCTCCAGGCCCTCGTACTCCGGTATGCGTGGCCGACGGGGAGACGGCCGACCGGCGCCCTGAGTGCCGACGGCGTGTCGGATCGGCACCTCAGGGATCGCTCGGCGGTTCGCGCCACGGGGGGTCCGGTGACGCCCACTGCGGGGCACAGGTGCGCCGTCGCGTGGATCATTGTGCCCGCGTGTGGCCGGCCCCACCGGCGGCAGGCCGACAGGTCCGGCGACGGGGCCACGCCGTACACGCACGCCGTCGAGGCACTCCCGCCGCCCGCACTCATCGTTCCCGACTAAGCGGCAGACTCCGCGCCTTCGTCGCCCTTCGCGGCGGGGACGGGGCTGTAGTAGACGGAGCGTCCCTGCTTGGAGCGCTCCAGCAGCCCCTGTGCGACGCCGTGCTCGAGGGTGTTGCGCACCACGGTGACCTGCGCCGGGCGCTGGGGGTGAGCCTCGGTCAGCGCGGCGGTCACCTCGGCGGCCGACTTCGGCTCCCGCTGCTCCGCGAGATACCCGGTGACCAACTCGCGCCAGGTCGGCTCGCCGGCGTCCTTGGGGGCGGCGGACTTGCTCGCGGAAGCCTGCTGACCGGCCCGAGCCCGGGACTTCGCCCCGTCCGCTCCCTTCTGCGCGGACGCCTTCCCCTTGGCCCGGCGGGCGGCGGGCACAGCCGCCGCAGCCTTACGGCCGCCGCTCTTGCGCGCAACGGGCTTGTCAGTTCCGCCCAGTACCTCCTGCATCTTGACCAGGATCTGCTCACCCTCTTCGAGGCGGATGAGCTCGTCCTGCAGACGGGTCAGCTCGGCACGCGCCTGGTCCTGCTCGCTGCGGTTCGCCGCGAGGTCATCGGCGATCCTCTGTGCGTAGTCTGCGCTGATGCCGGAAGTAAGAGTGTTTTCGGACATGCAGTCCTCGTCTTTCGGTGTGTCTCAAACAGGTATGGGCGGCTGATGCTACCCACAAACGAAGGCAACGCCCCAGTGGATGCCGATTCACCACAGATGCGGGCCTTCTCCGGTGCTCGATCCCAAGGGACCGTAGAGGGCCCATTCCCGGCCCGCACCACGCAACACCGTGGGAAGGCTGCCGTGTTGGCGCGATTTTGTGTAGACATGACTGGGGCCATGTGGTCGGAGGCGAGCCTGGTCGACCCTCTGTACACCTGATGGTGTCTTGTCCTCCACGTCGCGGCCCACCACTGCGACGCGGCAGGCGAGATGTCGAACCTCACACCACCCCGGCGGTCCGCCGCTCCGCTTCGGGGACCTCGACGCCGCCTCCTCTGAGGGCCACGAGGTACTCACCCGTGCCGACGGAACACGGCCGGATCAACCCGGGTACATGAGTGCCCCTGGAGTGGCGTGGACCCGGGAGTCAGCCGTGACCGACTCCCGGTCAGTGTCCGCCGGGCCGTGTGACACGTGCTCGGACCGTGCCGTAGGAGTGAGTCAAATCCATCGGATGCACACATCGCGTCGTTGCTCTCTGGTGGGGGCCGGTTTCGCCATGTAGCGTCACTGCCAGATGTCGTGGTTCGCCGTACCTGCCCGCGCTTCGGTGCGGGCGTTCTACTGTGCCGGTCCGGACCATGACATCTCCGGGACCGCGCGGTGCGGGATCCGGATATCAACGGGAAGGCACGAGCATGGCCAGCGGAACCGTCAAGTGGTTCAACGCCGAAAAGGGTTTCGGCTTCATCCAGCAGGACGGCGGCGGGCCGGACGTCTTCGCGCACTACTCCGCCATCAACGCCACCGGCTTCCGGGAGCTCCAGGAGGGCCAGGCCGTCACCTTCGACGTCACCCAGGGCCAGAAGGGCCCCCAGGCGGAGAACATCACGACTGCCTGATCCGGTAGATCGAGGTCGCCCAGGCCCCGGAAGCGCGATCCGAGGGCCTGGTGCCGCCATCGAGCGGGCGTACGTGCCTGTGCGACGGCGGGCGTGACCGAGCGGAGACAGGAGCCGGGCCTGTGGCGTCGGGTGCGTTCGTTCGTACCCGGGCGCGTCGCCGGTACCGGCCACAGCGGAACCGACGGGGTCGAACCCGTCCTTGGGACGCGGACTCGAGCGCACACTGCCGATACGAGTGCCTCGTCGACGACAGCACCCGGCACTTTCCGAGTCGGCCCCGTACAGCCTGACCGCCTTCGTGCGAGTTCCGGATTCCGTGGGCCGTCCCCTGTCCGGCCAAGGCGCCGATGCCGCCAGGACCAGTGCCACCGGCATCCACACACCTGGCGCGGACCCGTGGGCAGGGCCGACGGGAGTCGGCGTGCGCCGGCGCGCGTCACCAGTGGACACTTTCGCGACCTGCCTCAGGGGGATGTACCGGGCTCAGGGCCGGGCATGTGCGGTGCGCAGGCCAGGAGCCCGGTCCGCGCGAGCGCGGTTCCGGCGACACGCCGGATGTCCCGACTCGCCCGCTCACCGAGGACCAGCCGGTGGCGTCGGACGAAAGTGTCGGTTCAGCCGAACACGAGGCTCAGGGATCGTGGTGGGCGCGGGACCTGCCGGCTCGGAAACACCGTCGCCGAGGTGGTGCTCGCCCGGTACGGATACCGTCCGCTCCTCAACCGCCGCGTCATGGCCTCGCCCACGCCGGTGCGCTTTCTCGCCCGGCTTCTGACGCACGGCACCGACGCACCTTCCGGCGACCTGATCGAGACCGTCGTCCGGGGTCTCGTACGCATGGTCCCCGCGCCGAGCCGACGCACACGCGGTGTGTGAACGCGCCCCCGGCAACCCGACACCAGGGACACGCCGCCGGAAGCCTCCGCACATGTGTCGCTCGCGACGAACCTGGTCCGGGACCGCACACCCTGACCGCAGGGCCGGGAAGGCGGCACGAGGAAGTCATACACACGACGCGTACCACGGGACAGCATTGCCGCCGATGATCCTCGCCTACTCGACCCCGTCAAGGTCCATCTCGGCCGTGGCCTGACGCGCGGGCCCACCTGCGCCGTCGACGCGCCCGTCCGCACCGGCCGGGCTTCCGGCCAGCCGCCCGGGCCGCGTCGAGCCTTCTCCGTTTCTCGAGAACCTGCGTCCCGATGACGACCGCACAGGTATCGGCGCGTCAGGTGATGTCACCACGGTGTGTGACGGCCGCTGCGCCATCGCATCGTGAGGTACGCGGTCCTGTGGCGAGCAGGCGGAGTGCCGCCTCGAACCGTTCTTCGACGGAGCGCGAGTGCCCGGTGGCCCGGGAAGGGTCCGGCCCGTAGTGCCGGGTTTCGTCCCCGCCCGTCGGTCCGGGCATCGGCCGAAGCGGGCGACTGGGGGGACGATCGAGTGAATCGCGCCGACACACCGCAGCAAGGGGCGAATTCCGGCTAGAGACACCCAGTCAGTGAACGCACATTCGCTCAAATGGCGGGCGATCCGTACTGGAAGGCTGACAGTGGGAACGCTGAACAAGCTGGAGCAGCGCTTCGAGGCGTGGGTGAACGGCGCTTTCGCCAAGGCTTTCAAGTCTGCGGTGCAGCCCTTGGAGTTCGTCGGCGCGCTCCGGCGCGAGTGTGACGTCAACGCCAGGATCTGGAGCACTGATCGCACGGTTGTACCCAACAGCTTCGTCATCGAGCTGAACAGCGACGATCACGCGTTGCACAGCACCTGCCTGGTCATGCTCGGCGAGGAACTGGTCGAGAAGGTGCGCGACTACGCGGAGTCGCAGCTGTACTCCTTCGTGGGCCCTCTGAAGGTGCAGCTGCAGTGCGCGGACGACTTGGAGACCGGGCGCTACCGGGTGAGGAGCCGGATCGAGATCCCTCCGAAGGTCAAGCAGGCCATGGAAGCGGCCGAGAGGCGGGCGATGGCTGCGCGCGAGTGGGGCGGCCATGGGGAGGCCATGACCTGGAGGCAGCCGCCACGCTCCTTGGGCAGGGAGAAGCAGGTACTGACCGTGGAGCAGTTCATAGAGCACGAACTGACGGTCGACAGCAACGGCATGCTGGTACGAGGTGGTCTCCGGCCGGTCGCCAAGTCGTCGCAGCTCCGGAGCATGAAGGACCCTGGGACCAAGGGTGCCGACGCTCCCGAACTGCTGCCGTTCCGGCAAGGGCCGTCGACCCGCACGCACAGGCTCGGGGACCGTCCTCCGCACGGCCCCATGACAGGATCCGACCGGCCGAAGAGCCTGGCTTCCGAGATCCAGAGATGCCTTCCTGCCGGTCGGCCGCGGCTGTCCGCGCCCGGTGTCGAGGACTGCCCCCGCGAAGAAGCGCCTCGTCAACCCGAAGAACACGGTAGATCGGTGGTGGAAGCATCCTCTCCCCGACGCGCCGAAGCTGTGCCCAAGAGCTCTACGAGATCATCGAAAGGACCGAACAGTATGACGAATGACCGTGACCTCAGCGTCGGCAGTCCTACGCCTGACGGGGGAGAGGGCAGGCCGGAGGGCTTCGGAGGCCACAGGCCGCCGGACCGGTACGCGGCGAGTGAGTCCCACGCCTCCGCGGCCCGGGAATCCCGTCCGTCGGCGCGGGCGGCCGACGAGGTCGGACACGGTGAATTCGGGCCGCACGCGCCTGCCGGCGCCGCCTCCGCCCACGGACAGGGCGGAGCCCCCCTGTCCTACCCGTACGCCGGGGCTGCGCAGGCTCCACGGTTCGCCGACGCCCCCCCGGTCAACCACCGGGCGGCGGCCGCCTATCCTCCTGCGGCTCCGGACCGTTCCGGTCATGGCAGCGCGTTGGGGCACAGTTCGTCGGTCGAGCTCTCGTCGGAACGTCTCCTGCGCAACAAGTCCGGCGTCCGGGGCGGTCTCAAGAAGCTGCGTCTCGGCGGTAGGGGCGCCGAACGGGTGAGGCAGCAGAAGCTGTCCGTGCTCCGAACCCCGGTGATGGACTGCTACAAGATCGCCGTCATCAGTCTGAAGGGCGGAGTCGGCAAGACCACTACCACGACCGCCCTCGGCGCGATGCTCGCCACGGAGCGCCAGGACCGGGTCGTGGCGATCGATGCCAACCCCGACGCCGGCACGCTCAGCCGACGGGTACGCAGGGAGACGAGCGCGACCATCCGTGACCTGGTGGCCGATCTGCCGAACCTGCCCAACTACATGGCGGTACGCCGGTACACCTCCCAGTCCCCGAGCGGCCTGGAGGTCCTCGCCAACGACGTGGACCCCGCAGTCTCCACGGCGTTCAACGACGAGGACTACCGCAAGGTGGTCGGCTGCCTCGGGCAGCACTACCCGATCATCCTCACGGATTCCGGTACCGGGCTGCTCCACAGCGCCATGGGCGGCGTACTGGATCTCGCGGATCAGCTGATCGTCGTCGCCACGTCCAGCGTGGACGGCGCTGCCAGTGCGAGCACCACCTTGGACTGGCTCAATGCCCACGGCTACGCGGACCTCGTCCAGCGGAGCATCACCGTGGTGTCCGAGGCGCGCAAGACCGGAAAGATCGTCAAGCTGAACGATGTGGTTGCCCATTTCCGTGCTCGCTGCCGTGGTGTGGTGGTCGTTCCCTTCGACGAGCACCTCTCCGCCGGAGCGGAGGTCGACCTGGCCAAGATGAAGGCACAGACCCGCGAGGCGTACTTCAACCTGGCGACGCTCGTGGCAGCGGACTTCCACCGCACCCAGCCCGAGCCCGTCGGCTGGCCGCCCCTCCCGCACGCGGGATACAACTCGGCCAGCGTCTTCTCGGCTCCGGTCTGGGGCTGACTGCTGTCACCCCGACCGCGCATAAGCGCGGCACGCGGCAGGACCTGCGATGCCGCTGAAGCGGACGCCGGCGGTTCGGGCCACCGCCACCAGGGCGTGCGCATGGACAGAGACTTCGTCCCACCGGTGGTGGCCGCCCCGTGTTCCAGAGGCGGCCACCACCGGTGGGACGGGGTGCCGCTCGGCCCGCCAGGCCGAGCGCGATTCCGCGCCAGGCGATCGCCCACAGTGAGGGGGCTGAGCTCCCCGCTGGGTCGAGGACACGACCCGTGGGCCTGTGCCGTCACACGGCTGGTGGGGCGGTGCGGTGGCTGAGGACGGTTTCGCGGAACGACCCGACCACCGGGCGGAGGTCGGTGCGGTGCCAGGCTGCCCACAGGTGCACGGAAGCCTGATGCCAGGGGAGTTCCCGGACCTCCACTCCCTCGGTGGCGCCATGGATCATGCTCTTCTGGACGAGCGCCAGCTCCAGGCCCGAGGCGACGAGGCCGAGGGCGGTCAGCGGATCCGGCGCGTCGAGGCGGATGTCAGGTGTGAAACCCGACGCCGTGCAGGCGGCGACGAACGTGTCCCTGGCCGCCTGCTGGTGCAGCGTGTCGATGGCGATCCAGGGCTGGCCGTCGAGGTCGGGCGCCGTGATGTCCTGCCGGCGTGCGAGGGCGTGTCGCGCGGGCAGGGCGAGAAGCAGTGGATCCTCGAGCAGGGGGGCCGCCAGCAGGTCGGGGTCGTCCGCTCCGGGGGGCTGCTGGACCAGGGCGATGTCGAGGCTGCGTTACCGCAGGCCCACGAACTGTTCGTCCGGGGTCAGATGGTAGAGGGACACATGGATGCCGGGGCGCTCCCGCTGCAGGATGCGCAGCGCTGAAGGGAGCACGCCGGTGTGCATGGCGTCGGGTACGTACCCGATGCACAGTCCGCCTTCCTCTCCGCGTCCCAGGCGTCGCCCGAGGTTCTCCAGCCGGTCGGCGTGGCGCAGCAGCGCGCGGGCCTCGGTGAGGAAGACCCGTCCATCGGCGGTCAGACGAATGCGCTGCTGGGTGCGCTCGAAGAGTGTGAGGCCGAGGCTCTTCTCGAGCTGGGCGATCTGGCGGCTGAGAGGCGACTGGGAGATGTGTAGCTGCTCTGCCGCGCGGCCGACGTGCTCGGCCTCGGCCACGGCGATGAAGTAGCGAAGTTGTCGCAGGTCAAGCATGTAAGACCTCTGGGGACTCAACTCAGTCCAAGCGAGTCTTGGACCACGACCACCGCGTCGATTCGCATTCCCGCGCCGCCCACACGTGTCTGGCAGCTCATCGGAGGCTTCGGCACGCTGCCCGACTGGCTGCCGTACATCCTCAGGAGTGAGCTCGGTGAAGGAGGTCGCACCCGGAGCCTCACGAGTGAGGAAGGGGGCCGGATCGTCGAGCGTCTCGATCTCTTCGACGACAAGGCCCGCACCTACAGCTACTCGATACTCGAGGCCCCGTTCCCGGTGACCGGTTACCTCTCGACCCTCACCGTGCGCCAGGACGCGCAGGGCGGCTCCTCCCTCGTCGAGTGGACCGGCACTTTCACGCCGGACGGAGCCGGTGAGGACGCGGCGCGGGGCACGGGGTTCCGCCTCGTGCCCCACCTCCGGGAAGGGGGGCCCGCGCGACGCTGTCGGACGTGTCCGGGTTCGACATGTCCGCCCTGTCCGGCGTGCGGCCGATTCGGCCCTGACAGCACCCGACAGCCTAGGCTGTCATCGAAGCACTCGACAGATTTACTTGTCGTCAGTGTCCCGCGCAGGTATGTTTGTCGCATGGATGACGCAGTGGCAATCCCGACCCCCGACAAGGACGACAAGGACTTCTGGCCCACCGTCCTGACCGCGGTGGATCCCGCCTGGAATGAGCCCACCGACGACGATTCGTTCGTCATGGACGACGAAGTCCTCAAGACCGTCCGCGCGCTCACCGAACGCATTTCGACACGCGCGCTCGCCTATCAGGCCGCCGGTAAACCCTTCGACAAGGCCCTCATGGCCGCGCCGGACGTGCAACTGGCTCTGCTGCGGGCACTGTACGAAGCCAAGCAGTCCGTCGACCGGCTGGCGGAGAGCGCCGCGACCGTGGCCGGCCGTGGGGGAGCGAGTTACGCCCAGCTGGGTAAGGCCTGGGGTGGCATCAAGCGCCAGTCCGCTCGCCTGAAGTGGCCCCACGCGGTCGCCAAGAAGTCGGCCAGTGAATCCATCCCGCTTCGCTATGCAGGCGGCACGGCCGTCATTCACCACGAGCCGGACGCCGACGCCTGGTGGTTCGCAGCCGTCGCCGCGGACCAGCAGGAGGAGGAGTCCGAGGCCTGCCACGCCACGTCCACCGAGGCCATCGCGAGGGCGACCGAGTTCCTGCTGTCGCACGCCCAGCCCACCCGGCAAGCCTCTGTCTGACCCTGAACGCCGCGTACCGCCTGGCCCGGCAGGGCGCTCCGGACGTACCGGGCGGTGCGGGCAGGAAGGTGTGGGTGTGCCATCCCGTCGTCGGTGCCCCGTCGGACGAGCAGCCCTCTGAGCTGTCCTGCGGGTCATGGTTGGTAGCCTCCGGTGATGACTGCGACCTTCGACGAAGCTGTCCGCGCGCGACTGCGAGCCCCTCACATCTGGTACGTCGGCACCGTGTTCGCCGATGGATCTCCGCAGGTCAGCCCGATGTGGGTGGATCTGGAGGGGGAGGGAGAGCTGACGTTCAACACCTCGGTGGGCCGGGTGAAGGAGCAGAATCTACGCCGCGACCCCCGCGTCTATCTCTCGCACGCAGACGCCGCCGACCCCTTCGACAGGGTGCAGATCAGCGGTGAGGTGGTCCGCTTCATCGAAGGCGAGGAGGCGCACGACCGGATGGACCGGCTGGCCAGGAAGTACCTGGGCGTCGAGCGCTTCGAGTGGATCATGCCGGGCGAGCAGCGGGTCGCGGCGATCGTGCGCCCCCTCAAGGTGCGGCATGTGGTCGGGGTCGAGAGGTTCCGTCCCGGCGGCCCCACTCCCGCACCATGAGGGCCCTGAGGACACTCCGCTGCGACGCCCCGGCTGCCCGAACCGCCCCGGTCCGAGACGTCCGGGACGCCGCCGGCCGCGACGGGCGTCGGCACAGCCATCCGCCTCGGTCGAGGTCGGGCCTGACAGGGAGACCCCTGCCGCCGACTACGCGCACGTCTTCAACCGTGCCGAAGACGCCGATGTGCGTCCTCGGTTGCTGACACGGGTGGAGACGACTCCGGGAGGCCCCGACGAGTTGCCCGACCGGTTCCACTCGGAGGTAGCTCCCGTCCGAACGGGGTGAAACACCACCTGTTCCGGTGCGAGTGACCGGCTCTCAGGGCAGCCCTGCTGTCCAGGGCCGCTCTGAGAAGGGCTCCCGAAGCGTGCTTCGGGCGGTCTGATGGGACACCGCCGATGGGTCACGGAGCGGGCCATGTCCTGGCTGACCGGGTACCGGGCGCTCAACCACCGCCACGAACGCCGTTCCGGCGGGTCCGCACCGTCGTCGGGTGATTGTGATCGGTGGGCAGGCGCACCCTCGGCAGATGCGGTAACCCGAACGCGAGTGCTATCGGTAGCCGCTTGCTGTGCTGGTGGGTGCGGGGTGTCGGTGGCGGACGGATCGCCGGCAGCGGCGGCGCGACACGAGGCAACTGCCCGCCGGGCAGGTACCCCGTCGCGCGTTGCACGCGGACATCTGTTGTGAACGAGTGATCGTGAGATTACGCATTTCATGTGCGCTTGCGGTGTGCATGAACGCGATGGTGCGGGGCACGAGGATGAGCGCGGCAGGAACCTGACCGCTAACGAATTGAAGTCAGCCAGGCTGTACCGGCCGGGTGTGATCAGTCCGCTACGAAGTGGAAATCTGAACGCGCCCATGAAGCTCTATGACGGGAACTGACATGATTCTGCTCGGTGCCATTCTGCTCGTAATCGGCTTGCTTGTCGGCATATCGTTGCTGACCACCATTGGCAGCGTGCTCGTCGTGGTCGGCGCCATCCTGTGGCTCCTTGGCGCAAGTGGTCGCAAGGTGGGCGGGCGAAAGCACTATTTCTAGTTCCGTGAGCCGATAGAACGCTGCCGAGGCCTTCGAGAATTCGATCCGCGCCTGCCCAGCGAGTTCGGTGGAACAGGTGCCGATACGTGCGGGTGGGCCGCGACGACATGTCGTCGCGGCCCACCCGCACGTCGCCGTCTCCTCCGCCCGGGCCACGGGTCGGCCCCTTACGCCGGCTCCTCAGCCCCCGGCCCTCAGTTCGTCAGTGAGGATCTCGGTCGCCTCCCGCGTGGGGCGCACGCGCTGAAGCCTGGTCCATCCGGTCCAGCCTCGCTTCGTCAGCAGCTCGATCAGTTGCCGGGCCGGCGGCACCGTTTCGAACGCCAGCACGTCCATCAGCTGGGCCAACGGTGGTGAGATGCCGGTGTCGTCGACGTAGTCCTCACCCTGCTCGTCGGCCATGTGTGTGAGGTAAGCGGCCAGCTCGTCTGCCAATGCGACCAGCAGCGGGTCGTCGTGGGTGCGGTCGAGAGCCTGGCTCAGGGTCACGTAGAAGGCGACGAACTGGGGGTCGGTGATCTGCCTGCGCTTGCGCGCCATCCACTCCGGGACTCGGTCGGGCGCGAGCGCGACCAATGGAATCCAGCCGTCACGTTCAGCCTGGACGATCCGCTCGTCGACCCCGAGCGCCCGCAGCCGGTCGAGATGCCCGACCACCTCCGGAGGTAACGCCAGGTGGTCCCCGGAGGCGAGGGACGCTATCCGCTCCCGGTGCCGCTGCCGTACTCGGATCTCGGCTGTCAGCCGCTTGTCGATATCTGTGATCGCCGCGGTGAACTCCGACTCCTCGGCCTCCAGCAGCTCCCGCACGCGTCCCAGCGGGACCCCTGCCGCGGCGAGGGTCCGGATCCTGATCAGCTCGACCACGGCGCCGGCGTCGTACCTCCGATAGCCGGAGCGGTCTCGCTCCGGCTCGGGCAACAGCCCCTTGGCGTGATAGTGGCGCACCGCGCGCACGGTCACGCCGGCATGCGACGCCAGCTCGCCGATGGTCAGCATCGGACCAGTCTCCTGGAAACCGGCCTGACGTCTGAGTGGTCCGCTCCTGATGATCTCCGCGATTTCCGCGGCATGAGTGAAGACCAGCCCGTGGTCGGCCTCGAGCCACGCCGTGGCGACGTCGGATCGTGCACGGACGAGCCGCTCGACGCCGGCGCGCCAGACGCGGTTGTGCCGTGACGCACGTCCTGCACCGCTGCTTCCGGCGATGGACGTCGACATGATCATACGGATGGGGTGATCGATCTTCCCGTACCGGTCGAGTATCGCGGACCGGACCACATCGATCTCCAGATTCAGGTCGAAGATGTCCTGCCCGGTGAGCAGCACCTGACGCGCGGTCGCCCGCATCGCGTCTTGCCGCGTCGCCAGGTCCTCTGCCATAGCGCGGAACGCCGCCAGGTCCGCATCGGCGATGAACGGCTCGGGCAACGGGTTCGCCCCGTCGATGAGGACGAGTCCCGCGACTGCCCCGGGACGCTCGGCGGCGTAGTGCACGGCCAGATCCGCACCCATCGAGTAGCCCACGAGCAGGGGGGCGGAGGGCAGCTCGATGTGTGTGAGTACGGCGACGAGATCACTGAGGAACGCTTCGAAGGAGTACTGTCCGGCGGCCGAAGCCAGGCCGTGGCCCCTGAGGTCGAAGGTCACCACGTCGTGGTCGCGCCGAAGCAGGTCGGCCAGGTCGTGCAGGCCGGCCTGGGTCGAGTTGAGTCCAGGGCACAGGACCAGTGGATGTCCGCGGCCGCCGCGGGTCACCGGAATGGTGACGCCGTCGTGGTGGACCGTGAAGTGCTGCACCGCCCGATCGCGTCCTGCGGCCCCCTCCTCCCTGTCGGTCGGAACGCAGGCGAGTGTCACGGGGGCGGATCCCTGGTCGGTTCCGGCGGCATCGGCTTGTGAAGTCATGCCAGCCATGCTGAGAGGTTGCCCGTGCGTCAGGGTCAACCGCCGCACGATCCTGGAGGGACGCCGCCGGAGCCAACGGGGAAACACAGCGAGACGCTCACCCCCCCCCACGTCCCCGCCACCGCACCGCACACGGCTCCGCATGTCCTGCAGCCCGGGGGAGGGCCGCGTCCACCACGGCAACGCCTGAGCCTCCGCAGCCCGTACGGCGAGAGGGCGGAGCTCGGTGTGCGGATCGTCTTCCACGGGCGCGTGGTCGGTGTGCACGGTCGCGGCCGTCAGCCGCGGCGCCGCGTGGACCGGCCCACGGCATCCGCACCTGGCAGCACCACGAGTGAGACCGCCGTGATCGTGTCCGTGGTCGTGATGCTTGCGCGCGTGCGTGTGCCGATTGCCCGCCGTGCGGTTCGCCATGACGCACGGACCCGGTTGTGGACACTGTCGTCATATGCCCGGTGACCGGGTGCGATTCCCTCGCCACAGTGCCGACGGGGCGTGCCACCGCCCCGGCGTCGCCACCTCCCCGATGACTATGACCGCACCCTCACCGCCGCACATCGGTCACGCCACCGGCTCGCCCACCGGTGGTCGCCTGCGGCCGGCCTGTGTCCCGGCGCAAGCGGCAGCACTTGCCGGACCTACCCGCGCGGTCCAGGATCGCAGTGAGCCCTCGCAGTCCCGTGTGTGCCGCCCCTCGAGCCGCTGCTCCACCGTTGTCGCAGTTCGAGGAGTTCGTGCGGCTGACGGAGTCCGGGTACGGAAGGCGCGTCCGCCTGCACGTACGCACGGGTCGTCCGCCTTCCCGTCCCGGTGCGGGAAGCATCCGGACCGGGATGCGTCGTCCCAGGGACGGGGGGTATGCGAGGTGCGAAACCGGCCCGTCCGCACCGGACGGGCACGCACCGACGGGAGTGACGACATGACCGATCGCAGGCCCCAGGGCACCGCTTACACAGGTGCGGAGGGCAGCCCGCCGCCCATACCCGCCGACATGCCCGACCAGCAGGTCCAGGACGGTGAGGACGCCCTCGACGTGATCCTCCCGCCGGACAGCGAAGCCGCCGAAGCGGAACAGCACGCCGAACCCGAGACCGACAGGCCCGACCTGGACGAAGCCGGCTCCGGCCGCGGCGCGGCCCGCAATGCCGGCGTCCACCCCGAACACCCCACCCCGGACGAGTCGACGGGGTGACCCGTGGCCCCGTCACGCACGGGCCCGGCCGCGTACGGCGGGACGCAGGGGGGGGCGACCCTGCCGGCGCCCCGCTCGACGGAGGCGGAGGAGCGGCGACCACGTACCGGGATTCCTCTCTCGTCCTTCCCTTTTCGCCCGGGGCTCTCGGAACGCCCGACGCGGGCCGGTGGCCCCGGGTGCCTGCCCGGCGCCCTCGGCCCGCGTGGCGGACGTGAGAGGGCCGGCGCACACTGGCCGGGACGGCGACAGCGCGGAGAGGCCTGGAACGATGGGCGAGTACGCGGAACTTCCCGGAGTCAGGACGTGGTACGAGACCGAGGGCGCCGGTGAACCGCTGATCCTGCTGCACGGCGGCTTCTGTACCAACGAGACGTGGGGGGAGCTGCGCACCGACCTCGCGTCCGGATACCGCGTCCACCTGCCTGAGCGGCGCGCGCACGGGCACACCCCCGACGTCGCCGGCCCGCTCTCCTACCAGGACATGGCGGATGACACGGAGGCCTTCCTGGAGACCGTCGTGGGACGGCCGGCCCACCTGGTGGGCTGGAGCGACGGGGGCGTGGTCGCGCTGCTCGTCGCCATCGCCCGGCCCGACCTGGTCCGCAAGGTCGTGGCCGTCGGAGCCAACTTCCGCCCCGCGGCCGAGTGCTTCGCCGAACCCGGGATGCTCGACGCCATGACGCCGGCCGGCGACGGCCTCGCGTTCTTCCGTGAGATGTACGAGGCCGTCGCGCCGGACGGCGCGGGCCACTGGCCGGTGGTGGCCGAGAAGATGATCGACATGTGGCGCACCCAGCCGACGCTCACCCGCGACGACCTGGGCCGTGTCGAGGCGCCTGTCCTCGTCCTGGTCGGCGATGACGACATGATGACGCTGGAGCATACGACGGCCCTGTACCGGGCGATCCCGGATGCCCAGCTGGCCGTCGTACCCGGCGCCTCACACCTGGTTCCGCTGGAGAAGCCGGCCCTGGTCAACCGGCTGATCGTGGACCACCTCGCGGGGGACGAGGTAGAGACGATGCTGCCCATCCGGCGCGCGCCGGCACCCGAAACCGCTGAGGGCACCGCGGCCTGACCGGTCCCGATCGGCTCTCGGCCCTTCATGAGCACGACCGCGGTCGGTGGGCCGGACCGCCGGTGAACGGCGGGGCGGCCTGCCACAGGTGCCGCCCCGCACGGACGAGTCGGCTCCGGCCGACAACGGCGTCGCGCCCCACGCATGCGTGGGGCGCGACGCCGTTGTCGCAGGGCTGCACTCTCGCCCCGACGCGAGCGGGCGACCGTTCTGCTCGCCGGTCGGCACCCGGGCAGGGGGCGCGAGGTCAGACGTTCTGCTTGGCCCGCGCCACCTCGTCGACCCGGCCGCGGACGACGAACCAGCCACCGACCAGTGCCGCCGCGATCAGCGGCAGGCACATCACCGTCGTCCGGCCGACGCCGCCGCCCCACCACATCAGGAAGGCCACCCCGACCAGGAACACCAGGGTCACGATCTGGGTGTACGGAGCCCACGGCAGGCGGTAGGCCGGCCTCGTCACCCGGCCGTTCTGCGAGCGGTGCCAGAAGACCAGCGAACAGAGCATGATCATGCCCCAGGTCCCGAGGATCCCGATCGACGCGAAGTTCAGCACGATCTCGAATGCCTGGCCGGGCACCACGTAGTTCAACCCGACGCCGAGTACCCCGAAGCCCGCGGTCAGGAGGATGCCGCCGTAGGGCACCTGCCCCTTGTTCATCAGACCGGTGAACCGGGGCGCGGAACCTGACAGCGCCATGGAGCGCAGGATGCGGCCGGTGGAGTAGAGGCCGGAGTTCAGACTGGACAGAGCGGCGGTCAGTACCACCAGGTTCATCACACCGGCTGCCCCGGGAACGCCGAGCTTGTCCATGACGGTGACGAAGGGGCTCTGGTCCCCGGAGTAGGCGGTGTACGGCAGCAGCAGCGCGAGCAGCACCACCGAGCCGACGTAGAACAGTCCGACGCGCCACATGATGGAGTTGATGGCACGGGGCATGATCTTCTCGGGGTTCTCCGTCTCGCCGGCGGCGACACCACACAGCTCGACGGAGGCGTAGGCGAAGACGACGCCCTGGATCACGAGCAGCATCGGAAGTGTGCCGACGGGGAAGACACCGGTGTCCGAGACGGTGGACAGCCCCGGGGTGTGGCCGTCCACCGGATGCTGGGTGACGACGAGGAAGATGCCGACCAGCATGAAGGCGACCAGGGCGGCCACCTTGATGATCGCGAACCAGAACTCCATCTCGCCGAAGTACTTCACCGAGATGAGATTGGCCGTGAGCACCACCGCGAGGGCGATCAACGCGAGGATCCACTGCGGGACGTCGCTGAACATGCCCCAGAAGTGCGCGTATGTCGCTGCTGCGGTGATATCGGCGATCGCAGTCGTCGACCAGTTGAGGAAGTACAGCCAGCCGGCCGCGAAAGCCCCCTTCTCACCCATGAACTCGCGGGCGTACGAGACGAAGGCGCCTGACGACGGCCGGTAGAGGATCAGCTCGCCCAGCGCGCGGACGACGAAGAAGGCGAAGACACCGCAGACCGCGTAGGCGATGGCGAGCGAGGGCCCGGCGTCGGCGAGACGGCCGCCGGCGCCCAGGAACAGTCCCGTGCCGATCGCGCCGCCGATGGCGATCATGTTGATGTGGCGGGACTTGAGGTCCTTGCTGTAACCGGCGTCGCCGGCGTCCACGTGGGGGGAGCGCGCCGCTGGTGAGTCAGCGGCGAGCTGATCGGCTGCTGTGATGCTGCCGTCACTCATGGAGGGGATTCGCCTTTGTGAGGGGATGATGGTCGGTCCCGGCCGGGCCCGTGGGGGGCTGCGCCCGGCGATGGTTCGAAGGCGCATGATCAGGAACCCTGTGATTCTGGCAGTGCGCTCCAGCTGTCGAAAACAAATCTGAGGTATTCCAGAGGTTTCGGCACAGTAAAGCAAGCGAGGTCTCGTCTGTCGCCCAGCTGGGGAGTGCGCTCCGTGGCCTGACCGCCCGTGCGGCGCGGCGGGGGGAGGGAGACCTCGTCCGGCTTCGGCGGTTCAGGCTCCTGCCTCGGCTCGGGGCCCCCGGTCGGCGGGCCGGTCGGGCCTTCGCCCATGTGCCTTGCCCTTGCCGGGGGAAGGCGACATCCTGTCCGCGAGCCGGCCCCTGCCGGTCACGCGGTCCTGACCCGGTGCGTCCACCAGGGGACGGGACCGTGTCCGCTGCTGCCGTGGGAAGTCGAAGCGACCGGCCGCCGACGTCTGCAACTGAGCGAAGTGGTGAGCGTCATGAGCGACATGTGGGCCGGCGAGAAGGTGCGCCTCCGGGGCGTCGAGCCGGAGGACTGGAAGGGGTTCCGGGACCAGGCCCGGAACACCATCGACGTACGCAACGCCGACCTGGTCGAACCTCCCCGCTCAGCGGAGAGCTTCCGGGCCTGGACCGCCGACCGTGCCGGGCGGCCGCCGAACACCGAAGCGTTCCGGCTGGTGGTCGAGGTGCTGGCCGACCGCGCGTTCGCGGGAGCCGTGACGGTCGGAGAGACCGATGCCCGCGCCGGACGGTTCAAGACGGGCATCGAGATCTCCCGCGAGCACCGTGGGCGGGGGTATGCGACGGAGGCCACCGGACTTGTCCTCACCTACATGTTCGCGGAGCAGCGCTACAACAAGTGTGAAGTCGAGGTCTACGCCTTCAACGAGGCGTCCCTCGCCCTGTACGCCAAGCTGGGTTTCACCGTCGAGGGGCGGCTCCGGCAGCACGAGTACTTCGCCGGAGAACATCACGACGTGGTGCTGCTGGGCATCACGGCCGCCGAACACTGGGCCACGCACCCGCGCCCCTCGGTGCGGTGACGCGCGACAGGCTCGGCGGACGAGGGACCGGTGGTCGTGCGAGGCACCGGCGAGCGGTCTGTCGACCGGTGCGAGCGGGCGGGAGAGGCGGGACGTTCGGGGCCCGCGGTGCGGGAGCGTGCCCGAGGCGCCCTGCCGCGGTCACCGCCTCACCGGGACTCTGCCGCCTCGTTTCCCACGGCGATGCCGAGCCGGCCGGCCACGTCGGTGAGGGCCGTTCCCAGCGGGAGTGCGACGCGGGCGACGGCGTGCCGGTCGCCCCGGGTCGGGTCCCGGTTCACGACCAGTACCGGTTTCCCGGCCCGGTCCGCCTCGCGGACGAAACGCAGCCCGGACATCACCGTGAGCGAGGAACCCAGCACCAGTAGGGAGGCCGCCCCGCCGACCAGTTCGCGGCAGTACGCGACCCGCGGCGGAGGTACGGCCTCACCGAAGAAGACCACGTCCGGTTTGAGGATGCCGCCGCACGCCGTGCACGGCATCACGCGGAACTCCCCGACCTGTCCGTCGGTGAGGTCGGCGTCACCGTCCGGGTTGATCGTGGCGCCCACCGGCTCGAAACCGGCGTTGGCCTCCTCCAGCCGCCGGGCGAGTTCCCGACGCGGGCTGCGGGCACCGCAGGAGAGGCACACGACCCGTCCCAGGCTGCCGTGGAGTTCCACGACGTCCTCGCTGCCGGCGGACTGGTGCAGACCGTCGACATTCTGGGTGATGACGCCCGAGAGGAGGCCATGCCGCCCGAGCGCGGCCACGGCTCGGTGTCCGGCGTTGGGGCGGGCGCTACCGAAGGTGCGCCAGCCGAGGTGGCTGCGCGCCCAGTACCGCCGCCGGGCCTGAGGGCTGGTGACGAATTCCTGGTACGTCATCGGAGTGTGCCGGCTCAGGCTCCCGCCCTCGCCCCGGTAGTCGGGAATGCCCGACTCCGTGGAAAGGCCCGCCCCGCTGAGTACCAGCACACCGCCGGTGCGCAGCGCCTCGGCAACCGGCGTCAGATCGGTCGTGCCCGGCGACAGGTCCGCCGGAGGGACCCAGCTGAGAGTGGGGCGCATACGCATGCCCCCAGGATACGGAACACGCCACGATCACCCCCTCCATCGCGCTGCCTGCCCGGCCCCGGGCACCCACCACCCGGATTCCGTTCAGCCGGACGACACGGATGCCGTCGTGCCCGCCCGGAGCAGGGAGGCCCCGGCCGGGGTGAGGGTGTGCAACACGGTCGGGCCGTGCCGGACGGTGGTGATGAGCGGGGCGTCACGCAACGCAGTGGCGTGCCGACTGGCCGATGACGCCGAGATCCCTGCGGCACGGGCGATCTCCGTGGTCGTTGCGCCGGTGGACGCGGCGCGCAGAGCGACCGCGCGTGATCGTCCGAGAAGGGCGGTCAAGGGCCGGCCGTCGACGTCGGCGCCGTACGGGGTGCCCGGCCGGCTCCCTTCGTGGAGCATCGAGTACCAGAGCACGGGCGGCAGCTGGGGATCGGCGAAGGTGACCGGTTCCCCCCAGTTGAAGTACGAGGGGACCAGTGTCAGACCACGGCCGTCCAGATGCAGGTCCCGGTCGGCGGCCTGCTTCGGATAGCTGACCTCCAGAACGGGAGGGCGCCAGCGCAGCAGGGGCCCGAGCCCGGAGAGCATGCCCTCCACACCGCCGTCCAGGAGCCCGCGGCAGCGTGCCGCACGCTCCGCTTCGAGCCGGGCCTGGGCCTGTTCCTCGTACGGGGCGACGACCGCGTCGTAGTAGGTGCGCAGCATGCCCACCAGCTCCTTGCGCGCGTCCAGCCGGGTCAGTTCCCCGGCTTAGGCAGGGGCTCCGACGGTGCGGTCGAGAACGGCGACTTCCTCCAGGACCCGTCGCGCAGGCGTGGCCACGATGATTCCATTCCCATGGCCAGGTCGCCCACCGCGTCAGCGGGGGTCAGGAAGTCCGGAAAGTACGCCGCTCTCGGGTACAGCGGCAGAAGGACACTCCGCAGAGCCCGCTCCAGCCCCTTCTCCCGCAGTTGCTGCCGGGCCGTCCGGTACCACTCCGCGTGAGCCCAGCGGCCTTTCCGTGACTGCAGCCGGTGCAGGCTCGCGGCGATCTCCCAGACCGGATCAGGCGCGGCTGCGATCCTGGTCCTGGCCAGGTCCGCGTCACTGAAGTGCATACGGAGCATGCGTCGTCCCCTGGTGCCCGGCTCGGTGCCGTCCAGCGTCACCCCTGGCTCAGCACGTCTGGCCGACTGATCGTAGGACTTCCCTATAAGACGCGATAAACGGGAGTCTCATGGTCATAGGGGGCAGGCGTTTATCGCCGCCCGCGCGGCGTCGAAGGCCGGACGATGACACACTGGCTGATCCGGCGAACGCCGCGCTTCAGCCATGCGACCGAAGGACAGGAGGGCCCAGCGTGCGCCTCCTGCTGACATCGGACACGCACGTGCCCAGGCGGGCGAAGCACCTGCCCGCTTCCCTCCTCGCGGAGATGGACGCGGCGGATGTCGTCCTCCACGCCGGAGACTGGGTGGACGCCGCGACGCTGGACCTGTTCGAGGCGCGCGCGAAGCGCCTCGTCGCGGTTTACGGCAACAACGACGGGCCGGAGCTGCGATCGAGGCTCGACGAAGTCGCACGGGTGGAGTGCGAAGGTCTGCGGTTCGGCGTCGTGCACGAGACGGGGGCGTCGCAAGGCCGCGAAAGACGGTGCGCGGCTCGCTTTCCCGATCTTGACGTCCTGGTGTTCGGTCACAGCCACATCCCGTGGGACACCACCGCTCCGGGCGGGCTGCGCCTGCTCAACCCGGGTTCGCCGACCGACAGGCGCAGGCAGCCGTACTGCACGTACATGACCGCCGAGGTGTCGGGCGGAAGGCTCGTCGACGTACAGCTGCACCGCCTGCCGCCTCGCGTCTGACATGAGCTTCGCCCGTGGCGCCGCCGTTCACATGTGCTGGTTCACGGCAGCCCCGTCCGGGGGTCGCAGATCTGGCAGGCCTCGATACCGGGGTCGGCCAGCGCGGCCACCGCTTCCTCGCGGGAGATGAACCCGAAGTCGTTCTTGAACAACGCGCAGCTGCCGCGGTGCAACAGGGCGCTCGAACTGGAGCGTTGCGGTTGGATCTTCCACGACCGTTCGACCCTCGCCCGCCGGCTGCGACGCCTGTCCCGCTGCTCCTGAGCCTCCAGCTCCCGGATGCGGCGGTCCACGCACTGCAGCTGCCAGGCGAGGTATGCCCGGGTCGCCCGCCACTTCTCGAGCCGGGAGATCCCGTCGGGCCCCGGCACGGCTACGGCGCCCCGTCGGCGTGCACCGTCCGGCGGGCACTCGCCGGGACCGGGCGGAACGCGGTCGGGTGCTCCGCGCGCCGGTGAGGGCGCAGGTGTGTGGACACCGCGGCGCTGGGGCCGATCGCGAGCCGCCCTCGGCGGTCCGCCTCTCCACCCTGCACGCGTGTGTGCCCGTGGCAATCGGCGGATCCCGGCCGGCGGTCGCAGTGCTGCTGCTGCTCGGCCTGCCGACCGGGCGGCGCTTCAGCGGGCCGGGTAGGGCTCGCGGCGTGGTGTCCAAGGGCGGCGCGAGTCCGGCGCGGCGCGAGGTGGGCTTCGCGGCGGACTTCGGGGAGGTGGTACATCGGCACATCCGTAATAGTACGCCTGTTCGATTTGTGCGGGCGAGTCCCACGTGGATGCTCCGAGATGTTCCGGACCCGGCGGACGTGGAAACGGAGAGGCTCATACCGGTTGCATGGATGATCTTCCGCTGCGTAGTGTCCCCGAGGGATATCGGGCAACCGTTCGCGCCGTCATTCGACCGACACTTCGCCTCGGGCGGGGTGGCGCCTGCCGCACGCAGGCGTCTCCGCAGCAGGGGGAAGCACAGCAGCCGTTCACAGGCCGCGCCTGTCGCCGAGGCGGCCGTGGTCAGAGAGTGAGCAGCTAGATGCAACCGACGTTCGTACTGGTCCACGGAGCCTTCGCCAACTCCTTCTCCTTCGCGCCGCTCCAGGCGGAACTCGGCCTGCTCGGACATCGTTCGGTGGCTGTCGACCTGCCCGGCCACGGGTTCGGGGCAAGCTTCTCGAGGGCGTATCAGGCACCGCAGGATCCCGCAGGTCTGGCCACGGCCCCTGGCTCGATCAAGGGCGTCACGCTGGCCGACAACGTCGCGCACCTGCTCGGCATCCTGGAACGGGCCAAGGAGAACGGGCCGGTGATCCTCCTGGCGCACAGTCGCGGCGGTGCGACCGTGACCGCTGCGGCCAACGCGCGGCCGGACCTCATCGACCGACTCGTCTACGTCGCGGCCTGGTGCCCGGTGGATCTGGACGTCGGCGAGTACTACGCCGAGCCGGAGATGGCCACGGTCGACGCCGGGTCGCTCGGCTTGGCCCTGGCCGGAAATCCGGCTGAACTGGGCCTGCTGCGTGTCAACTTCCGGACTGCGGACCCCGCCGCCCTCGAGGCGTTCAAGGCCGCGTTCGTCGCCGACGGCACCGACGACGAGTTCCTGACCTTCCTGAACACCTTCCAGCCCGATGAGAACCTGGACGTCGGCACCTCGGCCGACCGGGCACAGGCCGCGTCCTGGGGCAGCGTCCCCAAGACGTTCGTGCGCCTGTCCGGTGATGCGAGCATGCCGCTCGCGATGCAGGACCGGCTGATCCGCGAGGGTGACGCGCTGACGCCGGACAACCCCTACGACGTCCGCACCCTCGACAGCAGCCACCTGAAATGGCTGATCACTCCGGGGCCGGCGGCTCGGCTCCTGGGTGAAGTCGCCGCGCTCACGTCCCGGTCGTCCTGACCGGGGGCGTCGGCGTACACGTGAACGTGCACATCCGGGTGAACGTGCCCACTCCTCGTGCACGGCCGGGCGCCTCCTTGACCTGAAGCATTATCGAGGTTCTAGCGTGTCGACCACTCGATCAGCTGACGACGGGAGACACGCTCGTGATCCTCGTGACCGGAGCCACCGGAAACATAGGCAGTGCCCTGCTGAAGGAGTTGCACGCACGCGGTGTCGGGCCGCTGAGAGGGCTCACCCGTGACGCCGCACGGGCCGTCTTCCCCCAAGGGGTCGAGGCCGTGGAGGGCGACTTCGCAGAGCCGGCTTCGCTGAAGCCCGCGCTGAAAGGGGTGCGCTCGCTGTTTCTTGTGCCGCGTCCGGGATCGGACGCCGACATCCTCGAAGCCGCCCGGCAGGCGGGAGTGGAACACGTCGTACTGGTGTCGTCCATCACCGTCCAGACCCACCCGCACCTCGGCCCCGCCGGCGAGAACCTGGCGGTGGAGCGACTGCTCAAGGAAACCGGCATGGCCTGGACGATCCTGCGGCCGACGCAGTTCGCGTCGAACGCCCTGATGTGGACTGCGTCCATCCGCGGCCGCGAGACCGTCCGCGCGCCGTACCCCGAGACGGCGCTACCGACCATCCACCCCGCGGACGTCGCATCGGTGGCACGGGTGGCACTGACCGAGCCCGGCCACCACGAACGCACGTACGCCTTGACCGGGCCGGAGCCGATAACCGCCCGACAGCAGGTCGCGGTTATCGCGGCAGTACTGGGTCGGGAGGTGCCCTTCGCCGAGATCAGCCGTCGGCAGGCCTACGCGCAGATGGTCGCGGTCTTCGGGGCCGAGGCCGCGGACGCGGTGCTCGACGTCACTGGTGGAGACGTGAACCCCGAGCTGCTGATGGTGCGCGACACGGTTTCTCAGGTCACCGGAACGCCGGCTCGCCCGTTCCGGCAGTGGGTTTCGGAGAACGCCGACGCCTTCCGTCGAGTCGCCAGGGCCTGAGCACGTTCCTCCGGACCCCGGTGCGCATGATCAGGAGCACGACGACAGGGGGTGCGCGGAGTCGGAGTCGTGGTGCTCACCACCGAAGCCGGAAGACCACGCGCAGGTGAGGGGCCGCAGCGCCGATGGGCGAGGCCCTGCTGCTTGTGGATCTCGAAAGGATGAAACCCGGTCTGATCGCCTGTGCTGGACGCCACGACCTCTCACGCTGCTGCTGTGCAGAAGACAAGTGGCGGTACGGACCGGCGTTCGCGCTCCGGCGGTGCCCGTGTGGGGAAGCAGAGGCAGCCGCAGCACGCTTCGCGTGGGCCGGTGCGACGCGGGGCGGAAACCGAGCGCCGGGCTCCTCTGAACGAACAGGTGCGGTACTGGTTCGACAACACGCTGACCGGCGGAGTGGCCGGCCTCATCGGATGGCTCGCCGTCGCCTGCCTGGCCGTCGTGGTTCCCTTGAGCGCGGTCCTGGTCTGGACGGACGAAAGGGCTCCCGACGCCCTGCGGGCCAAGACCGCCGCGGTGTGGCGGACCGTCGGTCAGACACTCAGGCTGGGCGGCGAGGTCGGATCCCCTCTGCGGGTCGTCCTGTCGGTAGTGCTCGCCCTCGTAGCCCTCTTCTACGTCTCCACCCTCGTCAGTCTCATCACGGCTGCGATCACCGAGAAGCTCGTCGCTCTGCGCCTCGGCCACTCCACGGTCCTGGAAGAAGGGCACACCGTCGTACTCGGCTGGTCCGCCCAGCTCCACACGGTGGTGACCGAGCTCGTCGCCGCCAACGCCAACCAGGGGCGTAGCGCGATCGCGGTGCTGGCCGACCGGGACAAGACCGAGATGGAGGAGGAACTGAGCGCCGAAGTCGGCAGTACCGGGCGCACACGGATCATCTGCCGCAACGGACGGCCCACCGACCCGGCCGCACTCGTACGGGTCAGCCCCGGCACGGCTGATGTCGTGCTGGTGCTCCCGCGGGACGAGCCGGACGAGGACGCGGAGATCGTCAAGAGTCTGCTGTCCCTGCGTGCCGCTGTCGACGACGGCTGCCGGGTGCGGGTGGTGGCCGTGGTCCGCGACGAGCGATACCGGCTGGCGGCACGCCTCGCGGCCGGTCCGGACGCGGTCGTTCTCGAGGTCGACGACATCACCGCCCGCCTGATCTCACAGTGTGTCAGGCAACCGGGCCTCTCGCTCGTCTACCAGGAGCTGTTCGACTTCGCCGGGGACGAGTTCTACGTCATCGACGCTCCGGCGCAAGCCGGGCGTCCCTTCGGCCGGGCGTTGCTGGCCTATCAGGACGCCTGCGTGGTCGGGGTCGTGCGGGCGAACGGCACGGTACAGCTGAACCCGGCCCCCGACTCGGCCGTTCTCCCGGGGGACCGGCTCGTCGTGATCGCGCAGGACGACGACACGGCGACACCGGCCGACGAGCCCGCGGCCTTCGACGAGTCGGTCATCGTGTCCCGTCCACCGACGTCGGCACGCCCTCAGCGACTGCTCCTGCTGGGCTGGAATCGTCGGGCACGACACATCGTCGCCCATCTGTCCCGCCACACCGCGGCCGGTTCGGCCCTGCACGTGGTGGCCGACGGCGGAGGGGCGGCGGACGCGGACGTGCGGGACACGGCCTCCGAGGCCACCGGCCTGGCTGTCACCTTCCGCGAAGGAGATCCGACCCTTCCCGAGACGGTGAACGGCCTGGACGCCGCCGGCTACGACGGTGTCATCGTCCTGGGGCCCGACCGATCGGCCGGCACGGGGTCACCGGACGACCGGGCCCTGGTCACACTGCTGCTCCTGCGCGATCTCGAACGCACCTCGGGACGAGCGATCTCCGTGGTCACCGAGATGACCGACGACCGCAACAGAGCGATCGCGCCGGTCGGGCCCGGTGCCGACTTCGTCGTCAGCGGCAAACTGATCGGTCTCCTGATGGCTCAGATCTCCCAGAACTGGCGTCTCGCCGAAGTGTTCGAGGACCTCCTGTCTCCCGGTGGCAGCGGCATCCACCTCAGGCCGGCCGGTGACTACGTCCGGGAAGGGCACCACGCCTCCTTCGCCACCGTCGTCGAGTCGGCCTCGCGCCGAGGGGAGTGCGCCATCGGCTACCGGAGCCGCGACACGGCCACGGCCGGGCCCCACCACGGCGTCCACGTCAACCCCTCCAAGGGAGTCGTCCGGCGCTGGATGGCGCACGACGACGTCATCGTGATCACCACGAACTGACCGGTCAGCCCGGGTGCGCCGGGGCCGGGGGACCGCTCCCCGGCCCCGGCGGCTTCGTCCGTGGCGCCGCCGCGGGCCCGAGAAGCCGCGCCCGCGCGGTCATCCGGACGACTTCCACCTGACCTGCGTCCGCCGGGTGCCGGTGGTTCCCGTACCGCAGGAGGGGCCGAACAGCGGGCCCCGAACTCATCACCGACCCTTCCGGGGCCGTGAAACGGGTCATGCCCGCGCGGTGGATGACCTCGTAGTGTCTCAGCCGGCCTGACGGAGGTGGCCGCCGCGGTTTCCGCCACGCCGGTCGAGTGCGTGCTTTCGAGTGAATCCGACGCAGCGGAAACGTTCAGGCTCGAGAGAGCACGTCGGGGTGGCCTGATGCTGGGGGCCGACGAAGGGGAGGCTCTCATGCGGCTCCGCATCACTACCACCAGCGATCCCGTCCAGGGTGCGTGTCTCCCGGCCGGCTTCGGCCTCTCCCGCTCGCTCCTGTGCCGTGTGAAGGGCCTGTTCGCGGGCGCCGGCCGTGTCGACGCGCTTCCGGCCCAGGGCTGAGTGCGTGTCCGGAGGGGCCGTCGCGCGGACGGAGTGCGTGAGTACCTCGGCCGCTGCGAGTGACAGGCGGCTGAACTCCACGGTGCTGGACTGGGCAGAGCGCCTGGGAGTGGTCACCGGCACCGCTGAGCAGGAGCGCCTGGCCGCCATGCGGCTGGGGGAGTTCGCCGCCCGCGCAGTCCCCCAGGCCGGTGCGCCGGCAGCGGAGCTGACAGCTCAGTGGGCGGCGTTCGTCTGTCTGGTCGACGACCGGCTCGATCGCGGAGGCCTGGGTTCCCGCCCCGAAGCGGTCCGCGCATTGTTCGACCAGTTGCTGGCCGTGCTCAACACGGACCGTGCAGCCGTTCCGCGCGGTGCGATCACGTCGGCCCTGGCCGACCTCTGGCGGCGTACCGTTCCCGGCACGACTCCGCGATGGCGTGAGCGGTTCATCACCGACTACCGCGACTTCGCCCGCGCCACGTATGAGGAGGCCGGAACACGCAGGGACGGAGTCCGGCTGCCCCTCGGTGACTACGTCCGTCTGCGCCGCCTGACCATCACCGTGCTCCCGATGGCCGACATCGTGGAGCGCACCGCCGACGCTCCCTGGCCGGACCGCTCCGGTCGTGACGCCGGCGTGCGGGCCTTGCGGCAGGCGGCAGCCGACGTGGCGGGATGGACGAACGACCTGGTCTCGGCGGACAGCGACGTGCAGGCGGGTCAGGAGAGCCTGGTAGCTGTCGTAGGGCGCGAGAAGGGCTGTTCCCCGTCCGATGCCCGAGACCGGGTGACGACGATGCGGGACGGCCGGCTTCGAGACTTCCACGGCCTCGCCGCTGCTCTGGCAGTCGGTGAAGGGGTGCCCGGGGCGGCCCGGGAGCCGTTGCGCGGCTACGTCGCTGGGCTCGGCTCCTTCCTGGACGCGACCTTGCACTGGCTCGGCGTCACCGGCCGGTTCGAGACCCGCTGGCTGCCGACAGCCACGGCGGCACGGCCTCCGCTGTGCGCTGATCCGAGTATCCCGTTCGTCTGCCGTGTCCACGAGGAAAAGCACTGATGAGACCATTCACCGCCGAGCATCTGCCGCCCGCGTGGCCCGCCCGGCACTTCCCCTCCGGGCTCCTCGCGGTACGGGGCCGGATCGCCGCCGGGCTGCTCGACAGGGTCGGGCCGGACGGGGCCGTCCGCGACGCGTGCCGGAGCCGCGTCCTGGAATCCGCGCTCACCCTGGCCCTCCTGGAACGGCAGGGGAGCCGGCACGCCGGCGCCCGTGCCGGCCTCGTGCGCTATCTGGAGCGCCACCGGCCCACCGGTGACCTGCTGGACAACGCTGTGGTCGAAGCAGCTCTGGGACAGGGCGGGCAGCCCGTACCCGAGGAGGTGGCCGAGGCGGTCGTCGGGGAGGTGCCGGACTTCGCCGGGGCGCGCAAGCGCACCCTTGTCCACGCCCTCTTCGCGATGCTCGGTGCCACTCCGGGGCCTCGCGATTGGGGCCCTGAGGCCTTCGACGTGAGCGCGCTGCACCCCTGGGCCGCCGTGCAGGTCACCGCGGTCAAGGCGGTCCTCGGCCGCACAGCCGGGCAGCCGCTCTCCGCCGACGACCTCGCCCTGCTGGTGTCCACCCAGCGGCGGGGGACCGTATGGGAGGGAAACCTCCTCATCCACCTCTCGGTCCTGCACGCACTGGCGGACCAGCCCGGTACGGGAGCCACGGTGGGGGAAGGTCTGCGTACAGCGCTCCTCCACCAGCGGGACGACGGTGGCATGCCCTTCGTCACCGACACGGCCACGTGGTCCACGGTCACGGCCGGGCTCGCTCTGCACGCCGCGGGCGCCCCACCACGTGTGCTGCACCGTGTCGCACGGTACCTCGTGCGGGCCCAGCAGGAGGACGGTGGCTGGTCCTACACCGACCAGGCACGGCTCTCGGACACGGACTGCACCTCCGTCGCGGTCGAGTTCCTCCACCAACTCGACCGGGACGAGTACCGTGACTCCGTCCGCCGCGGCGTAGCCGCCCTGATCGCTGTGCGCGGCCCGGACGGCGGGTTCCCCACGTACGGGGCCGGGACCCCGTCGGAGGCATGCATGACGGCAGCCGCCGTCAACGCGCTGAGCACACAGGCGTGTCTCCCCGACGGCGTGGTGACTTCGGCTCTCCGCCACCTGGTGAACAGCCAGCAGCAGGACGGATCGTTTCCTCCGGGCTGGAGCGTGAGCCGACTGCACACACTCTTCCGGGTCCACCTCGCCGTCGGCCATGCGAACCGGCAGGCCTTTCCTTCCGTCCGCACCATGCACCAGCGGATCACCTCCCTGGTATGCGCCGCCCAGGGGGACGACGGTGGCTACGGTCAGCAGGCCGTCAGCAGGAGTGACGCGATCAGTACCTCCTACGCCCTGATCATCCTGACAGGATGTCCCGACCCCGCGCCGGCCGCACGGGCTGCCCGCTACCTGCTGTCCCACGTGCGCCCCGACGGGTCCGTCGACTCACCTCCCGACATGGTGGGACCTCGCCCCTTCCCCTACCACGTCCCCGTTCTGGCCGACGCCTTCGCTCTCCTCGCGCTCGGCCACCTCACCTTCCGCGTCCAGCTGCCCCGCTCCGTCGCACCGGGCCCCCGGCGCAGTGGGGCGCAACCCGTCGGGGGAGCAGCGCTGTGAACCGGGCGAAGCCCCAGGCGGATCCGGACTGCCGCGAAGGCGGATGCCCACAGACGCGCGGACGACGCTGAGCCTTCGCCGGTGCGTCCGCCCGGAGGAGGACGACCGCCCGGGACAGCCGGTGGCAGCCCGGCCCGTGCCGGTCGCCCCTTCCGCCGTCCCGGCCCGGACGGGCCCCTCCGCACAACACCCCGGGTGCGCCTCGCCCGGCCCGGTCACCACCCCCGCACCACCGATGTCCGCACGCCCGCCCGATCCCCAGGAGACCGCCCCGTGACCACCACCCAGCGCCCCACCTCCATGGACCTGACGATGCATCACATGTCTCAGGCGCACCCCTCGATCCCCCAGACGATCGGAGCGGTACTCCACCTGGACGGTGCCCCGCCCTCCCTGGAGGAGCTCCGCGACCACGTCGAGAGACACCTGCACGACGAACCACGTCTCACCCACTACCTCGACGGACCCGGCCTGAAGGCGCGCTGGCAACGGGACCCCGCTCCGGACCTCGACACGCGCATCCGCGCACGGCATGTCCCGCCCGGTGACTCCCACCTGGACAACGCGCTGCGCGAGCTCGTGGAACACCCGCTGCCCGACCGAGGCCCCCTGTGGGACGCGTGGCTGGTGTCCGGCTACGCCACTGACCGCTACGCCATCTGCTGGCGGGCCCACCACAGCACCCAGGACGGCATGGGCCTCATGGGCACGCTGCACACACTCTTCAGCACGACCACCCCGCCCGCTGCGGCACCGGCGGCCCGCCCCGGTCCCGGAACCTACCTGCGAACGGTGCGCGCCACGCTCGCAGCGTGTACCGCCAACGGCATCTGGACCGACCCCGCACGTCCGCTGAGTGGCAACAGGGTCGTCAACTGGGCCTCGGTTCCCACCGGACAACTCCGCGATCCAGCCGTGGCACGGGGCGGTGACACCAACGACGCCTTCCTGGCCTCTCTGAGCGGGGCGTTGCGCGCCTGGTGCTCGGAGCACTGGCCCAGGGGCGCCGACAGGCCCCTGCCCACGCTCACGATGGTGAACCTGCGCCGTGCAGGCGAACGCGAACGGCCCGGCAACCTCTTCGCCTTCGCCCCGCTGCCGCTTCCCTGCGATGAGCCGACGGCCCGGGGCCGCCTCGACCGGGTCGTCGCCGCGACTCGTGCCACCAGGGATCCGGTCCGGCTGAACGCCCTGCGCGTCCTGTCGGAACGCACGCCCACCCGGGCATTCCACGCGATGGCCGGCTGGCTCACCACGCCGGCCCGGGCACCGCTCACTGCCTCCTACCTGGCGTTTCACCGGGCCCTCGCCTTCCAGGGCGACCCCGTCACCCGCATCCAGCCCTTCAGCTGGCTGCCGCACAACCAGCCGGCGTCCATCGTCGCCTGCAGTTACAACGGCAGCACCAGCGTGTGCTTCACGACCGACACGGCGCTTCCCGGAACACGCGGTCTTCCCGCTCTGTTCGCCGACGCCGCTGGACAACTCGCGGGCCGGGCGCCGGGCTCACCGGCAGCACCGTCCAGGCAGGCCGACGGCCTCGAGGTTCCGTCTCCTGCTCTCGCCCCCGCACCCGCCCCCGCCGGTGAGGCCGCCACCTCAGCCGGCATCGACTTCGACTTCGTCAAGGGCCTGCTGGTCGACCACGGCGCGCTGCCGCCCGGGCCGATCACCCCGGACGCGTCCTTCTCGCACGCCGGTATCGACTCCATGGCCGTGACCGCCCTGTCCATGGCGCTCGAGGACCGTCTGGGCATGGTCATCACCGAGCAGGAACTCACCCAGGCCCCCACGGTGGCGGCCCTGGTCGATCTCGTCGCCCGACGCGCCACGGACCCGCCCCGACCGGACTCGCCACACCCGCCCGCCCTGGACCACCGACGTTGAGACGCCGCCCGCCGGGACCGGCCCTCCTGCCCGCAACGGCCCGGAGGGCCGACGACGCCGGACCTGCCTCACGTCGGACCGGGTGCCACCAACGGGTGAGGTCGACGAAGCGGCCCATAACCGCCGAATTTCCCGGCTAATCTGCCGCCATGACCACCGCATCCCCTGCCCTGCCCCCACAGGCGCCGAGGTCCGCCCGGCTGATCGGCCTGGGGTCGTGGTTGCCCCAGCGCCGGGTGACCAACGCGGAACTGTGCGCGAGCCTCGACACGTCGGAGGAGTGGATCCGCACCCGCATCGGTATCGCCACCCGACACGTCGCCGACCCCGCGACGGCGACCAGCGACATGGCCGTGGAAGCGGGAACCCGGGCGATGAAGTCGGCAGGAGTGGAACACGTCGACGCCGTCGTGCTGGCCACGGCCACGCCGGACCATCCGGTGCCCGGCACCGCGCCGACGGTGGCCCACAGACTCGGACTCGGCCATGTCCCGGCGTTCGACGTAGGCGCCGGCTGCTCCGGCTTCGTCTACGCGACCACCGTGGCGACAGCCCTCATCCAGGCGGGCACATCCCGAACCGTCCTGGTGGTCGGGGCGGAGACGATGTCGGCCGTCATCGACCCGGCCGACCGGACCACAGCGCCCATCTTCGGTGACGGGGCGGGCGCCGTCGTTCTGCGGGCCGCCCGGGCGGGCGACCCCGGATCCCTCGGGCCGGTCGTGTGGGGAAGTGCCGGAGAGCACAGCGATGCCATCCGCATTCCCGCAGGGGGATCCCGCCGGCCCGCACACACGCTCGCGGGCGGTGAGGCAGCCGATCGCTACGTGCGCATGCAGGGCAACGTGGTGCTCCGTCACGCGGTCCGCCACATGACCCGAGCGGTCCGGGACGCAGCCGCGGCAGCCGGCTGGGCCATCGAGGACATCGACCGGCTGATCATCCACCAGGCGAACGCCCGCATCAGCGCCGGGGTGGCCGACGCCCTCGGCATTTCCCCGGAACGTGTGCCGTCCAACATCGCCGAGGTCGGGAACACCTCCGCGGCCTCGATCCCCCTGCTGCTGGCCTCCGCTGCGGCCGAAGGGCGGCTGGCGGCCGGCCAACGGGTGGCCGTGGCTGCCTTCGGCGCCGGCTTCACCTGGGCGGCAACCACTCTCGTGTGGCCCGCTGGCCTGTCCGCTCTCACCTGAGCGGCCGCAGGAGCCGCCGGCAGCGGACGTCCTCGTCGTGGTGCCACCGGACAGCCTCGTGCGCCGGGGCCCTGCGGTGGGCGGGGCCGGGAGGTCAGTGGCTGCTGAGCTCTCCCGTGAGCTTGCCGTGGAGGTCGGCGCTGGGAGCGTTGAGGCCGATGATCTCCACCGTGCTGCCGCGTTGGGCGTACTTGGCCTCGATGGCGTCCAGCGCGGCGACGGACGAGGCGTCCCAGATGTGGGCGGCGGAGAGGTCGATGACGACCCTGTCGGGGTCGGTGGCGTAGTCGAACTGGCCGACGAGGTCGTTGGAGGAGGCGAAGAACAGCTCCCCGGTGACGGAGTACACCACGGCGGTGCCGTCCGGGTCGGTGACGGCGGTCACCTCGGCCAGGTGGGCGACGCGTTTCGCGAAGATGACCATGGCGGAGACGGAGCCCACGACGACGCCGATGGCGAGGTTGTCCGTGGCGACCACGCAGACCACGGTGATGACCATGACGGCGATCTCCCCCGCGGGCATCCGCCTGAGGGTCTTCGGGGCGATCGAGTGCCAGTCGAAGGTGGCGAAGGACACCATGACCATGACGGCGACCAGGGCGGCCATGGGGATGTCCGAGACCACGGGGCCGAAGACGATGCACAGAACCATCAGGAAGGATCCGGCCAGGAAGGTGGAGAGCCGGGTGCGGGCTCCGGAGACCTTCACGTTGATCATGGTCTGACCGATCATGGCGCAACCGCCCATGCCGCCGAAGAAGCCGGTGACGATGTTGGCCACGCCCTGGCCGATGGACTCACGCGTCTTGGAGGAGCGGGTGTCGGTGATGTCGTCGACCAGTTTCGCGGTCATCAGCGACTCCATGAGGCCGACCAGCGCCATCGCCAGTGCGTACGGGGCGATCGTCGTCAGGGTGTCCATGGTGAACGGCACGTCCGGCAGCCCCGGCACCGGCAGCGAGGACGGCAGCGCGCCCTTGCCGCCCACCGTGGGCACGGCGATCCCGGCCGCGACGGTGATCACGGTGAGGATGACGATGGAGACCAGCGGTGCCGGGATCACCGTGGTGACCTTGGGGAAGAACACCATCAGGGCCAGGCCGCCGATGATCAACGGATACACCGCCCAGGGCACGTCGTGCATCTCGGGCACCTGAGCGATGAAGATCAGGATCGCGAGGGCGTTGACGAAGCCGACCATCACCGAGCGCGGCACGAACCGCATCAGCTTCGCCACTCCCAGTGCGCCCAGCGCGATCTGGATGACGCCGGCCAGGATCACGGCCGCGATCAGGTAGCCCAAGCCGTGCTCGCGGTTCAGAGGAGCGATCACGAGCGCGACGGCACCGGTGGCGGCGGAGATCATCGCCCTGCGGCCACCGACGACCGAAATGGTCACGGCCATGGTGAAGGAGGCGAACAGGCCGATCGCGGGGTCGACCCCGGCGATGATCGAGAACGAGATCGCTTCGGGGATGAGGGCGAGCGCGACGACCAGGCCGGCCAGAACCTCGGTACGCCAGACCTTCAGGTCGGACAGCCAGTCGGGCTTCAGGCCGCGCAGCCGCGCGGCGGGAGTCATCACGGAAGAGGACAAGGAGGCGAGTACCTGTCGTGCTCGGGCACGCCCATCGCCAGGCGAGGGGTGTGCGGAAAGGTACGGAGGCCGGCCGGCGCACCGCAGACGGCCTGGACCGGCCGGAAGGGAAGGGGGGAACGGAGGCGGCGGCGACGTGGGCACACGCGGCCGAACAGCTCACATCCGGAAGTGAGAAGTCACGGTGGGCAGGCGGCCGTCGGAGTCATGGGCTCGCTCACGGTCACTCCTGCGAGAATCGGGATTCCGTGCCGAGGAGTCGTCGGCCCCGCAACGGTGGCAGCGGGGCGCCGGCCTCGCCTCGGCCACGCCAACTCTACCCTAACGTTAGAGTAGGGCTCGGCGAGGCTGCGCGGGACGCGGGACCGCCACGACGGGAAAGGTCAGGACCACGGTCGTGGACGACAAGCACATGCAGATCGGCGAGGTCGCCGCGCGGACCGGACTGTCCCTGCGCACCATCCGCCACTACGAGGAGACGGGGCTGGTCATCCCCTCTGCCCGGTCCCAGGGCGGTTTCCGGCTGTACACCGAGGCCGACGTCCAACGGCTCATGGTCATCCGGCGCATGAAACCCCTCGGATTCACCCTCGACCAGATGCGTGACCTCCTGGAAGCCACCGACCGCCTCGACAACGAGTCCGGGCTCGGCGCCGATGTCCGAGAGGGCCTGCTCAGTCGCGTGCGCGTGTACGAGCAGGCTGCCGACGAGCAGGTCGACAGGCTTCGGACCCAACTGGCGCGCGCCGAGGATTTCGCCGCCACCCTGCGCACCCGCCTGGAACAGGCGTCGCCTGCCGGACGGCCGTCCGGGGCCGGCGGTGGGGCCTACCACCGCGCGGAAGGGCAGCCGCGCTGACCAGCGGACCGGCACGGTGCGCCCGCCCGAGGTGTCGGGAGGGACCCGCGGACGGCGGGCGGCCCGGCGTCTTGTCACGGGCCGGTGCCCTTCGTCGTGCGAAGGGGCCTGGCCGGAGTGGGTCCTCCGAGGGGGCGGACGGTTCAGACGTGCAGGGTGGGCCGGTAGACGAGCTCCTGCACATGGCCGTCGAGGGTCCGCCGCCCGGTCAGCTCGAGGTCGAAGTCGGCCGCACCCCTGAAGACCGGGTCCAGCCCGGTCTGACCGGTGATCACAGGGAAGAGCGTCACCTGCACACGGTCGACCAGGCCGGCGGCCATCAGTGCGCGGTTCATCGACAGACTGCCGTGTGAGCGCAACGGCACCTCGGACTCCTCCTTGAGCCGAGCGACGACGTCGACCGCGTCCCCGTCGGCGATGGTCGCGTCCGGCCAGTCGAGGGGTCCTTCCAGCGTCGTGGACACCACCGTGGCCGGCATGCTCCTCATCCGTGTGACCCAGGGGTCACGTACCTCGGACTCCTCGGTGCTCGTTGCCATCATCCGCGCGAAGGCCCGGTACGTGGTGGCCCCGAAGACCATCCGCAGCTCTTCGCCGTACTGTGCGAGGCGATGGGCGAGGAGCTCGGGGCCCTGTTTGCCCCAGTAGCCGGTCCAGTTGCCGCCGGCGGCGCCGAAGCCGTCGAGGCTGGAGAAGACGTCGAACGTGTAGGTAGCGGTCACGGTGCTCTCCTTGAGCGGACGAACCACCTGCCGGAACGGTGGGCGGCGGCCGGGGTGACCGCCATCGCCCACAAGCTCCTGGAGCCGTGGCGCGGTCGGGCCGGAGGCCGGCAGGCCGGCGTGATCGGCCGGACGGCGGGTGAGGAGACGAGCGTGCCACGCCCGTCCCGGGATCACGGCCATTGCGCGGGGGAGCCGCGTGTTGCCCCGCCGGACCGAGGGGCGGCCCGGCGTTGGGTGCCCCTGCGCCTTGGCCGTCCGCCCTGTCCGAGGGGCGTCGGCGGGGGAGGCGACGCCCCGTCCCACGCGTCGCAGGCGGTGGGCTCCTGACCACCCTTTCGATTCGTACTGCCCGCGGTACCCGCGGGGGACGACTCCCCGTTCCTACGGCGGCGCCGGGCGACCGGCTGGATCCGCCCGCTGGCGCCCCGTCAGCCCCTGTGCGGTTCGGCGCCCGGACCGCCGAGGGCCGTCCCGTCGTTCGCAGGCCCGAGGGCCCCCTCACCACGGAGCTCCCGGCCCGCCAGTGCCGGCCGGTGGGGCCACCAGGACCGGTCGCCGAGCAACGCCAGTGCGGACGGCAGGACCAACGCGCGCAGGACCACCGCGTCGAAGAGCACCGCGACCGTGAGGCCGACCGCGATCTGCTTCATCTCGATCCGGTCGATGAACAGGAAGCTGACGAAGACCGACACCATGATGACGGCGGCGCTGGTGACCACACTCGCGGACCCCGCTATGCCGTCGACCACTGCCTGCCGGGTGGGCACCCCCCGGCGCACCGCTTCCCGGATCCTGCTCACCACGAAGATCTGGTAGTCGGTGGAGAGCCCCACCAGTATCGCGAAGACCATGAGCGGCGTACGGGATCCGACGAAGCCGAGCGACTCGAACCCGAGCACCCCCTGCGCCCATGTTCCTTGGAAGACCAAGGTCAGGACGCCCCAGGAGACCGCCACGGCCGCCAGGTTGAGCACCACGCCCAGGACGGCCAGGACGACGGAGCGGAACGCGGCCCACATGATGGCCAGGGTGGCCAGCGACACGAAGACGATCACCCAGGGCAACCGGTCCTCCTGGTGGGCCGCGTAGTCCACCCCACCGGCGATCTCACCGGATACCGCCACCTCCGCCCCCGCGTCCGCCTCGCCCATGGCCCCAGGTATCAGCTCGGTGCGCAACCGTTCCAGGGAGCGCGTCGCCTCCGGCGAGTTCTGGGCGTACGGGACCGGAACCTTCAGCATCGCCGTACGCCCGTCCTCGGCGACGGTCAGCTCCGGCGTCCGCTCCTGGGCGAAGAGGTCGTCGCCCTTGGTGCGGGCGGCGAGGGCCCGCAGCGGGGCAGCGGGGTCCTCGGCCCGCACCACGACGAGATGCGCGGCCCCTCGGGACGGATAGGCGGCTGTCAGCCGGTCGTACGCGGACACCGCCGCGAGGCTGTCGGGGAAGGTCTCCTTGCCCTCTGTACCGAGCTCCATGTTCAGTGCGGGCAGGGCGAGCGCGGCTGTCGCGGCGGTACCGAGAAGCAGGGCGGCCAGCGGGCGGCGCACCACCGGGCCGAGGAGGGCGGCCCACGCGGTGCCGGTCTCCCGTCCCTTGCCGCCGTCCCTGTCCCGGCCACGGTCCGGGCGACGGCTGTGCGGCTTGTCCATCCGGTGCCCCAGCAGGGCGAGCAGCGCGGGCAGGACGGTCAGCGACCCGGCCACGGCGACCAGCGTCACCAGGATCGCGCCGGTGGCGATGGACGAGAAGATGACGTCGTCCACCAGATAGAGACCACCGAGGGAGAGCACGACGGCCAGACCGGAGTCCAGGACCGCCCGCCCGGAGGTGGCCGCAGCCACCTCGACCGCGGCAACATGGCTGAGCGCGCCGTCCGAACGCTCGCGCTCCTCACGGGCCCGCTTGAGGTAGAAGAGCGAGTAGTCGACTCCGACGGCCATGCCCAGCATGAAGATGACGCTGATCGCCGCGCCGCCCGCGTCCGGGAAGACCCAGGAGGCCAGGCCGTACAGACCGACAGATCCCGCGAAGGCGGTCAGGGCGAGCAGCACCGGGATCCCCGCGGCCATCACCGCGCCGAAGACGGCGAACAGGATGACGAAGGTGACGGGCAGGCTGATGGCCTCGGTCCTCTGCAGGTCCTGGCCCATCTTGTCGTTGACCGCCACCGAGATCGACGCGCTGCCGGTCTGCTCGATCCGCAGCTCCCCGTGCGCTCTCCGCACTGCCTCCGTCTGCACGAGGAGAGCCTCGACGTCGTCCTTCGCGGTCTCCTTGTCACCCCGGAGGGTGATGGTCACGCGCAGAGCGGCGCCGTTGCCCGCACGTACCGGATCGGCCACCCGCACCACGGAGGGCAGGACTGCCATCCGCTCGCGGAGCTCGCCCGCTGCGGCGCGCGCGGCGGATTCGTCGAGACGGCCCCCGTGGTCCGGAGCCGTGATGAGTACCTGCTCCTCCGGCGCGGGTGTGAGACCACTGCGCAGGGCCATGGCCTCGGCCCGTCCGGCCTCGCCCACCCAGAAGTCCTCGAACGTGCCCTTGTTGGTACCCGCGGCCATGCCCGCGCCGAGGCACAGAGCCACGAAGAGCAGCCATCCCACGACGGCTTGCCATGGATGGGTGGCGGACCACCTGGCTGCACGCACCGTGATCGGTTGCTGTTCGCTACGCACGCGGGGGTCCTTCCGGGGACAGTGATTCCGTTGCTTGATCACCTTCCTGGACCGCGGCCGTGGGGACACTGGTGCCCGCAGCCGACTCTTCCTGTGGTTAACCCCACCCTCGCGTCGCCCGGGGCGGGCCGGCGCGAACCGGTGCACGCCCGGTCACCTCCGACGGCTGCGCGGGACGGCCGTGGCCGAGCCCAGCGCCGGAACGTCCAGGGCCGGGACGTCCACGTCCGGGACGAGACCGTGGCGCACTTCTGCGGGCCGACGCTGTGCCGTACCTCCGCAGCGGGGCCGGTGTGACACTCGCACACGATGCAACTAAGCTAAACCTAACCTAACGACGGCGTTGCTCTTCCAGGGGTGGTCCTTCGATGTCCCAATCGCACCAGGCCTTCCAAGTGCCTCCGCAGCGCGCGATGTTCGTGACCGTCGCCGCAGTGCGCCGGCTCACCCCGCGTATGGTGCGGATCACGCTGGCCGGGAACGACGTGGACGACTTCCACTACGCCGGTCCCGACCACCTGGTCCGGCTCTTCTTCCCTGTCAACGGCCACCTCCAGCTGCCGACCGGCCCCGACTGGTGGCCCGAAGTGCAGGCGATGCCGGCTGATCGACGCCCTGTGGTACGCAACTACACGGTTCGCAGCATCGATCATGCCCGGCGTCGGCTCGACGTGGACTTCGCGCTGCACGGGGACATCGGGCCGGCCTCGGCCTGGGCGAGCTCGGCTGAACCCGGCGACCGGATCGGCGTACTCAGCGACGGCGCCCGGTACCAGGCCGACGACGCGGACTGGCAGTTGCTCATCGGCGACGAGACGGCTCTGCCCGCGATCGGTTCCATGCTCGAAGGCGCCCGCACCCCTGTGTACACGCTGCTCGAAGTCAAGGACGAGCAGGACGTGCTGGACCTGGCCGGTGAGGCGACCTGGCTGTACCGATCCGGCGCTCCCGGCTCCCGGGCGCTGGAGGCACTGCGCGCGCTGCCCTTCCCGCCCGGCACCCCCTACGTCTGGGTAGCCGGCGAGTCCACTCTGGCCACCTCGGTCCGGCGTTATCTGGTCAACGAGCGGGGCATCGACAAGCAGCGGATCTACTTCTGCGGTTACTGGCGTGGTACGCCGTCCACCGTCCGACCGGCAGCCGTGACCGAACGGGAGCCGGCGCACGCCTGAACAGATGCCGGCCGCCGGTCCGGCATCGGCCTTCGCCCCCACGTCCGCGGCAGCTTGACGAGGTGTTACCGCCGACGCCGACCACGTACTGGCCGGCGCGTTCGTCCCGGCGGGCGGACCCCGCCCGAGGTGCGGGCGTACTGCCCCCGAGCTGGTACTACTGGTGTCGGCGAGACGTGAACAGGGCCGACGGCGGGAGCGGTGTTGCTGGGGCGAGGCGCGGAACGGCGGCGGATGGACGACACTCTCGCCGCGTGCCGGCAAGGAGCCGGAGCGGGCCTGCTGCTGCATGGCGAGGCCGGGATCGGGAAGACCACTCTGCTCGACTATGCCGCGGAGCGGGCGGAGGGCATGCGCCTGCTGCGCGTCGAGGGCATCGAGTCGGAGATGGACCTGGCCTACGGCGGACTGCACCAGCTGTTCCTCCCGGTGCCGGAGGCCGTCGACGGGCTGCCCGCACCGCAGGCCGCAGCGATCCGGGCCGTGTTCGGGCTCTCCGACCGTGCGGTGCCCGATCGCCTGGCCATCCGCCTCGCCGTACTGTCGATGGTGTCGGACCTCAGCGCCAGGTCCCCGCTGCTCTGCCTGATCGACGATGTGCAGTGGCTCGATCAGGCGACGGTCGACGTACTCACCTTCGTCGCCCGCCGGTTGGCCACCGAGGCCGCTGTCATGCTCTTCGCCGCACGTGACGGGGCACAGGGCAGCGTGGTCAGGGGCCTTCCACTCCTGCACGTCACAGGGATCGACCGGGAAGCGGCTGCGGCGCTGGTGCACGACCTTCCACCACCTGTCGCAGAGAGGATCATCGAGCAGGCACAGGGCAACCCCCTCGCGCTCCTCGATCTTCCGGCCGTGCTCACCCCGGCGCAGCGTGCCGGGCAGCTCAGCCCGCTCGTCCTGCCGGAGGCGCCTTCCGCGCTGCGTGGCCGGTTGCAGGAATCCTTCGCGCAGCAGATCGACAGGCTGCCCGACGCGACCCGGGCGGCGCTGGTGGTCGCCGCTGCGGACGACACAGGGGAGCTGGCCCTCGTGCTCGGCGCGGCGCGGCGCATGGGTGCCGGGCTCGAGGACCTGGAGCCCGCCGAACGCGCGGGGCTCCTCCTTCTGTCCAGTCAGGTCCTCCGCTTCAGGCATCCGCTCGCCCGGCACGCCGCCTACCAAGGCGCCCCGCTGATACGGCGGATCGCCGCCCACCAGGCGCTGGCGGCGACGCTGGACACCGGCCGCCACGCGCACCGGAGAGCCTGGCACCTCGCTGCGGCGGCGACGGGTCCCGACGAACGTGTCGCCGCCGAACTCGAGCACGTTGCCGAATGGGCCGGCGACCGCCAGGCGATGGCCTCGGCATCAGCCGCATACGAGCGTGCCGCCCAGCTCACCGAGGACCCGCGTGCGCGGGCGCGGCGCCTGATCCGGGCAGCCCGGAAGTCGGCCGAGGCCGGGCAGGACGAGCGCGCCGGCACTCTGGCCGACCAGGTGTCCCTTCCCGACCAGGACCCCGGCACGGCCGCCGAGTTCGCACGCGTCCGTGCCGTGGTCGAGCTCGGCTACGGCAGCCCGGCGGCTGCCGGCCGCATCCTCCTCGACTGTGTGGACACTCTCTCGCCCTGTCACCCGGACGAGCTCGCCTCCCTGCTCACCGACGCCGTCCATGCAGCCTTCTCCTCGGCGGACACCGACCTGATCCGCGAGATCGCGCACCGCGCGCCGGACCTGCCCGTCCTGGCCGTACCCGCCTTCCTGCTCACAGGACGTGTGCCGGCCGCGCTCGAAGCGCTGCGCACCCACGTTCCGGCGTGCCGACTGCCGGAGACGGGTGTCATGGACCGTCTGATGACCGGTACCTACTGCCGGCTGGTCGGGAGCCATCAGGACGCGCACGAGATCGCCGCTGACGCGGTCGAGCTCTGCCGGAGCCAGGGCATCGGCGGGTGGCTGCCCACCACGCTGCACCTCCTGGCGCTGACAGACATCTCCCTCGGCCGTCTCGGCCAGGCGCAGGCACACGCAGCCGAAGCGCTCCAGCTCGCCGACTCCTACGACCTGGACCACCGGGCCGCCCATCTGCGCGCCGTCCTGGCGGTGCCGGCCGCTGTCCGGGGGCGTGAAGGGGAGACCCGCTCCCTGGCCGGGCAGGCACTCGAGTACACCCGGCCACGTGGCATCGGGCAGGGCACAGCGGCCGCCCTGTGGGCCCTCGGCCTGCTCGAACTCGGCCTCGGACGGGCGCGAGAGGCACTGGAGCACCTCGAGGCGGCCGCGGAGGAGGCAGGGCATCCCCTGCTCGCCCACTTCCTGCTCCCCGACCTCGCCGAAGCCGCAGTGCGGGCCGGCTTTCCGCGACGGGCCGCGGAGCCCGCGAGTCTGCTCGCGGACTGGGCGGAGGTCATGACGGAGCCGGCCATCAGCGCGGTGGCCCGCCGTTGTGCCGCCCTCACCGGACCCGACGACGCGGCCGAGGACCACTTCACGGCGGCCCTGAGCTTCCATGAGGGCGGCAGCGACTTCGAACGGGCTCGCACGCTGCTCCTGCACGGGGAGTGGCTGCGCCGGATGCGCCGCCACGTCGACGCGCGCGACCGCCTCCGGGCGGCGCTCCAGGTCTTCGAAGGGCTGGACGCTCAGCCGTGGGCCCGTCGGGCGCGTATCGAACTCCGGGCCGCGGGCGGTGACACGGTCCCGGCCGGCACCCCGGACACGCCGATCAGCCGGCTGAGTCCTCAGGAACGGGAGATCGTGCGACTGGCCGCCACGGGGGCGACCAACCGAGACATCGCGACACAGCTGTTCCTGAGTCCGCGCACGGTGGGACACCACCTCTACCGGGCCTATCCGAAGCTCGGCATCAGCTCCCGTACCGAACTGGCCTCACTGCTTCCTCACGAGACAGGAGCCGAGTAGATCACCCGGATCTGCGAGATCCGGTATCCGGCCCGGGCGAACGCCGCTGCCATCGGTGCGTTGCCCGTGTCCGTGGTGGCGGTGATCAGCTCGGCCCCGGACCGGGCCTGGAAGCGGGTGATCTCGGCGAGGATGTCGTCGACGTAACCGTGACCGCGGAACTCCGGGACCACGCCCAGATAACCGACGTTGCGGTTGTACGGGGTCGCCGAGGGAATCGCGAGGCCCGCGACCTCACCGGAGGCGGTGCGGGCCAGCCGCCACCACTCCCGCTCGCCGGGGCAGCCGAGGTAGAAGTCCATCTCGTCCCGTGCGGTGGCGTCCGGGCCCCTGGACGCCAGGTTCCTCCGCGTCTCGGCGTCCAGACTGCCTTCGGCGATACGCCGGAACACCTCCAGGAACTCGTCGTCCCCGGCCTCGGCGAAGGTGAGCCGGCCGCTCGGGCGGGGGATTCCCGCCTCGGGGCTCCACTCCAGGCGCAGGCGCTCCACCTCCGCGGTCAGGCCGGCGGACAGCGCTGCCGTGCGCCGCCATTCCAAGGCGTCGGCCACGGCCGCCTCCGCACGCCGGTCGGGCTGCAACGTCACGTTGTACAGGGGTGGCCGGGGAGCCCCCTGCTCCGAGAAGGCCCGCAGGCCGGCCGTCAGGAGGTCGGCCGCCAGCGCGGAGCGGTCCGTGACGGAACTGTCCACGTGCAGACAGTCCAGGGCAGCCGGGTGCGCCCCGGAGGCCTGGCCCCACCACAGCGCCCGCGCCATGATCCGGTCATCCTCCTCGGCTATCCAGGTCCACTCCGGCCGGTACATGCCCTGGCGGAGTTCGTCGGTGTAGCGGTCGGCGGCGATCCAGCCGACGGGCTCGTCGACCGTGAAGGCGACGATGCGATCGAGGTCGGTCTCGGTCGTCGAACGGATGATCATGTGCTTCCTCACTGCTTGCCATACGTGGTGACCGACGTGCCGGTGCGTCCTGTCCCTGCTGCCGCGGTGCGGGACGGCGAGGCGGGCGGACCCCATGAGCACGTGGAGCCGGTGGCGGCGCGGGGGACGGAGTGACGGGATGAACACTAGGCAGGCCTGGGGACCCCGGGCATCAGTCGTCGCGACTTAACACGGGCTGTCGGCGCCCCGCGTACACGCACGGCGAGGCCCGCAGGCGTCAGGGCCACCGCGCACCCGCTCGGTACGGCGGCCGAGCAGGCGCTGCGAAGCCTCTCCCGCGGCGAACCCGTTGCCGGACGAGCCCGCAGGGCCGTCAGGTCCTGCGGCCGCGGAAGGTGCGTCGCAGATCGCTCACCCAGGCCTCGGGATTCTCCCAGGGGATGAAGTGGCCACCGTGGTCGTGGGCGTTGACGTTGACGTGGTTGAACCAGTCCGCCTGCGGGCCGGCCTCGAACGCCTGGACGCGCTCGTCGGCGGTGTGGATGCCTGGCGGGTTCTCGTAGGTGACGAAAGTGAGACCGACCGGGGCCTGCACGACCGGGGTGCGGTCGTGGGCGGGGACCCAGGGGTAGCGGTTTGCGTTCGCGTAGTAACGCATCGACGTGGCGGCGGAGTTGTTCACCCAGTAGATCGTGGCGTGGGTGAGCAGGTCGTCCTTGCTGAAGACGGACTCGACGTCACCGCCGTTGTCGCTCCAGGCGTTCCAGCGCTCCAGCAGCCAGGCGAGCAGCCCGGCGGGCGAGTCGCTCAGCCCGTGGGCCAGGGTGGCGCCGTCGAGCATGTGGACGGTGAGGTGGGACGCCGAGCGGTGGTCCAGCTCGATGATGCGGGCACGGACGTCGGCGGGCTGGTCATCGGTGAGCGGCCGGTTCCTGGCGAAGTCCCAGGCGCGGGGGCCGGTGAAGAAGTCGAGTGGCAGCCCGGAACCGATATGGATGCCGTACAGCTCGTCGGCGTACTTGTGGCCGAGCTGGCTCGAGACGATCCCACCGATGTCGCAGCCTCCGGCGGCGTACTTCTCGTATCCCAGTGTCCCGGTCATCAGGGTGTGCCAGAGGTCGGACACCTTCCAGAAGTTGACGTCCGGGAAGCCGGTGAGCGGGCCGGGGAAACCGAAGCCGGGCAGGGACGGCACGATGACGTCGAACGCGTCGGCGGGGTCACCGCCGAACGCGGCCGGATCGGCGAGCGGGTCGATCACCTTGGACCAGTGCCAGAACGTCCACGGCCAGCCGTGGGTGAGGATCAGCGGGATGGGGCCGGGACCGCGGCCGGGCTTGCGCATGAAGTGCACGGGGACCCCGGCGACGCTCGTCCGGTAGTGCTCGTAGACGTTGATGGCGGCCTCGGCCTCGCGCCAGTCGTAACCGTCCCGCCAGTACGCCACCAGTTCACGGAGATAGCTGTCCGGGACACCGTAGGACCAGTCCTCGTTCCCCTCGTCCAGCGGCGGGCGGGTCGAGGTGAGACGGGCGCGCAGGTCGTCCAGGGCGGCGTCGGACACGTGGATCGGGGTCGGCTCCAGGGGGAAGGTGTGCGGGGTGGTCATCGCGTAGTCCTTCGGCAGAGGGGAAACGGTGTCGTCGGCCCGCACGGCGGCCGGAGGCGAGCAGGGTCCCGCCAGAAGGGGCGGGCTGCGACGCGGCGACCGCCTCCGGGCACGCGCGGTCCGGACCGGTCCGTCCGGGCGGCCGGTCCGACCGCCGCCTCCCTGCGCCGCACATCGCCCCTTCGCTCCGACGCGGACACTCGACAGCTCTGACAATAGATCGGCCCGGCATCCCCCGGCGGCTCCGCCGTCACCAGGGAACCACGCGGCCGACCACCCACCGGCCACGGTCACGCCATTGCCGAAACCGCCGCGCCGCAAGTGCTGTTCACCGATTCCGGCGGTGCGTGGCGAACATCTCCGAAAAAGAGGGAAGGCCGGAGCAACCCTGCCCCCGTCTCGTCGGTCACACATGCGTCACCAGCTTCACCTGATCAGTTCGTCCCGGAAGGGCCCCTCTCCCTGTGATAACTCGTAACCGGCTGACCGTGCTTGCCACGACGGCCGCCCTGGCCGCCGGAGGCGGCCTGATCACCGCTGTCCAGGCCTCTGCGGCCGTCACCTGCGCCGCGCCCGTCTGGACGGCGCAGTACTTCGGCAACGCCACCTTCAGCGGCACGCCGAAGCTGACCGCCTGCGACTCGGCGATCAGCGAGAACTACGGGAGCGGTGACCCGGCAGGAGTCACGCTGCCCAAGGACAACTTCTCCGTCCGCTGGTCCCTCACCCGGGACTTCGGATCAGGCGGCCCCTTCCGGCTCTCCGCCGCCACTCAGGACGGCATGCGCGTCTACATCGACGGCGTGCGGAAGATCGACCTGTGGAAGAACGTCTCCACCACGGCTCGCAAGACCGTCGACCTGACCGTCCCGGCCGGCAGACACACGATCCGGGTGGACTACGTCGCCTGGACAGGCGTCGCCAACGCCGGGTTCACGTACGCCCCCCGCGTCGAGGCCGCCATCGACAAGGTCAAGCCGCTCGCCCCGACCGGTCTCACCGCCGCCTACAACCCGGACACCGCGAAGACCACCCTGCGCTGGGCTGCGAACAAGGAGGCGGACCTCGCCGGATACCGCGTGTACCGCCGGCTGAGCGCCACCCAGTGGGCGAAGGCCAGCGGCTCGGCGCTGCTCACCTCTCCGTCCTTCGCGGACGCCACGCCCGCCACGGGCCAGACCTTCCTGTACGAGGTCCGCGCAGTCGACAAGGCGGGCAACGAGTCGACGGGCAGCCTCGACGTGACCGCTGTCACCGTGGACCGCACGGGTCCTGCGGCGCCGACCGGTCTCACGGTGACGGGTGACGCGTGGTGGGCCACCCTTGCCTGGCAGGGGCCTGCCGACGCCGCGACCTACGAGGTGTACGCCGCCTCCGGCGCCACCGGCCCGTTCGTGCTGCTGGGTACGACGACCACGACGTCGTACCGTACCGACGCGCCCGAGAACACCGCCCGCTACTACCGGGTGCGCGCTCTCGACGGGCTGGGCAACCCCTCGGCGTACGCCGCCGTCACAGGCGACGGTGTCGACCGGACACCGCCGAAACCCCCGGTCTCACTGAACTCCGTCGTCCGCGTGGGCTCCACCGACGTGCACTGGAGGCAGCCCGACGGCTTCGAAGAGGACTTCGACAACGGCGGGAGCTACCACGTCTACCGCTCGCCCGGCAAGACACTCGACCCGGCCGCCCTCACCCGTGTGACCTGCGCCGAGGAGAGCGACGAGACCGGCACCGGCGGCAACTGCAACGACCTGGACATGCCCGCCGGTACCTACGTGACGTACGCGGCCGTCGCGGTGGACCCGGCCGGAAACGAATCGGCGCTGTCCGCCCCGCTCGTCGTCCGCACCGGCGACCGCGTGGCGCCGGGCCCGGTCGCCGGGGTGAGGGCCACCCCGCGCGCCGACGGCGTGCTCGTGAGCTGGGCCGCCTCGACCGAGGACGACTTCGAGCGCTACATGGCCTGGACCGGTTCCCGGCAGGCCGACGGCACGGTCAAGTGGCTCGGCCCCACCTCCTGCCGCGAAGGCACGAGCGACCCGCTCGCGACGCTCTGCGGCGACCTGCCGGACGGCGAGACGTACGTGTACGCGGTCGTCGCCAGGGACCGCTGGGGCAACGCGCTGCCACCGAGCGACCCGGGAGTCATGGTCGTCCAGGCAACCGAGCTGGACGTCCGGCCGTCCGTGACGGTGACCCGGGACTGGGACCTCGGCAGCATGGGCCACGGCACCGTGATCGGCGGCCCCGACGAGGACGGGCCGTCCATCAACTGGCGGTGCGACAAGACAGATGAATGCGCCACCGTGGACGGCTACCGGGTCAGCCGGTGGAACGCGGCCACGCAGGCGTACGAGCCGCTGCACGACGGTCTGCTGCCAGCGGACACCCGTGCCTACACGGACACCACGGCCGCACGCGGAGCCACCCACTTCTACACGCTGCAGGCAGTGCGGGCCGACGGCACCGTCGTGGGCACGCACGTGTGGCACTGCGTCTTCCAGAATCGTGTCTGACCGATAGTGCCACGCGGGGACCTGCGTCCGTACGAGTCCCCGCGGGCTCTCCACCGGGCTCCGGACACCGGCCGGGGCCCGGTGGAAGCCAGGCCGGCAGGGCAGCACTGCGCGTGCCCGGCTACGGCAGCGTGTCAGTCAGCGGAACCGGGCGCGGACGGCCGCCGTGTCCGGTCCCGTATCTCGATGGCCGCGGCGACCTCCTGGACGGCGGCGCGAAGGGCGTCACCGTAGGAGCCCTGGGGAAGGTTCGGGGCATGGGCTTCGGCCGCCTCGATGTGCTCGGCGGCGGCTTCGAACGAGCCGAGCCGACGGTAGTTGTCGGCGAGGTTGAGGTGCAGGGAGGGGTAGAAGCCGGCGACACGCAGGTCGGCCTGATGCTCTTGCACGCGCTGGTCGTTCATGGCGTCGGCGGCATCCAGGGCCCGGACGTCCCAGACCAGGGCACGGGCGGGATCGTCGTACAGATCTGCCAGGTAGTGCGCCAGCGAGCAGCGGTGCAGCGGGTCACCGGTGACGCCCATGGCGGACCACAGCCCCAGAAGTCTGTCGCGGGCAGAAGCCGTGCCACCCGCCCGGCCTTCGGCGACGGCCTCCCCGATGGCCGCCATGGTCGTGTCGGGGCCGGGGGATTCGGTGTTCATGAGGTCTCCTCAACGTGTGTCTCAGGCGGAGTGGCCGGGTCTGACGGGCATGACCACGGTGGTGAGATCGCCCCGGTCGGCGGAGCGGATCGTGACGGGCTGGTCCTCGCCCCTCAGGTCGAGCATCACGTCGGGCCCGATCGCGGTGCTCACGGCGGGGTAGAGCGTGGCCAGTTCGAACCAGATCAGCAGGTCCTGCCCCGTCGCGGTGGCGGTGAGCCGGATGCCGGCATCCTCGTCACCCGCCCGGACGTGTGTCCCGCGGTCGCGGACGTGCAACGCGACACGCTCGTCCCCGTGGTCCTCGACCGCTCTCAGCAGCAGCTGCTTGGAGACGGTCACACGGGTGGTGACCTCGTCCAGTGACGCGAGCATCAGCCGGTATTCGGGGAAGCTGCCAGGCAGCAACCGGCAGTGACGGTCCTCTGCCCCCGCCGCGCGGAGCCGGAGCCCGTGCGGCACGGCTTCGAGTCGCACCAGCACGCTGCGGCGGAGATCGGCGACAGCAGCCCGCAGCTCGTCACCGTCGACCGTGCCAGCCCAGGTCCGCCTCGGTCGGTCAGCCGGCACCAGCGTCCGGGTCGAAAGCCGGTACCGGTCGGTCGCGGTCAGGGTGACGGCTTCATGCCCCGCCTCGATGTGCAGGCCGGCGAGCACCGGCAGCCCCGGCTCGCGTGCGGTCGCGGTCAGGACCTGCTCCACCGCGTCGGCGAGGACGGGGCCCTTCAGTGCCGTGACAGGGAGGCCCGTCACGTTGCCGAGCACCGACTTGATGACAGCGGCCTTCCGCCGCGCGGCTGTCGCCTCGTCGATGACCTTCGTGACATGCTCATCGAGCAGCCGGGACGCCTCGTCGGCCCCGGCGTCGAGGACGGCCTCGACGGCGGCGAGAGGCATGGCGATCTCACGGAGCTGACGCAGCACCGTCGCGCGCGCCACCTGGTGCGCGCCGTAGTAGCGGTACCCCGTGACCGGGTCGGTCTCGGCAGGGGGCAGCACGCCGGAGTCGGCGTAGAACCGCAACGCACTGGCGGTCAGACCACTGCGTCGCGAGAAGACCCCGATCGGCATCAGCTCAGATTTCGGCACCCGGCAATCATCGAGCTTCAACCAGGTCGAAGGTCAACACCGACGGGCGGCGCCGTCCGAACGCTCGCCGCGAACAGCTACTTCTCGTGACGGAGAAGCGAGGGCCGGGGCGCTCCAGCGGCGGCGGCCGGCCGGTGCTGCCCGAAGCGGTTCATCAAAGGCGTCTCCACGTACCGGTAGAGAACCAGGGCGCACCCCAGTGCGATCGCCAGCAGGGTGACGGCCAGGAACACGCCGGTCGCGAGCGAGAACGTCCGTGTGGGTCCGATGAGGTGGGCGGCGGCCATGAGCACGGTCAGGTGGACCATGTAGAAGGTGAAAGAGATCTGCCCCAGGAACACCATCGCCGGACTGCGCAGGACCGAGGGACGGTCGTGCAGATCCGCGACCGCGGCGGCGGCGATCAGTGGTGCGGTGCACACCGACGCCAGCCCGCTCCTGCCCGCCAGGTACGGCTCGCACAGGGCGAGCAGATATCCGGCGGCGGCCGCCGCGAAGGCGGGCAGCAGCCCGATCCGGGGCCACATGCCCGCGGTGACGATCCTGGCCAGGAGGATGCCCAGAACGAATTCGAGCACGCGCACCGGCGGGAAGAAGTACACGAACCACACCTGCTCGAACGAGACGGGGGCGGTCATGGAGAAGAGGCTGAGCCGTGGCTGGTCAGGCACGAGGAAACGCGCGATGAGGAAGGCCCCCGCGATCAGCGCGGTCACCCCCGCCGCCGCCGGCCACAGCCACTGGACGCGTACGCGGCGCAGAGCGGGCAGCAGGGCCGGAAAAGCGAGGTAGAAGAAGAACTCGCAGGACAGCGACCAGCTCACCTCGTTGACCGCCAGGCTGGTGTGCAGGCTCGGGAACCAGGCCTGCTGCAGAGTCAGCGACGCCAGCCAGTCGACCGTGGAGGTGGGCCGGGCCATGCTCGTCACCAGAAGGGCGGCCAGGGCGTAGGTGACCAGGTGCGTGGGGCCGATCTTCACCAGGCGGCGCCGCCAGAACGACCGGGCCGTGTCCTGGGGCCGTGCCGTCCACGTCAGCACGAATCCGCTCAGGACGAAGAAGAAGCCGACACCGTAGGGGCCGGCGAGGGAGAAGACCAGCTTGAGCGCCGTCCCGATCTCATCCGGTACGAGGCGGGTGAACCACAGCACGTGGCCGGCGAAGACGAGCAGAGCGGCCACGAACCGCAGTCCGGTCAGCGAGGGCAGCCGGGAGGGGACCGGGCCCGCGGGCGGGCGCCGAGGCCCGGCTCCCTCCGGACGAGCGTCGGCGGGACGCTTCCGGGCAGGACCCGAACGCCTGCCCGGACCCGCCCCCGGGTAGAACCCGACACGACTTCCCGCCCCACCAGCTTCCAGGTCCGCGCCCATGACAGGAGCAACGACGACGAGCACCACTCGTCACGCCCGGTACGGTGCGGTCCACCGGACCGCGCCAGGGCGCCCGATCCCCACCTCCACGGCCGGTGTCGCACACCCACGGGTGACAGCACCGCCGCCGGTGACCAGCCGCCGCGACGCGGGGAGCACGGCTGTCCGGGCTGCCGGTTCAGGAAGGCACCGACTCCAAGTGGTACGTGGTGTCGACCCAGAAGCCGTTCGTGGCGCGGGCTTTGATCTCGAGTACGTACTGGCCGGGAAGCAGCGGAGCGGCACCGCCCCAGATTCCCCACGCATAGCGCTGCGTCAGCCCTGTCCTGAACGGTGCGGTGAACTCCTGGAGCGGCAGGGCGATGCCGTTGAGGGACGCTGTCGCCTCTGCCACCGACATGGACCGGGGCACCCGCGAATACGAGCGGGTGTGCTGCATGTTGAGCACCGGGAAGAACACCGGCCGGTCCGAGGGAACAGCGCAGCGCCGTACGACCCGGCCACCGTAGGTGCCCGCGAGGAACCACAGATCGTCCGGCTGATTCCAGGCGGCGTACTCGCCCGTCGTGTCCTCGACCGGGCTACGGCCCTCAGGTGCGGACAGGGCCCACTTCCACCACCGGCCCGCGAGCCTCCCGCCCTGTTCGCCGCTCAGTTTCCACCCGCTGTCCACCGATCCCGCACCGCTCATGACGCCCCTCCCGCGCGCAGCCCTGGTCCAGGGCTCATCTCGAACGAGCAGACACTACCCGGGGCACGGGAAAGGCTGAGCGGCGGCCCGCGCCGACCGGTCGTGCAGGTGGAGGCCGGGATGCCCGAGGCTTTCCGGAGGCCGCACAGCACGCCCGCAGCCCGGTCAGGTGCGGAGGGCGGGTGCGCTGTAGTACCTCTTGGGAGTCCCGGAAACACGTCCATCAGCTCGTGGAGTCGTCGATGTCCGTTCGCCGCGTCGTGCCCAACGTCCAGTCGGAGGCTGTGCAGGAGAATCTGGAGTTCTACGGTCTGCTGGGCTTCGAGGTAGTCATGAACCTCGGCTGGATCATGACGCTTGCCTCTCCGTCCAGCCCGGCGGCGCAGGTCAGTTTCATGGTCACCGACAAGACGGCGCCGGTGACCCCCGACATGAGCGTGGAGGTGGACGATGTGGACGCGGCCTTCGCGGTCATGCGGGAGAGTGGCGCCGACATCGTCCACCCGTTGCAGGACGAGGAGTGGGGAGTGCGTCGGTTCTTCGTCCGCGACCCCGGTGGCCGGGTGGTCAACGTACTGGGGCACCGGTGACGCTGGTTCCCCTCCCGCACGTCGTCCGCGGGTGGCCCGGCCACCGGCCGCAGAGCGGTAGGCCCCGCCCCCTGCCGGGGCAGGCGGACGGGGCCGCGGCGGGAGCCCGGTCTCGGGGGGGGGCGTCCGGGATTCCGCGCCGGATCAGCATGGCACCGGAATCAGCCGGAGGACGGAGGCGCGACCACGGGGACGCCGGTGGTGCAGGACGCGTCGTGTCACCGGCAGCCACGGCTTGACCCGTCGCCGCTCCCGTGAGGGTCCTGGAGGGCATCGCCTCCAGGACCCCGGACTTCAGGCCATCAGCGCGCCGGCCCCGGGGCGCCGGCGCGTGAACCTGAAGGTGGCTGCGTTCTCCCCGGTGGTCCACCGGTGGAAGCCGGCCTTCTCGAGGACCCGGACGGAGGCCGCGTTCGACAGTTCGACGTCGGCGGACACGGTGTGGACGTCCGGCAGGGTGAGGGCGAACCCGGCCAGTGCCCGGGTGGCCTCGGAGGCGTAGCCCCGGCCACGTCGGGAGGTTACGACGCCGTATCCGATCTCGAGTACACCCGCGCCGGGCGGCCAGAACAGCCCGATGGACCCCACCACCGAGCCGCTGTCGCGCTCGATGACCAGGCGGTGGCCACAGGTGCCGAGCCAGTCGGGGTGGTGGTCGAAGAGGCCCGCGATGACTCGGTCACCTTCGGCGGGAAAGTCCTCCGCCCAGTGCGGGGACCGGATGCCGTCGAGGACCGCAACGGCCTCGTCCACGGTCCAGGGCCGCAGAACGAGACGCTGGGTGACCACATCGGCATGGGCGGGTGAGGGAGGGGAAGACATGTGTCTCTCCTGGTCGGCGGAACGACCGGCCGCGCTCTGCTGTCGCGGGCCGGATGAGGGCATGCTGATGAGGACCGACGGCGGCCATATTCATCAACCTCCCCATCCCGGGACCAGGATCTGACGTACCGGCGTCAGCGTAGTAGCCCCCTTTCGGCTGGGGCAATCGCCTTTGTGGACGGCGTCATGGTCACAGGCCAGGTCCCGGACGCCGGCCGCACTCCTCGCTCGGGGGTGCACGCGTCGGCCGCCGACAGGCGGGGAGCCCGCGTCAGCGCGGCCCGGCACAACAGTGGACGCGTGGGCGCCTACCGTTGGCTCGTCCGCACAGCAGTGTGGTGACACCGTCCTCGTGCCCGCTGGGTGAGGCCGACCGGAAGGACACGCTGAAGATGACTGGGCAACGCGACCGTTGGGCGGAACTGACCGGGGGAGGAGGCGGGGAGGAATATGCCCGGCGTTTCGCTCGGCTCGTCGAAGCGGGCCACGACATCCACGGCGAGGCCGCCTTCTGCGCCGCTCTGCTGAAGCCCGCCGCCCGGGTGCTCGACGCCGGATGCGGTACCGGCAGGATCGCGATCAGGCTCGCCGAGCTGGGCCACCACTGCACCGGTGTGGACGTCGATTCCTCGATGCTCGCCGTCGCCCGCCGCGACGCCCCCGCGCTGGACTGGCTTCTCGGTGACCTGGCCCGTCTGGACGCCCTCGGCCTGGAACCGGACTTCGACCTGGTGCTCGCCGCCGGAAACGTCATCCCCCTGCTGGCCCCCGGCACCGAACCGGCCGTCGTCCGGCAGTTGGCCGCCGCACTGCGACCCGGAGGTCTGCTCGTGACGGGCATGGGACTGGACGCGGCGCACCTGCCACTGGCGGAGGCGCCGGTGACCCTCACGCAGTTCGACCACTGGTGCAGCCGGGCCGGACTGACCCTGAGGCAGCGCTACGCCACATGGAGCGCCGATCCCTACCACCAGGGAGGCGGCTACGCCGTCAGCGTGCACTCGCGCCCCGCCACCTGAGCCCGCGCCCCGCCGCACCTCCCGCCGCCGCCGCACCTCCCGCCGCCGCCGCACCTCCCGGCGGCGGGGCCGAGGCATGGCCGTCTCCAGATGCCTCCTACTGCTCCTTCTGGGGCAGTTCCGCGTTGCGCCAGATCGTGAGGTCGAGGTCGACGTACGTGCTCGGGTCGTTGCTGCCCGACCTGCCGCGGTAGGTCACCACCGCGATGTGCCCCGCGTCGCTGAGGACGCAGAACCGCGACCCGTCACTGAGCTGGTCCAGACGGATCTCCTTGGTGAAACGGGTCTCCGTGCGGCACCTCTCCAAGGAGCCTTCCTGCGCGTTGTCCAGGAGGACCATCCTGGCGTCACCGCTGCGGATCTCGTCGCTCTCCACGACGTTGAGTGTCTTCGGCTGCAGGTACAGGTCCCCGTCGGTGACGGAGGTCCCGCTCCCACCGGCACTCGGACGTGGAGGGCTGTCCGCCAGCATGAGGTAGTACCGCTGGGGCAGGGAAATGCCCTTGTACGTGACCGGTTTCGGGTCCGCCTTCCCCGGGACGCCGTCCGAGGCCGCGCTGCTGCCGCTCGCGCCGGTCGTCGGGGACTTGTCCCCGCGGTCGTCGCCGGAGCCGTCCGGGAGGAGGGAGCGAATCACTCCGAGGACGATGACCGTGCCCACGATCGCCCCGGCGACGATCAGGCCGGTCCGCTGCTTCCTGGGCTGCCGGGGGAGCGTCTGGGGGGCCGGGAAGCCGGGCGGCGGGGTGCGGTGACCCTGCGGGGGAGCGGGGTGCATCGGGTAGCCGGGTGGTGGCGGAACCGCCCCAGGAGCTCTCCGCGCGGTCTGCGTCGGCTGGGTGGCCTGTCCGGGGCCCGTCGGCGCGTTCGGGCCGGCCGCTCGGCCGGGGGCCGAGTGCCGCGGGGGCGAGTACAGGGTCGGCGTCGGCGTGGCAGGGGGCTGGGGCTCCGCGGTCCTCACCGGTCCGGGCAGCCGCAGCCGCTCGGTGATCGACGCGGCGACTGCCTGCGGCAGCCAGTCCTCACCCTGGCGCAGTGCGACGGGCGAGAGCTCGTGGCACAGCTCGATGATCTCGGTGAGGCTCGGCCTGCCGGCCGGATCACGGGTCAGACAGCGGCTCACCAAGGGCAGCAGTTCAGCCGGCACCTGGGTGAGGTCGGGGTCCTCGTGCACGATCCGGTAGAGCAGCGCGTGCGAGGGTCCGCCACCGTATGCGGGCGAGCCGATCGCCGCGAAGGCGACGATCTGGCCCAAAGCGAAGATGTCTGTGGCGGGGCCGACGGTGCCGGCCGACGCCTGCTCGGGCGCCATGAACGCCGGGGTGCCCACGCTGACACCGGTACTGGTCAGCGCGGTGGTGTCAGCGGCGCGGGCGATACCGAAGTCGATCACACGGGGGCCGTCCGAGGCGAGAAGCACGTTGGCGGGCTTCAAATCGCGGTGGACGATGCCCGCGCCATGGATGACATGGAGGGCCTCGGCCACTCCGACCGCAAGGAGCAGCGAACTCCGCAGTGGCAGCCTGCCGTGCCCGGTCACGGCATGCGCGAGGGAGGGACCGGGCACGTAGGCCGTCGCCAGCCACGGTTGCGAGCTGTCCGTGTCGAAGTCGATGACCGGCGCGGTGTAGAGGCCCTGCACCCGTTGCGCGGCCTGGACCTCCTGCCGGAAGCGCCGCCGGAACTCGGGGTCCTCGCCGAACTCGGGCCGGATCACCTTGATCGCCAGGGGTCGTCCGCCCGGCGTGTAGGACAGGTACACCTTGCCCATGCCGCCCGTGCCGAGCACGGCGACGAGCCGATAACCGCCGACGGAGGCCGGATCGCCCGGCCCGAGCGGTTCGAGATGGCTGGCAGAAGGCGTACTGGTCATGACGCATCATCCCCTGTTGGTAACCGGTTCGGCTCCTGCTGCGGTCCGAGGCCAGGAGGAGCGTACCCAGAGCCCGGCGTGTCCCTGTATCCGTTCCCTCGCCGGGGCGTCCGCGTGGTCAAAACCCGCCTCCCACGCCTCGGGGCCATTCGCTCGCCGGCGGACTCCGTGTCAGCGGGAAGGACGTCAGCGGCGTCGACGGGACGACCCCGCAGGGGGATGCCGGCCCGTCACCACCCGTCAGGGGCCTCGTCCGGGGGCGCCGCGCACGGCCGGTTCGACCGGACGTCAGTGAGTCATGGGGCAGGCGCTCGCAGATCGGCTGTTGGCGTACGTTCACTCAAACGATCGAATTTGCTTACTGAATCTCCCCATGGTGCTCGTGTTCGGGCCGCCCGGTGTTCCTCCGGTGCGGCGTCGAACGGCGAGAGGCCCTGGTGACACGCCATACCCGAGGCCCGCGCACTCGTGCCGGTCCGTTCGCAGGGCGTTGATTTGCGGCAGATTGCGCTGATTGCATAAGGCGACGCAGGCCCCCAGGGGTGGCCTCGGGCCCGTCGCCTAGGTGCACAATGGCTCGTCCGCTGATCACACTTTCGCCGGTCTGAGCTTGAGTGACATGAAACGTCCTTCTACGATTGCGAATTTTTACTTGTCGGCACATCTGGTACGCCCGGTGATCACCTCACCGTGGGCGACTTCTGCTCCCTCGCACGCCGCTTTCGTCAGACGCGTGAGGACGTACCTCCGCCCCGCACCGTCCGGGGGCAGGCCGTGACGGCCGCCCCGCTGACAGACCGGGAGATCTCCCTGGTCCGCACGAGCCTGACGGTCGTCGCGCCGCAGGCCGCGGAGATGACCGTCTACTTCTACGCCATCCTCTTCACCCGCTATCCAGAAGTGCGGGGGCTGTTCCCGGACAACATGGACGTTCAGCGTGACCGGCTGCTGCGCGGACTGTTGCGCATCATCGATCTCGTCGACGACGTCGACAACCTCGTGCAGTTCTGCTCACGCCTGGGCCGGGACCACCGTAAGTTCGGGGCCCTGGAGGCCCACTACCCAGCGGTGGGCGACTGCCTCGTGGCCTCCCTGGCCCGCTACGCGGGAACCGCCTGGAACGCCGAGGTCGCCGCCGCATGGACGCGCGCCTACACCACCGCCGCGCAGGTGATGATCGCGGCCGCCGCCGACGACACCCGGCTGCGCCCGGCTTCCTGGGAGGCGCAGATCATCCGCAACGACTACCGCGGCCACGGCATCGCCGAGATCACCGTGCGGCCGGACCTGCCCTACCGCTTCGTCGCCGGTCAGTACGTGAGCATGGAAACCCCCTGGTACCCCCGCACGTGGCGGCACTATTCCCCCGCTCACCTGCCACGCCAGGACCACACGCTCACGTTCCACGTCAGGGCCGTCCACCGGGGTCAGGTCAGCAACGCGCTGGTCCATCACGCCACCCCGGGGCACAGGGTGCGGCTCGGGCCTCCTCAGGGAGAGATGACCCTCGCCACGGCAGGCGACCGAGACCTGTTGATGGTGGCCGGTGGCACCGGCCTCGCGCCGATCCGCGCCCTGATCGAGGAGGCCGCCGTCTCCGGGATGCGCCGCCACGTGGACCTGTTCGTCGGAGCCCGCACCGCCGAGGAGCTGTACGGCCTCGACGACATGCTGCGCCTGGCGCAACGTCACTACTGGCTGACCGTCCGTGCGGCCGTCTCCCACGAGAACATCCCCGGTCAGCAAGGCACCCTCCCGCAGGTCCTTCGCGAGTTCGGCCCCTGGGACCGGCACGAAGCCTTCCTGTGCGGTCCGCCCGACATGGTCACCACGGCCGTGCGCACCCTCCAGCACCAGGGCACCCAACTGGCCCACATCCATCACGACCCGCTGGACACACCCGTCCTCACCGCGCCCCTCACACCGCACCGACCCGGTCAGGAGTCCGACCAACCGTGACCCGCCCCGATCCCAGCCCCTCGCGCGGAGAGCGCATGCTGCAGGCCCACCTGGGCACCGGCGAACGCGCCGAAGCCTTTTACGGCCGACAGGTGCACCCCTACCTCACCGCGGCCATGCGCGACTTCATCCGACGCCAGTCGATGGTCTTCCTCTCCACCGCCGACGCCCGAGGCCACTGTGACGCCACCTTCCGCGCCGGCCCTCCGGGATTCGTCACCGTTCTGGACGACCGTACGCTGGCCTACCCCGAGTACCGCGGAAACGGTGTCCTGGCGAGTGCGGGCAACCTCACGGAGAACCCGCACATCGGCCTGCTCTTCATGGACTTCACCCACGACCACATCGGACTGCACGTCAACGGCTCCGCCCGGCTGCTCAGCGACCAGGAACTACGTGCCGCCCATCCCTGGATACCCACCGAGTCCGCCCCCGGGCGGCACCCCGTGCTGTGGACGCTCATCACGCTCCACGAGGCCTACGTGCACTGCTCGAAGCACATACCCCACCTCGAGCCCGCCCCCCGTCCCCTGGGGGTCGCGCGCACCCGCCCCAAGGACGCCGACTACTTCACCGAGCCGGCCCCGGTCCCCGTTGCCGCAGGACCTGGTCAGGACCTGCCGCTCACGGGCCCGGAGGTCTTCGGCTCCGCGTGCGACAGCGCGAGGGCGCATCCCTCCGCAGGTTCGTAGGAGTGCCGCGCCGGTGTCGCCCGCCGGGGGCGGTGGGGCTCCGGCCGGCCGGAGCCCCGGTTCACGGCCCGCGCCACAGATTCGCGAAGGCCGCGTTCTCGATGCTCCGCCTCTGGCGCACGGACTCCAGCTCCATCACCGCGTCGTGCACGGCGGCGAGCACGGCCGTCACCGCCTCGTCCTCGATGTCCGCCTCGTCGTCCGACGGACCGCGGTCGATGCCCACGGCCGAGGCGAGCGCGGCCAGGACAGGCTCCTTCTCCTCCCAGCGTTCGGCTGCTCGGCGGCGGCCGGGCGTATCGGCCAGTTCGACGCGTTCCGAGCCGAGGGACAGGCGGCCGCTGCGTTTGCGGGTCAGTTCACGGCCCTCCTCCAGAGCGGTCCGGTAAGTGCGTGCGAGGTCCCGGCCCCGGCGCCACAACCAGTCCTCGACGCCCTCGTAGGGCGGCTGCCGGGTGAGCAGCGCCGCAGCCTCTGCGAGGAGCCGATCCTCCGGGGGCCGTCGCTCTTCGGGCACGATCCGGTCCCCGTCCAGCGCGACGGCCCCCGCGGTCAGTAGATCGATCAGCTCGGCTCCCGCAAGTGCGAGCGACAGGTCACCCTGTCCCACGGCAGGCTCCAGCCGCGGGTCCATGGTGATGACGAACAGGTCTTTCGCCGTGGTCACTGAACGGCTCCCCTCGAAGAGATCGGCAGAGGTGCGTCCCCCCGGCCCCGCCGTGTCCGGCGTCGGTTCGGCGGCGAGTCGGCTGTCGAGACCATTATCGCCTCCCGCGGACAGCGAAGCCCCGCCGGGAGGCGGAGTTCCTGTAGCCCGGCGACCACGCCGCTGTGACCCGCGCGTCGACGAGAACGGCTCATGGAGAGGCAGTTCGGGCGGTCTGCGCCAGGAGGGATCGCGCATACAGGCACAGGAGCCGCGCGGACCCGCCACCCGGGGTGGCGGCGGAGCGCGCGGGCCGTCCTGCCGACGCGGAGCGCCGTCCTGTCACGAAGAGCCCGCCGAACGCTGAGCACCGTGCCGGGCACCGGGGGGACAGGGCGATGGCGCCCTGTCAGCGACTCCGGCGGGTGTTGAGCCGGGCGGCCTGGCGTGTCAGGTGGTCGCGTTCGGCGAGATCGGGCGCCTTGTGCGCTGCCTCGGCGTACAGCCGTGCCGCTTTCGCCAGGTTTCCGTCGCGCTCGTGGAGGTACGCCGCCACCGCGGTGTGGCGGGGCAACGACTCGTCCAGCCCGGCGAGCGCCGCCAGGCCGGCGCGCGGTCCGTCGGCCTCGCCGACGGCGACCGCGCGGTTCAGCCGTACGACGGGGTTGTCGGTCAGGCGCGCGAGCTCGTCGTACCACTCGACGATCTGCACCCAGTCGGTCTCCCCGGCGGTGGGCGCGTCGGCGTGGAGCGCCGCGACGGCGGCCTGGGCCTGGAACTCGCCCAGCCGGTCGCGGGCGAGGGCTGCCTGGAGGATCGCCACCCCCTCGGCGATCGCCGCGGTGTCCCACCGGCTCCGGTCCTGCTCGGCGAGCGGTACCAGGCTGCCGTCGGGCGCGGTCCGGGCGGCGCGCCGGGCGTGGTGGAGCAGCATGAGGGCGAGCAGCCCAGCCGCCTCGGGGTGGTCGACGGCTGCCGCCAGCTGCCGGGTCAGCCGGATGGCCTCGGCGGCGAGGTCGACATCGCCGGAGTAGCCCTCGTTGAAGACGAGATACAGGACGCGCAGCACGGTGGCGACGTCGCCGGGCCGGGCGAAGCGCACGCCGGAGACCGTACGTTTGGCCCGGCTGATGCGCTGCGCCATGGTCGCCTCGGGCACCAGGTAGGCCTGCGCGATCTGGCGGGTGGTGAGCCCGCCGACGGCTCGCAGTGTGAGCGCGACCGCGGACGACGGCGTCAGCGACGGGTGGGCGCACAGGAAGTAGAGCTGGAGGGTGTCGTCCACCGCGGGCGCGGTCCCGGGCGCCGGTTCCTCGTCGACCAGCTCCTCACGTCGGCGGCGGGCGGCTTCCGACCGGGTCGCGTCGAGAAACTTGCGCCATGCCACGGTGACCAGCCAGCCCTTCGGGTCCCGTGGCGGGTCGGCGGGCCAGACGCGGAGCGCCTCGACGAAAGCGTCCTGCACGGCGTCCTCGGCCGCCGCGAAGTCGGCTCCGCGGCGGACGAGGACAGCGAGCACGCTCGGCGTGAGGCTCCTCAACAGGGCCTCGTTCATCTGCGTCCCCTGAGAGGTCAGTCCGTGATGGTGGGCGGCGCGGTCAGGAAGGGGCGCAGCTCCAGCCACTCGTGGATCGGCTCGCCGCCCGCCCCGGGAGCGGCCGACAGCTCCCCGGCCAGCTCGACAGCTCGTTCGTAGCTGTCCACGTCGATCACCATCCAGCCGGCGATGAGGTCCTTGGTCTCGGCGAACGGGCCGTCGGTGACCGGAGGGCGTCCCTCACCGTCGTACCGGACGAACGTGCCCTCGGGGGCGAGCGCCTGACCGTCGACGAACTCTCCGGTCTTCTCCAGCCGGGCCGCGAAGTCGTGCATGTACTGCATGTGTGCCGAGATCTCCTCCGGAGTCCACCGGTCCATGGGTACGTCGTTGACCGGAGCGGGGGCGCCACGGTAGTGCTTGAGAAGCAAGTACTTGGCCATCGGGTTCTCCTCGGTGCCGGTGCGGTCCATTCTGGCCGCGCTCACTACGGGGACGGAGCCGACCACGGATTCTCGACACCGCTGCCCGACTTTTCTTCCGCTCTCGTGGGCGGGCTCCGGATGAGCCCCGCGGTGTCCACGCCCGCGCCACTGCCCGGGCCGGGACGCAGCGCGTCCACCAGGGGCGGCGGCTACCAGGCAGACGCGTCACCGTGTCGAGTGGCCAGGGCCTGCCGGCTGGGGCGTCCGGGGTCTTCCGGCTTCGACACGAGCACTCTTCAGCCCCGCGCGCGCCGGACCACCCGTCGCACCACGAGCGTGAGCAGGCACGCGCCTGCCAGCGCTGCCCCGAGCACGGCGGCCCGCCGTGCTCCCGGGGTGCGCGTGCCGCCGGGGAGGAGGTCGCGGGCGCGGTCGAAGGCGCTGAGCGGCACACCCAGAACGGCGTTGCCCGGGGGCCGGCGGGGCACGCGTGGGTGCGGACGGGTGGGCGCCGTTCGGCGTACGTTCTCCCACACCGCCCCCAAGCGGCGCAGCTGCCGAGGGGACAGGGACTGCTGCAGGCGGGGCAGCAGCACGTCCTCCTCGTCACGGATGTCCTGCCGGATCAGTGAGAACGCCCGTCGCACCAACTCGTCATGGCCTCGGCCCTCGTGCCCCACCCGGTCCATCTCGGCGATCAGGTCGTTGATCTCCTGATGCTCCTCCTCCACCCGAGAGGTGAGCTGTTCGCCGTCGGCAGACAGACGGCGAAGCACAGGCCAGAGCACGACCTCTTCGGCGAAGGCATGGCTGAACGTCAGCTGGACGATGTCCTTGAGCCGGCCTCGCCGCTGGGCCGGCGATCCGTCGCCGGACTCATAGAGCTCCATCAAGCGGTCGAGCTCGGCATGGTCGCGCCGCTGACGCACCAGGACACTTCGCGCACCGCCCAGTTCCCGAGTGGTCTGGCCGGCGACGGAAACCACCCTGCCTTCTTCCGTGGTCATGAACGATCCTTCTCCCTCTCGCCGGTCACCGCCCTGGGAGCCAGGGGGCTGCCGCGGTCCTGCGGTGGGGCCGGCCCGGGAACACGCTGTGAAGAACGAGCGGGGCTCCGGCCCGTGCCCGGTGGGGTGGCACAGCGCCTGTCAGTGGTCGGCGTCACGAAAGCTTCGCGGCCGGAACAGCGGGGCTGAGCAACGGACTCAGCCGTGGGGTGGGACCAGGGCAGTGCGGCGGCCCGTCGGTCCACGGACTCGGTGGACCACAGACGCACGGATCGGCACATGTTCCGGCCCGGCCCGCAGGCAAGGCCGGAACATGGTGCTCAGCGCCCTTGGCCCATGGCCTGTCGCACGGCGTCCTTGGTGCGGTCCATCAGCGCGGCCACCGGCCCGAGCGCCGCGTTGGCGGCGCCGGACTCGACTCCCGGATGGGGACGGGTGGGGGCCATCGCTTCGGCGGCCTTCACCGCTTTGGCCATTGCCGCGAGGTTGGTGACGTCGGTGCTGCGGCGGATGTGTGTGAACTCGTACCGTTCCTCGGACCGGGCGTGCTCCTGCACCTCCGTTCGCAGCTTCATCAGCCGGGGCATGAACGTCGGGTCCTCGGTGTCCAGGTCGTCGAGGGCCGCCAGGGTCTCCTTGGCCGCCTTCTCCTCGGCCAGACGGTCCTCGACGATCTGCTCGCCACCCGGAAAGCCGCGTCGGGCGAAGGGATGGACGACTTCCTCCTCCGCGGTCTCGTGGACGGCGAGCAGGCGCACCAGACGGCGGAAGGCATCGCGGCGTTCCTCGCCGGCAGTGGCCTCGACCTCGTCGAAGAGGTTGCGGATGTCGCCGTGCTGGCGCATCAGCAGCGCCACCACGTCGGCGTCCTGAGCGTGGTCGTCACAGGCGTGCGGGGTCTGCGTTTCGGTCATGGCCGGGTCTCACTTCTCGCGCATGGCGGGGTCAGGGTGCTCGCCTTCGGACTGCACGCGGTACTCGCGGCCGAACATGGCGTGGTGTTCAGTGATGACCCGCTCGCTCGGAGGCTCCTCGCCACCGTGGATCTGCTCCTGCAAGGTCTCGAACCGCTCGTGTGCCTCGCGTACGTAGCCGGCGCCCAGAGTCGTCAGGTCCATCTGCGTCTCCAGCAGCTCCCGCAGGTACGCCTTGTTCGGTTCGAACGTGAGCACGTTGGGCAGCTCGGGAGCCAGCACCGACTCCGGGTCGCGACCGTCGTGGCTCCGCATCAGGTCACACGCGATGTGCAGGTGCTCGAGCTCCATGTTCAGGTGCAGCTCCCAGATCGCCTTCACCTTGGGATCGCTCTCCTGCTCCATGAACGAGTGGTAGAGGTAGCACTCGTTGTACTCGTGGTTGACCAGTTGCTCCCACCACGTCTCACCAGGGTCCACCAAGGACTCGTAGTGGGTGACGTGCTCCTCCTCGATCAGCCCGATCTCCTGGTACAGCTGGCGGGCGATCGGCTCCATGTAGGTCGGACCGGTGTTCATGTAGAAGTTCATGGTCTGCTGCTCCGCCGACATGATGGTCAGCGCGTGGAGCTTGGACAGCGGGTTCGTCTCGTCCTTCGCATACGGGTCGCGGACGTTGTCCACGGGGTTGCGGTGGTGGTACTTCGTGGGCCGCCCGGGCATCACCTCGGTCAGTCCGTCGACGATCGCCTCAGCCTTGCGGTGCTCGATCATCTCGTACAGGTTCGCGTACCGGTACAGGTGGTCGAAGTCCTCCAGCACACCGAACTGGTACGCCTGCTTCAGATACGGATCCGGCTCCATCCGCGCCACCCAGGCGGTGAGGTCCACCGCGACCTGCTCGTAGGCGATCGTCGTCTCGAGGACCGACGAGACACCTGGCAGCAGCCAGTTGACCACCTTCTGCTGCTGTGCCTCGATGTACCGCGTGCGGGCCAGCTGCCGCTTGATCTCGGGGTCGGGACAGTGCCGGGCCAATTGGTGGCTGAACAGGATCGCCTCGACCTCGATGCCGTTCATCGTGATGATCCGGCACCGGGTATAGGGGTCACAGCGGTCCGGATCGATCGGCTTGACGTTCAGCTCACGCCAGTTGCGCAACTGCCGGTCCAGCGGGATGCCACGCTGCTCGAGCGGATTGAAGGTCACCAGGGTCTCCTCGGTGGGGCGGATGGACGGAGCACCCTCGTAGTCGCGATTCAAGTCCGCCGAGTCCGCGGGGCGCCATCCCTCATGCATAGCCCTGGGTCGCGGAGGCCGCGATCGCACACGCCCGGACAGCCCTGCCGGAACCCCGTATGACGTAATTCCTCCGAGCCGCCGGGTCGCGTGCGGCAGCGTGGCGACCCACCGATGGGAATGTCGCCGACATCGCCGGCAGGGTCAGGGAGTCACTGGGCCCGGCTCGGCGTTCTCGTCACTTCGTCGGCCGCGGGGCCCACGAGGACACGCTCGCCCCGGCCGCAGCGCACCACGTCGGGCGCGAAGCCGCCGCGATCAGCCGCCGCGAGGAAGTCCGACAGCGGCGAACGCATCACTCCGTATTCCTCGTAGTGCACAGGCAGCAGCCGCCGGGGTCGCACGGTCCGGACCAGTTCGGCTCCCTGACGTGCGTCCATGGTGACCAGCAGGCCACCGGGCAGAGTGGTGCCCCCCAGGTGCAGCACGGCGAGGTGAACGTCAGGACAGCGCCGCGCGATCTCCTCGATGCCGGGGAACAGCACGGTGTCACCGGTGATGTAGAGGCGCAGCACCGGTGGCGCACCCAAGGGACCCAGTTCCAGCAGGCTCCCCATGACGGGTGGGAGAAGCGCATGTGCGAACGCGGGGCCATGGCGGCCAGGTAGCGCCGTCACGCGTGCCTGCGACCGGTCGCCGACGATCGTTTGCGACTGCCACGTGCGCAGACCGACAGCCCGGGAGAATCCGTGGAGGCCCTGGAGGCGCCGCGAGGCGTGCGGGGTCGTGATGACCGGCAGGGAACGGTCCAGACCTCGACGCGCGATCCGGTCCCAGTGGTCCCCGTGCAGGTGGGAGAGGAGTACGGCGTCCACATCGGGTGGGAGTTCGTGCACCCCGATGGCTGGTTCAGTCAGCCGGCGGGAAGCAAGGCCGTTGCCCAGGTACGCGTAACTGCCCCGGTGGAGGAAATTGGGATCGGTCAGCAGGGTGAGCGACCCGTACCGGATGAGCATGGTGGCGTTGCCGATGAAGAGGATTTCCGTGTGGCCGTCGGGCGGATGGTCCGGCATGACACGCACCTCGCAGAGCCGAAATGTCTGTCCTTCATGGGTACCTCCGAAGCTCTGTCGTCGCGACTCCTCGGGGGTGGCCCGATCGGTACGGCGCAACGATCCGGGCGGGGGGTCGCTGTGCGGGCCGCACGCCGCCGCGCGGTGGAGAGCTGGGCGTGCCGACGGGACGACAGCATCGCTTCCGGGCGGAGGAGCGGTCGTAGCCGCGAGTGAGAGATGGTGCGGATCACGGCCGGTCGTACGGAGGGGAGCCCGACAGCGGGCGGACGGTACCGGCACCGTCTGACCGGGTAGGCGACACAGTGCGGTGCAGGTGCCGATCCGGTAGCGGAGAGAATTTCTATGTGCAATGTGCCTGATCCTCAGCAGAACACCGGGAGCGCTCCCCACGCGACGCGACCGACACGCGCAGGGCCTGACGAGCAGTCCCTGCGTGATCGCCTCACCGCCCGCATCGATGCGCTCAGCCGACGAAAGGCGTCCGCAGAAGCCGCGGTCTCGGATGCGCGAAAGGACTGCGCCCTCGATGTGGCAGACCTCGGCTCGACACGCGCGGCAGTCGCAGACGAACGCGGCGTCGCTGAGGTGGCGGGCCGCCGGCTGGCCGAGACCGAGGCCGCCTTGCAGCGCCTGGAGGACGGCACGTTCGGCATCTGCACCGCGTGCGGTTCGCCGGTCGACCAGGAGCGGATGCTCGCCGTTCCGCAGACGGAACTGTGCGTCACCTGCCGGCGCGATGCCGGGAGCCGGCGAGGCACCCGTACCGAGGGCCGTGAATAACGGGAAGGCCCCGACTTCCCGTGCAGAGCCTCCTGGCCCGCGGGGAAGACACCTGAAGGACGACGTCGGCGCGGGAGCCCGGACGGCTCTGCGAGCCGCGATGAGTCCTGCGGCGTCCGGCGGTCATACTGTCGAACCCGTTCCGAGGAGGACCACGTATGCGCAGCGTCACCTATTCGATGAGCACCTCACTCGACGGCTACATCGTCGGGCCGGACGGCGGCTTCGACTGGACGGGGCCTGACGAGGAGGTCTTTCGCTTCTGGATCGACGAAATCCGAGAGGTCGGCGTCCACCTGTTGGGACGACGGCTGTACGAGACGATGCTGTACTGGGAGACCGCCGACCAGGATGCAACGCTCGACGACGCCGACCGCGAGTGGACCGAGCTCTGGAACGCGCTGCCGAAGGTGGTGTTCTCCACCACGCAGTCAACGGTGCAGGGCAACGCCCGCCTGGCGTCCGAAGGCCTGGCGGAGGAGATCGAGCGGTTGCGGGCCGAGCCGGGCGAGGGTGACATCGCGATCGGCGGTGCCACGCTCGCGGCCGAGGCGGCCGCGTCGGGGCTGATCGACGAATACCGGACCGTGGTCTACCCGGTGCTGGTCGGCGGTGGCGCACCGTACTTCCCCCGGGGGGAACGCCGGGTGGATCTCGAGCTCGTCGAGACCCGCACCTTCAGCTCAGGAGTCGTCTACCTCCGCCACCGGGTGGTGCGTCAGCCGTCGTCCGCCGGGAACCGGGACGAGCGGGCCGGTCGATGACGGCTTGCGCTGAAGACAGGGGGGACTGCTGAGCGAGGCAGGCGATGCCGTCGGGGAGGAAGCGGTAACCGTGCCCTGGAGGACGGCCCGCGCCGCGGGCCAGGCGGTGCGTACAGCCGCGCTCGCCGAACCGGCACCGATCGTGCCGCCCAGCCAGAGCGGAACACGCGGCGCGGCCACGTCCCGGGCCGAGGCTACGGCTGACGTGAGGAACGCTTGACTTGGAGCGCACTTCAAAATGCAGACTCCCTCTTCGTGCCCGACGACCGGGTCCTAAGGGGAGGACAACCATGAAGTACCGCACCATAGGCACTGATCCGGCCAGACGCCGTGAGGTGAGCGTGCTCGCGCTCGGCGCGATGCTGTTCGGCTCGCTCACCGATGAGAAGACCTCCTTCGCCATCCTGGACCGTTACGCCGAGGCGGGCGGGAACTTCATCGACACATCCGACAACTACGCGTTCTGGACCGACGGCAGCCAGGGCGGCCACAGCGAGGAGGTGCTCGGCCGTTGGCGCCGCAGCCGCGGGATCGGTGACGAGATCGTCATCGCCACCAAGCTGGGCGCCCGCCCCCTTGCTCCCGGCACCGGGTACGTCGACAATCCGGAGGGCTTGTCGGCCAAGGTGATCCGCGAAGCCGCCGAGGCCAGCCGGGATCGGCTCGGCGTAGCCCGACTGGACCTGCTGTACGCGCACATCGACGACCACACCGTGCCGCAACGGGAGACCGTGGAAGGCTTCGGCGCGCTCGTCGCCGAGGGCACGGTGGGCCTGCTGGGGGTCAGCAACCAGGCCATGTGGCGGGTGGAACGGGCCCGGGCGCTGGCCGCGGCAGCCGGACTCCCCGCCTACGAGGTGCTGCAGTACCAGCACAGCCATCTGCGTCCCCGGTCCGACGTGCCGAGCGACCTCTTCCCGGACGGCAGCCTCGGCCACGCCGGCCCCGAACTGCTGGGCTACCTGCGGGCCGAGCCCGCCCTGACCCTGGTCGCCTATTCCCCCCTGCTCGCGGGCGCCTACGTCCGTGACGACAAGCCGCTGCCGCCGGACTACGACCACCCGGGCACCCCGACCAGGCTCGCCGCGTTGCGTGCCGTCGCCAGGGAGACCGGAGCCACCGTCAACCAGGTCGTCCTCGCCTGGCAGATCGGAGGCGAGCTGCCCGTCGTCCCTCTGGCGGGGGCGTCATCGGTGGCGCAGCTTGAGGAGAACCTGGCCGCGGTGGACCTGGAGCTGACCACCGACCAGCGGGGGCGGCTCGACGCCGCTCACTGACGCTCCCCACGGCGGGAGGCGCTTCCCGGCGCCTTCCGCCGCGCGGGACGCGGCCTGCGTCGTCCCGAGGCCGCACTCGTCTCCCGCCGACGGTCCGAGCGGACGCCCGGAGCCAGGACGAATGGCCATTCCGTTACCGTCGAGAGGGCAACCGATCAGACGTCTCCATGGTCGAACCGACGTGATCAGAAGCCACCGTAAGTCCTTGTGCGCTGTCGCCGCCTCGGCCGCCATGTTGCTCACCGCGTGCACGGGCGGGTCGTCCGACGACAAGCCCGCCCACCCGGTCTTCGGAGTGCCGGTGGAGCAGCAGCCCCGCCAGGCCCTGCTGACCACCCAGGCGGCGCGCACCGCGAGCTTCACCCAGACCCTGACCTTCACCTCGGCGTCGGGCGACACGGTGCAGACGACCTCGGGGCGGCTCGACTTCCCGGGCGGCAGGGCCGCCGGGACGATCGACTGGGCCCAGGCCGAGGACCTGACGGAGGAGGCAAGGGACACGCTGCTGGGCGTCCGCCTGGGAGCGAGCCGTGCGCCCGCGCGTACCGAGGTGGCGATCGAGCCGGACACCATCCGCCTGCGCGCGGGCGGGGCCGGCTACTGGCTACGGTACGAAGGGTCCTCCGACGCCTTCGGCACGGGCGCCGCGATCGACGCGCTCCGGGGATCCGAGGCCGCTTTCGGCGGCACCCTTCTCGAGGTTCTCAGCGGAGCCCAGAAGGTGAAGCACGCACCGGCGGAGAAGGGCGGGCGCACGTACCGGGCCGAACTCACCGTGTTCAACGCACTGCGCCTGTTCCCCAAGGATCTGGGCTCCGAGCTCACCGCCGACATCGACCCGAACGGTACGGCGACGCCCGTGCCGCTCAGCATCTCCGTGGACGCCACGGGGCGCGTCACGCGGGCGGAGGCGGATCTCTCGGGCCTGCTCGACAAGGAGGACGGTGCCCTCGACGAGATGACCGGACTCCGTGCGGTGCTGGAGCTGGGCGGGTTCGGGGCCGCGGCACCGGTCATGCCGGCGGCCTCGGAACGGACACTCGACGCAAAGGAAGCCGTCAGGGCGGTCGGTGAGATGGAGAAGGGCGGATGCGCGGATCTCACGACGGGCACCCGCACCCTCGACATGATGGTGAGCGTTCCCTGCGCCCAACCCCACGATGCCCGGATCTTCGCCCACGCACGGTTCGACGCCTCGTACCCGGGCCGCAAGGAGGCGAAGCGGATGGCTGTCGAGGCCTGCACGGACGGGTACAGGTCGGCGCCCGCTGCCTGGACGGGGGAGGGCACGGAGAAAGGCCACTTCTGGTACACCTGGCCCGGCGAGGAGGACTGGGGCGTCGGCGCCGATCCGGTGGTCACGTGCTACGTCGAGACACGGTGACGCGTCGCCCTCGAAGAGAGCGCGGTAGGAGCCGGGACGCCGGTCGCCGCCCGAGTCCCGGGCGGCAGGAGGACCGCTGAGGCGGCCCGCGTCCCGGGGGGTTCGTCCGGGGCGCGGGCCGGTGCGGTCGGGTGAGGTACCGGCTCAGCCGAGCGGGACGGCGGTGTCGCGCAGGGTGGCCAGGGCAGGCGCGTACATCCGGGCTTTGATGGTGCCGAGAGTTTCGCCCGCCTTGTTCACCTGTGCCTGGGCGGTCTCGATCGCGGTGGAGCGCACGGCGTCCTCGGCGACAGCCTGGTCGACGATGCCGGCGGTCGCGGCGTCGGTTCCGCCGTAGCGGCGGGCGGTGAGCATGGCCTCGTGCGCGGTCCGTGGCGCCAGCCGGGACTGGATCAGGGCGGCCATGCCGGGAGTGAAGGGAATGTTGATGTCCGCCTCGGGGAGACACCAGTACCCGCGGTCGGCACGCATCACGCGGAAGTCGTGGGCGAGGGAGAACATGGCGCCGGCGGCGAACGTGTGTCCCTGCAGTGCGGCCACCGTGACGAACGGCAGCGACAGCATGCGCGCGAACAGTGCGTGGACCGAGACGACGTAGTCCTGGTGCTGGTCGGCGTGGGCGAACAGCCACTCGAGGTCGAGCCCGTTGGAAAAGAACTTGCCGGTGGCAGCCGTGACCAGGGCGCGAGGGCCATCCGCCTTCTCCACTTCGTCGAGCGCGGCGCCGACGGCGTCGAGCCAGTCGGGGTGGAAGCGGTTCTCTCCGTCTCCGAGGTCGAGGACGAAGACGTTGTCGTGGCGGTCGAGCGAGGGCATGGCGACTCCTTCTAGCTGAACGGACTGACGAGCTGAACGGACTGATTGACATGGCTGCCTGCCCCAGGGCGGGGGCCGGATCGGTCACCCCGGGCGGCCACGCAGTGTGTGGACGAGCAGGTCGTGGATCTCTGCGGCGGCGGCATCGATCGGGGCTGTGCTCCGCTCGGCCCGGCACATGATCACCGCCCCTTCCACCGCGGCGATGATGAAGGCGCCGAGCCGGCGGCTGCGTTCCTCGGGCAGACCGTGCCGGACGAGGAGGGCAGTAAGGGCCTCCTGCCAGCGGAGGAAGACAGCGGCGGCGGAGCGGGCGAGCCGGGGCGCTTCGTCGTTGGTCTCGACGGCCACCGCCACGATCGGGCACCCGGCCCTGAAGCCGCTCTCCACGAGCCGGTCGCGCCACAGCACGAAGAACGCGTCGACGGCCTCCACCGGATCGTCCGCCCGCACGGCGGCGTCGATCAGGCCCGCGATGAAGTCCCCCGCCAGGGCGACCGCCTCGTCGATGAGCTGCGCCCGCCCGCCGGGGAAGTGGTGATAGACCGAACCGCGAGGGGCTCCGCTGTGGGCGAGCACCCGGTCGATGCTGGTAGCGCTCGCCCCGTACTCCCGCAGCAGGGCAGCGGCACTGAGGATCATCCGGTCACGGCTCTCACTCCTGCGCGGACTCACCTGACCACCACCCTCCTGACGGCGGGGCTGCCCGCCGATTGGGCTACCTGTCGGTAACTTATGGGCTATGCCATAGAGCATGCAAGGGGTGACGGGTGATCATTCGCCCGGCGCTGTCGCGCGCCGCCCGGCGCGACGCGTGCGCCCTGCCTTCCCGGCGCTGTCATGGGCGGCGCCGTCACAATCCGGCCGGACCGGAGGCTCAGCCGCCGTGTTCCTGATTCCTGCGACGGGTCCCCCCGCCTCATCGGCGGTGCCGTTGTATGCGTTGACGTGGTCATGTCGCTTAGCTACTTTCAGGGAGCGCTCTCCGCCCGGCAGGGCGCCCTCATCGCGACCAGCCGTCTCGGGAGCCTCTGCCATGAAGCCAATGCGATACACGTCGGCCTCCCTCTTCATCGCCTTGACAACGTTGTCCACTCTCTGCCTCGGCGGAATGCCGTCAGCGTCCGCCGCCGCGCCGACGGCTGTGTGCAACACGTACTGCGACGCGCGAGACCCTGCGCTGAGTCCCCAGGACCGCGTCCCGGTCACCGCCACGACGTCCTCACGATCGATCGCCCTGCACTTTGACGACGCCGACGCGATGGGGTGGGCGTCCATCGACAACGGTGGCCCGGGTGACCACGTCTGGCTGGACCGGTCCATGGACGGCGGCCGGACCTGGGCGTCGGGAAGCCGTCTCGGCGACACCGCGGTGCCCTCCGGGCGGCGGGGCTGGCGCACCCAGATGTACAACGTCGACGAATGGAGCACCCAGGGCGTCGGTGCCCTCCGGGCGTGCGGGCAGCCTGCCGGAGGAGCCATCGCGTGTACGTCCTGGGCGCGCACCACCTGGAACGCGGGCAGCAGGAGCACCGCGGCGGCCACCGCCCTGATGATGTCGTTCGACCGGGGCAGCAAGCTCTTCGGCGGCAACGGCTGGTGGACCGCCGCCAACGCGCTGACCGCGGTCATCGACAACATCCGGATCAGCGGCATGGGCAGCTACACCTACGCCATCGCCGACACGTACGAGAAGAACCTCGACGCACAAGGAGGGCAGTTCCGGAACGAGTACCTCGACGACACCGGCTGGTGGGGTCTCGCCTGGATCGCGGCGTACGACCTGACCGGCGACCGCCGGTACCTCGAGACCGCGCGGGCCGACGCGGACCACATGTACGCGAACTGGAACAGCACGTGCGGCGGCGGCGTCCGCTGGAGCACCGACGGCAACTACAAGAACGCGATCACCAACGAGCTGTTCCTCCAGCTCACTTCGGCTCTGCACAACCGCATCCCGGGCGACACCACCTACCTGGAACGAGCGAAGACCGAATGGAACTGGTTCCAGCGGAGCGGCATGATCAACAGCGACCGGATGATCAACGACGGCCTCAGCGACACCTGCGTCAACAACGGCCAGACCACCTGGACGTACAACCAGGGCGTCATCCTGGGAGCGCTGGCCGAACTCCACAGAGCCACCGGCGACTCCAGCCTCCTGACGACCGCACGCGGCCTGGCCGACGCCTCCACCGTCCGGCTGCAGGCGGACGGCGTCCTGCGTGAACCCGGTGAGGGCGACAGCTGCACGGGGGACGGCCCGAGTTTCAAGGGGGCCTACGTACGCGGACTCGGCACCCTCAACCGCCGGCTACCCGATCGTCCCTATGCCACGGCCCTGACCCGCTGGGCGAACAGTGCGTACGACCGGGACCGCAACACGCTCGACCAGTACGGCCCGCACTGGACCGGGGGGAGCTCCACCACGGGCTACGGCTGTCAGCAGAGCGTTCTCGACCTCCTCAACGCCGCCACGGGCTGACAGTCCGAAGCGCCGGTCCCCGCGCGAGCCGGAAGGCCTGGTCCGGCGCCGGGCCAACGCTGCTCCCCGCGCGGTCCGGCGCCGGGGGACCGCGACGGGGAGCGGGCCGGAGAGCTCGGCCGTCCACCCTGCCGTGGGTCCCCGCGGACCTGAGTGACGCAGCCGCTCGCACTCAGCGAAACGCCGTAGCCCCCGCCGCGTCGCCCTACCCGTCCCGGAGACGCTTACGATGCAGAGCAATGCGGCGAGCGCACCTCCGCGCGCGGCTGCGCACGGAAGGAGCGTCATGGTTCGTGCGGCTCTGTTCGATGTGGACGGAACACTCGTCGACACCAACTACCTGCATGTGACAGCCTGGTGGGAGGCCTTTCGGCAAGCGGGGCGGACGGTGCCCATGACCGCGGTGCACCGGGCCATCGGCCTCGGCTCCGCCGATCTGATCGAGCACCTCCTCGGACCCGCGCGGGACAGTGAGCGGGACGCACAGATCAAAAGCACGCACTCAGCGCTGTACGCGACGTACTTCGAGCGGCTGGCCGCGGTGGACGGCGCGGCCGATCTGCTACGGGCCCTGGCGGCTCGGGGCTGGAGGGTGGTGCTCGCCACCTCCGCGTCCGGGCCGGAGCTCCAGGCACTGCGGCGCGTCCTGGACGCCGATGACGTCATCGCCGACACGGCGAGCGCGGATGATGTGGACGAGGGCAAGCCGGCTCCCGCCCCGGTCCGGTACGCGATGGAGCTTGCCGGTGCGACGAGCGAGGAGACCGTGTACGTGGGTGACTCGGTCTGGGACATGAAAGCCGCGACCGGCGCGTCCGTGCCCGCTGTGGCCCTCCTGTCGGGGGGCATCCCCGCACAGGAGCTGACGGACGCCGGGGCCCTCGAGGTGTATCGCAACCCTGCGGACCTCCTCGAGCGTCTGGACAGCAGTGTCTTCTCCCGGTTCGACCGAGCCGACTGACGCACTGCACGAACGGCGACCACGCCGACCCCTCCGAGGGCGGGGGCGGCGCGTTGTACGCCCTGTCGAGCCGCTGAGTCCACCTGCTAGGGTGCGCCGATGCCAGCGATCAAGAAGTTCCAAGTCACCTTTGATTGCGCGGAACCCGAGCGCCTCGCCCGGTTCTGGTGCGAGGTGCTGGGGTACGCCGCACCGCCCCCGCCGGAGGGGTTCGCCACCTGGGACGCATACAACCGCACCCTGCCTCCTGAGAAGCAGGACGCGTGGTTCGCGTGCAGTGATCCCTCAGGCGTCGGTCCCCGCCTCTACTTCCAGCGCGTCCCCGAAGGCAAGACCGCCAAGAACCGGGTGCATCTCGACGTCCGGGTCGGCACCGGTCTGGTGGGGGACGAGCGCCTCGCCGCGCTCGAAGCCGAATGCGCACGACTGGTCGCGCTCGGTGCCACTCACGTGCAGACGCTCTACGCCGACGAGGAAAACGAGTCCTGCATTCCGATGCTGGACATCGAGGGCAACGAGTTCTGTGTCGACTGAGTGTGGCTCCGCCTAGGAGAGGCGGGGCACCGTCTCCCTCGGGATCCCTCCGGTCCGGTGTGGAGCGGGAGTCACCCCCGCGAAGTCGAGTCGGGTGCCGGCGCCGATGACCACCTGGTGGTCGGCCGGGTCCGGACAGTTCTCCGACCGCCCGCGACCGTAGGATCCCGCATGGGCGCCCGAGTGCGTCTACCGGCCAGCACGGCGACAGCCGGGCTTCTTCCGGCACGGCGGGGTACGCCCCTGGGAGCGGAGCCACCGTCCGACCTCATGCGGCGCGGAAGGGCGTCGGAGCATGGTCGCTTCGGTTGCGGGCTCGCACTAGGGTCGCCCGCATGCCTGATCTCACCCACCTCGCAGCAGTCCGGAAGTCGTACGACACGGTCGCCCTGGACTACGCCCGGCTGGTCAAGCCTCCGGCAGAGCTGGATCCGCTGTCACGAGGCATGCTGAACGTCTTCGCGGAAGTGGTGCGCACAGCCGGCCTCGGACCTGTCGCCGACCTGGGCTGCGGGCCCGGAAAAGTCACGGCCTACCTTGCCGAGCAGCATGTTCCCGCGTTCGGCGTGGACCTGTCGCCCGCCATGGTCGAGCTGGCCCGTAGCACGTACCCAGGTCTGGCCTTCACCGTCGGCTCGATGACCTCGCTGCCTGTCAGGAGCGGGAGCCTGGGCGGCATTCTTGCGTACTACTCCACCCACCACACACCGCCGGCCCTGCTGCCGGTGGTGTTCGGCGAGTTCCACCGCACGCTGGCGCCTGGCGGCTGTCTGATGCTGGCCGGCCACGTCGGGGCCGGCCAGCGTCTTCGCCCCACGCAGGCGTACGGCGGTCATCCGGTGTCCTACGAGTCCTATCTGTCCCGGCCCGACCGGATCGCCGAACTCCTGAAGCACGCCGGGCTCGGCATCACCGCGCGCCTGGTGGAGGAACCCGGCGAGGGTGCTGAGCGGACGTTCGCCACCTTTCTTGCTCACCGGCCCGCCCGCCCTTGAGGTCCTCCTTCGTCCGGGGGGCGGTCACCGTCCGGGTCATGAGGCCCCGTCAAGTACCTCGCGCAACCGACGTCCGAACTCGTCCGGCTTGCCCGGATAGCCGAACTCGCCGTCCAGGAACCCACCGTGATGACTCGGGAACATGGTCACCCGCCGTCCGAGCAGCTCGGCGGTCGCGACGGAAGTGCGCCCGGTCTGGACGTTCCGGGACTCCTCACCCAGGGCGATGACCACGCGTGTCGCAGCCGCGCTGAGCGCCTCGGCGTCCGGACGGTAGCTGCTGATCGCCCAGGACCGGTCGGAGAGCAGTGGATCATCGCGCGAGCCGTCGTCCTCGGTGGGCATCCCGTAGGCGACGGGATCGGCATCGGGCTGCGCGAAGAACGCGTCGGTGAACTCGCCCTCCCACGAGGTCATGGCCACGAATGCGGCCATCCCGGCCCCCCACCCCCGCTTCTCGTACACCTCCCGGACCCGGGCCCGCGCCCGCACGGCCGCCGGACCGTCCGGTGTGAGGGTGATGAGCGGCGGTTCGTGGGCGACCAAGGTGGTCACATCACCGGGATGCTTCGCCACGACCGCCAGTGCGGTGATCGCGCCGCCGCTACTGGCGAACATCTCGACCGGCCCGGCCGCGAGGGCCTGGAGAACGGCGTGTACGTCATCGGCCTGAACGTCCGGTGTGTGGTCGACCCGGCCGTCTCGACGGGTGCTGCGACCGAGCCCGCGCGGATCGTAGGTGACGACGGTCCGCTCGGGGAAGCGCGCGGCGAGCGCGGCGAAGCCAGCGGCGTCCATGGGCTGTCCGATCATCACCAGCGGCGGGTGTCCGTCAGCGGTCGGGAGGGGCCCGCGCACGTCGTAGACGAGGTCCGCGCCAGCTGTGCTGAGTGTGTAGGTCTCCATACCGTGTGGACCGGTCCGGCCCCGGAAACTCATCGGAAGGTAATTGCGTCGACAGAGCCCTCGGTGCCCGGCAGAGTGGCGCTCGTGACGAGCAGTGAGTTGTGGACCCGCGCGGCCGCCGAACGCTACGACGCCGAGGAAAGGGAGAGGTCCTCGGCTGCCGTTCTCGAACCGACCCTCGCCTTTCTGTCCGAGCTGGCCGGAGACGGCAGGGCACTCGAGTTCGCCATCGGGACCGGGCGCGTAGGCGTCCCGCTCCGGGCACGCGGTGTGCCAATAGTGGGCGTCGAGCTGTCCGAGCACATGGCGGCGGTGCTGCGGCGCAAGATCGACGAGAGCATGCTGCCCGTGTTCGTCGGAGACATGGCCACCACCGTGGTCCCCGGCGGCTTCACCCTCGTCTACCTCGTCTACAACACCATCACGAACCTGCTCACGCAGGAGGAGCAGGTCGAGTGCTTCCGCAACGCCGCACGACACCTTGAACCCGGCGGCCGATTCGTCATCGAGCTGGGGGTGCCGCCGCTGCGCTTCCTGCCGCCCGGCCAGGTGGCTGTGCCGTTCGACGTCTCCGAGCGGCATCTCGGCTTCGACACCTTCGACCTGGTCGAGCAGATGCTCGTGTCGCACCACTTCACCCGCGAGGGCGACGACGGCTCCTACCGTCGCGCCGCCTCCCGGCACCGGTACGCCTGGCCGGCAGAGCTCGACCTGATGGCACGGATCGCCGGACTGGAACTGGAACGGCGCGTCGCGGACTGGTACGGAGCCCCGTTCACCCAGGACTCCGCACAGCACATCTCGGTGTGGCGCAAGCCGGACCGAGACCGGCCACCGAGCCGTCGGAACTCCGCGGAGTGAAGACTCCGGGGCGCGGACCGAGGCCCCGCACAGGGCGGCCCATGCACGGTGGGCATGGCCCCGTCCGTGACCCGCGGCCGGAACGGGGGCGTGACTCCCCACGGGACCGGTCCCAGGCGCTCACGCACGGCTGGAGTCGTCGATCCGGCTTCCGGCTGTCCGCGTGGCCTCCCAGGAGGCGAGCAGGTTCAGGCTCTCCTCGGAGGCGGATCCGGGCTCCGCGGCGTAGATGGTGAGGGTGAGGCCGGGCTCGGCGGCCATCTCCAGTCCCTCGTAGGCGAGAGTGAGGTCTCCCACGGCGTGGTGGTGGAAGCGTTTGGTGCCGGTGCCGTGGTGGCGGACGTCGTGGGCACCCCAGCGGGTGCGGAACTCGTCGCTGCGGGTGGACAGCTCCCCGACGAGGTCGTGCAGTCCCTTGTCGTGGGGACTGCGGCCGGCCTCGGTGCGCAGAATGGCGACGGCCACGTCGGCGGCCTGCTCCCAGTCGGGATAGAACCGTCTGGAGGCGGGGTCGAGGAAGTTGAAGCGGGCCAGGTTCGCCTGGTTGCCGGGGGCGGCGTAGACGTCGTCGTAGAAGGCGCGGGCGAGCTGGTTGGCGGCGAGAAGGTCCATGCGGCCGTTGCGGACGAAGGCCGGGCCGGCGGTGATCGCGTCCAGGGTCCACTGCAGGCTGCGGTGCGGCGTCCACTGCCGGGTGGCGCGGCGGCGGGGGCGGGCGAGCACATCGGAGCCGTCAGCGGCCTGCGCCAGACGAAGTAGGTGAGCACGCTCGGCGTCGTCCAGCCGCAGAGCGCGGGCGACGGCTTCCAGGACGGCCGGGGAGACCCCGGCGAGGTTTCCCCGCTCCAGTCGAGCGTAGTACTCCACGCTCACGTCGGCGAGGGCCGCCACCTCGCTCCTGCGCAGGCCAGGGACGCGACGGCGGCTGCCGGAGGGCAGACCCGCCTGCTCGGGTGTGATCTTGGCTCGCCGCGAGGTGAGGAATTCGCGGGCCTCTGCTTGGTTGTCCACAACTCCGACGGTACGTCCCGTCGGCGGCCGGAGGGATGTACTGCCGGTACACCCCTTGCTGGTGACTCGCTGCGCGCACCGGGAGCGGGTTACCTGGTTGATGTGGCGCTTCCCGCCCGCCCGGCCGTGCGCAGGGCTGGTGCGGACAGTCCACGCCCGGCCCGGACGCCCATCGCCGTCCACGGCCCGCCGTCCCTGCACTCGGCGGCTGCCGGTACACCCGTACCGCCCGCCTCGGCACGCGAAGGAGTTCCGCTCATGCGCGGAGCAGTGATACACGCCCCCGGTGACGTCCGCTTCGAGACCCTGGACGACCCGGAGATCCTCCACCCCACCGACGCGATCATCCGTACGGCCGTGACCTGTGTGTGCGGCTCCGACCTGTGGCCCTACCGCGGTGCGGAACCGATCGGCGACCCGCACCCGATGGGACACGAGTACGTCGGCTTCGTCGAGGAAGTCGGAGTCGAGGTCACCTCGGTCGAGCCGGGCCAGTTCGTGATCGGTTCGTTCGCGACCTCGGACAACACGTGCGCGAACTGCCGCAACGGCTTCCAGTCGAACTGCCTGCACCGAGAATTCATGAGTACCTGCCAGGCCGACTTCGTACGCATCCCCAACGCGCAAGGCACCCTGGTCGCCACCGACGAGGTACCGGGCGAGGAGTACTGGCCGGGTCTTCTGGCCGTCTCCGACGTGATGGGCACCGGCTGGTGGGCCGCCGACGCCGCCGAGGTCAAGCCCGGCTCGACCGCGGTGGTGGTCGGCGACGGCGCCGTCGGCCTGTGCGGGGTCATCGCAGCCAAGGAGATGGGCGCCGAGCGGATCATCGCGATGAGCCGCCACGGATCCCGCCAGAACCTCGCCCGCGAGTTCGGCGCCACCGACATCGTCACCGAGCGCGGCGAGGAGGGCGTGGCCCGGGTCAAGGACCTGACCGGCGGTATCGGCGCCGACAGCGTGCTGGAGTGCGTCGGCACCGCCGAGGCCATGCGGCAGGCGCTGCACTCGGCGCGGCCGGGTGGCAACGTGGGCTTCGTCGGCGTCCCCCACGAGGTCGCCGTCGACGGACAGGAGCTGTTCTTCTCCCACGTCGCGCTGCGCGGCGGCCCGGCCCCCGTGCGCCGTTACCTGCCCGACCTCGTCGACCACGTCCTCTCGGACCGGATCGCCCCGGGGAGGGTCTTCGACCTCACGCTTCCGCTCGACCAGGTGGCCGAGGGTTACAAGGCGATGGACGAACGCCGCGCCATCAAGGCCCTGCTCACTCCCTGATCCGGGACCGGCACGGACGGGTGTCGGACGGTTCCCGCGTGCATGCCGTGCTGCCCGGGATGCGGGCGATCGGCGAGGCACCTTTCGTCAACCACGACAGCGCGGTGCGCCCGCGTCCTGACGGGGCAGGCACCTGGACCACCTTCGCGGCCCAAGGCGCGTACTCGGCGATGCTCGACGACGGCCTCGCCCCGGACCACGTCCTTGTGGCCACTTGATCGTCCCCCGCGCGATGTGGCGCGACACCGAGCTACAGCCCCGACGCTCCTGCCGAGCATCTGTACAGCCCGCACACCGAGCGAACCGGGGTCCGGCACTCCGCCGATCCCACGCCCGATCGACCCCTGAACGCCGCGCCTCCTGCGCCGCCCGCCCGCCGTGCCCCCGTCCGCGTCGTCCCGGCAGCCGGTTCCTGGCCGCCGGAACCGCCTGTGCGACGAGGCGCGCACCTCCGGTCCCGCCGCATCGACAGAGGAGAACACCGCCATGCGCATCCGGCTCACCCTGGACGGCCGCCAGACCGGCGCCACCTTGCACGACACCCCCGCCGCGCGCGACTTCGCCGCGCTGCTGCCGTTAACCGTGGAGCTGGAGGACTTCCACCAGACCGAGCGGGTCGGCGACCCGCCGCGCGCGCTCGACACCTCCGGGGCTCCGGGCTCCGTCACGCCCCGGGCCGGTGACCTCGCCTACTACGCGCCCTGGGGCAACCTCGCTTTCTTCTACCGCGACGGGGAGCACTCACCCGGCCTGGTCCTGCTCGGTCACCTCACAGACCGGCGTGAACTCGACCGGATGGCCAGGGCCACCCAGGTCCGCATCGAAGCCGCCTGAGCCCTCCCGCGCGATCCGTAGGGACACGATCCGTTGGGACACGATCCGTTGGGACACGATCCGTAAGGAGAGAACCACCCGTATGTCCTCTGCAGCCACGACCGCCCACGGCAAGCTGCCCGTCGTCGTACGAGTACTGGCCGCCGGTACGTTTCTGATGGGTACCACCGAGTTCGTCATCGCCGGACTGCTCCCCGAGCTGGCCGGTGACCTCGGTGTCAGTGTCTCCCACGCCGGCCTGCTGATCACCGCCTTCGCCCTCGGCATGATCGTCGGCGGTCCGGCCATGGCCATGGCCACCCTGCGCATGCCCCGACGTCAGACCCTGGTCCTGGCTCTGACCGTGTTCGCGCTCGGCCATGTCGTCGCGGCGCTCAGTTCGTCCTTCGCCGTCGTCCTCATCGCTCGTGTCATCACGGCGCTGGCCACGGGGGCGTTCTGGGCGGTGGGGTTCGTGATCGCCACCGCCGCCGCGGGCCCCGAGCGCTCCACCCGGGCCGTCGGGGTCATGATGGGTGGCCTGACCCTTGCCAACGTCGTCGGTGTGCCGCTCGGCTCCTTCGTCGGCCAGTTCACCGGCTGGCGGGGCCCGTTCTGGGCCCTGGCCTTCCTCGCCGCCCTGGCCGCCGTGTTCGTGGGCCGCTTCATCCCCCGTGTCGAGGAGCGTGCCGCGGTGTCGGTGCGGGCCGAGGTCCGGGCCCTGCGCCAGGGCCCGCTGTGGCTGGCCCTGGCGGCCGCCGTGCTGATCATGGGCGGTGTCATGGCGGCCTACACCTACATCACGCCTCTGCTCACCGGCCGCGCGGGCATCCCGGAAGGGGCTGTCCCCCTGGTCCTGATCGCCTTCGGAATCGGTGCCCTGGGCGGCACCGCGATCGGTGGCCGCCTCGGCGGCCGGCGCCCCATGGCGACGACCATCACCGCCGCCGCGGCCACAGCTGTGGCCCTTCTCCTGCTCGTTCCGCTGTCCGACGGCCCGATGACGGCCATCGCCCTGGTCTTCCTCATGGCGCTGACCGGATTCACCGTCAACCCGGTCGTCACCTCCCTCGCCGTCCGCTCCGCGGGAGACGCCCCCACCCTGACCTCCGCTCTGACCACCTCCGCGTACAACATGGGCATCGCCGCCGGATCGGCGCTCGCCGGACACGCACTGGACTCCTCCCTCGGTCTGACCGGCCCCGCCCTGGTGGGCGCAGTCTTCGCCGCCCTCACCCTGCTCCCGCTCATCGGCCTCCTGCGCAGCGGCCCACACCGTCCGACGCGCGTCGTCCTCCAGCACACCGCTCCGGCCGGTGAGCGAGGTGACGCCGCCTCACCGGCACCGTCGCAGCGCTGACACCGGACCGGCACACCACGGTCAGCGGTGGGGCCATGTGCCACCGACTCGACGAGCCACCGACCGATCCTTCCGCCCGGAGCCACCCCCCTCCCGTCGGCTCCCGCCGCTTCCCGACAACAGCAAGGACCCACCATGGAGCACGTCATTACCACCCCGACGGCAAAAGCCCCGGCCGAGCGGTTCACCGGAGACGTCTACCTCGACATGATCGAGGCACCGGCGGAGCCGGCCCGTCTCGCCGCAGCTCTGGTCCGCTTCACCCCCGGTGCGCGCACCAACTGGCACTCCCACGCGAACGGCCAGACTCTTCACGTCACCGACGGCACCGGCCTGGTAGGCACCCGCGACGGCCACGTGGTGCGCGTCAGTGCGGGCCAGACCGTGAAGTGCCCAGCAGGTGAGGAGCATTGGCACGGCGCCACCGACACCTCGTTCATGGCACACATCGCCCTGGTCGTCGGTGACGGCACCGGTGACGGCACCACCTGGCTGGAGCCCGTCACCGACGACCAGTACGCCCGCGCCCATGCCGCAACCGGCAACTGACCCGAGTGCCGCGCGGGTCGGCTCTCATCGCTCGTCGTCCACGTCCACCTGAATCAGGGCCGAGGTGTCCCGCTCCCGCCCCGCAGAACTGCGATGACCGCGACGGCTCAGCACACGCCGGCCCTCCGACCGGCGGCCCCGCAGACACGGGCCGGCCATCCGGTGGCATCCCCCGGCCGACCCGTCGCCGCACGACGCGGCATCGCACCAGGGGCGTACGGCCGGCGCCGGGCAGTTGGCACGAGCATCCGAACGCCACCCTGCCCGTGGCCCAGCCGTACCTGCGACGCGTCCCTGCTGCGACCGCGCGGCCGGTCCGGCCCAGGGGAGCGGTGAGCGACACGGGTGACGTGCATGAAGGCGCCCATCCTGGGAATCCGAGGGATTCAGCACTTGGAGGCGCCATGACCATGACGGAGCAACAGCCGGGGCCGGAGACGGGGGAGAAGCCCTGCCCTTCCTGCGTAACGGGGGAGGCGGGCCCGGAGGCGGAACGACCGGAAACCGCTCGCGAACGGGTCAACCGCCGCTGGAACGAGATACTCCAGGAGACGCGGGTTGCACAGACGGGTGTGCAGATCCTGTTCGGCTTCTTGCTGAGCGTCGCCTTCACACCCCTGTTCCAGGACCTGGGCACGTTCGAGCGTGCCGTCTACATCACGACCGTCGTGCTCGGAGCGATGGCCACCGCCTCGCTCATAGCGCCCGTGTCAATTCACCGCTTCCTGTCCGGCCAGCGCATGAAGGACGAGGTGGTCGAGGCCGCCAGCAGGCTCATGATCTGCGGGATGGTGCTGCTGGCCCTCACCATCGGCTGCACCCTCCTGCTCATACTGCACGTGGTGGTGCCCGGTCCGCTCGCCATCATCCTGGTCGGCAGCGTCATGCTGTGGTTCTGCCTGTGCTGGTACGTCCTGCCTCTGGGGCTGCGCCGCCGGGCCACCATGCGCCCCCGGCGACGCGCAACGAAGGAGTAACACGGGTTCGGGGCCTTCCGGGGGCTCTGGGACGGAACGACGCACGGCTCAGGTACGGGGACCGGCTCGAGGACCACACCGTCGGGCCCGGGGCGCGGAGGTCAGCTGCCCACGGGTCCGACGGTCTGCGGTGTGACATCTGTACCGCGGCGCGAAAGTTGCCAGCAACCACGGTGCGGTCCTCAAGAAGGAGGCTTCAGTCATCGCCGGCGCCGTACGCGAGGTCGCTGACCTCGACCGTTCCGGACAGTGAGCACACGAGTAACGCGCTGACGACGGGCGGCACCCTTCACGCGGTGCCCGCCCGGTGACTGAAAAACACGCACTGCGCACCAGTCGGTCGGCTGAGACGGGCATTGCCCTCCGGTTCGTCCGACGGCGAGCTCCTGACGCGGCCGGGCAGGGAGCCCGCGGCGCTCCGGGCAGAACAGTCCTGGCCCGGATACCGGTTTCCTACACTCGCGGGATGAACGACTACACGTGCACCCATTGCGGCACCGTCGGCCTGGTCGACGGATTCATCGAGGACGCCGGCAAGCACTCGCGCGGGTACGCGCGCTGGATCGAGGGCACGTTGGAGCGGGGGGTCTTCGGGGGCGCCAAACGAATGGGCCGGCCCAGACGGCAGATAAAGGCGTTCCGCTGTCCCGCGTGCGGGCACCTGGAGCTGTACGCCACCGACGACGTGTAGGGCGCGGGACGGAATCAGAACACCGACAGCACCTTCTGCGCGAGGTCGGGAGCCGTCCAGGCGTCGGCATCCCCAGCGCGCCCCAATGTCATGGGGTCTCACCTCGTGGGCCGCGACGGGGCCTGGCCGGTCTGCCTGTTCGGCTCCCCCTGGGTTCCTGTCACGGTGGCCTCAGCTGCGGGGAAGAACGGATAGGCGCCGCCCGGAGCCACGACGCGGTGAGCCCTGTGGGGGCGCAGCAGGTGCCTCACCCCGAGGTGGCGGCGAGGACTGCGCTGAGTGCGGCGGAGCCTTCGAGGAGAGCACGGGAACGAGCCGTGATGCTCACGTCCCGGGCTGCCAGCGCGGCCCTGAGATCCTCCGACCGTTGCCCGCTCCGCAGGGCCGGCATCAAGGTCCGCAGCTGCTCGATGCGGTGCCCGGCGCTGCGCAGCTGGTGCACGATCCGGGCGTCGCGCGTCTGGACCGGTGAGTATCGTCGCGCTTCTCGCGGTGGGACCCGGTCAGGAACCGCGAGCCCTTCGGAGTCCCAGTGCCGCAGTGTCGACGGGCGCACCCCTAGCGCTGCGGCGAGTTCGGAGACGGTCATCGCATCCGATGGGCGTACGTCTCCGACGGGCTCTGCGGAGATCGCGGCAGCCGCCTCCTTGGCGCGTGCGAGGTCCGTACGCTCCCGGTGCAGTCGCGCGTGTGCCGCGTCGAGGAGTGCGAGTACTTCCGGAGTCGCGCACTCGTGCACGGCGCGGACGATCCGCTTCGCCCCGCTCGGACCCGTGCCGACTGCGAGGGCTCGGTAGGCCACGGCGCACTGGACGTGTGTCTCCCCGTAGATCCGGTAGCCCGCGCCCGAGCGCGCCGCCGGCGGCAGGACGCCGTCCCGTTCGAGGTTGCGCACCTGTTGCACGGAGTACCCGGCACGCCGTGCGACATCGACCGTGCGCATCGACGACGACTTGAGAGTTGGCACCCCAGGTCCTCCGCGTTCCGGATCGAAGTCTCCACAAGCACCTTAATGAAACGCTCGAGCACATGACCATGGAAGAGATCATTGCGTTCGTGGAGCGCCTCGATGGCGCTCTGGCAGTCCAGCCGGGACCGGGCGACGGTTCGCCTGAGATCAGTTGGGGGGACACGTTCTTCTTCTACTCCCCTGAAGGGGGCATGCCGAAAGCCACTCAGCCGTTCGCGACGATCGTGACGAAGGACCAGCCGGGCGACGACAGGTCGCGCCTGGACCGCCCGGATACGTTCCGGGTCAACATCGGCGCCGGGAGGTCGGCGTTCATCGACTGGACGGGCCACGCGCCGCGCGAACCAGCCGTCGACGACGACCCCGGCATGGACGACGCTGTGATCGCACACCCCGTCTACGCGTCCCTCGGATGGGTCGCAGTGGTGAATCCGGGGCGGGGGACCGATGCGGCAGTCCGCGAGCTTCTCCGCAACGCCTATCACCGCGCACGTGCGCGCCATGAGCGACGTGCGGACTCGACGAGCTGACGACGAGCAGGACCTCGTCCGCGCTGAGCGCCGAGCGGGCGCCGGCACGACGGACCTCCGCACCGGGCCCACACATCCCCGCAGATAAGCCGTCGCCATGGCTGTCTGCGGCGTGCAGGCAGCAGGAGTACGCACGTCACCTCCGGCAGACGTGCAGGTCGCCGTCGTCGAGCGGCACGTGGACCTGTGCGGCGGCCCGGGCACCCACGGCCGCAGAAGCGAGTGCCCACATCACGGGTGCGGGCGTTGACTGCCGTGTACGTTGGCGTTTCTCCTTCCCTTGATCAGCGCGGCGACTCGAGGGCTCCGCGACGAGATACCCCGGTCGTCGTCAGGTGCCTCCCTCCCGGCGCGCACGATGCGCTGGAGGGTGCAACCGGACGGCGACAGTGGGGGGAACATGACGGCGCGACACGCGATAGAGGGCCTGGCCAGCAATCCGGCAGCACCGTCCTGCGTGCTGCTGCGGCTGCTGGCGCTCGGCGACCACTGGATCGTCAGCCGGCTTTCGTACCGCACGACCTTGCCGACCGAAGTGGCTGAGGCCATGGTGGCCCATTCGGACCGCCGTGTGCGGACCGCCCTTGCTCAGAGCTGGACCGTCGATCCCGGCCTGCGTGCCCGTCTCCTCGACGGACTGGCGTCGGACGCGCTCGCTGTCGCGATGGGCCCCCATCCGTACCGCATGGAAGGAGCGCCCTTGCCGGACTGGGCGTACGAGCGGCTCCTGACCCACGAGCGCGGCACGGTCCGGTATGAGGCTGTCAACGCGCCCACCGCACCCGCACACGTGCTCGTGCCGCTTGCCGTTCACGACGACCCGCTGTTCCGGCTGGCGGCATGCCGCCGCGTCTGGCACGCACTCACCGACGACGTGCGTACGTCGCTCCTCGACGACACTGATCCCGCTGTACGCACAGCGGCCTCGCTACACGTGATGCACGACGACGAGGGACGCACGGCAGAGCTCGTCGAAACGCTCGCGGGTGACTGGCGGCTCGGAGACGTGGCGGAATGGGGCCGGCTCGGGCGGCCCCAGGCGGAAAGCCTCGCGGCCAAGGGAGTGTGGCTGGAGCGGCTCGTGCGCAACCCGGCGTTTCCCGCGGACCTCGCGCGGGAGCTGGCCAGCCACGACGACCCCGCCGTGCGGTTGGCAGTCTCCTCCCGTCCCGAACTCTCGGAGGCGGAGCGAGCCGCGATCGACTGGCAGGTCGGTCCTGAGGACCGGCTGGGTGTCTTGCGGTGGGTGTGGGACGCGCGCGGAGATACGGAGACCCTGCGCCGGTGCGCCACGTCCGCACACACATGGCTGCGGCGAAGCGCTGCGATGTGCAGGGAACTGCCTGACGACTGTGTGGACCTGCTTGCCGGGGACGCCGATTTCGGCGTGCGGCTGCTGCTGGCCGAGAACCATCCCGACGCCCCCGCGGAACTGCTGCTTGATCTGTATCTGCACGGGGAGCACCGGGCAGTCGCCATGCTGGCTTCCAAGCCGCAGTTCCCGGTGGACGGTCTCGCGGGGCGATTCGCTGACGCGGCGGCCCCGGAGGCCCGCGCTCTGGTCATGCGAGACCCGGGCGCGACGCCCGACGTCATCGAACGGCTGAGCCGGGACCCGGCGGCACGGGTGCGCGAGACGGCCGCATGCGACCCACGGCTCCCCGTGCCCAGACTGCTGGAACTGCTGGACGATCCCGATGTGGGTGCGGCCGCTGCCTCCAACCCCGCGCTGCCCATCGCGCACATGTCGGCCCTCCTGGACCGGGCGGGTATTGCTGGCTGAGTACGTCGGGCCGGTGCATCGGTGGGGAGCGGTGGCCGCCCGCCGGCCATTCCGCTGCGGAGGGGCGCCGGACGACGGCACACTGATGCCCGCTCACCAGCTACCGGGTCCCGTTTGCCCCCTCCCTCCAGGACGAGGCCCTGGCCGGCCCGTCCGCCGAGCCCGTTGCCCTTCACCGGGGAGTGGCGTCACCGTCCTCGCGAAGTCGGCAGGCTGGTGCGGGGCCACGACGCGGCCGCCGTGGTGGCTTGGGCGGGCGGGGGAGTCAGCAGTCCTCGGCGACCCCCTGGCTCCGGCTGATCGCGCCCAGCGCCTGGTCCAGGACCTCCTGGACCGGGCCGAGGGCCGGGATCGCGGTCACCAGACCCTGGGCCTCGTAGTGGTCGACAACCGGTTCCGTCTCGCTGCGATAGACCTCCAACCGCCTGTGAACGGTTGCCTCGCGGTCGTCGTCGCGCTGGTACAGATCACCGCCGCAGACGTCGCAGGCTCCTGCCACTTCAGGTGGGCTGTGGTCGACGTGGAAGATGTGCTCGCGATCGCGACGGCACAGCCGTCGTCCAGCGATCCGCCTGACCACCTCGGCCTCGGGAATCCTCAGATCGAGCACCGTGTCCAGCCTTGACCGGGAGGACGCCAGGATGCCGTCCAGCGCCCGTGCCTGCCGCAGATTGCGGGGAAAGCCGTCCAGCAGGAATCCTCGCTCGGTGTCCGGACGGGCGAGGCGGTCGTTGATCACCCCGATCGTGACCTCGTCCGGTACCAGCAGGCCGACCCGTATGCGCGTGTGGGCTCGCTGCCCGAGTTCGGTGCCCCGGTCGATGTGCTCGCGGAACAGGTCACCGGTGGAGATGTGCTGGATGGACAGATGTGCGGCGATGCGCACTGCCTGGGTGCCCTTGCCGGCTCCGGGCGGCCCGATCAGGAGGACGCGCATCGACAGGATTCCTCTCCTCATGTGTTGAAGGACCGGGTCGGGTCCCGATCCGGGTGACGCAGCAGCTCACCGTGCCGATCTCCTGCTGGTCGACCTCCCAGGTCCCCAGGCTCGGGTGGCGGGTCGCCGGCGGTGGTCGCTCGGCGCCCGCGACGCCGTCTCCGCGCCGCGGGACAGAGGTTTCGGGCATGGAGGCGGCTTACGGGAGGACCACGTCGCGGCCGGGTCCGCCTTCGAGGGCGTCCTTCCCGGTGCCGCCGCAGACGAGGTCGTCGCCACCTTCGCCGTCCAGTGTGTCGTCGCCGGGGCCGCCGAGGAGGATGTCGCGGCCGTCCCCGCCCATGGCGTGGTCGTCGCCGGGACCGGCGTACACGCTGTCGTCGCCGCCGTAACCCTCGAACATGTCGTCGCCCCGTCCGCCCCACATCTGCTGGTTGCTGCTGTCACCCATCAGGTGGTCCATGCCGTCTCCACCGTGCAGGGCGGCGGGTCCCATGACCATGTCGTTCCCCGCGCCGCCCAGCACCGTGCGTGCCGTGTGAGCGTGCAGTTCGTCGTCGCCGGAGCCGCCGCTGACGGTGCCGACCCCGGGTGTGAAGGCGGCGACGGTGTCGTCGCCGTCGCCGAGGATGACGTCGATCCTGTCGGGCCGTGCGCTGTCGGCGGGCAGTTCGCAGACGACGGAGGTGGTGTCCTCGGCTCTGGAGTACGCACAGTGGTCGCCCGCTTCCAGCGGAACCACGTCGCTGAAGCCGATCCGCCGGATGCCGTCGCTGGTGTACATCGAGAATATGCTGAGGTCGTTGGTCTGTCCGGCAGCTGCGGTGAAGACGATCGACTGAGTCGTCCAGTCGGCTCCGACGCGGGCCTTCGCCTCGGTGGTAGTGGCGGCGGCTGCCGGGCCGACGGCGAGCCCGGCGGTGAACAGGGTCACGGCGGCCGCACTGACGGCGGCTCGGTATCGGTTCATGAGGCCTCATCTCGGTGGAGTGACGGTGGACCGTCCGTGTGGCATGGCCCCGCCGGGGGCCGGCCCGGCCCGGTCGTGAAGGCAGTCTCCCCTGTTGGTCCGAATCTGCAAGACCGCGATCGACACGGCGTCATGTTGAGCCGACGGTCCTCCGGACGCGATGTTCGGCTTCCTCGGTCCGGCCCGTCCTGATGTCGCCACGGCGGGTTCGCTGGCTCAAGTCCGTTGTGAAACGGGCACGTTGGCCGAGTCGGTCGAGGGCTGAGATTGCCGGAAGGGCAGGAGGCGGTTGCCCCGCTGCGGTGGACGGGCTTCGCCCTCGGACGGGACCAGTTGCGGTCGGACCCGGCCAGGTGGCCGCTACGTGTGTCGTCGGTCGCTTTCCCGCGCGCCGGTCCCGGGGGCCCGGGCGCCTCCCGGTCCCGGGACACACTTCTCACCGCCGGGCGCGCAGGGCAGATTCCCTGCTCACCGCCAACTTCACGGTCAACTCCGTTTGTTTCATTGACATTTCACTTAGAAGTCGTACCGTTGGGAGCGCTCCCATGACAGCCTTGCAACTGGAAGGGGTTCCCCCACATGCGTAAGAAGAGTCCGTTAACCGGGCGTTCGCGGTCGTTCCTCCGTCGGCCTGTCCACGCGCTCGTCATGCTGTTCGCCGTGGTGGTCGGCGCACTGACCTGGTCGGCCCCCGCTCAGGCTCACGGCACCATCGTCGGCCCCGCCTCCCGCGCGTACCAGTGCTGGAAGACGTGGGGCAGCAACCACACCAATCCGGCCATGCAGACTGAAGACCCCATGTGCTGGCAGGCCTGGCAGGCCAACACCGACACCATGTGGAACTGGATGAGCGCGCTCCGCGACGGTCTCGGCGGCCAGTTCCAGGCGCGGACCCCCGATGGGACGCTCTGCAGCAACAACCTGTCGAGGAACGCCAGCCTGAACAAGCCCGGGCAGTGGAAGACCACACCCGTCGGCAACAACTTCTCGGTCCACCTGTACGACCAGGCGTCCCACGGTGCCGACTACTTCAAGGTCTACGTGAGCAAGCAGGGTTTCAACCCCAAGACCCAGACCCTGGGCTGGGGCAACCTTGACCTCATCACACAGACCGGCCGCTTCGCCCCGGCACAGGACATCACGTTCCCCGTCCAGACCTCCGGCTACACCGGACACCACATCGTGTTCGTGATCTGGCAGGCCTCACACCTCGACCAGGCATACATGTGGTGCAGCGACGTGAGCTTCGGCTGAGCAGCGGAGCGCCGCGTACGGCACCGGCTTCCGCCAGGCGCCGGTAACTCGCCGCCCGGCCGACCGAGCTCCGTCGGGGCAGGGGACCTGTGGGGTCACCCTGCCCCGACGGTGCTTCCCGCACTTCTGGGGCTGTCCCGTAACTGTGGCGGGACAGCCCTCATGCGCTCGGGCTTCTCCGCATGTGTTGCTCGTCCAGCGTCCCGAACCGCATGTCTCCGCCTGCCAGGTCGACGAGGACGGGCCGGCAGTTCAGCGGCTGTCGCCTCCGATTACGCGAGGCCAGGCACTGCACGGAGTCGTAGGGCATGATCAAGAGCCCGTCGCTCCGGCGGACCTGCTCCGTGCCGATGGCGAGAGGCGGCTCGTCCTCGCGCCGGCTGCGGGCGAGAAGCTCCACCGCGATCTGCCGGGCTTCGTCCTGTTCCCTCATCCGTCTCCAGTCTGTCGGTCCGGCGAACGCACCCTGACCCCCGGGAATGATCTCCGCGTGACCGGTGCGATCGCGGCGCCGGCGCCGTGTCGGGCAACCCCGTTCCCCGGACTGATCCCACGTGCGCACCGCGCGTCGCCGCGTGGGTCTCACCGGAATCGCGGGCGGTCCGGCCGGGACCACGACTCCCGTACCGGTATAGTTTGACCGGTATAGTTGTTGGTTCCGTGAGGAAAGTGGCACATGATCGAGATCCTGAACCCCGCACTGCTGGCCCGGGCGGCAGACACAGGCGCCCTGGTCGCAGACATCCTGCAGACACTGAAGGACCGGAGCACGACCGGCACGAATCTGTTGGACATCGACCGGTGGGCCAAGACCATGATCGTCGAGGCGGGAGCACAGTCCTGCTACGTCGACTACGCGCCCTCCTTCGGGCGCGGCCCCTTCGGCCACTACATCTGCACGGCCGTCAACGATGCCGTGCTTCACGGTCGGCCCCGCGACTACACGCTCGCCGACGGCGATCTCCTCACCCTCGACCTTGCCGTCTCCATGCGCGGAGTCGCCGCAGACGCCGCCATCAGTTTCGTCGTGGGCACCGCGCAGCCCTCGGAGAGCGATGCCGCGATGATCAGGGCAACCGAACGCGCACTGGCCGCGGGGATCGCCGCCGCCGGCCCCGGAGTCCGCATCGGAGACATCTCCCACGCCATCGGGACAGTTCTCGGCGAGGCCGGATACAAGATCAACACCCAGTTCGGAGGGCACGGCATCGGGTCGACGATGCACCAGGACCCGCATGTCGCGAACACCGGACGACCCGGCCGTGGATACAAACTGCGTCCCGGGTTGCTGCTGGCACTGGAGCCGTGGGTCATGGCGGACACCGCCGAACTCGTCACCGACGCCGACGGATGGACGCTACGGAGCGCGACGGGCTGTCGCACGGCACACAGCGAGCACACGATCGCCATCACCGAGGACGGAGCCGACATCCTCACGCTGCCGACGTCGTCGCGGCCGTAGGGCTGGGCCAGCCGCGTTCCTCGTTCTGTCGTGGTGGCGTCGCTCGCCCGAGGGCATGCGCGTACGCGTCCTGGGAGGGCGTAGCGTCCCCGGGCCGTCCGGGAGCGAGCAGCAACGCCGAGGCACGTACTGCGGCACGGAGGGGCGGGCCGACAAGGTCGGTGACGGTTTCGGTCCGAGTCCGCCCCCGAAGTCCCGTTTCACGCGAGGGCGCGGTGCGACACTGAGCCGGTGCCGGAATTCATAGACCGCTTCACGAGCCTGCGCCGCGCGGGCATACGTTCCTTCCACGAGACCGAGCGCAACCTGATCGGTGTGAACGGCCCGGAGGTGCAACCCCACAACGAGGCCGGAGTGATCGGCTGGGGCACCTCGTGGCGCATGCAGGGCTACCTGTTGATGGCGCGGCGCACCGGAAGGCCCGCGTACGCCGAGCGGCTGGCGGAACTGATCGACCAGGTACTCCTCGCCCGCGACGACGTGCGCGGCAACCGCGACTTCCGTGGCCGCTGCCTGCCGGTGTGGAGCAGCGCCCACAAGTTCACCGCGGCCACCGCCGTCCTGCACGACACGGAAGGCCGCCCCGCCCTCGAGGTGACGGTCTGCCCGCCGCGCGCCAAGGCCGCGAAGGTCACCGTCGCGCCGGACGGTGAGCGGCACTTCAGCATCACCGTGAGCGGGCCCGAGCGACGGGACCTCACCGTGGACGGGCTCAGCCTGGACCCGTTGGACGAGCGTCGGGCGGACCGGGCCGTCTACGCCGCGTACGAGCAGCGCACCGCGGTCACCGCCCGGCTCGTCCTTCCGGAGCGGCCGGTGTCCGGTAACCGGCGCCCCGCCCCCGGAGTCTTCCCGGTACGCCCGGCCACGGTCTCGCTCGCCGCGCAGACCGGCATGATCACCTATCCCATGGCGGGTCTTGCCCGGCTGGCCCGCGAACGCCCCGCCGCCGTGCCCAGGTCGGTGCGCAACCGCCTCGACGGTTACCTCGACGCCGTCGACCGTGCGATGCGCGTCCACGACGAGCAGTGGGACACGACGGACGACGGGCGTGGGTTCTACCGCTGGCTGCCCGACGAGCCGGTCTCCTTCGCAGGCGCGGAGCTGCCCACCAACGAGTTCCTCGCGATGGGCCGCACCGCGGTCCAGCTCGCCGTCGTCACCGGTGACACCTACTGGTGCGAACGCGCCGCCGCGATGGCCCGCGCCCTGCGCGGCGACCTCACCGTCGCCGGTGGCGTGGCCAGCTGGCCGTACTGGCCGAGCTTCGGCCGGGTGTACCAGGGCTGGCAGGCGACCGGCTCCCCGAAGGCCGACGGCTCCGACTTCCGTCCCTCGTACCGCGCGGTCACCGTCCCCGAGGACGTCACGCACGCCCTCATAGACCTCGACTTCCTCTGCCTCTACCACGACGCCCCGGGCCTTCCGGACGTCTTCGTCGAAGCCGACATGCGCGCTGTGGCGAACACCTTCACCCACCACGCGATAAAGCGCGGTACAGGCCCGGTGCGACTGCGTCACGACGTCGGTGGACAGGGCCGCCGCGGTACCGACCGTGAACAGGCCCACGTCGCCGCATGGCTGCCCATGCGGCGCTGGTCCCGCGAGGTCCCCCGCTACGTCCGAGCGATCCGGCCGGCCGTCCCACCGCCTCCGTTGATGGGCGTCGACACCTACTGCGCGGCCCTCCTGACGCAGTGAGCAACCGTGTGCGGGAGGAGCCGTGCCGGCGACGCGCCTGCACGCCCGACCCACCGGCACCGCTGCACGGCGTCCCGGGCGTGCGCCCTACTCCTGCGGGACCGCACCGGCCAGGCCGTGCGCCCAGGCCCAGGCGGCGATACCCACCCGGTTGCGGGCCTTCAGCTTCGCCTGGACGTTCGCGATATGGGTCTTGGCGGTGCCCGCTGAAATGAAGAGCTTCCCGCCGATCTCGGCGTTGGTGAGGCCCTCGGCGACCAGACGGACGACGTCCTCCTCACGGGCGGTGAGAGGCGACGGAGCCGTGCAGACGGGGGCGGGGGAGGGGGCGAGGGTCTGGAGCAGACGGACCGTGACCTGGGGACTGACGAGGACGTCCCCGGCCATCGCTGCTCTGACGCCCTCGATCAGCAGCCCGGGGCCCGAGCGCTTGAGCAGGAACCCGCAGGCGCCGTCGTGCAGCGCCGTGCGAACGTAGTCGTCGTGGTCGAAGGTGGTCACGACGAGAACGCGCATGGGAACGGCTGCTTCCGGGCCGGCGAGGCGCCGAGTGAGTTCGAGGCCGTCCAGGCCCGGCATGCGGATGTCGGCAAGAACCAGATCCGGGCGCAAGGTGCGGGCGAGGTGGACGGCGGTGAGGCCGTCCGCCGCCTCGCCGACCACGGCCATGTCGGGCTGGGAGTTGAGTATCAGGCGGAAGCCACTACGGACGTCGTCCTGGTCGTCGGCGACGAGGATGCGGGTGGGGGCGGCGTTCGTCGTCATGATGTCCTCTTCGGAAGCGAGGTCGGCAGGGCGACGGTCAGTTGCCAGCCACCGCCGCCGATCGGTCCCGCCGAAAGGGTTCCGCCGAGAGTCCGAGCCTGTTCGGTGAGGGCGGGGAGACCGAGACCGCCCGGGGAAGCGCGGTGGTGGGACGGGGCAGATCCGGCGCCGCAGTCGTTGGTTACCCGGATCTCCACGGTCGTGGCCGTACGGGTCAGGACGACGGTGGCGTGGTGGGCGCCCGGCGCGTGTCTGCGGACGTTGGTCAGCGCCTCGACGACGACGCGGTATGCGGCGGCGCCCACCTCCCGGGAAAGCGCGTCCGCGACCTGGGGAGCCATGACCAGTTCCGCCTCGGTGGCGCCTGCTGCGTTGAAGTTCCTTATGAGCGAGGGAAGCCGGGACACATCGGGAAGCGGATCGACGGCGGGTGCCTCCGGGCCGTGCAGCATCTCCACGGCACGGTCCATCGAGGCGAGTGCTCTCAGGCCTGCCTTCTCGATGCGTTCCAGGGCGAGGACGGCGTGAGACGGGTCGGTGGCGGCCACGAAGCGGGCTGCTTGGGCCTGGACGACTATTCCGCTGACGTCATGGGCGACGAAGTCGTGCAGGTCACGGGACAGGTGCAGGCGCTGGGCGCTGCGGGCCTCGGCCACCGCACGCCGCCGGCGGAGTTCCTGGCGCCGGGGGTAGGCGCCGGCAGCCACCGCGCCGACCACGGGGAGAAGCCAGAAGGTGGCGATCCCGATGGCCTCCAGGAAGGTCTCGCCCGTGACCAGCGGCAGGGGCCAGAGGGCCACCGCGAGGGCGGTCGGCGGGAGGGTGCAGATGAGTTCGCGCGGCGGTGACCAGCGGGTGACCACGGCCAGGAGGAGCAGGAGGACAGCGGCCCCCGCCAGCTTCCAGTGGGCACCGGGACCGGCCGTGGGTAAGGCGAAACCGGTGGTCAGGGAGAGGGCGGCGCAGGCTGTGACCGGGCGGGCGAGACGGCCGAGCCGCTGCCGAAGGCCCGCACGGGGACGGGCAACGGCCCACGCCAGGGTGCCTGCGGCCGCGAGCGCCGGCGAAGCGCCCAGTGCTGTGACGGCAGGGCCGTTCGATTCCCACATGGTGATCAGCGTACGGGCGGGCGGCCCGGCGGGGCTCTCTGCCGAACGGCATAGGAGGGGGTGGGCGAAGGCGCCCACTCTGTGCCGATCGGCGGATGGGATCGCAGGGCGCCAAGGGCGAGGCTGAGACCGTTCAACCGGCACCACATTACGCAGACAGCCTTCGACCCAGGGGAGTTCCACATGCGTACCACCGCGATCGGCGCCACGGCAGCCATGGCGGTCATCGCCGGGCTGGTCGCTGCGGCGCCCGCTTCGGCGGACCTGACCGAGTCCGTCGAGAGGAAGCCGGCAAAGGCCGCGAGCGTCCACGGGCAAGCCCGCATCTCGTACATCGAGTCGATCGACGACGACATCCGCTTCACCATCCGCGCCGAGCAGAGGCCGTTCACGCGACCGGTGCTTCCCATCGCTCCGGAAGGCCTGTCCACAGACGCCCGGGGGACGCTGACGTTCTCCCACACCGCCCCGAGCGGGGAGTCCGGGTGGGCGGAGGCCCAGGTGGACTGCCTGGTCACCAGTGGCCGGACGGCGACGCTGACGGCAGTCGTGACGAAGTCGAACGTCGAGGACGTCGGCACCCGGCTGGGCATCAGCGTCCAACAGGCGGGAAAGGGCGAACCGGCCCGGCTCGGCTTCTCATGGGGCGTGGTGAACATCGCTCCTGAGCACGTCGACGAGAACGGTCAGCCGATGAGGCCGCAGACCGGTACGTGTATGGCCCCCGCGTCCTTCACGACCGTGATCACGGGCGGCTTCGAGGTGGTCCACGCAGAGCTCATGAAGTCCCCCGCGCAGACCGAGGGGGCGTCGCGCCGTGGCTGACACCCTGGACGGCGCAACGCTCGTGCCGGCCGCGCCGCATGTCCCGCGCTCCATCCGTCTGGCGGCGCACGCTGCCGCGTTGACCCTGGTGCCGTCCGGGCTGTGGCGTATCGCTGTCGCCGTGGGCTGGGACTCCGGGTTCACCGATGAGGTCCTGCACCCGGAGAACTTTCCAGGTGAGGGGTCTCCGTACCTCATCGGACTGAGTTTGTTCGCCGAGGCACTCGGGCTTCTCACCCTGGGCCTGGTCCACAGTTGGGGCGAGGAAGTCCCGCGCTGGGTACCGGTTCTGGGCGGTCGGCGCGTTCCCGTGCCGGCCGCGGTGATTCCTGCCTCGATCGGGGCGGCACTCGTCACCGTCGTCACGTTCACCGGTGCGTTCGGCTGGAACGACGCGGACAACATGGGCGCCGCAGGCTCCCCGGAGGGCGGCCTCTACTGGCTGATGACCGCCTGCTATCTGCCGCTGCTGGCGTGGGGCCCGCTGCTCGCGGTGGTCACGATCGCCTACTACCGCCGTCGGTGTCGCTGAGCCATCTGGGTCCGGTTCTTGTGCAAGCTGCTCAGGAAGAGCGACAGGCCGGTGCGGCCAGTTAAGGACGTTCGGCGAGCCGACAGGGGACAGGGACGCCTGAGGGCTCGACCGCGAACAGGCCTCCGGACCGGGCGCGGGGGCGCGAAGGATGGCGTGCCGGGCCGTGTCACGCGTTGAACAGCCGGATCGTCGGACCGTCGGGCAGTAGCTGATGGTCCTGCTCGGGTCCCCGGCCGGGTAGTCGACCCGCAGCCCCGGCCGGATCGTGAGCAGTCGTCCCCTCGACGTCGGAGACAGGCACAGCGCCGCGTAGGGTCAGAGGCAACCGAGCTGGGGGAGTGCGGGATGGCCGGAACTGCGGTCGGTCGGGGCGTTCGGCTCGGCGTACGGATCGGGGCGGTGCCGGCGGTGGTCTTCGGCGCCATGGCACTCGTCAGCGCGGTGATGTGGCTCCCCACCGGGCCGGCCCACGCACTGGAGGTTCTCCTGCGGGGTGTCGCCGTCGCGGGCGGGAGTCTGGGGGTCGGTCTCCTGCTCGGTGGGGTAACCGGCGCGGCGCTCGCTCTGTCGCCCGAGTGGCTTGCTCGCCGGGCTCCGTTGAGGGGGTTGCTCGCCGGCTGTGTCGCGGGCACGGTGTACCTCGGTGAGACCGTAGTCGTGACAGTCGCCTTCGACGGCGGCCACGCACCGATGTTCCTCACCCTCCTTTCCACGCCTGTCGTCGGTGCCGTGGCAGCCGTACACAGCGGGGACGTCCTGGGGCGTACGCACTACCACCCGTGGTTGGTGAAAGAGGAGGAGTGTCCCAAGGGCTGGGCAAGGCGCTTCGGGCGGGTACCGGGTCCGCGTACGCATGGGTGAGCGCCAGTGCTGCCATGATCCGTGGATGAACTCGCCAAGTCCGTCCCGACCCGCGTGGTGGTACTGCCGACGACAGACCGTGCCGGGGGCACGCGGCGCAACCTGGCGTTCGGCGTGGTTCGTTGGCAGGTCCACCTGGCATCAAGCGAGGAATGGCACATGATCTATGCACTGACGAGCTTCTTCGTCCTCGGGGCTTGCTTCATGACCTGGAAGGCCTTTCAGCTCTGGCGCGACCCGGCGCTTGTCGACTTCTTCCTGTCCGTGTTCACCTTTCTCCCGTTCGGACCGGATGCACGGCGAGGAGAGGTCCGCTCACTCGCCATCACCGTCGTCTCCTTGTGGGCCATAAGTTTCCTGGTGGTGGCGGGCCTCTGGAGCGATGACGTCGGCGACAGTCTCGACCTCGCGGGTCTCGCCGCCGTCGTGGTGATCATCGGATGTCTCGTGGCCGAGGCCTGCGTCATCCTCTTCAACCGACCGAAGTGCCTGGTTCCGCCTCACATGAGGTCCGAGCAAGGAGCACTGGCGAAACGCCGGAAGACACGCAGGAGGTCGTCCGTTTAGCTACTGCCGGACGCGCGGCGATCCGCACGCGCGGGCGTCGACGTGTTGACCGCGCGTCACTGTGGGGAGTGTCGCTCTGCTCGCCCAGGACATGCGCCAGCTGTCCTCACCCCCCCTTGTCCGGCCCCCAGATGCGCAGCGCGACAGCGGAGAGACGCGCCGGTGTCAACGTGCCGGACAACAGATGTCCTGGCCACCACATCGCGCCCTGTCCTCCAGGCCGCCTCTGCCTTCTTGGCCTGGACGTACGCAGGCCAGGAGGGGGTCAGTGCGTTCAGTGCTCGCAGAGGGAGAACTCCCGCTCGTAGAGCTGCTCGTTGTGTTCGTCGACGAAGAACTTGCGTTCCCGCATGAGCTGTTCGCGGTACTCCCTGGCTTGGTCGAGCGTCATCGTCGACGTGTCCGACCACGGTTGCTGAGGTGGCACGTCGGATGTCGAGACGATCCTTTCCGATGGGTCGACCAGGAAGAACGCGAGTATTTTGCGATGCCCCGGGCGGGTGGGGTCCGTGAGACGGAAAGAGCCGACGCGGTGTTGCAGGACGTTCGGGAATGCCAGACAGCGGCCGGCCGGGGTCGATGCCGAACCCAGTATCTGGTTCAGCGCGTCCTCGTCCTCCAGCCCGTAGACCTCACGCAGACCGTTGTCGTCGTTCTGTTCGTAGTTCGGGTCATCGAGGGCCGCACGGAAACTCAGCCGGCTTTCGGTGATGTTCTCGCTGTCCCAGTAGTAGATCCCGGTCGAGACGATTCGTTCGTTCAGCATTCCCTCGACGTGCCACGAGCCGCCGTTGTATTCGGGCTTGTCCGGTGTGAGATGAATGGTGGCGAGCTTGACGATGACCTGGAGACGGCGTCCGCGCAGGTCGACCCGGGCTGAGGCGTCGGGCGACTCGGGGACGGTGAAGGCCGGGGCGTCCGGAATGACCGGGCGGCGGTTCTCCCACCAGTCGTCCTCCGCCTCTTCCCACGCGCCGAGAGCCTCCGCGTAGGCTTCGTCGTCGCTGTAGGAGGCCCTGTCGGGATGTTCCGGCTCCGAGTCGTACCACCCGTACGGATCAGCCTCGATCCGCAGGGGCCGCGGATGGCGCAGGTCGGTGAGCACGTTCTCCAGCAGGGGACGCATGCGCGCGAACACGTCCGGCAGGACGGAGGCCAGCTCGCGATGAGTGACGGGGTGCACGTTGTTGACGTACGAACGGAACGAGACGTCGCCGTCGTCACTGACGTCGACGTCCGTCGGGAGCCACTGGAAGTCTTCCGAGAACTCGTACTTCGAGTAACGGTCCGTCGGGTTCTGCCACGCGCGCTCAGGCGCACCGCTCACCCCTCTCACCAGGCAGAACAGTGAGGGATGGACCAGATCCAGGACCTGGCCGCCGGACCCGGGATGCCAGTCCCGCTCCGTCTCCGGTACCTGTTCCAGCACCCGCACGGCCTCGCGCAGCCGGGACCGGAGCTCGTCGTCGATCAGTGTGTCCGACTGCCATACCCCGTCCACGGCGGACACTTCGATGCCGGTCCGTCCGTCCCGCAGCGCGGCGTAGTGCTGAAGTTCGTCAAGCACGTAACGGATCTGCGCTTCGGTGAGGCCCTGGGCGACCGCCTCCCGCGTCCACCTGTCGACGATGTCGGGGTGGTTCATCTTGTCGAACCACCCCGACTTCGCCCGGATGTGTGAGCTGCACTGCATCATCTGGAGTTCCCGCAGCGTTCGGGGTGCCGCGAACGCTATGGAACGGGAAGCGTGAAAGGGCAGCGGGAAAGCGGACAGGCCAGTCACGTCTCTGGTCCTCACAGTCGGTGTGCGATGGCGGGAAGAATACGTCAGCGGACTGACAGCGCAGCTGAGCCCGCCTCACCCCCGGAAGGACCGGTGCGCGCCGGGCGCCGGCAGCTGGTTGAGCGGCGAGCGCGTCGGCCGGGGAGGCAGGCGGGTGTGCGCTGCCCTGGACGTGCCCAGGGGCGAGTGGGTGGCAGTGGATTGAGGCCGGTCCGCGGGGGCATGTGCACCACAGTTCGGTGGATGCCCCGCTCTGCAAGTGAGGGCGGACAGCAAGGGTGAGGTGAGTGAGGATGGCCGGGCGATCGAATGCGGCATCGAAGCCGGTGGACCACGGTGGCGTCCGGACGCCACCACTGCGTCCAGGCGGCTACGATCCGGCCGACTACGCCACATGTGTCCTGCACAGCGCGGAAGAGTCCGGCGTCTCACCACTGCTCGTGATGACGGTTCTCCACAACGAGGCCTACAAACCTCATCATCCGCTTCTGGAGCGGTTGTGGCAGTGGTGGAAACCCGGGGCGGCCTACGGAGTGGGCAACATGCACCGCGCGACGTTCGAACAGGTACGACGGTCGCACGGCCTCGCGGAACGGTGGCAGGATCTCCGCGACGATCCGGCGTTCGCCGTACACGCGGCGGCCCTGCATCTGAAGGACCTCGACCGGAGTCTTCCGCGGCGGCACGTGCGCCGCTACACCCGCGACGAACTTCTGGCCCTGGGTTACAACGCGGGTGAACGCAACATGCGAGCCTTCGCACGCGGCGTACCGCCAGGCCCCATGGCACGGTCGTATCTGCGTCGTTACCGTGCCTATCGAGTCAGAGCCGCCACGATTCTGGCGGACTGCCCCACGCCGCGCCCCACCGGCGCCGTCTGAGTTGTGCTCGCTCACGTGGCCGGGAGGCCCGGGGAGTGGTTCACAGCACCTCCTCGGGACCGCGTTGTTCGTCGTTCCCTTCCTCCTGACGGCGGCGGCGCTACTCGCCGGTCACTCGTAGTGTGAGGCTGAGGACAGGAGAGGCGATGGGCGCACAGCGGGGCAAGGCGTTGGTCACGGGTGCTTCCTCGGGCATCGGAGCGGCCTACGCGGCGAGGCTGGCCGCCGGGGGGTGGGACACCGTCCTGGTGGCCAGGCGGGGACCACGGCTCGAGGAAGCGGCTGCACGTCTGCGCGCAACGACCGGAACGGCCGTGGAGACCCTGGTGGCGGATCTTTCGGATCCCGAAGGCCTGGGGCGTGTGGTGGAGCGGGCGGGACAGGACGACATCGGGTTCCTGTGCAACAACGCAGGGATCAACGGATACGGCCCGTTCGCCGCGCTGGAGCCGGGGCTGATGGCCAAGGTCCTGAACGTCAATGTCCTCGCCGTCACCGCGCTGGCCCGGGCAGCGGTCCCGGGGATGCTTCAGCGGGGCCAGGGGACGGTGGTCAACGTGGCCTCCCAGCTGGCGTTCGCCGCTTCCCTGCCTCCGCACCCGCTGCCCGAGCGCGCCGTGTACGCCGGCACCAAGGGCTACGTGGTCACGTTCACCCGGACGCTCGCCGCCGAGCTGTCCGGCTCACCCTTGCGTCTGCAGGTCCTGTGTCCTGGCCTCACCGCCACCGAGTTCCATCGCTCGCGCGGCGAGGAACCCGTGGGCGGGAGTGAGCAGTCCGTGCACGCGGACGGGGGCATGCCGGTGGAGCAGGTGATCGAAGCCTCGCTGGCCGCACTGGAGGCCGGCCAGGTGGTGTGTGTACCCGGGTTGTCCGACGCGGCGCCGGTCGACGGGCTTTCGGCGGCAGAGCTAGCGATCCGCGCCGCGGCCCGCAACGACCGCGACTGAAAGCCTCGACGCCCTCGACGCCCTCGACGGCCGTCGGCTGTTGCAGCCGGGTGCACGCGCCCCGGGCACGGATGCGGGCGTGCCCTGCACAGTGGGAACGCAAGAACCTCGGCGCCGGACCGTCTCCAGTCCGTCACGCGTCGGCTCCCGCGACGTACTCGCGTGTGAACAGCACGCCTTGCTCGAAGGCAGCGGCCCTCGGCCTGGCCTGTGGCTCACGGAAGACGAAGGTAGGCGGGCCGGGACCCGAAGCGCTGCGCTCCGTCGCGCACGGCCCATGCAGGCCCCACCCGGTCACAGGATCGCGGCCAGCCTTTCCAGGGAGGCAAGGTAGTCAGGGCCCACCGGAGCCAGGACGGCACTGGTGACACCCGCGTCGAACAGCTCGCTCACGCGCGACCGGGCCTGGCTCGGCGTGCCCGCCACGGCGAGCTGCCCCACCCATTCGTCCGGGAGGGCGCGGGCGAAGTCCTGCGGGTCGTCGTGGCGGGCGCGCAGTTCGAGGAGACCGTCGTGGAAGGGGAGCGGAGCGATGTGTGGCCGCCAGTCGGGCTCGCCGACCACTTCCAGGGCGGGGCGAACGGCTGCCACAGCCGCCTCCGGATCCTCGTCCACAGCAGCGACGTTGTAGGCGACCAGGCGGTGGGCGCCCGCTGGGGCGATGTGCTTGAGGGCCTGCTCGACGTAGGGCGGCGTCACCGGTTCCGCCAGGACGGTGCCGTCCGCCACCTCACCGGCCACGGTCAGCGATCTGGCCCCCCGTACTCCGGCCAGAACGAGAGGAACGGTTGTCGGCACAGCGCTCTCGTGCAGCCGTACGTCATTCAGCTGCACATACCGGCCTCGGCAGTCGACGACTCGTCCGCTGAGGAGCGCCTTCAGCGCGGTGATGTACTCACCCAGGAGCGTCAGGGGACTTTCGGGCCACGCCCCGGCGTCCCGCATCCAGACCGGCATGCCGTGGCCGACGGTGACGTCAAGGCGTCCTGGATGCAGTTGCGCCAGGGTCGCGATCTCCATCGCGGCGAAGGCCACGTTGCGGGCGCCCGCCGGCAGCAGCCCGACACCGACACGGATACGCGTGGTGGAGGCGAGGGCGGTGGCTGCCTGGGAAAGCCCACCGTGGTACCCGAGATCCTCCACCACCCACAACTCATCGAAGCCGTGTCTCTCCGCGTGTCGGGCGTAGGTGACGAACTCCCGTGCCGGCATGTCGCGTGGGACGAGTACACCGATGGCATGGTCCGGCCTTGTCATGTTGTTCTCGTCCTCCATGGAGTCGGGTGAGCCGGCGTCTCAGGTGCGCCCCTGGCCGACGTCCATTCTCACGGCAGCAGACCGCTGCCGGTCACCCCCCTGCCTCAGGCCGGGGCGCTCGCACCCCGACGGCCCGTCCGGCCGGATGTCGGACGTGGGCCGCCCGCCGTCGTCTACCGTGATGCCTCGTGAAGTGCTCGCGAGAAGGCACTGCGCGGCCCCCGAAGCCCCAGCCGGACCACGCTCCGCACAGGGGCCTGGCGTTTCACCCTCCGTCGGCGAGCTCGGCGGCGGCACTCGCCAGCAGCATGTCCAGCACGGTCGGGTAGGCGCTGGACGTCATACGCGCGGCCAGCAGACCGGCCGTGGCCGCGATGTGCGGGAAGCTCCGCTCCGACAGGTTCGCGTACGTCGATTCCCACATGCCTTCGTCGGCCTGGCGCGACTCCGTCGCCAGGGCGAGGGCACCGGCGTCCAGAGCGGCGAATGCCAGGCTCAGGTCGATGAAGGCGTGGTAGATCCGCACCGAGTCCGGATCGGTGAACCCGGCCGTACGCAGGATGCCGAGGACGGCCTCGTCCGCCTCGATCTCGCGCGGGCGCCCCGTGACACGGCTCGCGGTGAGGACCGCGGCCTGGGGGTGGGCGAGGTATGCGCCGTGGATGCGCAGCCCCAGTCCACGCAGGTCCCGTCGCCAGTCGCCGGTCGGCGCCCAGCCGGTCATGGCTCGGCCGATGAGCTCCTCGCCGATGGCGAGGGTGAGGTCGTCCATCCCCGAGAAGTACCGGTACAACGTGCTGGGGTCCGCCCCCAGGGCCGCGCCCAGCCGTCGTGCGGTCAGCCCTGCACTGCCGTGCTCGCGCAGCATCCGAAGGGCGGTGTCCACGATCAGCCGCTCGGACAGGATCATGCCGTGCCGGGTGGGCCGGCGTCGCCTGCGCGCCTCTTCGGGAACCACTCTCTTCGCCATCGACGGCCACCTCCCCCTCACGGGCGGGTTCGCCCGCGTCCTTATGCCAACGCCATTGACCTTAGTTGAGGGACCCGGGTTTCATCCCTCTCCGGGAGGCGCGGGCCTCCCGTCCGAGGAAGGATCTCTGTCATGCGTGTACTTCTTGTCGGCGCCGGCGGCGTCGGATCGGCGATCACCCGGATCGCGGCCCGCCGCGACTTCCTCGACCACATGGTCGTCGCCGATCACGACGTCTCCCGCGCCGAGGCCGCAGTGGCCGCGCTGGGCGGCTCCGCAGGCAGGTTCAGCGCCTGCCGCGTCGACGCCTCGGACGAGGCGGCTGTCACCGCGCTGCTCACCCAGCGGCAGTGCGACGTGCTGGTGAACGCCACCGACCCGCGGTTCGTCATGCCGCTCTTCCGGGCGGCCCTGGCGGCCGGCACGCACTACCTCGACATGGCGATGTCGCTGTCGCGCCCGCATCCCGGCCGGCCGTACCGGGAGTGCGGGGTCAAACTCGGCGACGAGCAGTTCGAGCACGCACAGGAGTGGGCGGAGTCCGGCCGTCTCGCGCTCGTCGGTATGGGCGTGGAGCCCGGACTGTCGGACGTGTTCGCTCGCTACGCCGCCGAGGAACTCTTCGACGAGATCGAGGAGATCGGCATCCGCGACGGAGCGAACCTGACCGTCCAGGGCTACGACTTCGCGCCCTCCTTCAACATCTGGACCACCATCGAGGAGTGCCTCAACCCGCCCGTGGTCTATGAGGCGCAGCGTGGCTGGTTCACGACGGAGCCGTTCAGCGAACCCGAAGTCTTCGACTTCCCCGAGGGCATCGGTCCGGTCGAGTGCGTCAACGTCGAGCACGAGGAGGTGCTGCTCATCCCCCGCTGGGTGGACGCCCAGCGCGTCACCTTCAAGTACGGTCTCGGCGACGACTTCATCAGCAAGCTGAAGACCCTGCACGCCCTGGGCCTGGACTCGACGATCCCGGTCACTGTCCCCGGCGAGGCGGGCCCCGTGCGCGTCTCCCCCCGCGACGTGGTCGCCGCCTGCCTGCCGGACCCGGCCACACTCGGCGAGCGGATGGCCGGCAAGACCTGTGCGGGGACCTGGGTCAAGGGCGTCAAGGACGGACAGCCACGCGAGGTCTACCTCTACCACGTGGTCGACAACCAGTGGTCCATGCGCGAATACGGCTCCCAGGCCGTGGTCTGGCAGACCGCGATCAACCCGGTGGTGGCCCTGGAACTGCTCGCCACCGGCGTCTGGACCGGCACCGGAGTCCTCGGTCCCGAAGGGCTCCCGCCCCGACCGTTCCTCGACCTTCTCACTGCCTACGGCTCCCCGTGGGCCATGCGGGACGGGGGCTGACGTCCCCGTCGGCCGAACGGGGCGCCGACGCACGCGCGCCGCAGGCCGCCGGCCATGATCGAGCATCGGTTTCCGAGGCCGTCCGCGTCGGTCGGCGTCGTGCGCGGTTCCCGAAGTCGCGCGCGGCAGGCGGCGCCCAGAGGGCCTGCGAACCGCTGGCGGAAGGAGGTGCCGCCGACTCGATGTGGTCCGACGGCACCGAGAGTCCTGCCGGCGTCACTGCCTCAGAGCGTGAACCCGGAAGCACAGCCCTTCCGGGGCGCTGCATAGCCGCCACACGGAATGGACGGAGTGGTCGGCCACCCGGATCCAGATAGTGGGACTCCGGCCGCCGACGCGCAGGCGGGGGTGACGCCATCCGGATGCAGGCCCCCGACGGTGACGTCCCACTACGGAGTGGCGATGAGCCCATCCGAAGCAGAGTCCTGGCTCAGATGGCGGCCTGAGGGCTTGCGGGGCTGAGGTAGTCGACGCTGCTCCGGTCGGAGTGCCCGGTGAGCAGGTCCTGCAGCTCGCCGACGGCGGTCTTGAGGAGGTGGCCGTCGCGAGCGCCGTGCAGGGTCTCGAGGAGGAAGGCCACGTGGGTGGAGTCCTCGGTGACCCGGGTGCGGTGGGCGTCGCGGTGGTTCCAGTGGCGGGTGAGGACGTCGGTGCCGTCGATGTAGATGATCTCCCCGGCCTTGGGGTTCTCGACCGTGCCGGGTTCGCCGAGAGGAGTGAAGGTCTCGCTGCCGTCGGCGTGGCGGAGTTCGACATCGCCGGTGACGCGGGCGAGGTCGAAGGCGCCGGCCGGCAGGCCGTGGCGGACGGAGACGGAGTTGTACGAGTCGACGGCCGGGTTGATCCGGGGCAGCGAGCCCCTCTTCACCAGGCGGCGGCCGAGGGCATCGACGCTGGGGCGGATGCGGCGGGGGTTGGTCCCGAAGGAGCGGTAGGCGTTGTGCCATGCCTCGATACGCGGGTCGCTCTCGTCGGCGGGGACCCACGTGCCGGCCGCGAGCTGCTGCTCCAGGTCTTCCTGGGCGGTGGTGGTGGCAGGCCAAGCTTCGCGGCCGCGCAGACCGGTGGCGATGACGACGGCGACGAGGCTGTCGGGGAAGGCGTCGGTGACGGCGGGGCTGAGGCGGAAGGTGGTCATCGCAAGGGGTATCCGTTCCGTGAGGGACTGGGCGGCAGGGTCACGGCTTCCAGGGGCCGATGCGGTTCAGACGTCGCATCTGCTGGGCCGCGGTGAGCGCATCCAGGGCAGTGCCGCGGGCGGTGAGCCGCTGGGCGGTGTCGCTGCGTTGCTCGACGGGCTTGTGGTCGTCGTACTTGAACTTCGCGCGGACCTCGGTGACGTCCAGGCGAAGGCCGCGGATGCCGGGCAGCATCCGTCCGTAGGGCGAACGGTCATGGCTGATGGGGGCGTGGTCGCCGTCGGGCTGGAAGTGGGCCATCTGACGGCGCAACAGCTCAGCTTTGCCCTCGGGCTCGTCGATGATCTCGGCCCGGCAGGTGAACTGGACGGCCGTGTAGTAGCTGGTGGGGACGCCGTCGGTGGGCGCGATGCCCGGCGCGGCGCGCCAGGGTCCGGGAACGAAGGCGTAGTCGCTGGTGACGGTGAAGGTGACGTTCGGATCGGCTTCGATCGCCCTCCAGACGGGGTTGGGGCGGGCCAGGTGGACCAGCAGGGCGCCGCCGTCGACGCTGAAGTGGGTGGGCACGACCGTGGGCGCCTGGCCAGGCAGTCCGTTGGCGCTGAGGACACCGAAGTCGTGGCCGTCGGCGACCCAGGTCTGCCATTCGGCGTCGTCGAGGGCGGCGTCCCAGGGGTGGATGAGCATGCCGTGCACCTTCCTGTGGGTGGTCAGGCCAGGGCGAGGAGGCTGACGGCGACGGCCGCGGTGCCGAGGCCGATCAGTTGTCCGCGGTGGATACGTTCGGCGAGGACACTGCGGGCGAGCAGGACGGTACCGGCCGGGTAGAGCGCGGTGATCACGGCGACGACCGCCAGGTCGCCGCTGCGGGCGGCGAGGAGGAACAGCAGGTTCGCTACCGAGTCCAGCACGCCTGCCGTAGCCGACATGGCGTACGCGGGCTTCTCCGAGCCGAGTCTGCGGTACATCAGCCCGGCCGCGGCCAGCGTGACGGCAGAGGACACGGCGCGGCCGACGATCAGGGGGCCGACGCCGCTGTCCGCAGGCGCTTGGTGGAGAAAGACGAGCTGGAGCGCGATGGCGGCCCCGGCCCCGAGGCCCATCAGCAACGCAGTGCGCGACGGTGCCCTGCGGGTGCCGTGTCCGGCGCTGACCAGCACCACGGCGGTCAGGGCGAGCGGCAGGCCGATCAGCCCGGCCAGGCCCAGGTGCTCCCCCTGGAGCAGCCCGACGCCGACTGGCAGCATCGCCGAGACCAGCGCGGTGACCGGCGACAGGACATTCATCGGGCCGATCGCGAGCGTGCGGTAGAGGAGGGCGAACGCGGCGGCCGACGCGACGCCCGACGCCGCGCCCCAGCCGAGGGTGGCGGGGGCGAAGGAGGCGCCGAGGAGGGGCCACAGCAGCAGTTCGACGGCGAGCGAGGCCGGAGCGGCGATCATCACGGTGCGCAGGACATGGGCCTTGCGGGCACCCAGACCGCCGAGGAAGTCGGCGCATCCGTAGGCCAGGGAGCTGCCCAGTGCCAGCAGCAGAGCAATCACGGGTACATCCCTTACTATCAATGGAACGACTACACCGTACAACGCACCGACCGAAGGTATCAACCAACCGACCGTGCGGCGCATTGCACTGATCCATCCCTGGGGGGTGACGTGATGTCCGAGACCGAGGTGGCGCTGCGGACGCTCGCGCACAACGTCCGCACAGCCCGTACCCGTGCCGGGTTGTCGCTGGACGAGCTCTGCCGCCGTGCCAAAGTCAGCAAAGGAGCCTTGGCCGGGCTGGAGAAGGCCCAGGGAAACCCGAACTTCGCCACTCTGGTCCGTCTCGCCGACACCCTCGGCATCTCGGTGTCCGCGCTCATGGAAGGGCCGACCGAAGGCCGTGTCAGGGTCGTGGCCGCAGATGCCGTCATGCCCCTGTGGAAGGGGGAACGCGGCAGCGACGCCCGGCTGATGCTGACCACTTCGGGACCGGCCCCGGTCGAGGTCTGGCGCTGGACGCTGGAGCCCGGTGAGGAGTACCCCAGCCACCCCCACCAGGCCGGCGTCGTGGAGACCGTCAGTGTCACCGCCGGGCGGATGGTGCTCGTCGTCGACGGCACCGATCATCCTGTCGAGGCCGGCCAGACAGCCGCTTTCGACGGCGACACCACCCATGCCTACCGCGGCGCGGGCACCGAGAGCTGCCAGCTGATCATGACCGTCCACCTCCCGCCCGGCCCGGCCTGATATCGCGCCCTCACCGGGTGGACCCCACCGGCCAGGGCCCGCCGCTTCGAAGGGTCCGCACAGGGGCGAGCGTCGAATGTGCCGGTGGCCGACCAGGCAGTCAGTGAGGCCGAGGCTTTTCCTCGACGTCGTCGCGTCGTTTCAGGCGGCTGATTCTCGCCAGAGCCTGATCGGTCGATCACCGGCGGGGCGCTTGCCCGGCTGTTACGGTCGAGCGTGCAGTTCACTTCGGGCGGAACGGGCGGACCCCGTCTCGACGCCGCGGCCACGGCGTGGTCGGGCCGTGGCAACAACGTATGGGGATCTCTTGCAGGGGTGGCCAGCGCTCAGCGCGCGGCCGAGGCGTTCCATTCCGCAGGGTGGGGGGCCCGCCTGTCGAGCTGGGACGAATGCGAGGTCGAGAGTGCCTTCGCTCAGCTGGAACTGATGTCGCTGGACCCTGTGCTGTTCAGCGGGTTCGTGGATTCCGCCCGCATTTCTGTTCTTCTGACAGCCCTGGAAGGCATGGGCCTGCCGTTCACCGTCGAGTTCCACGACCACGACGGCCGAGAGCACCTCTACCACTCCGCTGCTCGGGCCAGTCGCTGACCGATGGTGGCCCCGGCGTCGCGGCTTCGCATGACGGTTGTAGCCGTGGGGCGGATGGCGTCCAACGTAGGGGTGCGCGAAGGGCAGCGGCATCGCTGGCGCGCCCCCGGCTGAAAGCGGCCATGTCGGTCTTCGCTGCTGTGGCTGTGCAGGCCGACGTCGTGGCCAGGGAGGGTGGTCGGTGTCGTCGCGCGAGAACAAGGCGGCGGGAGGTTCCGGAGAACACGACCCTGGGGGCGGGCCGCCTTCGGGCGGGTGGCCCGGCATCGGCGCCGCGCACTCAGTCCGCTGAAGCCGCTCCGACCGACAGGCTGCGGACGCGCCGCACCAGGGCGGCCGGCGGGCCGGACTCCAGAGGCGGGAACCGATAGGGCGCGGGTACGGCCGTACGAAAGGGCCCGAGTGCCGGAGGCGGCTGATCACTGCGTATGGTTTTTTCCTTTTCTCGCCGACTCGCGGCGAGCGGACGTGGGCGGCCGTGGCGACGGGCAGCGGCGGGACAACAGGAATCCGGTCAGCGCGGCGGCAAGGCCGCTCAGCCCGGCCGCCGCGAATCCAGCCGCCGGTACGGAGACGTCCATCGCCAGCCCGACGATCGGGGAGCCGAGCGCGAAACCGGCACTCTGAGCCGACGATTGCAAACCCGTCGCCTCGCCCCGCACGCCGGCTGGTGCCAGGCGGATCATCGCGCCGGTCACCGCGGAGAGGGTCGGCGCGGCGAGAAACCCCGTGCCGACAACGGCCACGCACAACCAGGGCCAGTCGCCGGCGAACCCTCCGGGAATCGTCACGAGCCCGAGCAGACCGAGCAGCAACCAGGTCGGCATCGACCGGGACGACGCGCCGTACACCAGCCCACCGACGACAGACGTCACGCCGAGCACGGCCACGACCATGGCGGCCCAGGACACCTGGCCCACCTCTTCCAGCGTGGCGACAATGGCGATGTCGACACCGCTGAGCAGCATGGCCGTACCGAACGCCATCGTCAGTACGGCGATCATGCCGGTACCCAGCCACTCCCTTCGCGCGGGCCGTGCGGTCGTGCCGTTGCTGCCACCGCCCGCCTCGGTCCCGGCGTCGGCCAAGAGTGGGGGATCGAGCAGAAAGAGCCCGATTCCCCCGATCATGATCGTGGCGCCGAGTCCCCACGCCACCACGTCGGGGGACACCTTCGTGGAGCTCAGGATTACGACCGCCGGCCCCACCATGTAGGCCAGTTCCCCCTGCACCGATTCCAGCGCGAACGCGGCCCGGCGCTGTTCCGCCGTCGTCATCGCCGTCATCGCCTGTCTGGTCACCGGCTGAGCCGGCACCATCAGCAGACCCGCCGCGAAGGCGGCACCCAGGAGAGCCCCGTACGGCAGAGCCGGCACGCACAGCCAGAAGACGACCTGAGCCACGACCGTGACCAGCAGTACCGCCCGCAGACCTCGCCGATCGATCATGCGGCCGAGCAGTGGCCCGCCCAGCGCCAGCCCGGTCGTCAGCGTCGCCGCGAGACCGCCGGCCGCCGCATAGCCCAGGTCGAGGCCCAGCACGACATACATCGTCAGTGCCATCACGGAAGCCGTGACAGCCGTACGGACAAGGAAGGAGACGCCCAACAGCGGTGCCATCCCCGGCACGGCCAGTATGCGCTGGTATCCGGTCACCGGTGTGACGCTAGATCCGTCGAGGCTCCATAGGTAGTGGTTCTTTGACTGTGGCTGACATAATGAACAGTTATGGCCAAGGATCTTGAAACCGCGTTGTTGCGGTCCTTCGTCACCGTCGTGCAGGCGGGCAGCATCAGCCGCGCCGCGACCGTGCTCGGACATACTCAGCCCGCGCTCAGCCAGCAGGTGCGCAAGCTGGAGAGAGCCATCGGCCGTCCGCTGCTCCACCGGTCACCGTCAGGTGTGTCGCTGACCCGCGCAGGCGAGGAGCTGCTGCCGTACGCCGAACGCATTCTCTCGCTGTCCGCACAGGCACTCACCGAAACGGGGCGCAGACTGACCGGCCGCTGCGGCGTCGGGTTGCTCGAGGACCTCGCTGCATCGAAGCTTCCGCAGGCCCTCGCCGACCTCGCCCGCCTGCACCCGGGGGCAACGCTGGAAGTGCTCAGCCTCTCCCACGCCGCGATGCGGGAGGCCTACGACACGGGCCGCGTCCAACTCGTTCTCGACGAGGTGCCGGGCGTCCCCGGCCCGCCGCGCTGGACGGTGCGCCGCCCGCTGGTCTGGGCGATCGGCCAGGGGGTGGAGGTGGCTTCGGATCCGCTGCCGGTGGTGCTGTTCTCAGGCACGTGCTCCTGGCGCACGTCGGTGCTGGAGACCTTGGAGGGCGCCGATCGGCCGTGGCGGGTGGCGTTCGAGAGCAACAGTCTGGTCGGTGTGCTCGCCGCGGTAAGAGCCGGTCTCGGCGTCGCGGCCCTCATGCCCGCCAATCTCGAACCGGCCATGGCGTGTCACGACGCGGACGCCCTGCCCGCCCTGCCGGACGTCGAGCTCGGTCTCGCCCGGCACCCGCGTTCCGAAGGGGACCCGCTGATCGATGCGGTGGAGACCGCCCTCCGACGCGTGATCTGAGCGTCCGGCCACGTCGGGCCTCCGCCACGCGTCCGCCCTCGCTCAGTTCGGGCCGCTTCCGTCGGCGGCAGGGCCTCAGCCGTGCTCCGCGAGCAGCCGCACCCTTGCCGCCGCCGACCGTCGGACTCGCGGCCGGATCCCGGAGCGACGCCGAGTGCCGGAGCGGCGCTCCAGGAGGTGGCCTCCGCTCCGGGCGGGCGTGAAAGGCGGTGGCGAGTTCCGCTACGTGAGGCGTGCCAGGCCGTGACTCAGCCGGTTGCCTCGCCGCAGCCGTCGAGAGGCCGGCGCTCCAGCGCGGCGTGCTCCGGAGCCATACGGGCGCCCGGACCGTCAACCAGGGGCGGTTACTCGGGCTGCGTCACGGTCAGTCCCCACCGGATGTCTTCGTCCGAGGCGTCGACGCCGAGGGTGAAGGACCCTCCCTTCACGACCCCCGCATCCAGGGTCACCGAACCGACGCCTACACCGTCGACGGGACAGTCCGTACTGAAGTGCGCCAACTGCGACTCCTGCCGCATCGTCACCTGCACACTGCCGCCTCCCTCGCATGCCACGGTGAGTACGGTCGGCAGCCCCTCCCACGCACCTCCCGAAGCGACACCACCGTCCCCGGTCACTTCCTCCACCCATACCAGGCCGTCGGGCCCCGGGTGGGGAAGAAGAGCACCAGTCGCTGCGGCTGCGGGTGCAACCCCCATCCCTGCCACGCCACATACCGTCAACATCGCCACGGCTGCGGCGCTTCTCACTCGTGTCACATCTGCTCCTCGGTCAACCGGTCACTGAGCCCCGAAGTATTACGGGCGGGGGCGTCTCGTACACGAGTACGCATACTCATGACAGCCGTTGACCGGGCCGCTGTACGGGAGGTCCGCCCGCTTGGTCCACGGCGTGAGGCAGCTCCTTTCGTGCGGAGCTCCTCGCCCGGGCAGCCGGGACGGTCCCGGTGGCCCCATGTCTCCGACGGAGTCCGTCCGTTGTCGGCTCGTCCGGCTGTCAGCCGAAGATGTCCAGTAGGTCCGGTCAGAGGCCTGCCTCGTCGGCGGGACGGGGCCGCATCGGCATGGGGTCCGGATAGACCCGCGCTGCGGCTCCCGCGCGGACGATATCGGCCCGCCGCAGGCCGTGACCGTGAAGGCGCCGAACACCTCGGCGAACGCCGCTGGGTCATCTGTCGAGAAAAAGAGGTCTGGCCCGAACGGGTGACGTTTCTGACCTGCCAGTTTTGCCTGTCACGTGAGATCCGGCTTCCAGTCAATAACGCAACGCGGACTTTGACAGCGAGATGCGGAACTTGCAACAGAGAGTGGCCACGTCACGGAAGTCGAGCCAGAACCCGAGTGATGACGTCAGTTGTTCACGGGTCTGGGAGGTGCCCCATCCACGGGCGGGTGTGTTCACGAGCACTGGGGTACTTGCCAGGGCAGCATCGGGGTGCTCCCGATGAAGGGTCCTGGTCATGCCGCAGATGTCCGAGGTCGAGTTGTACGCGGCGATCCGGCGTGATCACCGTGCCGGATTGAAGATGCGCGAGCTTGAGCGCAAGCACAACGTCTCGTGGAGGACGGTCAAGAGGGCCGTGGACTTCGTCTGGCCGGAGCCCCGGAAGAAACTGCTGCCGCGGCCGACTGCGCTGGATCCGTACAAGCTGGTGATCGACGAGATGCCGCGGACGGACCTCGACGCGCCGAGCAAGCAGCGCCATACGATCACTAGGATCTTCCACCGGCTCATCGATGACGAAGCGGACCGCCCAGCGTGCGAAGCGCGTGCACGTGTCCTTCGAAGAAGGCTTCCTGGCCACAGGAGGCAAGGACCCGGTGGACGGCTTTGCCTGCGGTCGCCTTCGGCGGCGTGACCGTGCGCCTGGCCGGCGAGCTGGTGACCTGCTACCTGTTCTTTCTCCGCCTGTCCTACTCCTGGCCCTCGGAGCAAGATCCGTTACGACAAACCTGAGCTCGGCTGTCCTGGCCACCGAGGCGGCGATGAAGGGCTACCGTGTTCGCTACGCGCTGGCCGCGAAGTTGGTGCACGAGCTGGTCGAGGCGGCAGACGAGAAGCAGCTGAACAAGGCCATCGCCCGTTACGGCCGCGTCCATTTTTTGTGCATCGACGAACCGGGCTCCAGGGAGCTGGACCGTCACGGCGCTGAGCTGCTGTTCAGGTCCCGGCCGAGCGGGAGGAGAAGAACAGTGGCGCCATCGCGTCCAACGAGACGTTCGGCGGGTGGACAAAGACGTTCACCGATCTCCGACTCCGCGCGGCCATCGTCATCCGCCTGACATTCAACGGCACGATCATCGCGTCCGGCGTCGACTCCTACCGGCTCGTCTCCACCCGCGCACGAGCTGAGGATCTTGCCAAGGCCGGCTGACCGCCTGAGGCGCGACTCGATGGCCCCCCCAGGGCGGCCCGGGAACGCAATACAGCTGCCCGGAGCCGCCCTGAGGACCGGTCACTTTCGCCAGAACAGGTGGTGCGTCACTCCGCTCGGGCTGGGAACGACCTCCAGGTGATACCGGTCGAGCAGCTCATCGGGGGACTCCCAGAGCCGTACTCCGGACCCGAGCTTCACCGGCGAGACCGCCACGTGCATGGTGTCGACGAGGCCGGCATCGAGAAACTGCCGGATGGTGGTGGCTCCGCCGCCAAGTCGGACGTCCTTGCCCTGCGCCGCCTCCCGGGCCTGCTCGAGGACCGTGGCAGGGTCGCCATCGACGAAGTGGAACGTGGTGTCGGAAAGCGTGAGCGAAGGACGCTTGTGGTGGGTCAGGACGAATACCGGGGTGCGGAACGGGGGCTCGCCACCCCACCAGCCCTGCCACTCATGGTTCTGCCAGGGCCCGCGCTGGGGACCGAACTTGTTGCGGCCCATGATCTCGGCGCCGATGTTGCGCGCGTAGTCCCGCGTGAGGTAGTCGTCCAGACCCCGGCTCCCCCCGGGGTCGGTGCGCATGGGCCAGCTCGCCGTGGCACCGGCCCAGGCGAACAGCCTCTCGGGCTCGACATGACCGAACGGCCTTTCGAGAGTCTGGTCCTCACCAGCACCGATGCCGTCACTCGAGACGTTGAAGTTCTGGACCCTCAATAGCTGAGCCACGCGTTCCTCCTGTGATGGGGCGATATCAGTGGTGAGACTCTCCGGGCCCGGCAAACTCATCGCCACCTCCGTGACCGGTCAGAGAATCGGTCAACTGGCCTGCGGACCTGTGAGGTTTGCGCGGTTTGGGTAAACGCCTGTGGTGAGAGGGCGTCCGCCCCCTGCGGAGCCTTTCACTATCTGCTTGGTCATGGAGGAGGCCTGAAGAAGCTGTTACGGCCCATGCGGTGACGTCATTTCTCGGGTTCTGGCTCACTTTCCGTGGAGGTTGACTGAGTGTGATGTCAGTGGTGTGTGGTGGGACGGTCGGACTCTGTTGCCGTGACCTGCTGGGAGTCTGCCTTGATGCCCGTGTGCTCGTCTCTGACCCACGCCCTGGCCGAGGCCTTGGTCGACGTCCTGTGGTTCATCGAGGGCAATGATGACGAGCAGATGGATCCGGACGACGCGGTCAAGGTCCTGGAGGGTGTCGCCCACCTGGTCAGCAAGTTGTCGAGCGACCAGCGGAGCGAACTGATCGACCTGCTCAGGACGATAGCTGAAGCCGAGTCCGATCCCGCTCGGCGAGAGTTCCTGGAAGGGGTCCCGGAAGGCTTCGGGCTCCTTGATGATGTGGTCTGACCTGTGCTTCACGAGTGGAGCAGGACGCGCTTGCGCAGGAGAGGAAAGCCGGACCAGCCGGACATTCGTTTCGAGCATTTTGATCCGGTTGACGTGGCCTTCGTCGACACCTGAGCTCCGGGGCAAGGTGAGGCCGGCGATGACTGCATCGCGGTCACGGTCGATGCCTGCGGCGAGTGCGTGAAGGCCAGGGAGGTCGTCTCGCCGGACGACATCGAGCCACTGCCGCAACCGTTCGCTCTGGCGCTCGGTGGGTATCTGACCGAAGGAGCGGACGTGGCCGGTGAGGGCGTCCAGTTCAGGGCAGTGGACCAGAACGGCCTTGAGCCCAAGGTGTTTCGCCTCGGTGAGGGTCTCCGGCCGACGGAGGATCCATCCAGCGACGACCCGGGGTGACGGTGGCCGAGCCGTGACGGGGCCCGGCGAGAGCCGCTTCGCCCGGAAACAGGCGCCAACCCGCTGGTAGCTGCCCTGACAGCCAAGCGGCGCGATCTCCTCCCACACCGTCCAGGCGTTCGTGCAGCCTTGGTTCCAACGGTCATCCAGGTAGGGCTTGAAGGCGTCGAGTTCGGATGGCCGGCCCTGCCACTGCCCGTGGGACAGGTCCCCCGGGGTGGCTGCGTCGGCGAAGAGCTTGACGGTGCGGGAGGACATCCGGAGTTGGCGGCCAATCGCCCTCCGGCTGAGCCCGGCGGCCAGTAATTCGTGGACGGTCGCGTGCGTGACGCTTCGGGGCTCTGTGCCTGTTGGGTGGCGGGCTGCTTCGGTCGTGGGGCGATGCGCCGTCATCCGCCAGAATCCACTGCCCTACCGGCAAAGGACCCGCCGCTTCCCGTCAGCACCATGTCCGCAAGCTATCCGCCGTCTCGCGGCTCACCCAGACGCCTTCCCGTGGGGGTGGGCGACGTCACCGCCACCGTCGGGCGACACGCCTCACCTTGGTCGGCGGGCGTGCCGACGCCCCGTTGCTCAGGGCGACCGTCCGGCATCCGACTGACCCGGGCACCAGGAGCTACATCTCTGTGCCGGCTTTCGGAGGCGCATGTTCTTCGGTCAACAGGGCCAGTCAGACCGGCGTGCCCGCGATCGACAGGTGAACCGCCCATGCACCGGGCGGCGCGGTGGCGTGCAGGCGGAAGTCGTCTGCTTCAGGCCGTCGGGCTTGCTCCCGTGACAGTGCATCGGCTTGCCCGACCCGTCCGGCCGAGGGTCACTTTCGGCCTTGCGGCGAGCGCTCACTCACGCGATCTTGCGTTCACTGGTCGACGGCATCGGGAGCTTATGGCAGGAGTGAGACCTGCGGCTTCGTCTGCAGGTAACTGGTCTCGAGCAGGCGTCGCGTCGACCGTGCCTCATGGCTCGCACGCGGTGCCTCTTTGGTCCACCTCCCTGAACTGGGCCTTCCGGTGCGTTTCGACAGTTGCAGTCGTTGAAAGGGCCAACCGCAAGAACTCTGAAAATTGCCGCAAATCTTTTCATGCCGTGTCAGGCCCTGCGTATGTTGAGGGAGTCCGTTCATCAACCAAAGAGGAGACACCCCGTGTATCGGCTCATATGTTCAAGTTTTGTGGCTTCCATTGTGGTTCTTGCCGCAACTACTTCGACCGGTACCACCCACGCCGAGGGCCGGGAGGAATCGGGGACAGGGCTCAGCGCGCCCAGCTGTGTGGCGTTCAGCGCGGACTGGCGCTACACGTTCGTCGTCAACAACTGCTCCGACACCCATATCGTGAAGGTCGTGTACCGCGACGGGGCCACAGTCCCTTGCCGAGTGGCACCCTCGACGGCACGGATCACCTTTCCGGGGTACGGGCCCTCAGGCAACGAGGTTCTGGGCGTCGTTCTGTGCGAAGACGGTGGCCGCGTCTGACCGGCCGGGTGACGCCGAGCGACTCGTCGACAAGGCCGTTCGTCAGACGGCGCGGGGGCGCAGGATCGCGGACCCACTCGCACCCGGATCTGCTGAACCAGATCCGGGTGCGCCGCCCGGCGGGCGATGGTCGGGACTCTCTGCGCTAAGGGAGTGTCAGTACGAGCTTCCCCGTCGTGTGGCCGCTGTCGCCGAGGGCGTGTGCCCTGGCGGCTTCGGCGAGTGGGAAGGACCCGGCGATGGTCGCGCGGAGCTCGCCCGCCTCGACCAGTTCGGCGATCGCGTTCATCCCCGCGTGATCGGCTTCCACGAGCATCTCCACGGCCCGGACCCCCAGTTCGTCGGCCCTTTCGATGAAGTCCGTCTCGCCGCTGGGCAGGAGCGTGACGAGGAGGCCGCCCGGGCGCAGGACACGTAGCGAGCGGAAGCGGTAGTCGCCGCCGATCGTGTCCAGGACGACGTCGACCTGGCGGACGGTCTCGGCGAAGTCGGTCTCCCGGTAGTCGACCGGTTCGTCGACCCCGAGCTCACGCAGGAAGTCATGCTTGCCCGCGCTCGCCGTCCCGATCACGTAGGCGCCGCGCGCCTTGGCGATCTGCACCGCCAGGTGACCGACCCCGCCGGCGGCGGCGTGGATCAGTACCCGATGTCCCGGTTGCACGTCCGCGGTGTCCACGAGGGCCTGCCAGGCTGTCAGTGCCGCGAGTGGGAGCGCGCCTGCCTGTTCGTGGTCGACGGACGAGGGTTTGCGGGCGAAGGAGCGGGCCGGTGCCGTGACGTACTCGGCATGGGAGCCGGCACCGAACGGGTAGGGCAGCATCCCGAACACTTCGTCTCCGGGCTTGAAGAGGGTGACTCCGAGGCCGACGGTCTCGACGACACCGGACACATCCCAGCCGAGGATGAAAGGCGGCTCCTTGAGGAAGAGCCCCAGCTCGCGGTGCTTCCAGTCGGTCGGGTTCAGTCCTGCCGCGCGTACCCGCACCAGCAGTTCGCTCGGTCCCGGGGTGGGCCGTTCCACTTCCGCTTCGTCGAGTACGTCCGGGCCGCCGAGGGCGGTCTGGCGGATGGCTCGCATCGTTTTCGCTGTGCTCATGCATCCAAGCGTGCCGACCTCGGCCGTCCTTGGAAAATGGCAAGATTGCCAATATCCGATAGGATCGTGCCATGCATGATGTGAAGCGCGTCGTGGTGCTGGCACTGGAAGGGGTCTACCCCTTCGAGCTCGGCATCCCCAGCCGGATCTTCGGAGCGGCGGACGGCCGGTACGAGGTGTTGACCTGCAGCGTCGACGGGGGCCCGGTCCGCACGAACGCGGACTTCTCGGTGACCGTCGAGCACGGCCCCGATGTACTCGGCACGGCTGACACGGTGGTCATCGCGCCCATCACCCCGTCGTGCATCACCTCACGGCTGCCGGACGCGGTGGCGGCCGCGCTCGCGCACATCCGCTCCGGCACCCGCGTCGTCTCGATCTGCACCGGCGCCTTCGTGCTGGCGGCGGCCGGTCTGCTCGACGGGCGCCGGGCCACCACGCACTGGCAGACAGCCGAGTACTTCCGCACCATGTTCCCGGCGGTGGAACTCGATCCCGACGTGCTCTTCGTCGACGACGGCACGGTCCTCACCTCGGCCGGCGCCGCGTCCGGTGTCGACGTCTGCCTGCATCTGATCCGCAAGGACCACGGCAGCGAACTGGCCAACACGGTGGCACGTCGCTGTGTGGTGCCGCCCTGGAGGGACGGAGGCCAGGCGCAGTACATCGAGCAGCCGGTCCCCGCGCCCTCCGTCGCCAGCACGGCGGCCACTCGGCAGTGGGCCCTCGAACGCCTCGGTGATCCTCTGACGCTCTCCGATCTAGCGGGCCACGCCCGGATGAGCCTGCGCACCTTCGCCCGCCGGTTCAACGACGAGGTGGGCATGGCTCCCGGCCGCTGGCTCATCCAGCAGCGCGTGGCCCGTGCCCGACATCTGCTGGAGGCCAGTGACATGCCCGTTGACCAGGTCGCCGGCGAAGTCGGTTTTGCGACCGGCGCGTCCCTGCGCCAGCACCTGCACGCTGCGATCGGAGTCTCCCCCCAGGCGTACCGGCGTACGTTCCGGGCGGTGCGCCAGGTGCAGTGATCCCGGCGTTGCCGGCAACGGCCTGCTCGTAGCCGCGATCACCCACCGGAGTGTGGTGCGTCCTACGTGATCCACATGACGCCATGCGACCCGTTCACCCCCGAGGCGATCGATGCACTGCGCGGTTACGTTTTCGGCGACATAGGCCAGGTGGGTTACGCCCCTGTCGGCAGTCCTGGCTTGTCGGGCGGCTCGTAACCTCCGGAGTCCCGTTCGGCCGATGACGCGGTCTCCCGCCTTCAGTTCTTCAGCCCAGTTGCTCGGCCAGGCCGACGATGACGCCCTCCGGACCGCGGACGTAGCAGAGCAGATGGCTGTCCTCGAACCGGGCGATCTCGCCGACGAGTTCAGCGCCGTGCGGGCGCAGGCGGGCAACGGTGTCCTGGAGGTCGTCGACGGCGAACATGACCCGGTGCGTGCCCAGGACGTTGTGCGGCTGGTTGCGCGGCCCGGCGCTCACCACCGCGGGACTACGGTACTTCGCCAGCTCGAGCCTGCTGTGACCGTCCGGGGTCCGGACCATCGCGATGTCACAACGCACGCCCTCGAGTCCGGTGCACCGGTCGGCGACCAGGCCCGCGACCTCCGTCCTGCCCTCCAGTTCCATTCCGAGCTCCACGAAGAACGCGATCGCGGCATCCAGGTCCTCGACGACGATGCCGACGTTGTCCATCCGTTGAATCGCCATGCTGGTTTCTCCTTCTTCCCCGTGCGGCCGGTGACGGCCGCTGATGTCCTGGGACGGAGCCGTTGGGAGGTTCTCGGCATCCCCAGGTCGCCGAACCCCCGGTCGACGCAACTTCGCGTCCCGGTTCCGCCGCAGCGGACGCACAAGTCAGGCGCGATGTCTCGGAGACGGTACCTGCCCCGCTCACCGGACCGCCCGCGTCCTGGGCACGCGCCGTGCCGGCTGTCCGACGTGCTCACGTCGGTGCTGTCCAGCTGCTGAGTCCTCTCACCGCACACCAAGCCCTGCCTCCCGGTGCCGGACCCGACGGCGGGGCCTGGCTGTGTACCGGGCGCGTGTGGCGGCGCGTCGTGATCAGGCCCGGTTGCCGGCCGGCGTGGGGGTGGCCTGCTTCTCGTGGGCCGTTTTCCAGGCCGCCGCGCACAGGGACTCGGACACGGCCGATGTGTACCGGGCGGCGGTGAGCCAGTGGGTGGCGAAGCCGTCGGTGTCGGCGGGCAGGAGACGGCCGAAAGGGTCGCGTTCGCGTCGTGCCGCTGAGGCGCACAAGGCGGTGAGGAGAGCGGCGGCCGTGGGAAGGCCTGACCTGCGCAGGCGGCGGGCTTCCGAGGAGACGTCGCCGAGCATGCCGAGGGCAGCGCGGCCCGCGGGCACTGTCTGTTCGACGCGTCGCTCCAGTAGGTGCAGGGGTGAGTGCGTCCCGGTGCTGCCGGGCTCGGGCGGGGCCGGGTGTACGAGGGCGGGAGGGAGGGGAATGTCGGCGCGGGCCAGACGGTCGTAGCCGAGGTCGATCGTGCCCTCACCGGTGGGGTGGGAGCAGGCGAGGAGGGCGAGCCTGGGGTGGAGCGCGGGGATCAGGCGGCCGATGATCCGCAGCCGTGTCCCGGGTGCCGTGGCCAGGAGCATCAGGTTGTCCCGGTGGGCGAGTGCGGGGTCGTCGTCGGCGACGGTGAGCCGGACGGGGAGATCCCCGTCGCAGCGTGCAAGCAGACACGAACCACCCGGCTCTCGTACGGTGCCGCAGAGTTCGACGTCCAGGAAGAGCAGGTCGCTGCCGCCGATGTCCGGGTCCGCGTACGGCGATGTGGACCGCAGGGCGCGTATGGCCTGCTGACAGGGCGGCGTTTCCCACAGGGCGGCGAGCGGTGGCTCCGTCCACGCCGCGCCCCGGGCGGTGACGGCCTTGACGCCTTTCCCCGCGCCGAGTCTGCCGTCCGGAGAGACCGTCGCCCCTGAGACGGCCAGGCCGGCCCGGCCCAGCTCCCGGTGGGTGAGCGCGCTCTCCCCGAGGCGTACGGCCCGGTCGGCCACGCCCAGGGCGCGTCCGACGCCGCCGGGTGCCACGTCGCCGACCGTGTAGAGCCGGCCGTCTGACCCGGCGACCCAGGTGCGGACGCCGCCGTGTCCCGAGTCGGTGACCAGGGGCTCGGTGAACAGACCGTACAGACGCAGCGAGCCGTCCGGGCTGTACGGGCGGCGCACCCGGCCCCTGAGGCCGGCCAGCTCCGCTCCGGTCGCGGACGGCACCCGGTGTGCGGTCCCCAGGAGTTCGGCCAGGGCGGTGACGAGGTCGGCGGTGCGGTACGAGGGGTCCCCGGCGCGGGCCGCGCGCAGGAGCGTGACGACGGACAGCGCGGCGCCCGCGGCGCGCGGCAGGTGCTGGAGCCTGGCGGTGTGCGCGGCGCGGAGGAGCGCCGCTTGGGCGACGGCGCCGGCCCCGTCGACGCCGGCCTCGAGCACGGCGGCAGCCGCTGACCACAGGGAGCGGGCCGCGTCACGCTGGGCCGGGCTCAGCTCGTCGGGCGCTGGGGCGGGGGAGGTGGGGGAGGTGCTCCCGGGGTGCGGTGCGCCACCGGTTGGAGGTCCGGCCGGTTGCCCGGAGGGCTCGGGCGCCGGATCCGCCGTGGGGGCGGCGCAGGCGGCGGCCGCCCGGTGAAGACAGGACGGGGCGAGGAGACAGCCACAGGTGATGGCGTCCGCCGTTGCCACCACCCCGCCCGGGGCGTGCAGGCGCAGGTCGGTTTCCTCGTCGACCGCTATCGTCACCGTGTCCCCGTCGCGGTGCGCCGGGCGTGCGCCGAATTTGGTGACCGCCGCGTCCAGCCGCTTGCGCAGCCGGGGTGAGAGGTCTTCCACCAGAGTGGCTGTGACCTCGGGTGCGACAGGTGGCAACTGGACGGCGCTCATGCGGTCTTCTCCCCTATCCAGCGGGCCAGTTCGAGTGGGCTCAGCGCGGCCACGGGCATACCGGCGGCCACGAGCTGGCCGGCGACGCCCGTCGAGTAGCGGGGCCGGCCCGCGTCGTCGAGACTCGCGCACCCCAGGACGTGGGCTCCGGTGGCCACCAGGGCCCGCACCTCGGCCAGCAGCCCGCCGAGCGGAGCGCCCTCCTCGAAGTCGCTGATGACGACGACGAGGGTCCGGGTGGGCACCGTGATCAGGCTGCGCGCGTGCCGCAGCCCGGCGGCGATGTGTGTGCCGCCGCCCACGCTCACCTCCAGCAGGAGGGAGAGGGGATCGTGCACGTGCCCGGTGAGATCGACGACCTCGGTGGAGAACGCGAGGAAGTGGGTGCTCAGGGCCGGAACCCCGGCCAGTACGGAGGCGGTCAGCGCGGACCAGATCGTGGATGCCTCCATGGATCCGGATACGTCGGTGACCAGGATCAGCCGCCAGTCGGCCGACCGGCGGGCGCGACTGCGGAAGACCGGTTTCTCGGGTATCACCTGGACCGTTCCGTCGGCCGCCCGGCGGGCGGTGGCCAGATTGGCGCGCAGGGTGCGCGGCAGGTCCAGCCGGCCGCCCGGGCGTCGGGTGGGACGGGCCGTCATGGTGCCGGTGAGGGCGGGCCGTAGCCGGGTGGCGAGCTGCCGGGTCAGTTCGTCGACCAGGCGGCGGACCAGGGGGCGGAGCACCGCCAGACGTGCCTCGGGGAGACCGCCGGCGTAGCGCAGGACCGTACGGAGCAGCTCCACCGAGGGGGTGGCGGCCGCCGGGTCGAGTTCGGCCACGACATCCGGCCTGCCGGTCGCGGCAGCGGCGGCCAGGACTTCCTCGCGGATCCCGGGGCCGAACAGTGCGGCCAGCTCCTCGGACCATTCGCGGACGCCGGGAAACGGTGCTTCGCGGCCGCCACGCCGGCTCCTGCCGAGAGCGGGCATGCCGCCGCGTGCTCCCTCGCCGCGTCCCTCCCCGTACAGCTCGTCCAGTGCGGTTGCCAGCCGGGTGGCTTCGGGCGGGAGCTGATCGGGTCGTCGGCCGAGTACGAGCCGCCATCGGTCGGCGGGCGCGAGGGTCCGGGCGGCTCCGGTTCCGGGGGTGCGGGCACACTCCGGCGCCGGACCGGCGGTGGCGCCCGCTCCGGTGGAGTGTGTGCCGGGGGGAGGGGCCGGGGCGGCGGGCGGAGGGGATGCCGCGGTGTGTTCCTTCTGCGACAGGAGCCGGTCGTCGTGCGCGGGGGACGGCAGGGGCAGGCCGAGGCCGGTGAGGAGTTCACGCGCCGAGAGGTCGGCGGCCGTGCGGACCGCCAGGTCGGCCGGGTCGTCGGAGTCGAGGCTGTCCACCTGTTCGCCGAGCCGCTCCTCGATGGTGTCCAGCAGCCTGTCACGTGCGGCCGGGCTGAGCGTGTCGAAGCCGCCGCGCAGGGCGGGCAGCCGTGTCAGGAACGGGGTGTCGTCCAGCTCGACGACACGGTGCAGCAGAGGGTCCAGGGCGCCGGCTGCGAGGGTCAGGAGGGGGCCCGCCGCCGTCAGGACGCCGGTGAGACGGGCGGTGAGTGCGGCACGGGAGGCGCTGTCGACAGCACCGTCCACCCAGGAGGCTATGCGCACTCCGAAAGCCTGGGCCTCCTCGTGGCCGGTGAGCACCCGGACGGCCCCGGCAGCGGCGGAGATCAGCGGGCTGCCGTCGGTGGCCAGGCGGGCGAGGGCGTCGGTGAGCCGGATGCCGCCCACCCGGTCGGCGCGCTGGGCCAGTTCCAGCAGGGCGCGGGCGTCCTCGGGTTCCTCGGATCCGCTCAGGCCGTCGACCTGCCGGACGGCCGCGGAGGTCAGGAGTTCCGCCGTGTGCGCGATGCGGGCGGCACGGTCACCGGCGGCAGTGTTGTCGCTGCTCAGGGGGGCTGCCGAGGTCTGGGGGGAGGTCAGGCCCGGCAGGTGGCCTGCGTCGACGCGGTCCATGAGGCCGAGGCCGGTGAGGATCTCGGGAAGGGTGCCGCTGGTGGGGAGTACGGCCGCGAGTTCCGTGAGCCGTTCGTCGGTCAGGGCCGGAAGCCCGCACTCGGCGGCTTGGATCAGGCCTTGCATGACTTGGGCGGCGGTCGGGCCGCCTTGCGCGCGTTCGGCTGCCTGTCGCTGCCGCAGCACGCCTTCGGCGGCCTGGGCCGGGGTGACACCGCGGGTCCCGGCCGCGGTGAGCATGGCGGCCGTCGCGGGGGTCCATCTGACCTGCCAGCGCGTCGTCAGCCCTTCCGAGCCCGCCGCTCCCGTCACCGCCTGTTCCTGTGCGTAGGGGACGCCGCACACCGTCAGCCGGCGCAGGAGTAGTTCGCGGTGTCCGTCGAGGGGGGAGCGGGCCGGGTCGAGCCGGAGATCACGTGGTGTCCTCTCGTGGGCGTCACCCGGCCCCGGCAGCGAGAGCGCCGCGGTCTCGGCCTCCACGGCCGGGCCCAAACCGCTGCGCGGAGCGGCGGGGGCGGGCCGTCCGGTGCGGGTTCCGATCAGTACGTGTTCGAGTGCCTGGGCTACGGCTCGGCCCGTGCCGTAGGTCTCGCCGCGCCCCAGCACCGTCTGTACGGCTTCCAGGAACTCACCGCGGCCGGGAGCGGGCAGCTCGCGCAGGCGCGCCAAATCCCCGGCGACCCGGACGACCTCCCGGCCGTCCGCCGGGCCGTAGGGGTGGCCCTGTTCGCGCAGGGCCGTGCAGACGCGCACCGCGGTGCGGATCAGCGCCTCGTGCAACGCGGCTGTGTCCCCGGCGGCGTCCAGGACGGTGTGCTGCCACTCCGGGTCGCGGATGCCGGCCGGGTAACCGGACCGTGAGTCCAGGAGCGGGTAGGTGTACGGAATCAGGGACACGGTGCACGCTGCCTCGTCGGCCGCGCCGGTCCTGTGGCCGTCCGCATCCGGCTCGCACGGGGCGGCGGACGAGGACCGTTCCGGCGGCGCGGGTGCTTGTGCGGTCCGACAGGCGGACGGCAGCAGGGCGGGGGCGTGGAAGGCGCCCACCACCACGGCGGGGCGCCGTCCGCTCGCCAGGGCCTCGGCGACATGTCCGCGCATGCAGTGCTCGCGCGCCAGGTCCCCGCCGTCCACGCCGCCCGTCGCCTCGGTCTCGGACCGCAGTGCCCAGCCGGTGAGGAGGGCGGCGCGGCGCAGCGCCTCGGGTGTCGAGCCGGGTGCGGGGGCCTCCACCAGCCGGTCCCACAGGTCGTCGCCGTCGCGGCCGGTGAGCCGGGACCGCAGGGCGGCGGACAGCCCGCCACCTTCTCCCAGCAGGGGTGCGGAGCCGGCCTTTGCGTGGGGGTCGGGGGCGGGGGCGCCCGGCCCGTTCCGCGCCCGGAGCCGGTCGGCCAGTGGCAGATCACAGGCCACGGCCGGGACGCCGTGTCGTGCCGCCCAGCGCAGGGCGACCAGTTCGGGCGAGAAGTCCGCGAACGGATAGAAGGCGGGGCCTCGTTCGTCGTCCGCCCGCGTCCTGTCGGCGGGCACGGCGGCCAGTGCCACCGGGGCTTCGGTCTCCTCGTGGGCGAGCCAGCCCAGCCAGGGCTGGAATTCGGCGGGCAGTTCGACCAGGAGGATGTCGGGGGCCGCCGCGTCCAGGAGTGCCGGCAGAGCGGCCGCGAGTGAAGGCGCGTGGTGGCGCACTCCGATCAGGAGCGGCTGCCCGGGCCCGGTCGCCGCGAGGGCCGCGACCGCGGCCTCCGCGGCGGCGGATCCGGCCGTCGCCGGGCCCTGCGGCGCGCCGGCCGGCGGCACCTCGGTGTGGAGCGCCGCGTCAACGGTGGGCGGCACCTGAGCGGTGACGCACGCGTCCGGGGTGGTCGGCTGGCTCATCCGTCAGCTCTCCAGTACCGCGCGAAGTTCCCACAGGGCACGCCACGTGGACGACCCCTGCTCCGCGCGTCTGCGCACAGGCCCGTCCCAGTATCCCAGCAGCCTCGCCGCGTCGGCGGGGTCGTCCTTGCGTACGACACCGAGCAGGTGGCCGGGCAGGAGGCGGAGCACGTCCCGGTCGCCGGGGAAGTAGGCGGTGGTCAGACCCAGGGATCCCGCGACGGAGACCGCTTCCGCCGTGCTCATCACCGTGGAGGGGCGCTCGACCTCCCACCCTTCCACGGAGCGGCCCTCGCGCAGGTCCCGGAAGGCCGTGACGAGGGCTTCGAGGACCGCGTCGTCGACCTGGTAAGCGGCACCTGTCCGTTCGACGGCCGCCCGCGACTGGCGCCGCACGAGGGCGATCTCGGCGTCCACGTCCCCGATGGGGCCCACCGTCTCGAAGTTGAAGCGCCGCTTCAGCGCGGCCGACATCTCCGACACGCCCTTGTCCCGCAGGTTGGCAGTGGCGATGAGGGTGAAGCCGGGGGCCGCGTGTACCTGGGCGCTCTCGCTTCCCGCGAGTTCGGGCACCGCGATCCGCCGTTCGGACAGCAGTGACACGAGCGCGTCCTGGACCTCGGGCAGGCAACGGGTGACCTCCTCGACGCGGGCGACGGCGCCCCGCGTCATGGCGGTGAGGACCGGAGAGGGCACCAGTGCCTGTTCGGTGGGGCCCTGAGCGAGTAGCAGCGCGTAGTTCCAGCCGTACTTGAGCTGGTCCTCGGTGGTGCCCGCGGTTCCCTGCACGGTGAGCGCGCTGGTCCCGCAGACGGCCGCTGACAGCAGCTCGGAGAGCATGGACTTGGCGGTGCCGGGTTCGCCCACCAGCAGCAGTCCGCGCTCCCCGGCGAGGGTGACCACGCAGCGTTCGACCAGGGCTCGTTCGCCGACGAACTTCTGCTCGATCACCAGGCGGCGCGGCACCCCGGCACCGGGCCGGGCGGATTTCGCGAGGCCGAGCGCCTCTCCCGCACTGCCCATCACGAAGGTGACGACGGCGCGCGGAGTCAGGAGCCAGCCGGGCGGGCGCGGCCCCGTGTCGTAGGCGGCGAGGAAGGCGAGCTCCGTGCCGTACTGGTCCTCCGGCAAGGTGACCTGGCGGTCCGGCCGGCGGATTCCGGCCGGGGGCGTCGCCTGGTCCGGGGCGCCGCCCGTGCCGGTGCTCTCGGTGGTGGTCGTGGTGCGGCTCGTCATCGGTGGCGGCCCTTCCGGGGTGCGCGGGTGTCCAGTTCTTCGAAGGCGGGGGCGTCGCCGCCCCGTGTCCGTGCCCAGGCCGTCGTGAACAGCTCGGGCACGGGGATGTCCGGCAGGGTCCGGGTGGACCCGGTCACGGGGTACAGCCGTTCCTTCCAGGTCTCCAGTGGAAGACCGGGCGTGCCGCGTTCGAGCCAGCCGCAAGGGAGGAACAGGGTGCGGCCGGCACGGGAGCGCTTGGCCTCGACCACGAGGCCGGTGGCGGCGGCGAGCTCCGCCCGGGCCTTCTTGATCCGTGCGGGCTTCCACGCGCTCCAGCGGGCGCAGTTGCGGTCCGTCGGATCGGGGAGGGCGAGCAGCATCAGGTACAGGGCGGCGGCGTCACCGCTCAGCCCGAGGGCCGAGGCGGCCTCGGCCACCAGGTCCGGCACCGCGCGCGCCGGGTCCTGGGCAGGGTAGTGCGCGGTGCCATCGGGAGCGCCCGCCGCAACCAAGGCGTCGATCTCCTTGCCCAGCAGGACGCGCAGGGCGCGGAGCTCACCTGCCCGGTACTGCGCGACGGTGCCCTCGACCAGACCGAACACCGGGTCCTGCGGGCCTTCCAAGCCGGCCGGGCGGATCAGGAGTTTCTCGTTGTTGCCGTGGCCGGCTGCGAGGAGAAGCGCCGCACCGACCCGCACCAGGCCGTCGGGCCCCGCGCCGCCGGACTCGGGAAGGTGGTGGGCGGCCCGGACCACGGGGCCGATCGAGCCGCCCGCCTCGGTCCAGTCAAGCCCGAGGTCAAGCACCAGGTCCGGGTCGGCGAGGGTGCGGCGCAACGCCGCGAGCCCGACGGGCAGGTGCGCCCGCAGCGGGTGCCCGTAGGGCAGGGTGTAGGCGAGGGTCCGCAGCGCGGTCAGGGCGTTGGACAGCGAGCCGTACGCATGGACCCGGCGCAGGCCGGGCCGGCCGGTTCCGTCCTCGATCGGGGAGCCCTGGCCCAGCCACAGCCCCGAGCCCGGGTTGAGGACGAGGTCGACGGCGGCGGGGGTGGTGCCCGACAGGTCGAGGTCCAGTTCCTCGGGGACGCGGACGAGGGAGGCGAGACGTTCCTGCCAGACCTCGGCGGCGGCCCGGACGTCGGGTCCCGCGGACCACAGCTGGGCCGGGTCTTCGGGCAGCAGCGCCTCCAGCAGGGCGTGGCGGTCGGCGCGGGGGAGGGCGTGCAGCCTGGCCAGGGCCGCCTCGAAGGCACGCGTCTTCGCTCCGAGCACCTTGAGCACCTCGGCGCCCGGCTCGTCGACGGCGGCCGACACCAGGGCGGCGGACTGAAGGGCACCTATCCCGGTGGCCGCGTGGAGGGCCTCCGCGGCCTCGGGACGCCAGGGCGCCGGGCCCTGCTCCCGTACCAGGGCGGTGAGCTGGGTGAGCCGGGTGCGGGCGATGCCCTGGCGGTGGACGTGCTCGTGGTTCAGGGTGAAGCCCGGAACGGGGCCGAAGACGCCGGTGGGGTCGTGGTCCAGGGCCAGCCAGCGCGCCGCGTCGTTCCTGGAGTTCCGGCCGCGTTCGGCGAGGACCACGACGGTGCGGGCGCCCTTGCGCAGCACCTGGCCGAGCCGGTGCACGGCCTCGAGACGCCCCTGCCCGGGTGATGTGCCGTACGGTTCGACGAGTTCCACCTGCCGGACCGTGCCCGCCGGATCCGCCAGCGGGCCCTGGGCGAGGGTGTCGAGCAGGACCACGAGACCTGCGCGGTGTTCGGCCGAGGTGGTCGCCGAGGCGGCCCGGTAAGCCAGCTGGGGCAGCACGTCGAGCAGCAGGGGCCAGGCCAGGGACTGACCGGGAACGGTGTACTCGTCCCGCTGCCAGCCGTCCACCGGGGGGAAGGGGACCCTGGACGGAACGGGCGGGCCGAAGGCCGGCTCGCCGCGCAGGACGTGGTTGACGGCGAGGATCTGCCGGATCGTGGTCCACCGGCTCTCCGACCCCAGCCAGCCCCTGTACATCCGCTCGGTCCCCCACGCGGTGGCGTGCAGCAGGGTGGTGTCGTCGCCGTGCTCGGGCGAGTGGTCGAAGAACATGCCCTGGGTGCGTGAGGTGCTCCGGGTGACGGTGGGCTGAGGCGGCTCCAGGTAGCGGGCGGCCGCGGCGGCCCTGTCGACCGCGTCGCGGACCAGGGCGGTGACACCCGACAGGAGCCGCGTGTCGGACACCTCCGGCAGCACCCGGGCGACAGCTTCCCGGCTCAACTCGTGCGAGGAGGGCCCGGTGTAGTCCTCCACGGCCCGGGAAGCCTCCAGGTGCCGGGCGACCGCGGTGGCGACCTCGTCGAGCAGTTCCCCCGCCCGGGAGTCCGCCAGGTTCCGCAGGGCGGCGGAGCCCCGCTCGTCCCTGGGGCGCATGGCGTGCCAGTAGGCGACGGGAGGGAGGAACGGCGTGCCCGCGGCGTTGTTGCCGTCCGAGGAGCCGGGCGTGACGGACCACAGGCTTCCGCCGGTGCCCGCACCGTCTGCCGGGTAAGCCACGACGAAGCGCCCGGACAGAGCCATGACGGGGCGTGATCCACCGGGGAGGGTGAGGGCACCGAGCGGCACCGGGAAGCCGCCGGGCAGGGGGTGCGGCAGAGACACCGTGTGGCCGTCGGGAGTCCCCGCGACGATCCGGTGCCCGTCCGCGGGGACGGGCATACCCGGTTCGGTGGACGTGCGGCGGACCCAACGGCCGAGGACCGTGCCGTCCGTGCCGAACGGGGTGCCTTCCAGACCGGGCTGAAGGGGAAGCACCTGGCAGTGCTCACTGACCAGCCGGGTGCCTTCCACCACCCCGCGGTGCAGGAAGGCGGGAAGGGAGGCACGGCCGTGAGTGCCGCTGACCGGGTCGTACTCCAGCCAGACCCGCCGTGTGCCCTCGTGGCCGTCCCGCCAGTGACGCGTGCCGTCGCCGATGACGGCGCGCTGAGGCGGGAGGGCGGTGTCGCCCGCGTACAAGGCCTTGCCGCCGGTCGCGCGGCCGCCGCCGGGCAGGGGCAGGCAGACAGCGTCGAAGAGGCTGGACCCACGCCAGCGGGGGATCTGTTCGCCTCCTACGGTGAACACCTCGGCGGGACGGTGCGACCAGTAGCCACGCTGCTTGCCGTCCTCCCACCAGATGACGAGCAACTCGCCGTCGGTGTAACGGAAGGCGAGCTGCCGCCAGTGGTCGACGGCGCCGGGCAGCCTCAAGGAGTGCCGCAGCACGACGCCTTCCGGGCCGACGACGACGGCGCGTTCGCTGGTGTTCAGGATCAGCGCGGGCCAGGCGCCGGTGACACCGACACCATCGGACCGGTCACGGGGCTGGCGCGTGGAGGCCGCCTCCTTGGCCAGTTCACCGTAGGCCTCCTCCAGCGCGGGCCAGCCCAGTTCGGCCAGGACGCCGGCACGCAGGGTCGAGGCGAGCAGCGGTACGACATCGTGTCCCTTCAAGAGCCGCACCGCCTCCGGGGCGACCTCCGCGACCACGGAGCGGAACGCCGAGAGCTTGTCGAGGGCGGTGCGCAGCCCGGGAAGCCCCTGCGCGGCCGTGTACTCCTTCGCGCAGGAGGTCAGCCACTCCCGCAGGATCCCGGACAGCACCGGATGCGCCGCCAGGCTTGCCATGTCCGTGTCGCCCAGTCGCTGGCCGCGTCCCCCGCTCAGGCCGCCGACGGCCCGGCTCAGCAGCGCGCGGAAGACAGGCCGTCCGGCGACGGCGGTGAGCTCCCGCGCTCCTGGCGACGTGTCGGTGAGCCAGGAGGCGAGCGGTACACCAGGACTCTGTGCGGTGCCGGTGTCCTGGTCGTCCGGCTCGGCGACGGGGATCTCGTAGGCCAGGCAGAGGTCGAGGAGATCCAGGTCGGCGGTGCGCTGCCAGCGGCCCTGGAACAGTTCGACGGGGCGCCCGTCGGCGCGCAGCCGGTCCGCCATCCGGGTGACCAGCTCAAGGGTTCGCGGGCTGCGGCCGGCGGTGGCCCGGTTGCGCCGGCGGTGCGTCTCCCAGCGGGCGACCCAGTCCGCCGGGAGAACCGACGGATCACCCGGTGCGGCTGAACCGGAGACGTCCGGGAGGGCGGTCAGCAGGTCCTCGGCGCCGGATTCGGCCAGCAGCTCGAGCCAGCCGTCCTCGCCGTCGGTCTCCCGGCCGCTCTCACTGAACGTCTCCGGGAAGAAGCCGAGAAGCCGGACGCGCACGGCTGTGTCCCCAAGTGCCGTGGTGACGAGCGCGGAGCGGTAGGCCGTCCAGAACGAAGCGGGGGCGCGAACGATTCCGGGAGAGACGATCAGGTCGGCCACCAGCTCGCGTTCGGCGGCCTCGCGGTCCAGCCCGGCGGCCTTGACCAGCGCCCGTACGTCCTGCGGCAGTGCCGCGTACGGCGGCATACCGGCCGCGCAGCGCTCCACCAGCAGACGGCGGAACTGCGCCCAGGCGTCCGCAGGCGCCAGCCGGGCCACCAGGTCGCGCACGTACTGCCGCAGCGCCTTGACGGTCAGCGCGCCGGCGAAGGCGAACTCGAGGAAGACGGCCCGCTGCCGGTCCTCGTCCACGACCAGCCCGTGGACCCGTTCGGCCTCGCGGGCCTTGCCGAAGAAGGATGCGGCGTAGGTGGTGTTCTCCGCCTGGAGGAAGAGACGCGCCACCTGCTCGTAGTAGGTGGGCAGGAAGTGGGGCACGGCCCGGCCGAGCCGGGTGCCGAGCGCGTCGAAGCCTTCTTTGGCCGCTCCGGCGCGGCTCCTGGCCTGCCGGCCCAGCCGCTCGATGTCCTTGACCAGGGCAAGGGCGTGATGCCCGTTGGCCGGGTCGTTGACCAGGGCCCAGGCCGGGAAGCCCAGCGTTTCGCGGCGCACCTGGCCCACGACGGGCATCTCACCGGTCCGGGCGAGGCCGAGGAACTCCAGGGCCAGGTCCTCGGCTTCGCCCAGAGTGCCGGGCACCAGCCGGACCACGGGGCGGTCGCCCAGAGCGTGGTGCGTGTACGTGCGGGCGGTGAGGGTGTCGGCGTCGTCCCGGTCCGTGGTACCGGCGGGCAGGACCGCGCCCGCCTCCAGCAGCGCCGCCACGCGGGCTTCGGGGGCGGGGACGCAGCCCCCTTCGTGCCGGGTCTGGGCGGGTAGGGATCCGGTGCCCGCCGCCGTGTCCACGCTGGTCGTCGTCGTCATGCCGCCCGCTCCTCGTCCTCTACATCGCGGCCGGCGTAGAGCGCCGCCGCCATGCGCATGCCCTCGGACCAGGTGACCGGCCCGAGCTCGGCGGCCGTCAACGCCCGTCCCGAGAGGTCGGTCCAGCCCAGGGGGCCCGTCTCCGTGCCGTACTCGTCGTATCCGTCGTGCTCGCCGATCCATATACGCGCCTCGGCGGTGGTGCCGTCCTCGACGACCGGGCAGACCGCGTACCCGCCGCGCGCCCGGTATCCGAGCTGGGTGACGCGGCCGTGCAGGAAGCGGAGTTCCTTGAACACTCCGCCGGCGTAGGTGTCGACGGAGGTGCTGTCCGGGGCGAGGCCCTGCGGCCGGCGCCACACCTCGCGGAACAGCTGCTCCACGTTCTGACGCACCTGAAGTTCGACCGCGAACTCGCGCAGTTCGTCAAGGTCGTCCAGGAGGACGGGGTGAGGCACCCTCACGACGTCCGGGGTGATGCGGACCGTGTCGCCGTCCAGGTCGACGAGGCCCAGACCTCGCGCGGGGTCGGCGTCGCGCAGGAACCCGGCGACCCCGCCGTCCGGGCCGGTCACCACCACGTCACGCAGGGCTGCCTGCCACGCCGGGTCGGGCCAGACCTGGGCGAGAACAGCCGTGGGAACGGGCAGCGAACGCACCATCCACTGCTCGACATCGGCCAGGCACCTGCGTTCGTGCCGCTCCAGCCACTCAGTCAACTGTCCGAGCCCGACGACCGCCGGATCGTCCTTCAGTTTGGCCGGGACGGACTTCAGCCGCCGGCCTTTCCCATTGCGGCACACCACCTTGCCCGCCTCCAGAGCGACTTCGTAGTCGCCTGCCGGTACCCACCCCATGCGCCGTTCTCCCCATTCCCCGGACGCCGCCGGTGTGGCGGCACGCTGACAAGACCCGTCGACGGCAACGCACCGTGACGAGTAGGAGAGACTCTAGGCGTACCCAGTGACAACGCGTCCGGGGCCGTCCGCCCGCTCGTACGGACAGGCGACACCGGCGGCCGGAAGCGCCCGGCATCCACCCCTGACGCGCACGTCCCCACGCGTCGTATGAGGAGTCCGTGGGACCTCATCAAGCCCGCCGGACCAGGCGTTCACCAGCGACTTGGGTGTCGACTCGTTGTCCATGGTCGAAGTCGTCGTCGCTGCCGAAGAGCACTTCGACATCAGAATTCCGGACTCCGACGTCCAGTCCCTGAGGACTGTCCGCGACGCGGCCAACTACATCTTCAAGGCCCAGCGCTCCCAGTGACAGCTCAGTGAACCGACCGACGAAACATGGCCCGGCATCGGTGCCAACTCCGGTCGGCTGTCCGACCCGCGGCCGCCTGGGCCTGCGCGTGCCGGGCGACCAGGCCTTCCGGCCTGCCCATCGGTTGTCGAGCAGGGAGCGAGGGGCCGGCCTGCTCAGGCCGGGCGCCGCAGGCAGCAACACACCGCCGCCCCTCACATCACCGCGGCTGACTCACACTGGCCCGACGGCCGTGGACGTACCGGCGCGGACGCCGGCCGCCTGCCCGTTCACGAGGAGACCGGCTTCCTTCTGTGAAGAAGCGCATGGGCGATCCGGAACAGCCCAAGGGCAAGGGCGCTGACTGCGAGAACGGCGAGGAGGACGATCGTGGGGTTCACCCAGGCGGGCACGAGACTGACGTGCTCGTTGCATGCGTCGGCCAACGGGAAGAGGGACGTGCCGTCCGCTCCCGTACGGTCACGCCATGCCTGGTCGTAGGTGGTGTGATGGTTGAGTTCGCAGGTCTCACGAGTGTCCAGCCCTCCTGCGAAGATGCCGAAGCCCCACACCATGACCGTGAGGCAGCCGGCGATCAGGGCGGCACTGATGAGGGCGCCAGGCCGTTTGTGCCATCGTGGCGGTTGTTCGACGCCGCGACGGCCTATCGTCAGTCCTGCCAGCACGGCAAGGACAAGTGCTGCGAAGACGAGGTGGAGCATTGTCCTCATGCTTTCGTGAAGCGGGCTGTCCGACGGGCGGCCAGGTGAGCGAAACGTGCTTCCGACGACCAGCGGGAATGAGGACTGTCGCGGTACATGTGCGTGTCTCCGGAGGCACTTGCCGAGGCGAAGAAGCGTAGTGGGTCCCATTGACGCGTCCACATCCAGGGCGGCGGGCCGAGCGATGGTGTCTCAGGCGGTGCTGCCCGGGTCGAGACCACGTGCGATGCCCGGCTGGACCAGGCGACAGCGGCGGCGTTGACACCTTGGCGCCGTTCTCAGGAGGTAGACGACTCCAGCCTGGTCCTGCGGGACGTTGCCCTCGCGGTCGCGCTCGACATCAGTGTCGCCGGAGGTGGAGGGCACCCCGGGCTCCGAGGTCCGGGTCTTCGTCGTGCGGTGGAAGAGCTCGCATTCAGCCCTGCTCGCTCCAGCGCACGGACCTGCCCAGGACGAAGCGGTGTGAAGAGCGGCAGCCTGGTCGAAGCCGCCGAGGTCGACGACCACCACCAGGAAGTACCCCCGCTCTCGAAGGCCTTCAGCGCCTCACTCCGCAGGGCCGCCTTCCCGGTCTTCGAGGGCGCTGATGGCGGTGGCTGTGAGGCTGTGGGCCACGTGGCCACGCATCAGTTCGGCGGCCTCGGCCGCCCGTCCGTCGTCGATCAGGTCCACGAGTCGGTGATGCTCCTGAAGGTCCCGGGTGCGGGGTTCGTCGCCCGGCGGGAGCTCGAGCCCGAGGCGCCGGTAGCGGTCGGACTTGTCCCAGAGGTCGTCCAGGAGACCGATGAGCACGTCGTTGTGCGAGGCCCGGTAGAGCGTCTGGTGGAAGATGCGGTGGGCCGCGAGCGCTTCCTCTCCCCACTGGCGGGTGACAGGGAGCAGTTTGCCGACGGCGGCCCGCATGGCGGCGATGTCGTCGTCGGTGCGCCGTAGGGCCGCCAGTTCGGCGGCGGTGGGGTCCAGGGACAGGCGTACCTCGAACAGCTGACGGGCTTCGTCCGAAGTCATGGTGGACACCCGGACGTCGCGGTGGGTCTCGACGGTGACGAGCCCCTCGCTGCTGAGGCGGCGGATGGCCTCGCGCAAGGGCGTGATGCTCATGTTCAAGGACTCGGCGAGGTCGTACTGCGCGAGCCGTGACCCCGCGGGCAGCGTCCCGAAGAGGATCCGACCGCGCAGCTCCGCATAGGCGAGGTCGCTCTTGCTGAGGAACAGGTTCGTGTCGGCCATGGCCCCGTACGAATCCTTTCCGGGTGCTCGCACCCCCTTGACAGTCCCGGTCAGGACACCTCAGCCTAACACCGACGTAACTTATAAGATATTAGAAGGGTCGCCGCAGTGAAGATCACCAACGTCTACGAGGGCGTAGTCCCGATCAGCTCCTCGATCCGCAACGCCTGGATCGACTTCAGCTCCATGGACTGCTCGATCGTGGCGATCGAGAGCGACGTCATCCGTGACGGCAAGCCGCTCGTCGGCTACGGCTTCAACTCCAACGGCCGCTACAGCGCCGGCGAGATCCTGCGCCGCCGCGTCCTTCCCCGCCTGCTGAACGCCGAGCCCGGCAGCCTCCTCGACGAGCAGGGTGGCCTGGACCCGGCCAGGGCGTGGGACGTGATGATGCGCAACGAAAAGCCCGGCGGCCACGGCGAGCGCTCGGTCGCGGTCGGCGTGGTGGACATGGCGCTGTTCGACCTGGCGTCCAAGATCGAGGGAAAGCCGCTGTACCAATACCTGTCCGAGCGCCACGGAGACGGGCAGCCCGACGACTCGGTGTTCGTCTACGCGGCGGGCGGCTACTACGCCCCAGGCAAGACCCTCACCGACCTGCGGGACGAGATGCGCGGCTTCCTCGACCTGGGATACGACATCGTGAAGATGAAGATCGGCGGCGCCGACCTGGCCGAGGACCTGCGCCGCATCGAGGCCGTCATCGACGTGCTGGACGGCGACGGGTCCCGGCTGGCCGTCGACGTCAACGGCCGCTTCGACCTCACCACCGCGCTCGAGTACGGACGGGCCATCGAGCCGTACGGCCTGTTCTGGTACGAGGAGATCGGCGACCCGCTCGACTACCACCTCAACGCCACCGTCGCCGAGCACTACTCCGGCGCCATCGCCACCGGCGAGAACCTGTTCTCCCTGCAGGACGCCCGCAACCTGATCCGCTACGGCGGCATGCGCCCCGACCGCGACACCCTCCAGTTCGACCCCGCCCTCTCCTACGGGCTCACCGAATACCTGCGCATCCAGGACATGCTCCGCCGGCACGGCTGGTCCTCCCGCCGCTGCATCCCGCACGGCGGCCACCAGTTCTCCCTGCACATCGCCGCCGCCCTCAAGCTCGGCGGCAACGAGTCCTACCCGGGCGAGTTCCAGCCCACCGGCGGCTTCGCAGACGACGCCGTCGTCGAGAGGAGCCGGGTCGGCCTGACCCACACACCCGGCATCGGCTTCGAAGGCAAGGCCGCCTTCTACAAGGTGCTGCGCGACCTGCACAGCTGACCGGCACGCGGCAGGGCGGCCCGCCCCGGACAGCGAGGCCGCCCGACACCGGCGCGGGATCCGTCGAGCGCCACGCAGGACCCGGGGGCGAGAGCCGTCGCACGCCCCGCAGCCCCCACGGGACAGGGCTACACACGAGCGTCGTGCAAGGGAGCACCAACGATGACAAGCACCACCACCGCCGACCGCCCCCAGAGGGCACGGCTGAACCGCCTGATACGCGAGCTGTGGTTCCAGGTCGTGCTGGCCGCGGTCCTCGGCATCGCCGTCGGCATCCTCGCGCCAGGACTCGGTGAGGCGCTCAAGCCGCTCAACGACTGGTTCATCGCACTGGTCAAGATGATCGTGGTCCCGGTCGTCTTCTGTGTGGTCACCACCGGCATCGCCTCCATGGACAACCTGCGCAAGGCAGGCCGGATCGGTGTGAAGGCGATCGGATACTTCCTGGTGCTCTCCTTCGTGTCCATGCTCATCGGGCTGGTCGTCGCCAACGTCTTCCAGCCCGGTTCCGGACTCAGCGTCGACCCCTCGTCGCTGAACGCGGACGACGTGCCCGAGACGGCTACCGAGCACGCCACCCTCACCGGGTTCGTCTCCTCCCTCATCCCCACCTCGCTGCTGGGCGCCATCACCGGTGACGCGATCCTGGCCGCGCTGATGGTCTCGATCATCTTCGGCGTCGCCCTGAACATGGCCGGCGAGGACGGCGCACCCCTGACCCGCGGCATCAAGGCGCTCTCGGACGTCGTCTTCCGTATCGTCGGCTGGGTCATGCGACTGGCGCCCCTGGGCACGTTCGGCGCGCTGGCGACCGTGGTCGCCACCTACGGCGCGGACAGCCTCAAGCAGCTCGGCTACCTCATCATCCTGTTCACCGCCACCTGCGTCCTCTACGTCCTGGTCGTCCTTGGGGCCATCATGCGGGCCTGCCGCCTGAGCCTCTTCGGACTCATGCGCTTCCTCAAGGCCGAACTGCTCGTGGCCCTGAGCACCTGCTCGAGCGAGGCGGTCCTGCCGCAACTGGTGCGCAAGCTGGAAATCCTTGGTATCGGCCGGCCCGTGGTCGGCATCGTCATCCCCTCCGGGTTCTCCTTCAACCTGGACGGCTCCGCCGTCTACCTCACGATGGCCTCCCTCTTTCTGGCCCAGGCCATGGGCATCGACCTCTCCTGGCAGCAGCAACTGATCATGGTCGGTGTCATGATGCTCACCAGCAAGGGAACCGCCGGAATCGCGGGGGGCGCGTTCATCGTGCTCGCCAGCACCGTCACGGCGGTCGGCCACGTGCCCTTGGCCGCGCTCTCCCTGATCGTCGGTATCGACCGCATCCTCAACGAGGGCCGCGTCTTCATCAACGTCCTCGGCAACGCCGTCGCCACCATCGTCATCGGAAAGTGGGAGAAGGACATCGACATGGATCAGGCCCGCGCGATCCTGAGCTCCGGCGCCACGCCGCCGCAGTCGGACAGGGCCACCGAGCTCGACTCGGCCGCAGCCGACGCGTGCGAGGTCGACACCACCGAGGCCGACGCGGCCAAGTGACCCCGGCGGAAAGCGAAGGGCCCACAGGCACGCGCCGGCGGCGCCCCCACACGGCCCCGCCCCGAGCCACGCACCGAGACGGTGGAGTGTCGCGTCGGTGGGTGCAGAGGCTCGGACCGTCCTGGCCGCGTTCCGGAGGGCGCCGGCGACCTTGTCGTCGAGGGTGCTGGGAAAGGGGCGAGCGCCGCCTCGCGGCCCCGGGCCCGGGGCCCGGTGGTGGATGGCTCCTGCGGGCGGACCGGCTACTGCTGGCCGAGGACTCCCGGGGTGTCGTGCAGGTACACGCTCTGCTGCAGTGGTACGCGCCCTCGGCGGACCGCGTTCACCGCGGCCGCCGGGTCAGCCGTGCCGAAGGAGATGCCGAACAACAGCTTGAGGTCTCCGGGGACGTCGAGGAATGCGCGGACGGTGTCGGCGTAGAGCCCCAGCACGGCCTGCGGAATGCCCGCGAACCCCCGGGACGCCAGGGAGAGCAGGAAGTTCTGCGCGTACATGCCGAGATCTCCGGCCGTCCGCACCCCGTCGCCCAGGGACGGCATGAACAGCAGGGCGACATGGGGGGGGCACCGTAGAACTCCAGGTTCTCGCGCACCGCCTTCCGCCTGCCTTCCCGGTCCGAGCGTTCGATGCCTCGGGCACGGTAGTGGCTCGCGGCTTGAGCCTGCGCCCGCTCGAGATACAGCCCATCGCCGTAGCCGTCGGTGAAATCCGAGGAGGTCCGCCCCTCCTCCTCGGCGCGGAGCAGCTCCCGGCTCAGCGTGAGCCGCGCCGCACCGGAGACGATGTGCACCGTCCACGGCTGGGTGTTGCTGTTCGAGGGGGCCGTCTGCGCGTCCTCCAGCACGCCGCGGATGTCCGCGGGGGACAGGGGAGCGGGCCGGAACTGCCGGGGCGAGCGCCGGGAGCGGGCGAGGTCGGTGAAGGGTGACGTGATGCCGGACAAAGGGGTTCCTCTCCATGGCGCGCAGTCGCCGCCTCGGCGCGACGCGGCACCGCACACGGCAGCCGTGCAGTGAGGCGGCCGACGCACGGGCCTGATCCGGTGCGCACCCATGCGGGTGCCGTCGCGCTCGCAGGCATCGGGCGCGAGGTGGCGGATCGCGGTGCGGGGCTGTGCGCTCGTCGTGTTCGTCTTCGGTGTTCGCCCGCGCGTCGGCGCCGCCCTCGCGCCGTGGCGTGCGCGGGGCGGCCTCGGGCCGGTCAGCGGTGGGCGGCGCGGTTCATCTCGACGATGTCGTCCAGTGTGGGGTTGGCGGACAGAGCGGCGAAGCGCTCACCCACGCTCGCCCGGACGGCTGTGTCCTTGCCGCGGTCAGCCGCGGCCAGGGCCGCCGGCAGCTCCTCCAGGGTCAGCTCGGTGCAGTAGGCGGGACCCATCGGCTGCTGACGCCAGGACTCGGCCAGTACCCCGGCGTCGTAGGGGTCGAAGCCGGTGTCGTCCACGAGCTGCATGGCGACCCTCTTCGCCTCTTCGGAGTCGCCCGCGACGGGGATCGCGATACGGCCCGGGGTCCCGGCCGGAACGCCACGGATCCGCTGGGTCTCGGCCAGGGCCGCGTTCCACGCCTTGATCACGGGCCGCCCCAGCTGCTCGGCGTTCCACACGCTCTCGACCTCGCCGTTGTCCACGGCCTCGATCTGTCCGTTGAGATGCGGGTAGTAGTTCGACGTGTCGATGACGACCGTCTCGTCGGGGACCGTGGCGAACAGGCCGGCCAGCTTCCCCGCCACCCCGAAGGGGATGGCCAGCACGATGACGTCCCGGCCCTGGACGGCGTCGGCGAGGTGCGCCGTGCGAGCCCCGGACTCCAGGATCCCGGCCGCCCCGGCCTCGGGGCCGCGTGCGCGGGCGACCTGGACGTCGTGACCGGCCCCGGCGAGCTTGGCGGCGAGGTTCCCGCCGATTTCACCGGCGCCTATAACAGTTATTTTCATGATTTGTCCCTTGAGAGAATGCGCTGCGCCTGGGCGGCAGCGTCGCGTACTGGCCGCGGGGTGGCCGCCGGAGGTGTGCGGAGCGGGGTGGGCTCGGCGCTTACGCGTTGACGTCCCGCTCGCGATAGCCGCTCGCGATGAGGGAACGGAGGCGGTCGAGCGCCTCCTCCTCCATGCCGGTGCCCTTGATCCAGGCAACGGAACAGGCCGCGAGGAACAGGTCGTGCCCCCGTACCGACGCGCGTACGTGCCCCGCGCTCCGCGCCGCTTCCACGTACTGATCGGTGGCGCTGATGAGGATGTCGCAGGGGATCGTGAGCGGGTTGTCCGGCTCCTGTGCCCTGGCCGCGGCCATGAGCGGGTCCGGCAGCCCGCTGAAGGCGCTGAAGTACTCCTCCATCGCCCGCAGCCACTGCTCCAGCGCCACGGCGGCGTCGCCGAGGCGCTCGATATCCGCCTGCCGGGCCACCAGTTCCTCGGAGCGCGTCTGCAGTACGGCCGCCAGCAGCGCCTCCCGGGTGGGGAAGTGCCGGTACAGAGTGCCGGGCCCGACGCCCGCCTCCTTGGCCACCGCCTCGAGTGAGGTGCCGACCCCGTGCTGCAGGAAGTGACGCTGCGCGGTCTCGAGAAGGGCCGCGCGGTTGCGCTGTACGTCCGCGCGGGGCTTGCGGCTCCGCTGCTCATGCACGTTCATGGGTCCTCCTGCCTCAGGTGATCCTGCGGCCACAAAAAACGGATGCCGCCTCCGTTCAGATTCGAGCGTAAAGCGGAGGCGGCATCCGGTCAAATGGGCCAGGTGGGATACCTGCCGGTCAGGCCCCGACGGGGGAGGGGTGGAGGGGGCTCGGGGGCGACTTCCGGATACGGGCCGAAGGCCATGCACACCAGCCGTTTCCCATGGGCGTCCGCCGAGAGGCCCTCAGCCCCCGTGATGCGGTGGATGCCGTTCCGTGTCGACGTGCAGTGCCGGATGGTCCGCCCACGGTGGGTTCGCTCCCGGGACGGAGCACGTGAGGGCGGCGACCCGGGCGGCGAATGAGCAGGCGTCGGTGACATCGTCGAGGGCCAGGTCATCGAGCCGGCCGCCGAGTCGGCCGAGCGTGGCAAGACGGTGGAGGAGGCCCGCGGTGAAGGAGTCGCCGGCGCCGACTGTGTCGACGATGTCGACGGGCGGAGCCGGTACGGTGACGCGCCGGCCGTCCAGTGACGCGAGGGCTCCGCGCCCGCCCAGGGTGATCACGACGAGGCGTGTGCCGGCGGCGTGCCAGGAGTCACACGCCGCTTCGAGTCCGACGCCGGGGGCGAGGAGGGCGCAGTCGTCCTCGCTGAGCCGGAGGATGTCCGCGGTGGAGCACCAGAGGGCCAGGCGATCGCGGTAGGCGGAGGGCGGCACGAGCAGGGGGCGGACATTGGGATCGACGGACACGGTGGAGTGCTCGCGTGCCTGGGCGAGGTATTCCTCGATTCGGCTGCCGCCTGGCTGACGTACCAGTGCGAGGGACCCGGTGTGCAGGCAGACCGCGTCGTCCTTCGTGGTTCCGGCGAGTTCGTGGTCGGTCCACTGCCAGTCGGCGGCGCCGTCCGCGTAGAAGGTGTAGGTGGCCTGACCGGTGGCGTCGAGTTCGGCGACGGCCAGGGTGCTGGGCTCGGAGGCGGCCACACTGCCGGTGAGGTCGACGCCTGAGGCATTGAGGCGGGCACGGAACAGCGTGCTGAAGGAGTCGTCGGAGAAACGCCCGCAGAAGCGTGTGGGGGTGCCGAGCCGGGCGAGTGCGACTGCGGTGTTGGCGGGGCCGCCACCGGGCAGGGCACGCAGCGACAGCTCTTCCGGATCGGACAGGGCGGAGTGGTTGAAGATGTCGGCGACGCACTCTCCGAGAACGGTGATGCTGCCGGGGGACCCGGATCGGGTCATGGGAACTGTCTGCCTCTCAGGGAGGGCGCGGGGCTCCCGCCCCGCGCCATGGGGGCGCAGCCGGACGCACGCGACGTGCTGCGAAGGACGAGACCGACCGCATACGTCGCAACGCGGGCTGGGTGGCCGCCTGCACGGGTGCGGACGGATCGGGTCGTCCGGGCGGTCGTCCAGGGAGGACGACGCATGGACGCGGTGGCCGGGGCCGTGCGGCGAGCAGCTAGGCGTCTCGTCCTCGGCCCGCCGGCACCGCTTCCTGACGGACCCCGCCGGGTGCCAAGTCCCATGCCTCGACGGAGTAATCACCTCGTCCGGTGCCCGTCGTACGGGCCTGCAGTCGCCACGGCCCGTCGGCTACCGGATAGAACCGCAAGGTGAGGACCTGCCCGTCGGCCAGATACACCTCCGCTATCGAACGGTCCACGATGACGCGCAGTTCGACGGGGGCACCCGGGCGTGTCGCTGACGGGCACGGGGCTGTGTACGAGCCTCCGCGCGCTCGCGGGTCCAGGGACGCGTGGGCGCGGTCGACGACGAGGTGTCCCGCTGCGGGGTCGAGGCTGATGTCGAGGTACTCGGAACCGTCCGCGGAGGTGACCAGGCGCAACCCGCTCGTGCCCGTGGGGTCGGGTACCAGGGCGGCGGTGAGGTCGAAGGTGCGGCCGACCTGACCGAGCTCGGCCGGTTCAGGCCCCCTGAGGTGCCCGGTGCGGTGCAGTACGCGCGCGCCGCGCAGCGCCAGCAGCTCACGGGCAGGGTGCTGGACGACCGTGCCGTCAGCGCTGATGTCCACCTCGCGGGGAAGCGTGAGGACACCTGCCCAGCCGGTCTCGTGCGTCCAGTTGTCGTCGCGGGCCTCCCAGGCCCAGCCCCACAACAGCCAGCGGTCTTCCACCGGGTCCTTCAGCAGGGCGGGAGCATAGATGTCGGGCCCGTGGTCCAGCCGCACGGGCGAGGCGGCAGGCGTGAAGCGGCCGTTCTCCTCGTGGCCGGTGTGGACGGTTGTGTGGCTGGGGCCGCCCTGCGGGGTCCAGTCACTGACGATCAAGATGTTCCGGTCGTCGAAGGCCGCGTACTGGGGGCACTCCCAGCCGATCGGACCGGCGCCGGGCGCGGCGTCGCCGGTGTGGAAGGGCCCGATGTAGACCCAGTGTTCCAGGTCGTCGGACTCGTACAGCAGCGCCGCGGCGCGGCCGTCGTCGAGGGCGGAGCCGACCAGCATCCGCCATCGGTCGTCCTGCCGCCAGACGTAGGGGTCCCGGTACATGGTGGTGCCGGTAGGCGGGTCGGCGATGAGCAGTTCCGGGCGCTTGGCCCAGGTGCGGCCTGCGTCGTACGACTCGGCGGTGGTGATGGGCTGCCACCAGCGGTCGTTGCGGTGGGCGGAGTAGAAGGCGACCATGCGGTCGTCGACGGAGACGGCGTTGCCCGAGTAGCAGCCGTCGGCGTCATAGCCGCCGGGTGTGGGGGCGAGGGCGACGGGGAGGGGCTCCCAGTTGATCAGGTCGGGGCTGCGGAAGTGGCCCCAGTGCACGTTCGAGTGCTGCGGGCCGTGCGGGTTGTACTGGAAGAACACGTGGTAGTGCCCGTCGTGGAAGACCAGCCCGTTGGGGTCGTTGACCCAGTTGCGGGGCGGTCGCAGATGTAGGGCGGGGAGGTGGGGGTCGGCAGGCAACGCGGACACACAGGGCCTTTCTCAGGGTGCGCGAAGCACACGGAAGTCGTCAGGAGGAGGGCGAACGGCTCGGTGGTGCCGCGGGTCAGCCCTTGACGCCGCTGGAGGCGATGCTGTTGACGAAGGAGCGCTGGAACGCCACGAAGAGCGCCAGGACCGGCACGGTGATCATGGAGGAGTACGCCATGATCTGGCCCCAGCCCACATTCAGCTGGAAGAAGTAGGAGATGCCCACCATCACCGGCCGCAGCTCCTCGCTCTGCACGACCATCAGCGGCCACAGGTAGGAGTTCCAGGCCGGGAGGAAGGTCAGGATCGCCACGGTGGCGATGGCCGGGCCGGACAGCGGCATGAGGATGCGGCGGTAGATGGTGAACCAGCCGGCCCCGTCCACGATGGCCGCCTCGTCCAGTTCCCTGGGGACACTCTGGAAGTACTGGTGGAAGAAGAAGACCGAGAAGGCGTTGGCGACGAACGGCAGGATCTGCACCTGGTAGGTGTCCATCCAGCCGGTGCTCCACTCCAGGTGGAAGCCGTTGACGCTCAGCAGCGGGAGTTGGTTGACCCACCACACCAGCGGCAGTGCGAAGGTCTCGAACGGCACGATGAGGGTGGCGATGACCGTGGTCAGGACGAGTTTGCGGCCGGGCCACCGCATCCGTGACAGGGCGAAGGCGGCCATGCTGTTGACGACGATGCCGAGCACCACGGTGATCGAGGAGATCAGTACGGAGTTCAGCAGGAACCGTGCCGCAGGTACTCGTTCGAACACTGCTGTGTAGTTGTCCAGCGACAGGGCGCCGACCGGCAGGAAGGCGCGCGGGGAGTCCAGGTCACCGAAGATCCGGTCGTCCGGCTTGAACGACGAGACGAGCATGAAGACGAGGGGGAGCGCGAAGACCAGAGCCAAGGCGATGCGGCCGGTGTGACCGCCGAGGTGCTTGAGGAAGGAAGTCATGTCAGTCCTTCTCCCGGGTCAGGAAGCGCTGGATGAGTGAGACGCTCAGGACGAGCACGAAGAAGATCAGGGAGACGGCAGCCGCGTAGGCGGTCTGCTGCTGGTCGTAGCCGGTGTGCACCGCCTGGTAGACGACGGTGGTGGTGGAGTCGAGAGGGCCGCCCTGCGTCATCACCCTGATCTGGGTGAAGAGGCTGAGCGCGGCGATCGTGATGGTGACGAGCACGAACGTGCGGGTGGCGCGCAGCCCTGGCCAGGTGACGTGGCGGAAGCGGTCCCAGCGGGTGGCACCGTCGAGATCCGCGGCCTCGTACAGCTCGGCGGGGATGGTCTGCAGTCCGGCCAGCCAGATGACCATGTGGAAGCCGACACCCTGCCACACCGACATCAGGATGATGGCGGGCATCGCGGTGGCCGGGTCGCCCAGCCAGTCCGGTCCCTCGACGTGACCGAGGGTGAGCGTGGAGATGACGTGGTTGACCAGGCCGTCCTCCCGGTAGAGGAAGGTCCACAGGAGGGACACCACGACCATCGAGGTGACGACCGGCAGGAAGTACACGGTGCGGAAGAAGTTGACGCCGCGTACTCTGGCGTTGACCAACAGGGCCAGTACCAGGGCGAGTCCTGCCTGGAGCGGGACGACGACGGCGGCGAAGTAGGCCGTGTTCCGCAGCGATTTGTAGAAGGTCGGGTCCTGGAAGAGCAGGGTGAAGTTCCTCAGGCCCACGAAGCGGGCTGGGGTGGGCGAGACGAGCCTCGCGTCGGTGAACGCCAGGGTGAAGGCCAGAGCGACCGGCACGACGAGGAAGACGATCAGCAGCACGACGGCCGGGGTGGCCATGCCGAAGGCGGTGAAGCTCTCGCGGCGACGGGCGTTGGTCGTTCGGGTTCGCCGGACCGGACGCAGCAGCTCCTGGGCTGCGGTCATGGTGGGCACGGTATCTCCAGAGGATCGGTCCGGCTCGGACTGCGGGTGGCGCCCGAACCGGACCGGGCAGGTCAGTCGGAGTAGTAGTCGTTCGTCTTGAGGTTGCTGTCGATGTCCTTGGCCGCCTGGCCGAGAGCGTTCTTCGGGTCGGCGCCGGCCAGGATGTCCTTGGCCGCCTTCTCGAACTCCGTGGAGATGTAGGGGTAGGCCGGTGTGGCGGGGCGCACCGTGGCGTATTCACGTGCGAACTGGACGAGTACGTCGAACGTGCCGCCCGGCTGGTAGTCCGCGATCTGCCGGGCGGCGGCGTCGGTGGCCGGGATGGTGCTGGTGGCCTTGGCGTAGTCGGTGAAGTACTTGGTCTTGCGGGAGAACTTCAGCCACTCCTGCGCCCCCTCCTTGTTGGAGCAGGTAGAGCTCATCGCCCACTGCCAGGAGGATCCGCCGATCTTCGGCCCGTCGCCGAAGTCCACCGGCGGGATGATCGCCAGGTCGTCGCCGAGCTTTTCCGCGTTCTTGGCCGCGTTCCAGCTGCCGTCCCACTGAATGGCGCTCTTGCCGGCCAGGAAGTCCTTGTTGGGGTCGGCTCCGGACTTCTTCGCCATGTACCCCTCGGCCACCAGGGAGTGGAACCAGGAGGCCCACTCCACGGACTCCTTCCCGTCGAGAGTGCCCGAGGCGGCCTTGTAGTCGTCGCGGTCGATCAGGTCACCGCCGAAGCTCTGCAACTGCGGGGAGTACCCGTAGGACCACCACTCGCCGGTGCCGCCGGTGCCCATCTCCAGCGGGTACTCGAACTTGCCGCTCTTCTTCAACGTGGCGAGCGCCGCGTCGAACTCGTCCCTCGTCCAGGGCTTGTCCATGGAGGGGATGCGGATGCCGTGCTCGTTCAGTACGGACTTGCGGGCGAAGAAGGCGAGTGAGACGTCGTAGAAACCGAACGCGTAGAGCTGGTCCTTGTAGTCTCCGACCGTGCTGGCCAGCTGGTCCGACAAGGGCACTTCACTGCCGGAGACATCGATGGGGGACAGGTAGCCGCCCCACGCCCAGTTCGCCACGTTCGGGCCGTCCACGTCGAGCAGGCAGGGCAGCTTACGGGCGGAGGCCGCCGCCACGACCGAGTTGTTGTAGTCGCTCTGCGGAAACGCCTGGAGCTTGACCTCGTACCTGTCCTGGGATTCGTTGAAGTCCTTGATGATCTTCTTGACGACGTCGAGTTCCACCGAGTTGCCGGCGTTGTGCGTCCACAGGGTCAGCGTGTCACCGCTGGCACCGGACGAGCCGCCGCTTCCGGAGGTGCATCCGGCGACCAGCGCGGTCGCCGCTGTGACGGCTACACTCGCGGCAGCGAGGCGTCTTGTTCTGAACAGCATGAGGTTCCTCCATCTCACTGAGACGGGTCTTGCAGGACCCGCCCTCGGCGACCGGTTGCGACGGTCGCTGTTCTTGGTGTTCGTCCCGCCCCCGCCCCGGAATCGTCGGTGCGGGCGGCGGGACGCCGGTCTTTCGGTGCCTGCGTCAGCCGCTGGCGGGTGCGGCGAGAGAGGCACGGCTCCGCAGAGGCATCGGCACGCGGTGCACGACCGCTTCGAGCGGGCCCGGGCGGAGGATCAACTCCATGGCGAGGTGTCCGAGCTGGTAGTGCGGCAGCCGTAGCGTGGTGAGCGCCGGACGCAGGACGGAGGCGATGTCCTGGTCGTCGAAGGAGATGACCGACACGTCGCCGGGCACGGAGAGCCCCGCCTCACCGAGGGCCTGGTAGGCGCCGAAGGACACCCGATCGGCCAGGCACACCAGGGCACGGGGCTCGTGACCCGCCGCCAGCAGAGCTGCCACCTCGCGGTAGCCGTCGAGCGTGTCCCAGTCGCACTCGATGACTCCGTCCAGGCGTGCGCCGCCGCCCCGGAGGACTTCCTCCAGGCCGCGCATGCGCTCGTTGCCGGCGATGATTCCCTCGGGGGTGGCCGGAACGGCCTGATGCCCGCCGATCGCCCAGATGCCCTTCGTATGACCGGCCGCGAGCAGGGCCCGGGCCGCGTCCCTTCCGGCCTCGAGCTCGTCGGGGACCACGGAGGGTCCGTCGAAGCCGGGGGCCAGACAGTTCAGCAGGACCACCCGGCGCCCGAACAGTTCCTTGGGTGGCGTCACGTACCGGGTGAACATGGACGCGTAGATCACCGCGTCGACCTGTCGGTCCAGCAGCGCGTGGACCAGTGACGACTCGGCGGCGCGGTCGCCTCCCGCCTCCGTGATGAACAGCAGGTGATCCCGCTCCCGGGCGGCTTCCATGGCACCGCGGATCACGTCACCGGCGAACGGTGTCGTGGTGATCTGATCCGACACGAGCCCGATCGTCTGGGTGGACTTGGTCCGCAGACTGCGCGCGGTGACGTTCGGGCGGTAGCCCAGCTCCCTGGCTGCCTCCAGCACACGGGCACGGGAGGCTTCGGAGATACGCATGTCGGTCCGGCCGGACAGGGCGAACGACGCCGTCGTCGGCGAGACGCCCGCCTTGCGGGCAACGTCGGCCATGGTTACGCGGCGCTCGGACATCAGAGGATCAGCCCCGTTCGGCTAAATCGGATTAGCAAGGTGTGACGAGATTGCGTCACCCGTCATGTGCTGTCAACACCTCGGACATCTCGCCTGCGTAACGCTGACTCTTTGCGGTGTTTTGGACAGCTCTGGTGCATGCGAATCCGAAATCCGTATGCGTTAGCCCTTGCTTTAGCGCCGACGGCGCACGAACCATGCCGACCCATCACCTAAATCGTATTGGCAGGCCGTCAGACTGCCGTGCACGCCAGGAGTTCGCATGAGGAGAAGGACAGCTCTCAGGGTTGTTTCCGCTGCCGTCGGCGGCGCCGTCGTACCGCTCTCGTTCGCCCCTGCCCCCGCCGCCGCCCGTGGAGACGGCACCCCTCGAAGACCCACCGCGCGCTGGGACTTCGAGGAGCGGACCGGCGCCGTCACCCGGGAGGCGGTCTCCGGCTCCGCGGACCCCATCGGCTACGTCTTCAACGACGCCCGCTACAAGCCCGACAGTGATCCCGTACGCCGCCGCGGCGTGCTCGGCCGGGCCCTGTACTTCGACGGCTGTTCCACCGTCGTCACCGCCGAGGGACCCGGCAAGCTCGACATCACCGGCGGTATGACCCTCGACGTCTGGATCGCTCCCTACGCCTACGAACACGGCATCGACGGCAAGCCCCAGGCCCTGGTCAACCAGCACGATCCGGGTGCGAGAACCGGGTTCCTGCTCGGCCTGCGCCGCTTCGGGCAGATCGTCTTCCAGCTCGGGTTCGGCACCGACCTGGTGGAAGCCAGGGGCACCCCGGACCAGCCGGCCGCCAGGAACAGATGGACCCACGTCGCAGCCACCTACGACCCGGCCGCCCGCCAACTGCGCCTCTACCGCGACGGCGGACTGATCGGAACCGCGCCCACCCCCGACCGAGCCCCCGTGCCGACCCCCGACGAGCCCCTCCTCATCGGGAAGCACAACCGTCCCACGCTGCTCAACGGCGAGTTCGACGCCAACATGTACATGGGCCTCATGGACAGCCTCGTCATCCGCCCGGGCGCCCTGGACGACGCGACGGCACGCAAGGAGCATGCCGCGAGCGTCGCCGCGCTGCCCGGCAAACGCGTGCCCCGCCCGGACCTGACACACGACCGAGGCCGCTACGACGGCGACCGGCACCGCCCCCAGTTCCATCTTCTGCCGCCCTGGCACTGGATGAACGAGCCGCATGCCCCTGTGTACTTCAAGGGCAAATACCACATCTTCTACCAGCACGACCCGCTCGGCCCCTTCTGGGGGCAGATCCACTGGGGCCACGCCGTCAGCACCGACATGGTGCACTGGCGCGACCTGCCGATCGCCCTTGCTCCGGCCGCGGACTCGGTGGGGCCGGACGGCTGCTGGTCGGGCTCCGCCTACGTCGACGGCGACCGGGGGCCGGTGCTCTTCTTCACGGGCGGCGACGACCGGCTGCCTTACAGGCAGCGCACCGGGCTTGCCCTCTCCACCTACCAGGCCGATCGCGACACCGACCTGCCCACCTGGACGACGAAACCCGAACCGGTCACCGAAGCCCCGGCCGCCCTGCCCGCCGGTCCCGGAACCGCGTGGGCGGAGAACTTCCGCGACCCGTTCGTCTGGGAAGAGGACGGCACCTGGTACCAACTCGTCGGCAGCGGCATCGTCGACTACGAGGGCTCCCGGGTCACCCACAAGCACGGCGGAACCGCGCTCCTCCACACCGCCCGCCGCCCCGAAGGGCCGTGGACGTACCAGGGCCCGCTGCACCGGAACGACCTCGCCACACTGCCCGAGCCCGGAGAGGTCTGGGAACTGCCGGTACTCCTCCCGCTCCCCGGCCCCCGGGGCCGGCGCACAGGCAAGCACATCCTGCTGATCTGTCCGTGGTGGGAAGGGTTCAACCCGGACGCCGTCAAGCACACCTACTACTGGATCGGCACCTTCGACAAGCGCCGCAACCGCTTCGTACCCGACCACGAGAAGCCCCGCGAGTTCGACTTCGGTGAGCACTTCACCGGCCCGTCCGGATTCGTCACCCCCGACGGCCGGTCCGTGCTCTTCAGCATCACCCAGGACCGCCGCTCCGAACAGCAGCACGCCCAGTCCGGCTGGGCGCACAACGCCGGCATGCCCGTCAGCCTCTCACTGCGCCCTGACGGCACTCTCGGCGTCGAGCCGATCTCCGAGGTGGCCGGACTCCGTGGCAAGAAGCTCGCTCACATCCGGCACGCCCCGGTGAAGGACGCGAACCGGCGGCTCGCCGGTGTCTCCGGCGACCTGCTCGACATCAGTGCTGTCATCGAGCCACGCGGAGCGCAGACGATCACACTGGCAGTCCGGGCCGGCGTCGACGGCACGGAGGAAACGCTGCTGTCCTACGACACGGCCACCCAACGCTTCCAGATCGACCGCAGCCGCTCCAGCCTCGACCCGGACGTACGCAAGGGCGTCCACGGAGGAAGCGTGGCACTCGTCGGGGGACGGCTGGAGCTGAGGGTCCTGCTCGACCGGTCGATGATCGAGGCATACGTCAACGGCAGCAACAGCCTCACCAGCCGCCTCTACCCCACCCGTCAGGACGCCACCGGTCTGCGTCTGGAGACCACGGGCGGAGCCGCGCACGTGGTGTCCCTGGACGTCTGGCGTATGAACGGCGCCTACGGCACCCCTGTCGCCCCCGGCACCTACGACCCACCGCGCCCCACGGACGTCGACGCCCTGCCCAACCACGACTTCGCGACCGGGGACCTCACCGGGTGGACCGTGGTCTCGGGCACGACCTTCAGCGACGCCAACGTGACCGCACGCCCCGGCTGGGGCTGGGGCGGCCCCTTCCAGCAAGCCGAGACCGACGACGACCCCACCGGCCACCACCTGTGGGGCTTCAACCCGGAGGCAGGAGGAGACGGCGCCACCGGCGTGCTGCGCTCAGCCACCGTGGTCCTCGGTGGGGACGGAGTGATCGACCTGCTCGTCTCCGGCGGCGGCGACCCTGACCAGCTCTATGTGGCCGTCGTCCGCGCCGACGACGGCAAGGTCCTGGCCAAGGCCACCGGCCGCGGCGTCGAGCAGTACCGCCGGGTCGTCTTCGACCTCGCCGCGCACATCGGCGACCGGGTCCATATCGAGATCGTCGACCGCTCCCCGGGCGGCTGGGGCCACATCAACGTCGACGACGTCAACGTCCCCGTGCAGCGCCCCTGAGAAGCCGCTCCCCATGCGCGCTGCCCCTGAACCGCACCGACGCCCAGGGGCCTCGCCCCGCTCGATCCGCTCACACAACCCGACACCGGAGGTTCGCATGCGAACGCGCTTCCCAGCGCAACACGCACCACATACCAGGCGTACTCTGCTTCGCCTGCTGCTCGCGCTCACCATATGCCTCGGTCTGACATCGCCCATGATGGCGAGGACCGCCGGCGCGAGCGCCACCGCCCTGTCCAACCCCGGCTTCGAGACCGGCAACCTCAGCGGCTGGACCACCACCGGCTCCGCCTTCGACGGCGCGGTGACCGACGATCCTGGGTGGGGGTGGGGCTGCTGCTTCAACCAGGCGGGCACCCACCACCTGTGGGGGTTCGCCGGCGGCGGCGACGCCGCCACCGGAAGCATCACGTCCGAACCGTTCACACTGACCGGCACCGGGATGGTCAGCGCCCTGGTCTCCGGCGGCCGCAACGAAGCCCAGTTGTACGTCGCCGTGACGGCATCGGACGGCACCGTCCTGCACAAGGCCACCGGCACCGACGACGAGGCGTACCGCCGAGTCACCTGGGACGCCCGCGACCACCTCGGCGAGCAACTGCGCATCACCGCGGTCGACCAGGCCACCGGCGGCTGGGGCCACATCAACCTGGACGACGTCCGCGTCGGCCTCGACAAAGCACCCGACCCCGCCCAAGAGGGGCTGAGCGCCTACTGGGACTTCGCGGAGGGCCAGGGCACCACGACCACGGAGCGGATCAGCCAAGCCGCTGACCCCATCAGCTACGTCTTCAACGACGCGGTGGACAAGCCGGACAGCGCTCCGTTGTGGCGCACAGACCGTGAGGAAGAGGGAGTCCTCTCCGGCGCCCTCCTCTTCGACGGCTACTCCACCTGGGTCACCCGTGCCGCGTCCGCGACACAGATCCCCACCGACGGCATGACCGTCGAGGGGTGGGTGGCCCCCCGTGCTTTCGAATGGGGCGACGAGGGCAAGCCATCCGCCATCGTCAACCAGCAGGACAAGGGCGCGAAACGCGGCTTCTCCCTCGGCGTCGGACGGCATGGAGTGTGGGAGTTCGGCGTCGGCACCGGAGACACCTGGTACGAGACGAAGGTGCCCAAGTCCGCGGCCCTGAACGCCGGGAAGTGGGCCCACCTCGCCGCCGTGTTCGCACCGGGTGAAGGCGCCGTCAGGCTGTACCTGAACGGCACGCAGGTCGCCCGGAGCACCATCCCCACCACCGCACGCCTGGCCAAGGCCGACGTCCCGCTGATCATCGGACGCCACAACCAGCCCGCGATCATCAACGGCACCTTCGCCGTGAACATGTTCAACGGCCTCATCGACGAAGTGAAGGTCCACACCGGCCCGCTCACCCCCGCAGCCGTCACGACGAGCCACACCAAGGACCTTCAGACGTTCAGCGGCGGAGCCATCCCCCAGGCTCGTATGGCCATGGACCGCTCACGCTACGACGGGGACCGCTACCGCCCCGGCTACCACTTCACCGCCCCCAACCACTGGATGAACGAACCCCACGCCCCCATCCAGGTCAACGGCAAGTACCACCTCTTCTACCAGCACAACTCCCACGGCCCCTACTGGCACAACATCGGCTGGGGGCACGCGGTCAGTGAGGACCTGGTCCACTGGCGTGATCTGCCCGACGCTCTCGTCCCGACCGCCGACAGCGTGGCACCCGACGGCGTCTGGTCCGGCGACTCCACCCTGGACGAGAACGGTGTCCCCGTCCTGCTGTTCACGGCAGGCAACGACGCCCAGCGCCCCAACCAGGCGACCGGCCTCGCCCGCCCCGTCGACCCCACCGACCCCGACCTGGTCGAATGGAAGATGCACCCCACCCTGGTCACCAGCCAGACCGCCGACCTCGACGTCGGCGCCGGACGCAAGGTCCGCTACGGCGACTTCCGCGACCCCTTCGTCTGGAAGGAGGGAGACACCTGGTTCCAGCTGATGGGCTCCGGCGTCCAGAACACCTCGGGCGCCGACATCGGCGGCACCGCCCTGCTCTACACCTCCAAGAACCTCACCGACTGGACCTACTCGGGCCCCCTGATGGTCGGCGACGTCGCAGCCCACCCCAAGACCGGCCAGGTCTGGGAACTGCCCACCTTCCTGCCCATCGGCAAGGACGCACAGGGCCGCCAGCGCCGGGCACTGCTCATCAACCCGGCCTTCCCCGCAGGCCCCGGCGAGTACAGCAGCAAGTTCGTCCACTACTGGGTCGGCACCTGGGACGCCGGCGCCCGCCGATGGACACCCGACACGACCGAGCCCAAGCTGATGGACTACGGCGACCACTTCACCGGCCCCAGCGGAACCGTCGACGACAAGGGACGCTCCCTCGTCTTCAGCATCGCCCAGGACCGGCGCACCGAACGCGCCCACTACGACGCCGGCTGGGCCCACAACGCCGGCCTCCCCATCGAACTGACCATGCGGCCCGACGGAGACCTCGGCTTCCGCCCCGTCGAGGAGGTCTCCCACCTCCACACGGGCGAACCGCTCCTGAACATCACCACGCCGACCTCCGTCAACGACGCCAACACGCGCCTGGCCGCCGTCAAGGGCAACATGCTCCACATCAAGCTGACCATGGAACGAGGCACCGCCGACACCTTCGGCCTCGACGTACTCCGCAGCCCCGGAGACGAAGAGCGAACCCGCCTGTTCTACGACGCCCCCGCAGGACAGCTGGGCGTGGACCGGACCCGATCCGGGAACAACTCCAGCGCCGAGCCCGACTTCGGCATCCACAAAGGTCCGCTCACGCTCTCAGGCGGCAACCTGACCCTCGACGTGTTCCTCGACCGCTCGATGATCGAGGCTTACGCGAACTCACACAAGTCCATCACCACCCGTGCCTATCCCTTCCGGCCGGACTCCCTCGGCCTGCGACTGTTCGGGAACGGCAGTGTCATCAAGTCGATGACCGTCTGGAAAATGGGCGACATGACCGGCTGACCCGACCCGACAGCAGGTACGGACACACCTGGCACTGGGCTCCCGGGCCCCAGCCTGCTCGGCCCGCGGTCCCGTCGCCGCGGGCCGAGCACGCGAGTTCCGGAGGCATCCCTCTACTGCGTCGAGAACCGCCACCGCGACACAGCGGCACGCCTGCCTTTCCCGGCCGGGCCTGAGGGCACCCATCCGGGAGCCTCGGGCACCGAGGACCTCACGCCCTTCCGCTGTCCTGAAGACCTCGGCACGGCGCCGGGAAGGCGGACGGGGCGATTCCACGCCCCGTCTTTCGGTTGGCGTCCTTCCGTAGCGATAGGGCGGCGGATGACGGGGTATCCGCCGCTCACCGGAACAAGCCATGGCCCTGCGCGGACGCTGACCGCCTGCGCCCTTCCCAGGGCTGGAAGGGCCGGGTGCTCCACACCCTGGGCGGACGTCGAATCGTGACAAACGGGAATGAGCGGGCACCCGGTCCGTAGGGCGGGTACCGCCCGCACTGCCGCCGACCTCAGGAACGGACAGCTGGATGAATCGTCTCGACCGTCTCGCCTTCCGGACGGCCCGCGCCGCAGCCCGTCGGCGCGGCAGCCGGCCGGCCCTGCACCCCGACGGGGTGATCATGACGGGCCGCATCGAGGTGCCCGCGCGAGTGACCCGCTGGGACGTTCCGTGGCTGGACATCCCCGGCTCGCACGCGGTGACGGCCCGCTGGTCCCGCGCCGCCGGGCTTCCCCGGCCCCTGCCGGACGGGGCGGGGATGGCACTGCGGGTGGCGGACGCCGCCGGACCGGGCCGCCCTCTGGATCTGCTCCTGACGACCAGCGGCCGCGGCCGCTGGTCCCGTCACGTGCCGCTTCCCCGTACCTCCGCCACCGCCGGCCCTTACTCCACGCTCCTGCCGTACCTCGTAGGCGGACGACGCGGGGTGCTGGCCGTGTTCCCGGAGCCGGGGGCCCGGCGGATCCTCACCGACCCAGCTGCGGTGGGGGCCGCTGCCGCCGTGCGGCCCCTCGCATTCAGGCTCTGTTTCGGGTCGGGCGCGGCCTGGCGGCCCCTGGCCCGGTTGTTCCTGCTCGGCGAGGAACCCACCGCACGATCCCAGCAGGGCGCAGCGTTCGACCCCTACAGCAATCTGCTGCCTGACCTCCGCCCCGTGGACCGCCTCCGCACGCTACGCGTCGCCGCCTACGCGGGTTCACGCGCCGGGCGGCAAGCGAGGCCACCCGGCTGAGACCCGGCCGTACCGGGGGCGGCTACCTCAGCCGCCGAGCTTGCCGACCGCGTCGTCCAACGACGCCGCCATCAACGTCAGGTCCTGCGGGGCGGGATGCGTGGTGCCCAGCCGGTCCACGAGCTCCGCCCGTGTCAGTACCACCGCCGCGCCCCGCAGGTCATCACCTCGGAGGGCTGCCCGTCCGGCTACCCGGGCGCGGCCCTCCAGGAGGACCAGGGCGGAGTCGTCGTCGGTCGCATCCAGCAGCTCGCGGAGCAGCGTCTCGTCGATCATCACGTGTTGCCCTTCCTGTTCTCGGTTGTCGGGACTTCAGGTTCACCGGCCATAGGTGTCCCTTCGGCGCAGGGGCCCGACATCAGCTCTGCGGCCGGGGCGTTCGGCGGCGTGGCGTTGCCCGGGCCCCGCCCCGCCCCGTGCGGCGAGCGCGTCGGCGACGGCTCCGGTGACGTAGGCGTAGACGGCCTTGTGCAGCACGTCGACGACGAGTTCCTTGCGAGGCCAGGTGGAAGGCGGGGCACCCACTCCCGTGGCGTTCTCGAGGATCTGGTCGTTGGTGAGACGCACGACGGCGAACTGCGCCGAGGCGACCGGTCCGCGCAGTCCGGCATGCGCCATCACCGACCGCAGCACGCCCAGTAGCGCGGCCTGACCGAAGTGCATCGCCCAGTTGACCGGCGAAGGCTGCTTTCCGGCATGCTCGGCCGTACCGGTCAGGCGCTGGAGCACCCGCGCGGGCACGTGTGAGCCGGGCCGACCGGTGACGGCCTGCTCGAGTTTCTCGCCGACAGTCATCACCACACCGCCGACGGCGCCCGCGATCAGACCTTGCCACAGTGTGCGCTTGATCATGTCCCGCAGGGTACCCAGGGTGGCCGCTCGGACGCATGCGGTCGCGCGCGACGCCGCCCGGTCGTCGGGCGGCTCGGCCGGCCGCCGAGGCCAGTGGGCCCGTCACCGCGCGGGAGCCGGCCCGCTCGGTGGCAGGCGGCGGCCAGTCAGCCTCTGAACAGCGACTCGCCCGCTGGCCGCCCGCCCCCTGCCCACGTCTCGTGGTGCGCGCGCCGATCCTCCGTGGTCCATGTCTTTCTGATCGGTCGGTGCGCGAATCGCCCCTTTTCCCGGGAGAGTGTCCAGCCCGCCGCATGCGGGCCGCCGCCACCTGCTCCGCATCATGCCGTAGCCCGCTGACACGGAGCTGAGTGGTGCCGTAGTTCGTCGTTCGGCGGCAACGTTGTCTCAGCCGGCCGTGCCGCGGTGGACTCCGGCATCTCTGACGGGCTGGACGTTGGAGTTCATCCGCGTACCTACCGGCCGAGGACCGACTCGGCCACGCACCCCGCCGGTCACGCGTCGGCGGACACCGCTGGGGATCGCCGGTTCACTGCTCCCACGTGGTCAGGTCGACGGCGTCGGCCATGGCCCGGTATCCGGCGGGGCTGGGATGGAGGTGGTCGCCCATGTGGAGGTCTTCCCGGATGCGGCCGGTGCCGCCGGGGTCCAGGGCGCGCGCGAAGTCCACGACGGCGTCGTACTCGCCGCTGGTGATGATCCACCGATTGACCTGGTCACGGATCGCCTCGCCCTCGGCGTCCCAGCCCGCCGCGCCCCGGAACGGGGTGAGCGTGGCGCCTACGGCCCTGACCCCACGGGCGTGGGCGGCGCCGATCAGTGAGCGATGCCCGTCGATCAGCCGCCGCGCGGTGACCGGCGGGGTGTCGCGACCGGCTCCGCCTGTCAGGTCTTCGGTCTGCTGGATGTCGTTGACGCCCATCAGCACGATCACCGTACCCACGCGTGGCTGGGCGAGGACATCCTGCGCGAACCGCGAAATCCCGGCGTCACCGCCGAGGGCCGAGTCGGTGAGCAGCTTGTTGGAGCCGATGCCGGCGTTCAGGACCGGGCGGGGACAGCCGGCGGCGAGCAGGCGTTCGGCGAGGATGTCGGGGTAGCGGTCGTTGCCGTCGATGGTCGCGCCGAACCCGTCCGTGAGGGAATCGCCGAAGGCGACTACCGCGTGGGGCAGTGGGCGTTTCCCGGAGGTCTCGACGCCTTCCAGGTAGTACCAGGATCCGAACGCGGGCTCGACCTTGTCCGTGTAGGCGGTGGCGGCCGGGTCGCGGTGGTGGTCACCGGCGGCTCGATAGGTGGTGGCCATCGACAGCTGGTGATAGGTGGCCGGTCCGGTGGGTGCCTCGAAGTACAGGCTGATGGTGAGCTGGTCGAGTGGCGCGGTGGGCAGGGCGACGGAATCGCTGATGGCGCGTCCCTTCGCGGGGATGGTGGTGCAGGGGGATCCACCGAATCGCAGGACGCGCATGGTGCCTGGCCGAACGGCCGCAGAACTGGCGGTGTGGCCGATGCTGGCGCCGGTGAGATGCAGCGGCGTGTCGCCGTAGGCATTGGACAGCCGGATCCTCAGCTCGGTGCCGCCGGTGGTGACCCGGACGATCTGGCGGACCGACTGGTTGGCGAAGCCCTGCTCGGCCCAGGTCTCGAACCACGGTGCCGCGGAGGGCCGCATGACCGGGGTGGTCCAGGCGCCGTGCCAGCGGGAGGCGCCGGACGTCCGGGGCACGGCTTCGACGGGGGAGGCGGGCATGGCAGGCGCGGTGTGCACGAGCAGGGGAGGGGTGGACTCAGGTGGACTCACGGTCGGATGCTCTTCCTTCGGGACGTCGTGGTGAGTGGCGGGCAGGGGCCCGGCGGTGTTCGGCTGCATGGCCTGCCGGGCCCCTGCGGGCCCTCCTGTCAGCTAGCCGGTCGTGGCCGTGCGCCACTGCTCGGCCATCGATACGCCGGGCAGTGGCTTGCCGATCAGGGCGAGGGGAATGAAGAAGTTGACCTGTCCGATCACCATGGCGAGGGTGGCCAGCGCCGTGTCGTCGTAGTGCTCGGCCGCCCGCGCGTACAGGTCGTCGGTGACGCGCTCCCCGTGCCCGCCGGGCGTGAGGACGGACTCCACCAGCTCCAGCGCGACCCGTTCGGCGGCGGTGAAGTAGGGAGCGTCCTTCCAGGAGGCCACGGCGGCGATCTTTTCCTCCGGCACTCCCGCCCGGCGCGCGTGAGCGGTGTGCATCACCGTCAAGTAGGTGTTCTCGACCAGCTGCCCGGCGCGCAGGTGGACCAGGGTGACGGTGCTCCTCGGGACTGCCCCATTGCCGATGATCTTGAACAGCGAGGCGCTGACGTCGCCGAGTTCGGGGACCAACTGCTGCGGGTCGGGGAACCGGGAGGTGAGGGTGTCGAGGGTATTCGTCGTCGTGTCCACGGGGGGTGTCCCTTCCTTGGCGCGGGCCGTTCGCAGCCCGCTTGATCGGCTTGTTCACTGCACTGACGTCGCCCGCGGGGCGAAGGTGACCGGCTGCCAGAAATTTCTTCGCACCCACCGCCGACCGGTGGGGCGGGTGCGTCAACGCCGTCGGCCCCCGCCCCGAGGACACCAGGTCACGGGGCGGGGGCCGACGGCGAAAGGGTCAGTCCCCGGCGGATGCGAGATCGAGCCCGGCCAGGCGCTGGGGGTCGGACAGGATGTCGATGGCGGCGATCCGTCCCTGCGCGACGGTGAAGCTCATGACGGACAACGGCTGCCCGTCGATGGCGTTGACCAGGCCGGCCGAGCCGTTGACGAGTGCCGGGCGGATGGTGGCGGAGGTAGCCATCCGACGGAAGGTGTCGAGCTGCCCGGCCACGGCGTCGGCCCCGCGGATGGTCCGCAGACCCCCGGTGAGTGCGCCGCCGTCCACGCGCAGCACGACGTCCGGGTCGAGGAGGGCCAGCAGCGCGTCGAGGTCGCCTCCGCGTGCGGCAGTCAGGAAGGCGTCCACCACCCGGCGGCCTGTGGAGCGGTCCGGGTCCGGAGGCGGCGTGGCACCGCGAACCCGCAACCGGGCGCGGCTGGCCAGCTTCTTGGCAGTCCCGGGCGTGCGTCCGACGATCGGCGCGATCTCCTCGAACGACAGCCCGAACATGTCATGCAGCACGAACGCCAGTCGCTCACCCGGGCTGAGCGACTCCAGCACCACCAGCAGGGCCAGCCCGACCGAGTCCGCCATCAACGCCTGCTGCTCGGGGTCGGCCCCGTCCTCCCGGCTGATCACAGGATCAGGCAGCCGCTCCTCCAAGGGCTCTTCGCCGCGCCGCTTGCGGGTGCGGAGCACGTCCAGACAGACCCGGCCGACCACAGTGGTCAGCCATCCGCCCAGATTGTCGATCCGGCGGTCATCGGAGCTCGACAACCGCAGCCATGTCTCCTGAATCGCGTCGTCCGCCTCGGCCAGGGAACCGAGCATGCGATAGGCGACCGCGCGAAGGTGCGGCCGGTGCTCCTCGAACCGCATGGCCAGGAACTCAGGTGGATTCACGATCACAGACCTTTCTCCGACGGGCATCGCCTCCCTGACGTACCGCACCCCCGAAAGGTGACCGACGACGCGGCACGAGTTTCCCAGCCCGTCCATCCGGCGGGTAAGGGACGCGGTTGGCTGTACTGCAACGGCCCATGGACCGGAGGTGCTTGCTCCGGCCGGCGCGGTTCGAGCGGTGGTGGCCGGCCCCCCGCCGGTGTCCGGGCCGTACCGAGGGGTCCGACGTCTTCGCGATGTCAGACCCTGATGGCAGCATCGACGATGTGAACGCCCCCGCACGGGTCGCGGCGGTCGTCGGCCGCTCGTCGGCGTGACCACGACCGCCAACTCGTCGATACGCACACCGAGAAGGAGCACTTTCCCTTGCGACTGCATCGCGTAACCCCCGGCATCGCCGCAGGCATCCTCGCCCCGGCGCTGCTGCTCGTCACCCCTTCATTCGCGGCCGCCGCGGAACCGGCTGCCGTGACGGCGGCAGTGTCCTCGTCCACGGACGAGCCGGACGCTGACGACCTGAGGGTGGCGATAGCCCGGATCCTTGCCGACCCGGACAGCGGGCGGCGTGTGACACGAGAGGCCAACGCTCTCCTGGACGCGAACGACATCGATGCGATGCGTGCCTGGCTGGGGACTGGCTACCGGCTCGCTCAGGCCGAGGACGACCGCGTCGCCATCACACGCATCCTCGCCGATCCCGACAGCGGCAGGCGCGTCGTCGCGGAGATCAACGCTCTCCTGGACGCGAACGACTCCGATGCGATGCGTGCCTGGCTGGAGACCGGTTACCGGCTCGCTCAGGCCGAGGACGACCGCGTCGCCATCGCACGCATCCTCGCCGACCCGTCCACGAGCCCGGCTCTCCGCGCGGCGGCCGGCGCCGCTCTCGACGACAACACGCCGGAAGCGCTGCGTCACTTCCTGGAGGTCGGCAGGTACCAGGTCGACTGACGGGCGTGGCGCCGAGGCGCAGCGCCCGTCCGGCCCGGGCCACCGTCGCCCGGTGACCGGGAGTGACCAGGGCGGGCCCGTCGGGACTGACGTGCCGACGGGCCCGCACGCGCGACCGGCCCGGCACACTGCCGGTACGTCGCAGCACGCGGCCTGTCGGCACCCCCGACCGAGGGGGACTGTCGGCGCTTGCGACACGGCCTTTGGGGGAGCTCGACGAGCGTTACCTGGAGACGGAGAGGTCGCGGCCGTCGGGTCAACGTGCTTCAGCCGAACCAGACGAGGACGGGAACCCGGATCTCCTTCGCGTCTCGCATGATCATGTACTCGATGATGACCGGCTCTCCGGGCACTTCGAGGGAGTAGCGGACGCCTATGTCGTCCATCGGGTCACCGGGCGGGCGCCGCCCGAGGTCCAGCGCACTGCCGACCTCGATCGCCAGGGCCCTCAGGAAGTTGGCGGTCTTCCCTCGTAGGTCAGCAGGCAGACTCAGGACGGTCAGTGCGGGGATCTCCTCCGTCCAGACGCTCCAGCTCACGCGGCGTCGATCCGGGCGATGAGTTCGTCCACGGACACCAGACAGTTCCCTTGTTCAGCGTTCGCACGGCTACGCGCCGCGCCGGGGACGCGGTTGATCATGGCTGTTTTCCACCAGCGGCGCATCACTCCGGGGACGTCCGATTCCTCCGCAGCGAGCACCTCGGATTTGAACCGGGCGCTGTCGGCGAGGTCGAGGGCGTCGGCGATGGCATTGATGGTGTGTGGAATGCCAGGGATCCGGCTGTCTCGCGGGCTCTCGGGCTGGGCGCTCATGCTCGTCCTCCAGGTCGGGGACTTCGAGTGTCCTACACGACCGCGTGCGGGGCGGCCCACATCGTGGCCTTGGCACGCCGACTTTCGTCTGACATCCGTGAGGCCCTCCACAGGCAGCACCGACCTTCGCGGTGGGTGGGAAGTCGCGCTCAACCGACCTCGCAGACCCCCGGAAGCACTCACTCGGACAGTTCGGCCCGCCATTGCCGGGGCCACTGCCCCGACGGTGGCGGAGCTCCGTGTATGCCGAGGTCACGCCGTGCGCTCTCGTAGAAGGCATCACGCGCCGCACTTGCCATCCGATGGACCCTGGTCCACTTCTCCGCGTCGACCGGCCCCTCACGTATGAGCAGCTCGATGGTCCAGATCGTCTCGTGCCAGCGTCGGGCCGCCGCGATCGTCGCTGCGTCCCCGACGAGCAGGACGGCCTCCCACTGTGTTGCACGATGGGACTCCGCATCAGCGAGCAGAGGCAGCCCCTCGGCCGCCGGCAGCGGATCAGTCACGTCCGCGAATCCAAGGGCGGCGCCGATGCGTTGGGCGAGGCGTAGCTGGGCCTTGAGGGCATGGGCATAGCCGCTGTATATCTCGAAACGCTTCTCGTCCCACCTCTCCTCCCGCTGTCGCTTCCACGTCCGGCGCTCAGTCAGGCTCTGCGCGGCATAGGAACCAAGCGAACCGACCACGACGCCTATGAGAGCAGGCAATTGGTCCAGTAGCTCCACGATCACTCCCCAGCCAGTTTCCGATACAGCAGGTTCACCGCTCCACGGCTCACAGCTCCCTGTCCATCCGGGACGACCTCTGCTCGGGTGGGATGCCCAACGGTTCCTGCCCCAGGCGCAGGTGTCGGATGGCGGGCAAGCTGTGGTGACATTAACGGCCGCAGGTCACACCCCGCTGACGTTCGGTCAAGCCATCACGGCGCAGAACAGCGTAGATCTCGGGCCCCCGGCGGGTCACTTCACCGTCCCTACGCGCTCAGTCGCCAGGTTCCACGTCTCCGGAGGTCAGCCCCGGCGGACAGAGGAGCCGCAGGCCCGACAGACCAGCTGACCCATCCGGACGTCCCGCACGAGAAGCCCATGCGGGACGCCCTCCATGCGGACGACCGGGGCACGGCGGCTTCGCCGGCCGCGGTGTCCGCTCGCATGGCCCGTCAGAGGTCCGGTCACGACACGGCCGAGTGACGGGCGCCGAACCGTCACCTGGACGGCCCCTGCCCCGGATCGTCACCGCTCGGGCGCTGTGTCCGCCTCGCGCTGCCCGCAGTGCACGCAGCGCTCGCGGCCGTCCCACACGGACCAGCCGAAGTCGGCCGGGGTGAGCGCGTGGCCTTCCAGCTCGCTGCGGACGGCCTCGCGGTAAGCCCAGACGGCCTCCAGGTAGGGGTGGTAGATGTCATGGAACGCAGGGGTCGAAATGCCGGCACCCGCGGCGACTGCCCCTCGGAGGGCGCGAAGGCGCTCGAACATGGTCTGGCCCGCGCTCGCGATCCGGGCGCTGGCGTCGATGAAGAGACGCTCGCGCACCTCGTAGATGCGGGCGTCTGCCAGCGCCAGGCGGCTTGCTTCCTCCAGGCCGGTCGTCCCGGCACTGCTCTGCGCGAGACGCCGCAGTTCGGTGTGTGCCGCGCCCGCCGCTGCGATGAACTCCGTGTAGACGTCTCGGCGGCGCGCCTGCAGGCTGCGGCGGTGCTCCTGGCGGGTGCGCAAGCGGTCGGCCAGCACTGTGCCCGCTATCGCGATCAGACCACCGCCCAGTGTGGCTACCAGCGTTCCCCACTCCATACCGTGTCCCCCAAATCGGCGTGCGGAAGGGCGTCCCCGCGCCGTCCCACCCCGCAGATCATGCCCGACGGCTGGGGGCGATCGTGCTCGCCCGGAAGGGATCGCCGCCTGCGCCTCGCGGAACCTTCCCTACATCCTTCCCAGAAGGCGGTTCGTGAGGTCTGAGTGGCTCTGTCGTCTTCTGACGGTGTGGACGGGACGGGGAATCTGCCCCGGTGCCGGAGGCCTCGCCGCCCTGATGACGAAGCCTCACCGCGTGCACGCCGTCGGGGCCCGGCTGTTGGACTGATCGAGGGAGCCCCGAGGGCTGCTGCGCGGCGCTCGGGAGCGCGGCGCGGCCTGGTGGGCATTGTGGGACCCAGGTGACCTCTTGACAGCCTTCCCGGAAGCGAATGGAGACGCTCGTGAACGAACGATCACCGAGCCCCGCCCTCCCGCCTGTGGAGGACAGAAGGACCTACCAGGAGGCGCGGGACGCTCTGCTCGCACGGGAAAAGGCGCACACCCGTGAAGGAGACGCGATCGCGGCGGCGCGGCGGCGGCTGCCCATGGTGGAGGTCGACGCCGCCATCGAGGTCATCGGTCCTGACGGGCCGATCACGATCCTCGACGTCTTCGAAGGCCGCAGGCAGCTCATCGCGTACTTCCATGCCTGGTGGCCCGGACGGCCCGCCGCCGGACAGTGCGAAGGGTGCACGTTCTTCAACAGCCAGGTCCGCGAGTTGTCCTACATCCACTCCCGTGATGCCACGTACGCCGTGCTCTGCAAGGGCCCATACCGAGCAAGTGCCCGCTACCGTGACTTCCTGGGCCTGGACATGCCGTGGTACTCGGTCGAGAAGACGGCGCCGCAGCTCTTGGAAGGTCGTGACTGGCAGCGTCACCACCTCGTCTGCTACGTCCGTGACGGCAAGCGGGTGTTCGAGACGTACTACACCGGCGGTCGCGGCGTCGAGGTCATGGCGCCCACCCACGGTCTGCTGGACATGACCGTCTACGGACGCCAGGAGGCATGGGAGGACTCGCCCCGCGGCTGGCCACAGCCCTGGTACTCCGCCGAGAACCCCGAGGAGTGGCGTACGAACGGTCGCCCCATCGCCCAGTGGTCCCGCATCGAAGCCGGCCACTCCGACGAGCTGACCTAGACAGCGCGGTACGCGGACTCCGCTGACGGGGCCCACAGCGGGTGCGTCCACGCATCGTGCTCAAGAACCTCTGCCAGGCACTCCTCAGGGTTCCGCGGCCGGCTGGACGGTCCCTTCCGGTGAGGTGGGTCGAAGGCGCCAGTTGGCCGCGCGGCAGCGGGGCCTCAGAGGGGGAGCCGGCGGGCGCGTCCGGGGAGCAGCCGCCGGCGTGCGCCGCGAGAAGTACCCGGTCTCAGGACCTTGCGCCGGGTCTCTTCGGGCGCGGGAGGCAGGGACGAGGCGAAGCGGACACTGCAACACCCTCACCGGCCCGGGTGCGGTGCCGTACGGTACGGCGTCGCGGTCGCCTACCGCCCGTACGGATCTCACCGCACCCGGCGGTGCCGCCGTACGGCCGGGAGGCATGAACCGGTCGGGAGTCAGGCGGCGACGAGCTCCTGCTCGCGGTCCGGCGTTTTGACCGTGGGCTTCTTGTTCGGAAGCGAAAGCCGGAAGACCTTGTGCCACGCGGAGAACACCTGCTTGGGCAGCGGGCCGGTGACGTACTCCAGCTCGTACTTGTCGAACAGCGCGCGCACCTTCACCGCTACCTCGGCGTACCGGTTGCTCGGCAGATCCGGGAACAGGTGGTGCTCGATCTGGTGCGACAGGTTTCCGGTCATGAAGTGCATGGCCTTGCTGCCGCTGATGTTCGCCGAGCCCATCATCTGGCGCAGGTACCACTGGCCGCGCGTCTCGCCCTTGATCGACCGGCGTTCGAATACCTGTACACCTTCGGGGAAGTGCCCGCACATGATCACCGAGTGTGTCCAGATGTTGCGGACCAGGTTCGCGGTGAACGTGGCGGCGAGCGTGGTGAGGAACGACGGGCCCGACAGCAGCGGATGGAACACGTAGTCCTTGAGCACCTGCTTGCGGATCTTGCGGCCCACGTCCTTGGCACGCGCGCGGAACTCCGGGTTGTTGCGGCGCCGCTTGCTCAGGTTCTTGCCGAGCTCCAGGTCGTACGCCGCGATGCCGTACTCGAAGAAGCAGGCGTTGAGGAAGTTCCACAGCGGCTGGCCGAGGTGGAACGGGTGCCACTTCTGGTCCTCGTCGACGCGCATGATGCCGTAACCGAGGTCGTTGTCCTTGCCGATGACGTTGGTGTACGTGTGGTGGAGCTCGTTGTGTGAGTGCTTCCACTGCTCGGACGGCGAGACGTGATCCCACTCCCAGGTGGTGGAGTGGATCTTCGGGTCTCGCATCCAGTCCCACTGACCGTGCAGGACGTTGTGGCCGATCTCCATGTTGTCCATGATCTTCGCCACGGACAGTCCGGCGGTGCCGAGCAGCCACGCCGGCGGAAACATCGAGAACAACAGAACGCCCCTGCTGACCAGCTCGAGCTTGCGCTGCGCCGAGATGACCTTACGGATGTAGGCGGCGTCCTTCTCACCGCGGCCGGCGATCACCTCGTCGCGGATCGCGTCCAGCTCGCGGCCGAGCTCCTCGATCTGCTTCGCGGTCAGGTGGGCGGTGGGGTCGATGGCGCTCAAGGTGCTCCTACCGTTCGATGTCGCAGGGGCCCGCCGCGGCGGACACACAGGTCTGGATGAGGACGCCCGGCTCGGCCTCGGTGATCTCGCCGGTGCGCAGGTCGCGGACGGCGCCCGTCCTGAGGGGAGTGACGCAGCCGAAGCAGATGCCCATGCGGCACCCGGAGGGCATGAGCACGCCGGCTTCCTCGCCGATGTCCAGCAACGGCGTGGCGCCGTCCGCGTCGACGGTCCTGCCGGTGGCGCTGAACGTGACCGCGCCGCCCTCACCGGCGACGACGATGCCGGCGCGGAAGCGTTCAGTGTGCAGACGCTCTCGTACGCCGTGCTCGGTCCAGTGCTCTTCGGCGGCGTCGAGCAGGCCTGCGGGCCCGCACGCCCAGGTCTCACGCTCGGCCCAGTCGGGCACGAGTCCGTCGAGACGGGCGATGTCGAGCATCCCGTCCGTGTCGGTGTGCACCTCGGTGAGCCGCAGCTTGTTGTCCGCGACCATGTCGTGCAGTTCGTCGCGGAAGATCACGTCTTGTCGCTGCGGCGCACAGTGGACCATGACGACGTCGTCGAACTCGGTGTCGCGCAGCATGCCCATCACGGGCGTGATACCGCTGCCGGCCGTCAGGTAGAGCACCTTGGCGGGCTTGACCCGCGGAAGCACGAAGTCACCGGTCGGCTGGTCGAGCTGGATCAGCGTGCCCGGCTTCGCCCTGCGGACCAGGTGATTGCTCACCCTGCCGTCCGGGATCGCCTTCACGGTGATCGTGACGCGGCCGTCCCGGCGGTTCGTCGGCGAGGTGAGGGAGTAGGCGCGCCACAGGCGCACCCCGTCGACGTCCACACCGATCCGCACGTACTGACCGGCTGAGTGGCCGCGCCAGCCCCGTCCCGGCCTGATCACGACAGTCGCGGCGTCACCCGTCTCGGGGTGCACGGCCTCGATCCGCCCACGCAGGTCGGCGCCCGCACGCAGCGGACTGACCAGGTCGAGATAGTCCGACGGCAGCAGCGGCGTCGTGACCATCTCCAGCAGCTTCCAAGCCCTGCTGCGGAGGGTTGTACTCGTCATGGCCCCAGCTTGCTGCGCCCCCAGGCGTAAAGTCCTGACCGCAGGACGTGAATCTGGTCGGTCAAATTGTTCGCAGGGAACAAAACGTGAGCCATGCAATCCGGAGGGCCAGCGAACTGGCCCTGAATGACACGACGGTCACCGCACTACGGGCCGAGCTGAAGACCACCGCCGACGAGGTCGTCCAAGCGATCATGGACGAGGTGCCTTCCTACGCCAACGCACTCTCGGGCCGCATGGGCGCCACCATCCGCCGAGCCGTCCGCACCGCCCTCGGACATTACCTGGACCTCGCAAGCGGGAACGCGACAGGTGGCGACGCCGGTGACGCGGCTTACGAGCTGGGCCGCGGCGAGGTGCGCGACGGCCGCTCCATGGACGCCCTGCTCAGCGCCTACCGTGTCGGCGCCCGTGTGGCCTGGCGATGCCTGGCAGCGGGTGCCGTGCCCGCGGGCCTGCCCGCAGCCGAGGTAGCCAAGTTCGCCGAGCTGACCTTCGCCTACATCGACGAGCTCTCCGCCGCGAGCGCCGCCGGCCACGCCGACGAACTGGCTGCCCGGGGCCGGGCCCACGAACGCCACCTCGAACACCTGGCCCGCGACCTCCTCGCCGGCGCGAGCCCTGACGTGCTGCTGGCCTCTGCCCAACGGGCCGGGTGGCACCCCCCGGTTTCGCTGACCGCGGTCCTGCTGCCCGCCGCCCAGGCCCGCCCCGCCTACCGCGCGCTCGACCCGAGTACCCTCGTCCTCGACGATCTGCCGGATTCCACCGGTGTGCTGCTCGTCCCCGATGCCGACCGAGCACATCTCCTGAGGCAACTGTCCGACCGCACCGCTGCGGCCGTGGTCGGTCCGGCCCGGCCATGGACTCGTGCCTCGGCCTCGTACGCGCGAGCCGCACGCGCGCGCTCCCTCTCCGCCGATATCCGCGACACAGAGGACCACTTGCCCGAGCTGGTGCTGAGCGCCGACGGGGAGGCGCTCGCAGATCTGCGCGCCCGAGCCCTCGCTCCCTTGCGGACCTTGCCGGTCGCGACCGCGCGGCGGCTGGAGGAGACGCTGCGGGCGTGGCTGCTCTATCAGGGCAGGCGAGAGGAGGTGGCGGCGGCGTTGTTCGTCCACCCCCAGACAGTCCGGTACCGGATGTCGCAGCTGCGGGAGGTGTTTCCGGATCTCGCCTCGCCACACCGGGTCCTCGAACTGACGCTGGCGGTCGGTCTCCGGAACAGCTGACGCCAGACCGGCCGTCAGCGACTGTGTCCGCGCGCGTGCCGGGAACGTGTCTGCTCCTGTGTCATCCGCGGGCTCACGCGCCCCGGGGCGGCGCGGCAGGAGCCGGCTCCGGGACCGACCGGCGGGCGGCCAGGCCGGTCCGTCAGGAGCGGGGCCGGGCCGTTCGCGCCGGGGACCACCGTGGTCCTGCGCCGGACCCGTGCCCCCTTCCGGCAGGTCAGCCGGACCGGCACGGCCGGCCCGGCGCGCGGCGCGAGGGATGATGGGGAGGCAACGACGAACGTGAGGTCAGGAGTTTCCATGGCGCAGAGGGTGCACCGCCCCCGTGAGGACGCGGAGTTCGACTTCATCCTCGGGATGAGCGGAGTTCCGGTCCTCGCATACTTCACCGGGACATGGCCCAAGGCGATCGAGCCCTGCCGGGCGATGGACCTCGTCGTGGGGCGCGTCGCCGACGCGTACGCGGGCCGCCTGACGGCCGTCCGCACCGACATCACGCGCTGTCCGGCGGCAACCGAGCGGTACGGGATCACCAGAGCCCCGTCCTACGTCCTGCTGAAGGAGGGAGAGGCGGTGCTGCACGGATCGGAACCGTCGACCCTCGCCGACGTACGGAGGTTCTTGGACAGCCACCTCTGAGCGCCCGCTGCGGCACGTGGCCGCGACACCCCTCACGCCTCGCCCGAGAGCGCTGCGCCACCTGGTCCAGCCAGGACTTGTCCGGCCGATCATGTGGAGACTGCGTGCCCGAGTCGTTCCTGTGGACATGGGGCGGGGTGATCTGAGTGATGCCGAGTGGGAACGGCCGCGGCCGTTCCTGCCGGTCAGCAATGGGCGTTGTGGCAGGTGGCGGAATCACCGGCAGGTGATCGACGGGATCCTGTACCGGGTGCGGACCGGCGTGCAGTGGCGTGACCTGCCTGCCCCTAAAAAGGCCGTCTACGAACGCCACCGGCTGTGGTCGGCCGACGGCACCGGGGAACGTCTGCTCCAGCAGGACGTCACTTGCGATACGGACACGTGCGAGGCAGGTCAGCACCCGCTCGGGCCGGTCTGTGAGTGCCGTCCTATGGTTCCGGAATGAGTAACTCTGCTGCGGCTGCGGTCCTCACCACCACCGACCTGTCCGAAGCGATACGTGCGGTGCGTACCTTGCTGGGCATGGCAGACATCGATCAGGGAGAGGTGGACTTCGAAGCCGTGATCAGGTCGCCGGACGTCCTGACGCAAGTACGTCACGTACTGCCCGACCTCGAATGGTGGGCGTTGGCCGGCGAACAGCATGGGTCTTCGAAAGCCAACGACAACCCTGCGGACTGTCTGCCGATCCAAGTGTTCGACTGGGGGCATCCGCTGGACCGCGCTGAGCCCTTCGTCGCCGCTCTGGGGCCGGACCCCGCAGCTGTTCGGTGGGATCTGAACGCATGGCCTGCGATTCCCGAGGCCGGGCTGGAAGCGATCTCGCAGAAGTACGCCTACCTCACGCTGACAGTGAATTCTCGGGACCTCTACCAGGACGAACCGTCGCAGGACCACACCGTCCACGTCCACGTCCGGGATCGGAACGGCGACCAGATCGCCCGCGTCCACTGGCTCGCCGATCAAGTGGGCGGCCGATTCACAGGCAGGGTGGAGTTGGCGCCTCTGTAACCCCTCAGCAGGCAGGGAAGACCGGTATTTCCAGGTGTGTGAACACCGCACAGGTCCTAGGAGTGCGGGATGCGCGGCCAGAAGCGCCGCGGGCAGGGGGCCGCCCCTGCGGCGTCCGGTCAGAACTGTGCCAGGCGCCGGGCCGTCCTCTGCATGAGCTGGATACTGCCGGGGCGGGATGGGGCCGACCGGATTCGAACCGGCGTCCTCCCACATGCGGTGAAGGCGCGACAACCACTGCGCTACAAGCCCCACCCCGCTCGCGATCCTACGTGGCACCGGCACCGGTATCGGCGTGCGGGTTCAGATAAGGCCGGCGGCCAGCAGGGTGAAGGCGGCGACGATGACGGCGACGCGGACGTAGTGGTAGCGGTCCCAGCGGTTCATCTGCTGCTTCCAGTCGGCGGGCCGGTTCTCAGGGGTCCACGTCTTGCCCCGGTTGTTGATCGGGACGAGCAGCAGGACCGACATGATCACGCTGAGGAGCAGCAGCGCGCCGGCGGTGACGACGAGGCCGGTGCCGTCACGCCCCCATCCGGCGACGGCCCGGACCGCCACGAGGACGAGCGAGGTGATGTACCAGGCCGGCATCACCGCGCCGAGCATCCGTCCGCCGTGGGCACGGCCGAGCTGGCCTCCGTCGCCGGGGAGCGCGTTGAAGATCCGGTTCATGACGAAGGCGACGGAGAACTCCACCCCCACCATCACGCCGACGACCACGGTGGTGAAGACCTCGAGTGCGTTGAGCATGGGTCACCTCTCGGGAATCTAGCGTTGATAGCTGATGTGGCAACGCTAGACCTTCAATTGCTCGGTTGTCTAGCAGTGCTAGGGTCGGGTCATGTCGGTAAAGGAACGCAAGGAGCGTGAACGGGCGGCGCGCGAACGCCTCATCTTGGCGACCGCCCGAGAACTGGCCGAACAGCAGGGCTGGGACGCCGTCACCACCCGTCGGCTCGCGGAGCGCATCGAGTACAGCCAGCCCGTCCTGTACAGCCATTTCCGCGGCAAGCGGGAGATCATCGGCGCCGTCGCCCTGGAAGGCGCCACCGAGATGGCTGCGGAGCTGAGAGCCGCGGCTCGTGCGGCGGACGGGCCGCGCGCCCGGGTCGCCACCCTCGCTCGCGCCTACCTCGAGTTCGCCGAGCGCAATCCGGCGGTCTACGACGCGATGTTCCAGCTCGACGGCGGCCTGGCCTTCGCCAAGGAGGACACTCCGGAGCCTCTGAAGGACGCCTTCGCCGTGCTGTCGGAAAGCCTCGGAGAGGTCGCGGGGGACAACGTGCACCCGGGACTGTTCACCGAGGTGTTCTGGGCGTCACTGCACGGCCTTGCGACTCTGACCCGGGCGGGACGGCTGCCGCCGGAGGACACCGACCGGAGGACGGAGCTGCTGGTGGACCGGCTCGCCGTGCTCTGACGTACCGCTACCGCTGGGTATCCGCATCCGGTCCCGTGTGACGCGGAGCGATGTGGAAGGGGTACGGCGATGGACGACTGTCCGCTGCTGCGTCTGTTCCTCACGATGCTGAACTTCTGCCGGCCGCGCGGCAGCGAGCACGGGGAGGAGCTCGCCGGGAGGAAGCGGAACGACGATCCGACCCCGGAGGAGTACGAGAGGGCGAAGGCGAAGGTCCTCGCCCGAGCCCGGACCCGTGGGCGCGGCGAAGACCCCCCGGCCATGGCCAGGGGGTCTCTTCCGGGGCTCGTCCGGCCGAGCCCCGGTGACGTCACGACAGCTTGTACGTGGTCATCTGGTTGATGCCGTTGTCCGTGTCGCTGACGCGCGAACCCAGTTGCTGCGCCATCCGGTCATAGCCGGTGTCGTCGAAGTTGAGCGAGATCATCTCCTCCGCGCCATCGCCGTCGAGGTCGGCGGCGAGATAGTTGCGGCCGCTCATGACAGTGGCACCGCCCACGCCGGAGTTGAACGACCAGCCGTTGGTCAGGACCGAGGGGTCCCACGCGCCCACACCGGCCTCGGTGCCGCCCGCCACCAGCTTCCGTCCTCCGGGGCCTGTGATGAACTGAGCGGTCCGCAGGGACCCGGAGACCGAACTGGTGGTCTGCCCGCCGTCGGAGCCGTAGCCACGGAACGTACCGAAACTCAGGGCGTACAGGGGGTCGTTCGCACCGTCGATGAAGAAGTTGCCGTGGGACCAGGGGCTTCCGGTGGCGCCCCGGTGCAGGACCTCGCCGGTGCGCCCGTCACGGATCTCGACGATGACGCGCGGGCTGGGCGCCTCGGTCCCCGAGCCGAAGTCGGGCTCCGACCGCATGATCCAGGTGTGAACGACCGCGTGACCGTCCGCATAGGGAATCTTCGGCGAGGCGAAGACGGCGCTGTCGAGGAGTGCGCCCGTCAGCTTCCCGCCCACGGCCTCTGCCGGAGCCTCCGGATCGGCCGTCCAGCGCACCGCGCCCGTCGCGCCGTCGAGCGCGGCACCGTTCACGACGGCGTCGTCGAGGCCCAGCGCACCGACGCTGGTGTACTGCGTGTACACCCGCTCGTCGCCCACCGCCGTGTCGGAGAAGACCACGTCGCCGGCGCTCGCGGGCGCCGAGTACGTCCAGAGCTTGCTTCCCCTGCCGTCGTAGACGCGCAGCGCGTCGGTCGGGACGACGATCTCGTCCTTGCCCCTGCCGTCGACATCGGCGACGGTGACCGAGCGGACGTACTGCCCATGGCCGTCGATGGTGCTCAGGATCTTGCCGGTCCGGCCGTCGAGAACGACCGTCGCGTCGTCCGCGGCGACGACGATCTCGGGCTTGCTGTCCCCGGTCACGTCACCGGTCTCGATGCGGTGCACCGAACCGCCCACGGCAGACTGCCACAGCTTCTTCGGCGTGCCGTCGACGAGGGAGGTGCCGGAGTAGGCCCACACGCCGTTGGAGACGCCGCCGGCCACGACATCCGGCTTCGTGTCACCGTCGAGGTCGACCGCCTCTGCGTACGCCACCGAGCTCCGCAGAGGTGTCAGATCCTGCTGCCGGCCGTTGCCCAACCTGTACGTCCGGACGTTCTGCTCCAGGTCGACGACCCGGACGTAGGTCTCGTGCTCACGGTTGAGGACCTGCTGGAACATCGGTGACGCGGTGGGCCCGGCCTGCTCCCAGCGCACGTCACCCTTGCCGTCGAAAACCGTCAGCCTGGCCAGTCGGCCGCCGCCGGAATTGTCGGCCGTGTCCAGGCCCTCGTCGTTCTGCGCGGAGGCGACCAGGCGGCCGTCCGCGATGTCCAGACGCCAGGTGCTGGCGGCGTCGTGACCGTTGCCGGGGTCCCGCTTGGTGGTGTGCGACCACAGAACGGTGTCCGGGGCCGCACCGTCGAGCACGCGGACCGTGCTCGCGTTCACATACAGATTCGGGTCGAGCGTGGACTCGGCGACCGCGTACTCGGTCCTCCTGTCGCCGCGCAGGTCCCCGATCGTCATGGCGGTCGGCAGGACGTTAGAGCGGGCGTCCAGTACGGTCCGGTCGCCGTCGGACGACGCGTACGACACGATCTCGTACCGCACACCGTCGGTGGAGTCGGACTGCTCCAGGCTGATGAGCCGCTCACGCGAGGCGTCCAGGTGCAGCTGACGGCTGTACAGGGAACCGTCGTTCTGCCAGGAGACGGAACCGTCGGCGGTGTCCAGGACGAGCGTGCGGTTGCGGGACGGCGACGTAGCGGCCTTCGGCACGTTCCAGGAGGCGGCGGCCCGGCCCTCGCCGAGCGACTCCAGGGCTCCCCAGGTGGCGGCGGTCTCCCCGGTGTCGTACGTCCAGGTCGACGACGGGGTCAGCGCTCCGCCGGCGTACGAGAAGCGGATGCCGCTGAGCGTGGCCGTCTGCGTGGCCGGCGCGTTCTGGTTGTAGTCGGGTGAGTCGCCGACCAGCAGCGTGCCGCCCGTGATCTTGACCGAGGTCGCGTACGAGTACAGCCTCGACCACAGGGTGCTGCCGGTGCGGCCGTCGAGCACCGTCACGAACGTGCCGGTGGGCAACGGGGAGCCCGGTGAGGTGAAGGGGCGGTAGGGAGCCGAGCCGACGCCCGCGGAGAAGACGACGTCAGGTGTGCCGTCGCCCGTCAGGTCTCCTGTGTCGAACCCCTGGTCGGATGCGGGTGTGAAAGGGCTCACGGCGTTGTAGCCCATCACGATGCGCGCCGGGTACGGCTCGGCCTGCCATACGCGGACCGGCTTGACCTTCCAGTCCGCGTACAGCGACGCGTTGGTGCGCTCCCACGTGCTGGTGCCGTCGGCGCGGTGCAGCTGAACGTTGCCGAGGCTGTGCACCGTGAAGTAACTGCCGTCGGAGCCGGCGGACACGGTGGCTCCGACGCCGCGGACCCCCTCCAGCGTGGACGTGCCGGTGAAGGTGACGGGCGTGTCGACCGCGGTGGTGCCCGACTTCGCGCCGTGACCCCCGGAGTCCGGGGCCACCTCGGCCGGGCCCCTGCCGGAGGTGTCGCCGCCCGGCTCGGCGTTCCCGGCGTCGTGGGACTCCGCGGTGTCACCGTAGACGTCGACCTGAGCGTGCGCGGTCAGCTCCGCTGCCTGCGCGCTGCTCAGCTTCATCCCCGGACCGTCGTCCTCGGCGGCCAGTGCGTGCGGGGCCGCGGTCAGCGCGAGACCCGCCGCGGCCAGGGCGGAGGCGAGCCGCAGGGCCCGCCGGGAGGTATGGGCTCTCATCACTTGGCTCCCTGCGCGATGCGAACGGCCGAGCCGTTCGTCAGGACCGGCTGGTTGAAGGAGTACTGAAGTGCGTCCGTGCCGGATTGGTTCTCGATGCCGACCGTTGCCTTGCCGCCGTTCCCGGGAACCGACAGGTACTGGAAGGTGATGGCGCCGGTGGCCTCGTCGAAGACCACCTCGAAGGTGGCGCGGCCGGCGGGGCCGTCGGCGAAGAGCACGTTGTCCCAGACGATGGCGAACTTCCTGTTGCCGCCGGTGCCGGTGGTCGCCGTCTGTACGCTGGACCTCTTGTCGAGGGTGAGGTCGTCCCACAGAGGCGCGACGATGCCGTTCGGCTTCGCGGCGGCCGGCAGGGCCGTGTTGGTGTAGTCGCCGACGCGTGGCTCCAGGAAGTTGACGAGGCCGTTGGTGGTCACGGCGGCGCTGGTGTACGAGACGCCGTACAGCTTCACGGGGAAGGGCAGCGAGACGTTCCGGGCGTCCTCGTCACCACTGAGGGCCACCTTGCCGGAGCCCTTGATCCACGCGTACGTGGCCGGGGCGCAGCTGTTGCCGGCGGCGTCGGCGCGCGCCGGGAGCCGGAGGGTCAGCGACTCGTCGCCGTCGACCGTGAGGGCGGTGGATCGGACGCCGTTGCACAGGAGCGGGGCCGCGGGCGAGGCGGTCAGCGTGTAGGAGCCCTCAGCGACCTTCGGCAGGGTGAAGCGGCCGGAGGAGTCCGTGGTGACCGCGGGGAGCGGGACGCCCTCGACGGTGACCGTGGTCCTGGCGAGCGGCTTGCCGGTGACGTCGAGGACGGTGCCGGACACCGCGTGCGTGGTGACGGGCTCCAGCGCCAGGTCCTGAGCGACGTCCTGTCCCGCGGCGAGCTCCAGACCCGTCACCGAGCGGACGGCGTAACCGTATCCGGAGTAGGAGAGCGAGTACGTGCCCACGGGCAGCGACAGCCGGTACGAGCCGTCGGAGCCGGTGGTGACGGTACGGCTGGTGGCGTCGTTCTCGGCCTTGACGGCGACACCGGTCAGTGCGGCGCCGGTGACCTTGTCGGTGACCTTGTCGGTGACCTTGTCGGTGACCTTGCCGGTGACGGTCCCGGCGGTGTGCGGAGCCTTGTCGACCGAGGCGAAGATGTCGAGCTTGCCCTCGCCCCACACGTTGTTCATGCCGGCGGTGCCGCCGCAGTGCGTGTCGTCGACGTCGATCGCGCCCTCGTTCAGTGCCGCGCGTGTGCCGTCGATGTCACCGATGAGGGAGGGAGCCGACGACCACAGCAGGGCGACGGCACCCGCGACGTGCGGCGTCGCCATCGACGTACCGGAGGACACCTTGTACGTCGAACCGGGCCAGGTGGAGCGAACGTCGACACCCGGAGCCGAGATGTCCGGCTTCGCGGAGCCGTCGACGAGGGACGGGCCGAAGCCGGAGAACGAGGCGATCCTGCCGCTCACGTCGTACGCGCCCACGCCGTAGGCGGGTGCCTGGGCGCCGGGGGCCTCCGCGGTGGAGCAGGTCGTGCCGTTGCCGGCGTTCCCTGCGGCGAACGCCTCGAAGATGCCGACGGCGTTCCACGCCTCGACGATGTCCTGGTAGAAGGTGGTGTTGCCGCCGCCCCAGGAGTTGTTGACGATGTTCGGTGCCAGTTCGGGGCGCGGGTTCTGCCCGCTGCTGTCGGTCGGGGCGAGGATCCACTGGCCGGCGGCCAGGAGTGAGGAGTCCGAGCAGGAGGACGTCTCGCAGCCCTTCGCGGCGATCCACGTGGCGTTCGGCGCTACGCCGATGCCGTGCTTGCCGGCCATCGTGCCCATGGTGTGGGTGCCATGGCCGTTGTTGTCGCAGGGCAGCCCGCTCGCGCCGCACTGGCCGGTCGCGTCGAAGAAGTTGTAGTCGTGCGTGAAGGAGCCGTCGCCGTTGTTGCCCCGGTAGTTCGCCACCAGGTCGGGGTGGTCGAACTGCACACCGGAGTCGATGTTCGCGATGACGACGCCCTCGCCGCGGGTGTCGTACTGCGACCAGACCTGGTCGGCCTTGATGTCCTTGACACCCCATTCGGGCGTGCCGTCGACGGTGGCCGCCGCGGCCGAGACCTGGCTCTCCGTCTCGTCGAGCCCGTAGTGCTGCTCCTTGACCACCCGCGCGACATCGGAGCGCTTCGCTATCCGGTCGACGAGCTTCTTGTCACCGGTGACCTGGACGGCGTTGGCGATCCAGAAGTCCTGGTGTCCGACCTTCTCCCTGTCGAGAAACGCGGTCAGGGACTTCTGGCTGCTCCCCGCCTCGGCACGCAGGGCGTCGAAGGCCGCCTTCGTCTTCGCGGAGTGCGAACGCTTGCTCCGGGCGGAGGTGAGATCGGCCTGGTCCTCCAGGACCACGAAGAAGGACGCGTCCTGGCCGCTGTCGACGGCTCGGAGGAGTGCGGCGTCGATCTTCGCGGACGGTGCGGGGGCGGCCTCGGCGACCTCGCCGGCCGGCAGACCGGCCAGCAAGGCCGCCGTGGCGAGTGCGGCGGTCGCCCACACGGCGGATCTGCGCCAGGGGGGTCGGGGCAGGTGCATCGGGGAGCTCCTAGAGACGGTGCAGGGGGGCTTTTGACCCTAGGAAGACACCGTTACAAAATCATTACTGGCCGTTCCCGAGCCCCGGCCCGCCCCGCCGGGCCACGCTCGGCATCGCGCATCGCGCATCGCGCATCGCGCAACGGGCCGGCGGAGCCGACTCGGCGCTCACCGGATTCAGGCCGGCGGCGGTCACCGGGTGGTCCAGTCCGGGCGGACGACCGCCGAAATGGTCGGTCATTCCGGTCCGCTGGTCGGCACCATCATCCACGTCCACGTCAGCGAGGACCAGAATCCGTTGCGCAGGGCCTTGGTGACCGGTCCGGACAACGATCCGCCGACCGGAGAACACTGAACGGCTGCCCGCTCGGCAGGGCGGGGATTCCTTCGACACGCGGCAGGTACGAGACGTTTCCGTGACTGAACGGGCAATCTGGTCGAATGGTCACCACCCCGAAACCGGCCCGGCCGTTCATCGCCCGGCAGCAGGCGCAACTGCGTCAGCACTTCCCGTTCTCGGACACGCAGGACTTCGACGATGCGACGCGAGGGTTCATCGGACGGCGTGAGCCGAGTGCCGTCACGGCCGAGGACGGCACCACGCTCTGGGACAACGACACCTATGCGTTCCTCGAGGGCGAGGCCCCCGACACGGTGAATCCCAGTCTGTGGCGCCAGTCCCGACTGGTGGCCACACAAGGGCTGTTCGAGGTGGTCGAGGGGATCTACCAGGTCCGCGGCTTCGACCTGTCGAACGTGACCTTCGTCGAAGGCTCCACGGGTGTCGTCGTGATCGACCCGCTGCTCTCCGTGGAGACGGCAGCGGCAGCGATCGCGCTCTACCGCGAGCACCGTGGCGACCGGCAGGTGACCGGCGTCGTCTACACCCATTCACACGTCGACCACTTCGGCGGAGTCAAAGGCGTCACCACGCAGGAGGACGTCGATGCCGGGCGGGTGCCCGTCCTGGCTCCTGCGGGCTTCACCCATCACGCGGTCGCGGAAAACGTCTACGCCGGCATCGCGATGGGGCGAAGGGCCGCATACATGTACGGGGCCGCGCTCGCCCGGGGTCCGCAGGGGCAGGTCGGTGCCGGGCTGGGGCAGACGACGTCGACGGGCACCATCACCCTCATCCCCCCGACCGTGGACATCACGCAGACGGGCCAGGAAGAAGCCGTCGACGGGGTACGCATGGTCTTCCAGATGGCCCCGGACACCGAGGCGCCGTCGGAGATGCTCATCCACTTCCCCGACTTCAAGGCCCTGTGTGCGGCCGAGGACGCCACGCACACGCTGCACAACCTGCTGACACTGCGCGGCGCGGTGGTCCGTGACCCGCGCTCGTGGTCGCAGTACCTCACCGAGTCGATCGACCTCTTCGGCGACAGGACGGACGTGGTCTTCGCGTCACACCACTGGCCCACCTGGGGACAGGAACGTGCGGTGCACTACCTCAGCATCCAGCGGGACCTGTACGGCTACCTGCACGACCAGTCGCTGCGCCTGATCAACAAGGGGTGGACCGGCACGGAGATCGCCGAGCACCTCGAGCTGCCTCCGGCGCTGGAGAACGCGTGGAGCACCCACGGTTACTACGGCTCGGTCAGCCACAACCTCAAGGCCGTCTACCAGCGGTACATGGGATGGTTCGACGGCAACCCCGCGCACCTGTGGCAGCACACCCCTGTCGAGGCCGGAAAGCGGTACGTGGAGTTCATGGGCGGGGCGGACGCGGTGGTAGACAAGGCGCGCGGCTCCTTCGAGCAGGGCGACCTCCGCTGGGCCGCCGAAGTGCTGAGCCATGTCGTGTTCGCCCAGCCGGACCACCCAGCGGCACGCGAGCTGCTCGCCGACACCTACGAGCAGCTCGGCTACGGCTCGGAGAACGGCACATGGCGCAACTTCTATCTGTCCGGTGCCACCGAACTGCGTCAGGGACGGTTCGGCACCCCCACGGTCGCGGCGTCACCGGACGTCATCGCGAACCTCACGCCGCCCATGCTGTTCGACGCGATCGCTGTCCGGATCGACGGACCGAAGGCATGGGAGGAGACTCTCAGCATCGACGTCCACATCACCGACTCCGGCGAGCGGTACCGGCTCCGTCTGGCCAACGGCGTGCTCACGTACTCCGCAGCGGCACAGAAGGGCAGAGCGGACCTCACCCTGGGGGCGACCGCCCGCGCCCTGCCGGCGCTCGCCCTGGGCAACCTGTCGCCGGAGCGTCTTGCCGAGGCGGGCATCCAGGTCGACGGGGACGCCTCCGTTCTCGGCCGGCTCGCCGCTGTGCTCGACCCGGGCGACCAGGACTTCCCGATCGTCACCCCCTGACCCACGGACCCCGAAAGCCGTTCCACGTCGCGTCACCGAAGGAGCACCGGTCATGGCGGCAGTCGACGTGATCGCGGTCCACCGGATGACGGAGACCCTGTTCATCGACCGGAGGCTGCGGAGCCCCAGTTCGACGCGGTTCTGGGGACTGCTCGTGCTGGCCTCGGTCATCGCGAGCGCCGGAGTGGTCGGGGACTCGACGGCCACGGTCATCGGCGCGATGATCGTGGCTCCGCTGATGACCCCCATCCTCGGCTGTGCGCTGGCGCTCGTTCTCGCCGACCGGTGGCAGGTCGTACGGTGCGTGCTGCTGGTGATCGGAGGGGCGCTGGCGGTGGTGGTGATCGGCATGCTGCTCGGCTGGGTCGTCTCCCCGCCGGACGGCTTCTCCTCCAACAGCCAGGTGTCCTCCCGGATCAGCCCCCGCCTCATCGACCTGCTCGCCGCCCTGGCCACGGGGACCGTCGGCGCCTTCGCGCTCGTCCGCGCCGATATCTCCGACACCCTGCCCGGTGTGGCGATCGCCATCTCGCTGGTTCCGCCGCTCGCGGTGACGGGCCTGCTGATCACGGTCGGCCGGTACCACGACGCCGCCGAGGCGGCGTTGCTCTTCGGGACCAACGTGGCCGCCATCGTGGCGACCGGAACGCTCGTGTTCCTCATCTACGGCGTCCGCGGCGCAGCCCGCGAGTCGGGACTGCGAGTGGGCAGGTTCCGCGGACGGACTCTGGTCGCGGTCGCGAGTGTGGTCCTGCTCGTCGCTGTGCCCCTGACGCACGGAACAGTGTCCGTCGCCCGTGACCGCACGCTCGCGGCTGACGCCAGGCCGGTCGCCGAGAAGTGGGCAACGACGCGCGACTGGCAGATCGCCTCGGTCGAGGCCCGGAACGGCACCGTCGTCGTCAGTGTCCTCGGGCTCCCGCCGCAGCCCGCTCCCAACGCGTTGCGCACCGCCCTCGACCGCGAAGGATTGGCGGACGCGGACCTCGAACTGCGCCTGGTGGGCGGCCGGACACACTGGTGCCCGGCCGAGACGGACGGCTGTACGGTGCGGAACGCTGAGCACAGCTGACCCGCGGGGACGGCCGCCGTCGACCGGCCGACCGCATTCCGGCCGCCCGGCCGCAAGGGCCACCGTGGCAACCGCCCGCGCCCCGTCCCGAAGAAGCCAGCCTCCCGGGCGGGAGCGTACCGGTGGGCAGGACACGGTCGCCGGCGAGTCGTGACGCGCAGGAGGCGTCGGCGAACGCGGTGGGTGAGCTGCGGACCAGCACGGAGCCCCCGCAGGGCCAGCGGCCGCAACGATCCGTTCGCCACGCGCATCGTCGGCCTGCCCGACACGGAGAGCCGTGAACTGCTTCGTCAGCCGGTGCTCAAGGCACATGTCGCCGAGTTCAGGTCGGCTTCCACTCGGAGCCCCGGCACGGTCGCGCTCACCGGATCCCGGCTCGCCCGACACGGCTCCGGACGCGCGTGTGCACACCACCACGCCCAGGCTTGGCGGGTCTGCCGGGCATCTACGTATGGGTACTGCGCGGCTGGTTCACGCTCCGACCCGCTCGCGGTGCGATCTCGCCGGTGCGGCGCGCCTGCGCGAAGCCGACAGCCCGATGGGCGCCGGCCCGGGGGCCCGGCCCCGGCGGCGGTGCCGCGAGCCACGGAGCCGCGTGGGTTCGTCGTGCTCAGCGATGCCACGTCTCGTGCAGCAGATTCCTCGCCCATGCCGCCCGGCGTGCGCCGGCCGGATACGGCAGTGCTTCGGCCAGCGACTCGGCCCGTTCCAGCTCCGTCGTGCCCTCCGCCGTCCGGGCGAGCCAGGCCAGCGACGCTCCGAGCACGATCCGCGCCTCCACCTCGGCGAGGCGTTCCCCGGTGCGCTCGGCCCGCGCCACCTCGGCGCCTGCGAGCCGCACCGCGGCTTCGGCTCGCTCCGACAGGAGCTCCGCCCAGGCCACCAGCACCGGGGCGTCGTCGGCGTACCCGTCCAGGGCGCGCAGCGCGTCGTCCGGACGACGCGCGTGCAGCGCGAGCTCGGCACGCGCCGTGCGCACCTCGTGCTCCGCCTGCCGGTCTCCGTACGCGGCCGCCACCCGTTCGGCGCGGTCCAGGAGGGCTGTGCCCTCCGCCGTCTCCCCGGAGAAGAGCCGCACACGCGCCATCGTCGCGAGCGTGTAGGGAAAGCACCACGCGTCGTACGCCTCCGCGCCGGCAACCGCCTGCTCGGCGAGGACACCAGCCGGCTCGGGGGCCTCCAGCAGGAGTTGCAGCTCAGCGAGGTTCGTCCGCTCGAACGCGGCCGCCGTCGGATCACCGGACTGCTCAGCCAGACCGAGCGCACGCGCTCCGATCTCGACCGCCTGGCGCAGCCGGCCGGACCGCCGGGCGTTCTCGCGCAGCGTCGACAGGACCGAGCCGAGCAAGGTCGGATCTCCGTACGCCTCGGCCGGGGCGAGTGCCTCATCACCCGCCTCGCGCGCTTGGTCGAAGCGGCCGGCGAGTCCCAGGTTGGCGGCCAGCAGAGCGAACGCGCGGGCCACGAGCCCCTGTCCCCGCGGGCCCGGAACGCCGCGCGCGGCCGCCAGGGCGCTCCGGGCGACCTCCGCTCCGGCTGTGTACCGTCCCTGGACGCAGCGGAGGACGGACCAGGCGAGGAAGTGGGCGGCGGCCGGTTCCGGGGCCGTGTCCGTGGTCACCGGGTGCTCCCGCAGAGCTCTGTGGCCGGATCGGGGGGCACCGGCCTTGACGAGTGTCTCGGCGAGCAGCGCCGCCGCGAGGACCGCGTCGTCGTGCTCGCCGCGTCGCTCGAACTCGGCCAGGGCGAGCCGCACGGTGTCGGCCGCCTGAGTGAAATGGCCCATTCTCCGCAGGACATGGGCGTGCGCCAGCCGCGCCCGGGCCGCGTCGATGTCCAGCCGGTCCACCAGATCCCGGTAGTAGCGGTCGGCGGTGTCATTCGCATACAGGGCCGCTGCGCGCTCGGCCGCGCGGCGCAGGTATTCCGCCGCGCGTGGGTCGTCGGCGCGGGCGAAGTGCGAGGCAAGTGTGTCCACCGCGTCGGGCCGGCGACGTTGCACGGCCTGCGCGAACGCGGCGTGCAACTGCCTGCGGCGGACCACGGTCAACTGTTCGTAGCACGTCAGCCGGACCAGCGGATGCCGGAAGGCCACCCCCGCCACGGGGCGTCCGGCCACCACGATCTGCCGTTCTTCGACGAGGGAGGCGGAGATGGCCCGTTCCAGGGCATCGGCCGCAGCAGCGCCGCGCACCGGCGGGTGCATCCCGTCTCCGGCGACATCCAGCAGTTCCGACAGCGCGGCCTCACCTCCGGCCACGGAGAGCGCCTCGACGATGCGGCGGGCGTCCGCGTCGATCCGTACGAGCCGGTCGGCGACCAGTTCCCGTACCCCTTCGGGCGCGAAGTCGCCGGTGCCGCCGGCGGACAGGTCACGGGCGAGCTCGACGGCGAACAGCGGGTTGCCGACAGAAAGTTCCCACACGCGACGGACATGTTCGTCACGCGCCACGCCCGGTGTGGCGTCGCGCGCCACGGCCAGACACGCCTCCTCGCCGAGTCGCCCCAGCTCCTCGCGCGCGCACAGACGTTGGCGAAGCAGCGAGGCGACGACCGAGCGGCGCCTGTCGTCCTCGGGGAGTTCCTCCTCGCGGTACGTCACCAGGAACCGCAACGCCGTCCCCCGCTCCACGGCCCGCCGGGCCAGATGGCCGAGCAGCTGGTACGAACCGCTGTCGGCGGCGTGCAGATCGTCGAGGACCACCAGCACCGGGCGCACCGAGGCGAGGTCGCCGAGGAGCGCCGTACTCGCCCGGAACAGCCGGTCCCGCTCCTCCTCCGGGCTGCGCTCGCTGGTCGCCCCCACCTGCCCGAGTGCAGGCAGGAATGCGGCCAGCTCGGGATACTCGGAGCCGACCCGCGCGCGCTCGGCGGCCGTGTGCCCTGCGATCCAGCCCTCCAGCGCCTCCGCGAACGCCCCGTACGGTGTGTGCCCCTCCGCGTCCTGGTTGCCGCCCCACAGCACGGCCGTCCCGGCCGCGACGGCCCGCCGCGCCACCTCGCCCGCCAGGCGGGTCTTCCCCACGCCCGCCTCGCCGGTGAGCAGCGTGACCGGAGGCCCGCCCTCCGTGAGGAGCCGGTCGAGCAAGGCGTCGCGGCCACGCAACGGCGGCGCGGAACTTCCGGCCCTCAGCGGGGCCGGGAGCAGCGGGGTGGCGGGGCCAGAGGCGGGCGCGGAGGCCAGCGCGGCCCGGTGCAAGCGTTCCGTCTCCGGCCCCGGCCGCACTCCCAGCTCCGTGTCGAGCGCCTCGCGGCACACGTGGTACTGGTGCACGGCGCGCCGGCGCAGTCCCTGGCGCAGCCAGGCCTCGATGAGGATGCGGTGGGCCAGCTCCTCGGCGGGGCTGGCCGCGAGGACCTGCTGGGCGACGGTGACCGCGTCGGCTGCCGCCCCCCGGTCCAGGTGCGCCCTGCCGAGACGGAGCAGCAACTGCTCGCGGAGCAGGGCGAGCCGGCCGCGCCGGTCGTCGGCCCACCGTGCGTAGCGGTCCTCCGGCAACAGCTCACCGGTGAAGCGGTCGAGGGCGGCGCCCAGTTCGTGCAGTCCGCCGTCGGCGAGTGCCGCTCGGGCCGCTGACTCGGCCTCGTCCGCGTCTATGCACACGGTCGCGGAGTCGAGTCGGAGGAACGCACCGTCGGAGATCAGGTACGAGGAGGCAACGCGGGGGAGGAGTTCCGGTTCCAGGGTGTGGCGAGCGCTGTGCAGAGCCACGCGCAGACTGCCCGCGGCGGTCCGCTGATCGGCGTCGGGCCAGCAGGTGGCGATGACCTGTTCCCGGTGGAGGCGGTGTCCGGGGACTACGGCGAGGAGCTTCACCAGGGCGCTCGCACCGGGTCGCGGCCACCGCTCCGCGAGCGCGGGTCCGCCGTCGCGGGTCGCCCGGAACCCACCGAAGAGGCGCAGACGCAGCACCGGTGCCGCTGTGCCGGTGCCTTCAGGTTCTCGCGCGCTCATCAGAGCGCACTGTAATGGATCAGGTGAGGTACCCACGGGCCGGACCAAGGGGTGGAAGGGTCTGGCCAGGCCTGTTTCCCGGAGCGGCTGCGCCAGGCGCGCACCCCGGCCGGGGAGCCGCTCCACGACACCTGGAGCGCCGCAGCCGCGCGCGGGCGAGGACCCGGTCGGGCGTGCGCCGGACCGGTGTGCCGTACGGCGGGCCCGCCGTACGGTTCCACCGACCGCAGTGAGCGCCACGGCGCTGTCCACCGCCGGGGCAGACGCAGCGATGCCTTGCCCCGGGTCTGCGGAAGCAGAACGTGCTTGTGTTCGACCCGGACGGAGCGTGCCTTCATGAGGGACCTGCCGGGCGCGGAGCGCCACCTGATACCCGAGGGTGGGCACTTCCTTCTCGCCAGCCACCTGGGCACCGTGCCGGCAACGGCGTGCGTCCTGACCGCGCGTCACCGGGTCTCGGGAGATGAGAGACAGGGGAAGCGCCCGCTACGGGCGTGTCATTTCGTCTGCAGCCTCACGACGACGGCATCCCCGGGAGGGGCTGTCCAGGGCCGCGCGCCGGTGATCCAGCCGTTCGCGGCCCGGCGGGAGGAGGGCGCCCCCTGCGGCAGAGGGTGACCGTGCCTACGCGGCAGCGTGCCGTGACTCATGCCGCCGTGGTGCGGAAGGTGCTGGGGCTGAGGCCCTTGTGACGTTTGAAGGCGGCGCTGAAGCCGAAGGCGTCGGCGTAGCCGACGCTCTTGGCGATCTGGGCGATGGTGAGATCGGTGTCGGCCAGGAGTGCCTCGGCGTCGTCCATGCGGCACTCGGTGAGGTAGGCGAGGGGCGGGCGGCCCATCAGCTCGCTGAAGCGCCTGGCGAACAGTGCCCGTGAGACGCCGGCTTGAGCGGCCAGAGACGCGACCGTCCAGCTCTCGGCGGGCCGCCCGTGGAAGGCGTGCAGGGCGGGGGAGAGGACCGGGTCGGCGAGGCCGCGGTACCAGTCGGGCGCATCGGCGCCCGCCCGGTCGAACCAGGTGCGCAGCGTGCAGACGAGAGCCCAGTCGAGAAGCCGGTCCATCAGCGCCTGCGAACCGGCGGAGAGCCGGGCGGCGTCGGCGGCGGAGTTCTCCAGCCAGGCGCAGACCTCGGCGTCCTCGGCGACGACCAGGACGGGAGGCAGTGCGCGCAGGAGCCGTTCGTGGCGGTGCCCCGAGGCTCGGTAGGCGCCCACGATCAGCGCGGTCGCTCTCTCCGGGCCGGTGCCCCAGTGGATGCCGTCGAGTTCCTGCCCCGTGCACACGGCGTCCGCGGCGAAGCAGTGGATCTCGTAGGCGGTGTGGGGGCGGCCCACGGTGGCAGGCTCGTCCGCGAGTCGGAACCGTGCGGGGCCCCGGACGATGGCCGTGTCGCCCGCGGCGATCGCCCGCTCGGTACCGTCGGACAGCAGCAGTGTGCCGCCCCCGCGCAACACGCTGACCATGGTGAGCGGAGCGGCGTCGGCGAAGGTGATACTCCAGGGCGCCGTCAGGACGGCATGGCTGACGACCGAGCCCTCGGCCCGGATGCCGCTCAGAAGTGAACTCAGGGGATCCACAAGGCAATCGTAGACGATCTCCTATGTGCTGGAGAGTTTCTCCCATGGATCATCTACGGTGCCGCGGTTGTACTGGAGTCACTGCACAGACCGAGCCTTCAGGAGACACCGTGCCGCAGCTCAGCAGTGACACCAGGACAGCCCTCGTGGTCGTCGCGCACCATCGCAGCGATTCCCTCACCGCCCACACCGCACGCCGCGCGGCTGCCCAGCTCGAGACCGCCGGATACCGCGTCGATCTGCTCGACCTGCACGCCGAGGGGTTCGACCCGCGGATGAACGTGGAGGACCAGCCGGACTGGGGCGACCGGGAGAAGCCGTACGCGGACGAGACGCAGGCCCACATGCGGCGGATACTCGACGCCGATGTCGTCGTCGCAGTCTTCCCGGTGTACTGGCAGAGCGTGCCGGCCGTCCTCAAGGGCTGGATCGACCGCGTATGGAACTACGGGTTCGCCTACGGGCGCAGCAAGCCCCGGCTGGCGGGCAAGCGCATGCTGTGGCTGGCCCTGGCCGGCGCCACCACCGACGACCCCTTCGCGGAGTCGATGCAGTCCGTCCTCGAGACGAACCTCAGCGACGGCATCGCCTACTACTGCGGCTTCTCCCGTTCCACCGTCGGACTGCTCCTGGACGCGGAGGAGCGATCGCAGAGCATCGACGCCGAGGGCAATCTGCTGGTCGGCGAAGCGGTCGCCGGCGCCGAGCGGGAGGCGCAGTACACAGAATTCGACCGTCGGGCACGGAAGTACGTGGAGGAGTTCCTCGCGGACGGAGCCGTCGTGGCCTGACGGCACAGCTGCCCGGTGACGACTGCCGCAGTGCCGGCCCACGGTAGTTGGATGCGGCGCATGTGCGGCCCGGTGACGATGTCGAGGGAAATGGCGAGTTCGGGGCCGGCGAGGGTGCCTCGTCGAAGAGGCCCACTCAACGATCGCTTCCGCGCAGTCGAGAGCTCCCGAGCCGGACACCCGGCCCGGCTCCCTGCGGGCGGATGACCTGGCTCGATCGGGTGATCTTTTCCAGAAGGAACGGTTCGGCACACAACCGGTCCGTCAAGATCATCTTTATGAGTATCCGACGCTGGGCCGCTGCAGCGGCCGCCGTTCTCTCCGCCGCTGTTCTGACCGGACCCGCTCAGGCAGCACCCACCGCCGCCCCCGTCCCCTCGGGTCCTGTCGTCATCACCAACGACGCCCATACCAACTATCTGGTCCCCGACGACACGGTCGGCAACGCCGGCACCTTCCTGCAGGTCTACTACCGGCAGGACCATCCCTTCCCGCGCACATTCCAGTTCGACCAGGTGAACGGTCGTCCCGGAGTCTTCCACTGGAAGAGCGCCCGTACCGGCAACTGCGCCGACGCCAGGACAGGCGAGGCAGGGGCCTCGGTGTACCTGGCCGCGTGCACGACGAACAAATCCCAGTGGTGGATCCTCAGGTCCACCGACGAGAACCCCGCACGCTGGGTCCTGTCACCCTTCCTGAACGAGGACCTCGCCGTCACAGGCTTGTACGGGGACGACAACTACGCACCGCTTCGCGAACTGCCCCACCCCGATTCAGCAACCACCTCACAGATGTGGCACTTCACCCGGCAGTAAGCACGCCCGGCTTCGGCGCTGCCCTCTTCCGGAACTCCGGTCGACTCGCGTCCGACGGACCGGGCCCCGGGTCACCAAGAATTCCGGGGTCCGGTCAGGGCGTAGGAGGTCGGTCAGTGGCTGACCGGGGGATCGTCCTCGGCTTCCCCGGTCCGTGCCGAGTTCCGCGAAGGCAGGGGCGAACCGGGCGGCGTCCGACCGGTCCCTCCTCGACGCGGCGATCGAAGCCCGCACATCCTGCTTCACGACCACCGGCCGGCCCCACCCGTTGCGTGAGCGCCGCCTGTGCGGACAGCGGCCCTGAGGTGTCCGGATGCGACAGTGCGTCGATGACCGCGCCGTTGTTCCATACCTTCCGCCGGAGGTTCGCCATGTGCCGCCCGACAAGCAGCACTGCCACGCCCTCGCTCTCTCCCTGGCCGGGTCTGTCCGGATCGTGAGGCGGGTCGAGAAACAGCTGGAAGAGAGAACCCACCCCGTGCTTGCATGAGCTTCATGGTGTCTACCGACCGCTTGCTCGCTTTCGCCGCCATGTCGTTTCTGCTGATCGTCATCCCCGGCCCCAGCGTGCTCTTCGTGGTCGGACGGGCGCTGGCGCAGGGGCGCCGTGCCGCACTGACCACGGTCGTCGGCAACACGCTCGGCTCCTACGTGCTCATCGTGGCCGTCGGCTTGGGCATCGGGTCCGTCGTGGAACGCTCGGTTCTCGTCTTCACGGTGCTCAAGCTGGCGGGGGCGGCCTACCTGGTGTACCTCGGGGTCAAGGCCTGGCGGGAGCGTGGTTCCCTGCACGCCTCGTTCACCGATGGCGGGACGGCGCACGGCGGCCTGCGCACGTTCTGGGAGGGGTTCGCCGTGGGTGTGTCGAACCCCAAGACCATCGTCTTCTTCGCGGCCGTGCTGCCGCAGTTCGTCGACCGCAGTCAGGGACATGTCGCGATGCAAATGCTCGTGCTCGGTCTGGTCTTCAACGCCATCGCGGCCGCTTCGGACAGCGTGTGGGGCCTTGTCGCAGGTACCGCGCGGAACTGGTTCGGCGGCTCGCCTCGCCGACTCTCCCTGGTCGGTGGGATCGGTGGGCTGACGATGATCGGCCTCGGCGTCACCGTGGCCGCGACCGGGCGCAAGGACTGACACCACCTGAGGTGTCCGGGGCCGCGCACAGGCACTGTTCGCGGCCGCCGCCGCGCCGGGTGATGTCTACACGGCCACATCGGTCAGTTCGATCGGTACGGCCAGCACTCAGGTTGTCGCCCTGTCACTTCCTGCGGGGACCTACACCCTCACCGGTTCCGCCCACGTGGTCTACTCGGACAAGGCGAGCTGTTACGTCACGGCGGGGCCCTCGATGGCGACGCCCCGAGGCAGCGGCTACAACGAGGCGTCGCTGAGCGCCACGGGACTGGTGACCCTGACCAAGACGGACAAGGTCCAGCTGATGTGCAGGAGCGAAAAGGTGCTGCCTGTGCCGCAGGGGCCGGCCGCCAACGGGACCCTGACAGCCACCAGGGCCGGCTCCGTACAGAACCAGGGAACAAGGGCCCAGTAGCCGGCCCTCGCCTCGGGGCGGCTGCGTCGTCGGGACAACGCTGCGGCCCTGGTGTCGGGCTCCTTCAAGCCGGTCCGCCGTGAAGCAGGGGCCGTCCCATGGATCGCGCCACACAGACGTGTCAGACGACGCGATCTGGCGCCCGACGGTGACCTTGACGTGGCTCCGGTCCCGGCGGGGTGCTCGAACAGTCCCCGATGTCCGCAAGCTGATGGACAGGCCCCGCCGGGCCACCCGCGACATCGGGGACGGTGCGGTCCCGGATGACGTATGCGGCGACACGGATTCTGGGCCGGGTCATGCCGGCATGGTCAGTCGTCTGCCCCGTTCATGGTCGCCGGGGAGGCTTCTCTCCGGTTTCGGTGCGCAGACGAGTGGCGCTGCGGTGGGACACCGGTCTCCCACAGGTTGCCTGGGAGGCTGACCGGGCTCCATCGGTTGTCCGGGCGGACGGCCAGGGAAGAGCCGCCTCTGTGATCGGCGTAGGGCAGGTGCCGAAACGCTCAGTAAGCCGCACAGGGGCCGCGGGATGCGGCGCAGGGGCCTGGGCAGGCGATTGCGTGGCTCGGTCAGGTCCTCTCAGCTGAAGTACAAGGCCGCCTTCTCCAGTACGTGCTTGGTAAACAGGCCGCCTATGGGGACCTGGCCCCTGTACATCGTGACGCGCGCTCCGTCCGGCCAGGTCTCGACCGTGAGGGGCCGGCCGATCAATGTCGCGCCGACGACCCGGGCGTCCTGGGCGGCCCACTGAGCCGCCTCGGGCTGTACACGCGAGCTGATCAGCGCGGGGAGCACCATGGCCGCGTTGCGGGCTCCCGGTATGCCTTTGCGCAGGCTCTTGGCATAGCTCATGGACCACCCGGTGAAGTCCGCCAGGGTGACTAAGTCGATCTCGGGCACGGCTGCCGCGAAGACGAACACCTCGGTCTTCGTCCCGAACCAGCGGGCCTTTCGGTCGGCGCGGTGGCCGATCACCGCCGGACGGTCCTTCCACTGCGGCGAGTTCACCGTGCAGCCGTCACGGGTCAGCCGTTCCTGGAGCGCCGTCAGGTATGCGGCCGCCGCGTCCGCGGTCGGTCCGGTTGCGTTCGGATTCATGCGTGCATGCTCCAGCACTCATGCCGCGCAAGGGAAGAGGGGCTGTGAAGCACACTCTCAGGAGATCGTCCTCGCTGGCTTGAGCGCTGCCTGGTCCTTTCAGGATGAGCTCGCTGAGGAGAGGGGCCGTGGCGGGGTCGGCGGCAGTCTTGTGCGGGTATCAGATGATTTCGTGCCTGCTTATATGTGGGATCGTGTGGCCCTGTTGCTTCCTCGCCTTCGCCGGTATCCGGGGCGCCTGGCGGTGGCTGCGGGACTGGACCGAGGCCGGAGTCCGGCCAGGAGAGGTGAACTCCTGCCAAGTAGGCGCTGTAGTAACCCCGTTCACTCGTCAGCCCTGCGGGGTAGGCAGGATCAGCCCCGGGAGTGATGCGTACGCACCCTGCCGAATGCGACCTTTCGGGGGACGGGCCGACACCGGCCCGCGAACGGAAGGTACGGGGATGTATCAGGCCAAGTCGCCGACACACGGTACCGGGACAGCCCCCGCGCCGGCGCCCGGACCGCGGCGCGGGGATGCCATGCGGCGCGGGTGGCGGGCGGCTCATGAGCCCGCCGAGGGAGCGCCCCCATGGGCGCGGCGGGTCGCATACGCTGTGCCGCTCGTGGTGCTCCCGTCCGGGATCTGGCGACTGGGTGTGCTGTTCACCGCCGACAAACGTGGCGGCATGCTCCCGGAGTGGGCGATGAACAGCTATGTGGTCTGCCTGACCCTGGTGTCCGAACTCCTCGCGTTCATGGCTGTCGGCCTGGTCGCGCGCTGGGGGGAGGTGTTCCCGCGCTGGGCACCGCGGTTGCGCGGCCGCCGGGTGCCCACTGCCGCCGTGGTGGTCCCCGGCGCGGTCGGGGCAACGGTCCTCACGCTGGCGTTCACGGTCGCCGCAGTCGCCTCTGAGATCACCAACACCAAGATCAACGGCGAACCGCTGCCGGGGGACTTCCCGAGCGAGGTCGGCGGATGGGGCACGTACTACTACTACCTCTCGTACGCTCCGCTGGTCCTGTGGGGGCCGATGCTCGCCGTACTGACCTACGCGTATTGGCGACGTCGTCGAGCAGCGACGACCGGCTGACCCGGTCGCGCATATCTCGCAGCGCGTCGTCGGACAACGCCATCATGGACGGTGGGGCGGCGATGGATAGCCAGGAGCGCGGTTCGTACATGCAACCGTCCCGATACGCGTTCGCTGCCCGACGAACGCACTCCGGCCAGGGCTGTGTGCTGTTGCGCGCTACGGCGTGATTCGATGGTGCGTTGTTCTCGGTCCGAGGCCGGTTGCCCGTGCCTGCGGGCCTCGACGGTGGCCGTGGCAGTCCTGCTGTGTCGGACGGCGGTCAGGTCGCGTTCGGCAGAGAGGCGCTCCGGCCTCGGGTTGCATGGCGGCGGTGGGAGTCGTGCGCACCGTCAGGGTTGGGCAACATCCGCCAAGGGGAGCCTGTGTGCGGGCCGCTGACTGACGCGGGACCCCTGTGGTGCAGCGGAGCGGCCATTGTGCGAGAGCCCGAAGAGGCTTCAGGGATGGAGTTGATGCGCGATGGAACGACGCATACCGGTGGCGACGCACTGGGGCAGTTTCGTCGCCGTGGTCGACTCGGGGCAGCTGGTACGCATCGAGCCCCGGGGCGACGACCCCGCGCCGTCGCCGATCGGCCCGGGCATGGTGACGGCTGCTGAGGACAGGGCGCGTGTGCTGCGTCCCGCGGTGCGTAGAGGGTGGCTCAGAGGCTTGCCGCGCGTCGATGAAACGGCCAGAGGCGCAGACGCCTTCGTGGAGGTCGGCTGGGACGAAGCGCTCACGCTGGTGAGCGAGGAATTGGAGCGAGTGCGCGCACAGCACGGGGACGGCGCGGTGTTCGGCGGTTCGTACGGCTGGGCGAGTGCGGGCGGGTTCCACAACGCGCAGGCACAGCTCCAGCGGTTCCTGGCGTTGGGCGGGGGCTACACCGACTCACGCAACACGTACAGCACCGCCGCTCTTGAGGTCGTCCTTCCGCATGTGATCGGCGGAGCTCCGTGGAGCTACCAGTCCCGGATGCCGATGTGGGACGAGATCGCCGAGAACTGTGAGCTCGTGGTGGCGTTCGGAGGGCTGGCTCTGAAGAACAGCCAGATCAACCCTGGCGGGCTGGCCCGGCACCGGACGCGGGACCTGCAGCGGAATTGCCGTCAGGCCGGAGTGCGGTTCGTCAACGTCAGCCCCATCCGCAGTGACACCGCCGACTTCCTCGATGCCGAGTGGCTGTCGGTCGTGCCCAACACCGACACCGCCCTGATGCTCGGCATCGCGTACACGATGCTGGTCAACGACTGGCACGACGAGGACTTCCTCGCCCGCTGCTGCGAGGGGTTCGACCGCTTCGCCTCCTACCTGACCGGCGACGTGGACGGCGTGGTCAAGGACGCCGACTGGGCCGCGAGGATCACGGGTATCAGCCGCGACGCGATCCTCGATCTCGCCCTCCGCCTGTGCACACAGCGTTCCCTCATCATGGTCAACTACGCCATACAGCGGGCGGACCACGGTGAGCAGCCGATCTGGATGTCGGTCGTGCTGGCGGCCATGGCGGGTTCGCTGGGCCGACGCGGCTGCGGCTGGGGCGCGGGCTACGCGACGATGGACGCGACCGGTGTGGCCCCGGGCCGCCCGTCTGTGGCGTCGATGCCGCGGGTCGCGAACCCCGTCGCGGACTTCATTCCGGTCGCCCGGATCGCCGACACCCTGCTGGACCCGGGCGCGACGATCGACTACGACGGTCGGCTCCTGACCCTGCCGGATCTACGCCTGATCTACTGGTGCGGAGGAAACCCGTTCCACCACCACCAGGACCTTCACCGCCTTACCCGAGCCTGGCAGCGCCCTGAGACGGTGGTGGTCCACGAGGCCTGGTGGAACACCACGGCCAAGTTCGCCGACATCGTGCTTCCCGTCGCGACCAGCCTGGAACGTGACGACTTCGCCGCGGGGTTCTCCGACCCCCACCTCGTCGCGATGCCGAAGGTCCGCGAGCCGGCCGGCGAGGGACGCACCGACCACCAGATCTTCGCCGCTTTGGCTGCCCGGCTCGGTTTTGAGCGCGATTTCACCCAGGGGCGAAGTGAGATCGAATGGGTCCGGCATCTCTACGCCCGAACCAGGGCGGACCTCGGCGACGACGCGGCCCTGCCAGACTTCGACGACTTCTGGGAACGCGCCTCCGGTGTCGCACTGCCGGCACTCAGCGGGCCGTTTCCTGGCAGCTTCGAAGCGCTGCGCTCCGATCCGCAGCGCTTCCCCCTGACGACGCCGTCGGGCCGGATCGAGATCTTCTCCGAGGAGATCGACTCGTTCGGTTACGACGACTGCACCGGACATCCGAAATGGTTCGAACCCGAGGAGTGGCTTCACGCCGACCTGGCGGACCGCTTCCCCCTGCACCTGATCTCGAATCAGCCTGCCTCACGCCTGCACAGCCAGTACGACAACGGTGGCCACAGCCTCAAGTCAAAGATCCGGGGCCGCGAGCCCGTAACGATCAACCCGCAAGATGCGGCATCGCGCGGCATCGGGAACGGCATGATCGTGCGCGTCTTCAACGACCGAGGCAGCTGCCTGGCGGGCGCGATCCTGTCGGACGCCGTCATGGCCGGCGTCATCCAGCTTTCCACCGGAGCATGGTGGGACCCGGCTCAGCCGGGCCTGAGCGGAACCTTGGACCGCCACGGCAACCCCAACACCCTTACCGGGGACCGCGGGTGCTCGCGACTGTCCCAGGGACCCAGTGCGCACAGTGCTCTCGTCGACGTCGAGGTCTACGACGGACCGGTCGAGGACGTACTCGCCTTCATGCCACCACACCTCGAACACTGAAACGAAGCCAACGCGGCAACGGCCGAGTTAGACGTGCTCAGCCTCGTCGGGCGTCCGGTCGGCAGGTCTGACCGGACGCCTGGCCCCCACTGCGGCGTTTGCTTCACCGTGACTGCGTGAATACGTTACGTATTCATGACTGCACTTCAAGATCTCAAGTACGGCCAGTGGTTCAGGGGCGCCGATGTCGACGGGGACGGGTTCATCACCCAGCACGACGTCCGCAAGATGAGCGAGCGCTACATCAGCGCCCGCGAGACCACCCCTGATGCCGAGACCGTCCGCCGGCTCACCGCGGGAATGGACCAGTTCTGGTCGAACGTCATCGCCCCGATGGACCAGGACGGTGACGGAAAGGTCGACGTGCGGGAGATGACCGAAGGCTTCAAAAGTGTCCTGACCGACCGCGCGTTCTACCCGCAGCAGATCGCGCCGGTCACCAACTGCTTCTTCGACCTCGTCGACCTCAACGGAGACGGCAAGATCGACGAGGCCGAGTTCCAGCAGATGTTCGACTCGGTCGCCGCCGTCCCCGGCGAGGACTGCGCCGCCGTTTTCGCCGCTCTGGACCTCGATGGTTCCGGCGGGCTGGACCGTGACGAGTTCCACCGGGCACTCGAGGAGTTCTTCTACGGAAAGGACCCCGAGGCCCCCGCCAACCACATCTTCGGCAAGGTCACCGCCTGACAGTTGCCGCTTCGCGTATCGCCTTTTTCTCGCCTACGGTCGCCTTCATGAACAGCAACGGCGTAGTGGTGGACGATGCGGTCCGTGCGGCGTGGGACACCTACCGTGTCCTGGAGAAGCGGACGCCCGCCAAGGAGCGCCAGCAGGCGCAACAGCGGGTGAAGGCCGTGATGGACTCCGTCGGTCGCGAAGAGGTCTCACGGGGCACGGTGTTCCTGGTGGGGGTGCTGACCGGGTATTTGATCGCTGAGCCGCCCGGGGGCGGGGAGCGGCTCGATCCGCTCAGCGACCTCATCCCTGCCGTGATCCGTCGGCTGCCCTCCTTCGAGATGGCCGATCCGGAGCAGGTGCCGATGGTGACCGGAGTCCTCATGGCCGCCGCGATGGGTATGGACACCGTGGCCTGGCGCGACCGGTTCGGGACGATCCCACCGGAGGAGGCCATGGTCCACGGCTTCGTCCTGTGGCTGCTCGCGGACCTCTTCGACTCCCTGGCCGACAAGCCGGGAACCATCGACCAGCTGATGCGCGGGACCTTCGAGACCATGGGCGCCTCGGAGGACTGACGCAGCACGGACGGGCGGTCGGCGTGGCTTTGGTGGGCCGGGTTCATCGAGCAGTCCTTGGGCTGCTCACCCGCGACTCCGTCGGTACGGTCTCAATTGCTCAAGGTGGAGGAGCGGGCGTGCGACCCCCGCCTGAAGCAGCGGTCGGACCCAGTGTGGGCGCATGAGAATACTGGGCCGGACGGTTTTGCTACCAGTGGCCGGCCTTGTGGGACAGCCTGGCCCACCGCCCTGAATTCCACGTAGCTGAACCACGCCCGTACCGACGGTTCCGGTCATGGCTCTCCTCGAAGCGGGGGCGCAGGCTCGAGAAGCACCAGCGGTCAGCTCCATACCTGACGTTCGCGGCGGTGGGGATCGCGGACCTGGGTCCAGTCGGCGTCGATGCGCATGGTGGTCCTGCGCTCACTGTCGTAGGGGTCCCAGCCGGGGTCGCCGGTCCTGGCGAAGCGGACCCAGGCCCCGTGCACGCGGGTGGGGAGATCTGCGGGGGGCTGCGCGGGGCCGAGCAGAGCGGCGGGGCCGTTCAGGGCGGCGAGACGGGTGAGATCGAAGACGAAGGGCAGTTCGACCGCGTGGGTGGCGCCGAGCTGTCCGTCTAGGGCCTGGGAGCGCCAGGCGAACTCGTAGGCGTAGGTGGTGGACCGGGAATGGGCGGCGTGGGCGCCCGCCAGGGCCCGGCTGCCCGCGCCGAACAGCGCGTCGCCCATGAGGGCCGAACGCAGCTCCCCTTCGGATGCCTCGGGGCGTGTCGTGCGGTAGGTCGTGACCAGCCGGGTCGGGTGGGGGTGCGAACGGACCGCCACGTCGTCGATGTCGGCGGCGGTCGTGGTGCCGAACTTTCCCACCGGAACCAGGTAGAGATGCCCCTCCTCGGAGTTGGTCCCCACGAGCAGATCGACGTCGGCACCGAGGCCGGCGGCGACGGACGTGGCGGGCTGAGTCTCGAGGACCAGGCTGAAAGGGCTGAGGCCGATCAGTGGATCGAAGTGTGTCTCGGTCCGCAGGTCGATGCCCGCGAGCCCGGAGGCCACCTCGACCAGACGCTCGTCGGAGACCTCCGCGAAGGCGTCGACGTAGGGGGCGATGCCGAGAGCCTCCGCCGCCGCGTGTGTGACACGGGCGGCCTGCTCAGGGGAGAACGCCCCCAGGCCGCTGCCGCTCTGGACGATGGCCCGGCGGAAGAGGCCCTGGGCGGCGGGGGTGGCGAGGACGCCGCCGACGATGGTCGCTCCGGCCGACTGGCCGAAGAGTGTGACCTGGTGAGGATCGCCGCCGAAGGCAGCGATGTTGTCCCGTACCCAGTGCAGCGCGGCGACGACGTCGAGCAGTCCGCGGTTGGCGGGCGCGCCGGGGATGTCCAGGAACCCGGCGATGCCGAGCCGGTAGTTGAGGGTGACGAGGACGACGCCGTCACGGGCGAAGGCGGAGCCGTCGTACATCGCGGACCGGGTCGATCCGGCGACGAATCCGCCACCGTGGACGAACACCATCACGGGCAGGTCACCGCTCGCGGTGGACGGTGCGTAGACGTTGACGGTCAGGTAGTCCTCGCCCCGGCTCCAGCCGGCGCCGAAGTAGGGGGCCATGTCCACGCTGCCGAGCTTCCGCTCGGACTGCGGCGCGTTGGGTCCCGGTACCGTGGCGTCCCGGACGCCGTCCCACGGCTCGTGCGGCCGCGGCGACGCGAACCGGCCGGCGCCGACGGGCGGCGCTGCGTAGGGAATACCGAGGAAGGTGCGGGCGTCGGCCCCGCGCAGGCCGCGGACAACACCCTGGGTCGTGGTGACGAGGGGCTCGGGACGGTGGTTCACAGTGATCTCCTCCTTGCGGTTCTCAGGCCTGCCCGGAATACGGGGCGAAGGGGGCCCAGCCCTTGACGGCGAATGAGTCGCCCTCGCGGATGACCTCGGCGGCTCCGTGACCGCCCAGGTGTGCGGGGATGACGAGCGCGTTGTTGTCGGCGGCCCAGCCCAGTACCTTCCGGCGGGTGACGCGGGCGCCCGCCGGGTCCTCGCAGAAGCAGCTGTTGGTGTCCGGTTCGAGGATCTGGACCGGGTTGTGCAGCATGTCGCCGACGAAGACCGCGCGGTCCGTCCCGGACGTCAGCGTCAGCACGGAGGAGCCGGGGGTGTGTCCGGGAGCGGCGTCCAGCCGGAGGCTGCCGTCGATGCGGTGGCCGTGTTCCCACAACTGGGTCAGACCGGCCTGGTGCACCGGCGCCACGCTGTCCTCGAAGACATTCTGGTTGCCGCGGCCGAGCAGCGGCTCGTGGCCGTTCGCCGGGTTCCAGTAGTCGAAGTCGTCCTTCGGCATCAGGTAGGTGGCGTTGGGGAAGGTGGGCACCCAGGTCCGGTCGTCGAGGTACGTGTTCCAGCCGACGTGATCGATGTGCAGATGTGTGTTGATCACGATGTCCACGTCCTCGGGCGTGACGCCGGCCCGGGCGAGGTTGCTCAGGAAGTCCGTCTTCAGATGGCTCCAGACCGGCGCGTAGGGGCGTTCCTTGTGGTTGCCCACGCCCGTGTCCACGAGGATGGTCCTGCCGTCGCTGCGGAGCAGCCAGGTCTGGATGGCCGAGTTGACGACGTTGTTCCGCGCGTCCAGGAAGTGTGGGTCCAGCCATGACGTGTTCTGGTCCCACACCTCTTTCGGACTCTCCGGGAAGAAGGTGTCGGGCGTCATGCCGACGGGGCCGAAGTATTCCCATATCCGTGTGATGTCGACATTCCCGAGTGTGATGTGGTTCATGGGAGATCCTTGGGTAGGGAAGGGCGTTCCCCCAGACCGTAGGAACGGTCCGGGCCCGAGCGGTATCCGTCACGTGACTGCACCGGTGCGTACGGCTCGGGCACGGGAACCGGACGCTTGTAACCTGGGACAGGCAAGTGAAAAGGCTCGTGGCCCGGAGAGCCACGATTTCTGGAGAGCCCGTGGACGAGCAGACAGCCGGCTCCGGTGGCGGCGTCGGGCCGGAAGCGGACCAGGACGTGGCGTTCGTCGGCCGCGGCACGGAGTTGTCACGCCTCTTGCGTGCCGTGGACCCGGCGTCGGACGAACCGGTGGTGGTGCTGGTCGGCGATACGGGTGTCGGGAAGACCGCGCTGCTCGGCCGCGTGGTGCGCCGGGCCGAGGCGCGAGGTGTGCGGGTGCTGCGCGCCGAGGGCAGTGAGTCTGAGTCGGACCTGGTGTTCTCGGCTCTGCACCAGTTGCTGAGGCGGGCTCACGCCGAGGTGGACAGGCTGCCGGAGCGGCAGAGTACGGCCCTGCGCAGCGCCTTCGGCACGGGACCGGCCGTCTCCGGACCCACAGGCGCACCCGATCCGATGCTCATCGGACTCGCCGTGCTGAGCGTGCTCTCGGCCCTGGGCGACGCCAGGCCCTTGTTGGTGGTGCTCGACGACGCGCAGTGGTTCGACCGCGCGTCCCTGGACGCGCTGTCCTTTGCCGCCAGGCGGCTGGAAGGCGAGCCCGTCACGATGGTGGTCACGGCCCGCGACCGGGACCGCCTCCCGGGATTCGACCGCCGTACGCCGGTGATTGCCCTGGAACCGCTGGACGGCGAAGCGGCGAACCACCTGCTGGATCTGCAGCCGGCGTCCCCCACAGGCCTCATGAGGACACGGATTCTCGACCAGGCGGGTGGCAATCCGCTGGCGCTCGTGGAACTGGCGCGGGCGGCTGCCGCGCGGACCCCGGGCGTCGGATCTCCGTTCACGGGGCCCCTTCCGCTGCCCGATCATCTGGAGCGGATCTTCGCCGCTCGGCTGGCCGGTCTTCCCGCCGCCGCGAGGCGGGCTCTGGTGGTGTTGGCCGCGATGGACGGGATCGACGCGGGAATCGCGTTCCCGGCCGGCCCGCCGGACGCGGGCGACGACCTCTGGCTGCCCGCCGAGCGGGCCGGGCTGGTCCGGCGGACCGGCCAAGGCCTCCGGTTCCGCCACCCGCTGGTCCGTTCCGCCGTCTACCACGCCGCTTCGGCGGGCGAGCGGCAGGAGGCGCACGCCGCGCTGGCCGAGTTGGTGCGGGACGAGCCGGACCGGCGTGCCTGGCACCGTGCCGCCGCCTGTTCCGGCCCGGACGCGGCGGTGTCGGCGGAGCTGGAGCGGACCGCCGACCGGGCCCGCCGCCGCAGCGGCCACGCGGCGGCGGCCCATGCCCTCCAGCGTGCGGCGGACCTCGCCCCCCGGCGCGCGGACAGCGCCCGGCTGCTGGTCGGAGCAGCCGGGGCGGCCGTGCCCACCGGGGACCTCGCCTGGGTCGAAGAACTCACCGCTGCCGCCCGTGCCCTCACGGACGACCCGGCACTGCTGGCGTCCGCCGACGTCCAGGCCGGCCGGCTGGCGGTACTGACGGTCCGCCATACCGTGGTCTTCTCGCGGCTGGTCCAGGCCAGCGAGCAGCTGACGGTCTCCCGTCCCGCGGCCGCGCTGGACCTGCTGACCGCCGCCGCCGTGGTGCGCTACTACTCCGGAGCGGACACCCAGCTCCGACGCATCGAGGAGCTCCTGGGGCACCTGGCCGAGGACCCCTCCTCGACGGACATGCGTATCTGGGTGAAGGCCGTGTCGAACCCCTTCGACGACCGCGACCGGCTCGTCTCCCTGCTTCCCCGGTTGGCGGCCGGGGCCGGCCGGCAACCGGAGCGGCTCACTGCCTTCGGCATCATGGCGTGGCTCCTGGACGAGACCCCGCAGGCGGTCCGCGCCTTCGACGAGGCCTTCGACCACTGGGAGTCGCAGGGCCAGCTGCCGGAAGGGCTCGGCGGCGCCGTCGCCTGGGCCTACACGGAACGAGGAAGGTGGGACCAGGCCCGGGCGGCCTGCGCCCGCACCACCGCCGTCGGGCTGACGGCCGGCCTCGACCACGCCGTGGCGTGTGCGGCCGCCGTCGACGCCACCGTGCTGGCCTACCAGGGGGACACCACAGAGGCCCGCAGCCGGGCCGACGAGGCGCTCGCACTCATCGACCCGCTGGAAAGCCGTTCGGTCCTCGTCTACGCCCGGCGCGCCCTCGGCGCCGCGGCCGCCGCCGACGGTGCCTACGAGACCGCGTACGGGCTTCTCCGCTCGGTCTTCACGACCGAGGGGGCGCCCTTGCACTACCACGCCTCCTACCCGGCCCTCGCTGAGCTGGCGGCCGCCGCCGCGCGCTGTGGACGGCGCGACGACGCCGCCGGGGTCGTCGAGCGTGCGGCCCGCACCCTCGCCGACGACGCCTCACCTCGCCTGCGCGCGCTGATCAGCCGGGCCCGCGGCCTGCTGGCCGAACCCGAGGACGCCGAGCCGCACTTCCGGGCCGCCCTGGCCGATCCGGTCCTCGCGCACTGGCCCTTCGAACGCGCCCAGACCCAGCTCGACCTCGCCGAATGGCTGCGCCGCCGCCGACGCATCACGGAGGCGCGGAAGCCGCTCATGGACGCGCTGGAGACCTTCAGCCGCCTGGGCGCCCGCCCGTGGATGGAGCGCACCCGGGCCGAAGCGCGGGCCGCCGGCCTCGACGCCACGGCCACGATCCCCGACGCACTCGCCGAACTCTCCCCGCAACAGCGGCAGATCGTCGGACTCGCCGCCGGCGGGCTGACCAACCGCGAGATCGGCGAGAAGCTCTTCCTCTCCCCCCGCACGGTCGGCTCACACCTGTACCGCAGCTTTCCCAAGCTGGGCATCACCGCCCGTTCCCAGCTCCGCGGCCTCATCGAGGGACCCCTCACAAAGGCCGCTCACCAGGAGTAGACGCACGACCGGTCGCGGAAGGCAGTCACCTGACGCATACCGCCCGCCGTCCGACCTGGCACACACTGACCACGGGTGCGGAAAACGACGACCCGCCGGGCGCTCGTGCATCGCACGCCATGTACCCCCGGGTGCTGGCCAGCCCTGTCCGACCGGCATCCGCCGACAGCGCTGCACGTCGACGGAGCGAGCCCGGAGTCAGTCGTAGTGACTCCGGGCCCTGTCAGGAGGCAGGCGCTCCCGCCACGTGCCCCCGCCGGGGCAGGGCGCCCTCACCGGCCGTCACTCCGGAGGCGTCGGGGTGTCGGGGCCCTGGAACATCGTCTGGACGTCGAGCTCCAGCTGAATCGTGGGCCCCACAATGGCGATGCCGCGGGCGAGCATGTTGCGCCAGTTCAACGTGTAGTCCTCGCGGTGCAGCTCGGCGGTGGCACGGGCCGCACAGCGCAGCTCCTCGCCGTAGCCGCCGTTGACAGCGCCCAGATACTGCGTGTCCAGGGAGACGGAGCGGCTGACCCCGTGCATCGTCAGCCCTCCCTGGACGGTCCAGTTGTTGCCGCCCCGGTAGGTGAAGCGCCTGCTGACGAAATGGAGGTAGGGGTAGTTCTCCACGTCGAGGAAGTCGGCCGACCGCAGATGGTTGTCCCTGGTCTTGTTGCCCGTGGTGATGCTCGAAGCATCGATGCGTATCTCGACCTGGGAGTCCTCGACGGAGGGCGCGATGCGGATACCGCCTTCGAAGGCGGTGAAACGGCCGTGCACATTGGCCATGCCGACGTGCTTGGCGATGAAGCGGATCGCGGTGTGCGGAGGATCGAAGAGCCAGGTGCCGGGGGCCGGGGGCTCGAGCTGCCGGGCAACGTCCAGTTGCACGCGGCCCATCGACAGGGTCTCGCCCTCGGCGATATCGAAAGCCCAGCTGGCCGGCTGCATGCCTTCGGCCGTCATGAGCAGGCGGTAATCACCCGGGGGCAGAGCTGCGACGAACATGCCGAACAGGTCGGTGGTCCCCTTCGCCACTGTCCGGGCCGACTTCTGGGACGTGACCGTGATCTCGGCGCCGCCGAGCGGCTGCCCCATGGGATCGACGACCTCGCAGGTGACGGTTCCTGCCCCGGGCGGCACGGGAAGAGCGAATCTCGCACCACCACCGGAGGCCGCCTTGGATCGCCTGCCGCGAAGGAGAGAGAGGACCATCACATAAACCTTTCGAGCGCGGAAAGTATCAGCATAGAAACCGACCGGAATGGCTCGTTCAACGGCCCCGGGATCCTGCCTCGCCCCGGGCGGCATGCGCCCGCCCACTGCTGCGGCTCCGGCGTCCGGGAGGCCCATCGGACCAGAAGAAGGCGTCCAGCCGGCCGTCCACCTGCCGAGCGGCTTCGTGGCGATCACGGCCGGGGCGGGAGCGCCTCGACGCGCTCGATCACGTCCGCGTCCCGCTGCAGGGGCAGGGGCAGGGCGGATGACACCGAACTCGCCAGGAGAGCATCAGCCCAGCCGGGTGCAACGGCGGTACTCCGGCCCCGCCGGCCGCACGGGGGACTCCCGGATCGGAGTCTTCGCCGCCTACGCCACCACCCGCGGTACCGCTCCTGTCGACCGCGGGCTCTGCCTGTCCAAGCCCCCGTCTTTATCCACTGCCCTGCACGGGACGCCTCGCCGGCCGCGTCCGCTCCGTCGGCAGGATGCTCACCGAGCGCCGGGTCGAGCGGCTTCCGCAGTGGCTTGATGCCGGTCCGGCGAGACAACTGCCCCGGCCTCCACGCGCTCGCCGAAGGCATCGACCGCGACCGGCTGGCCGTCATCGCCGGCCTCACCCGTCCTTGGAGCTCCGGCGTGGTTGAAGGACACGTCAACCGGATCAAGATGCCCGGACGCCAGATGTCCGGCGAGCCGGCCTCGGTCTACGTCGTGTGGCCCGCGGTACACGCAGGGCAACGCTTGCGAGCCTGAGGCGGGTGCTGACGGACGAGCCTCAGCTCGCTATGTGCCGGATGAGCTCGTGCGACTTCTGCTGCAGTGCGGCTGTCCACTCCTTTGCACGGGGATCCGAAGCAGTCTTGAGATAGTGACCCTCGGCGCGCTCGGCCGCTTGCCAGTTCACCTCGATGTTCGCTTTCTCAGCCAAGGCCAGCGCTGTGGCAACGAAGCCTTCGGACAGGGTGGCCATGATGGCGTGCCTGGTTCTGCCATGCCAGGCGAGCAGGGCGTCGACGAAGGCCGCGAATGCGATGGGGTCGATCTGGCACTCGTCAGCTTCCATGGGGCCGATGCCGGATGGCAGACCCACTTCGGCTTGATAGACGGTGACCTGGCTCATGAACAGCCGGGACGCCCCGTTGGACGGGTCCCACAGGGTGTGGTCGCTCAACTTGTAGAACTGGCTCACGTCAACTCCTCGTTCGTTGGTCACAGGGGCGACCTCAAGGGTCAGTAAGCCTCCGACGGGCAGGGAGCCAGACCCCCGTGATGTGAGTGCCGGGCTGTTGGTCCGGGGCTTCTTCATGTCTGCCAGGTCGGTGTGCTCCGGTTGTTGCCGGCCGCGCTCTACTTCAGGATCCGGGCGGTTCGGGCAGCGGTCAGCCAATGAGGGAATTCCTGGAGGAGCTGGTCGTAGAGCTGCGCGTCATCGACAACCTGTGGGGTGCGGCCGGCGTGGAAGAACCCGGCATTGTCGATGACGCGGTGAGCGGGGACGGCGAGAGTGTCGAGTTTACGCAGGAAGGCGAACTCGTTGTCGTCGGGGTCGCCGAAGCCGATGAACTGCCAGAACAGCGGTAGCCGGGCGGCTTTGCAGAGATAGCGCTCGGCGGCGAACTTGCTGGTCGGCCCGCCGTCGGTCTGAAAGATGACCAGAGCGGGGGCGTCGCTGCCGGACGCTGTGTAGTGGTCGATGACCTCGTCCATGGCCCAGTGGTAGTTAGTACGGCCCATATGGCCGAGGTTTTCGTGGAGCTTGTTGACGCGGCCGCGGTGTCGGCCGAGTGCCAGGTCGGTGGATCCGTCGACGTCCGTGGAGAAGAAAACCACCGGGACGATGCCGTCGTCATCGAGATGCGCCGACAGGGACAGCACCTGCTCGGCCAGGTGCTGCATCGTGCCGTCCCGGTAGTAGGGCCGCATCGACCCGGAGCGGTCCAGCACCAGGTACACCGCGGCCCGCGCTCCCTCCAGTCCGTGCACGCGGATACTGCTGCCCGCCGCCTTGTACAGGCTCACCAGCTCAGGAGCCTGCTCCATGACCTTGGACAGGCTGATGGCGGACGCGTTGTTGCTACTGGTCGACACGATCACCTTTCGCTCCCGGTGCGGCCGGGCGTGCACGCTGAACACTGATGCGCCGGTGGCGACCGACGGGACGGCGTTCCGGTGAGGCTCCCGCTGCGCCGCTCTTTGCGCCGCCGGAACGACATGCGTGCGCTGGGGGTGAGTCAACAGCAGCACCAGACCTCAGTCGGCTCGGATCACAGAGCCGGCTCTGCGACGCTTCGGCCCGTTGCCCCACAACTTCCCCCCTCGGCGCGTCGGTTCCTGACGTCAGTGTGTCGGGATGCCCTCGTTCGCTGCAACGGAAGCGACGACGACACACGGGTCCGTCCTCCGCTGAAACGACACCTTCCCATGGCGGTGCACAACTGACAAAGGTTGCTGCACGGATGACACATTCCGAATCCCGCGATGCCCCTAAGGTCCATGGGCAGGGCCAAAGGGAAAGGCTCACCGAAGGCGGCTAGGACGCCGCGTCAGCCGTGAGGAGCGCATCACATGAGGCGGGCATTCCCCCTATCCGTTGCTGCCATGGCGGCTGCCTGCATAGCGGCGGGCTGTGGTGCCGGAACGAATCTCACGACGAACTCGGCAGAACCGTTGAAGGGGGGCGCCGTCACGATTCCGGACAGCGAACTCCGGGACCTTACCGCCCCCGAGGAGATGGAAATCGAGTACGCCGAGTACGCCCTCGTCAAGAAGTGCATGGAGAACGAGGGATTCTCGTACTGGGTGGGACCGGTGGCGGGTGTCGACGCCCGTAAAGCGGGGCGCTACGTCATCGACGACATCGCGTGGGCGGAGAAGTACGGCTACGGCCGGCCCTTCGACGAGGCGGCCGAGAAGGAGCGCAGCGAGCACCCCAACGTCCGGTTCCCGAACGCGCTCCCGAAGAAGGACCGTATCCGCTACAACACGGCTCTCAACGGCGACTACGACGACGTACTGAGCGTGGACCTGCCGGCCGGAGGCGCTGTGGAGACTCCCCGGACGGGCTGCTGGGCCGGAGCCCGCTCCCACCTCTACGGAGACCTCGAGGCCTGGTTCAAGGCGAAGAAGACCGTCACGAGCCTCACGCCGCTCTATGTCCCGCGCATCCTCGCGGACGAGCGGATGAAAAGGACGGTCGGCGCCTGGGCGCACTGTATGAAGGAAGCCGGCCGTCCATTCTCCTCGCCGGACGAGATCCGCGAGAAGCGTGCCACCAGCACCGCGGGAATGAGTTCGCAGGAAGCTCGGGCCTACGAGGTCGAGTTGGCGGTGACCGAAGCCTCGTGCGCCGTGAAGACGGATCTCGGAAAGACCGCACGCCGACTCGAGCGGGAACACCGGTCCGCCCTGCTGAAAAGGTATGCCAAGGAGAATGCCGCATACCAGCGCATGGGGCTGGCCGCCCTCTCCCGAGCCCGGGACATCACCGGCGAGTGACTCACAGGTTTCCGCGGCCCGGCGGTCGCGGATGCATCCACACCGACACATGAAGGAGCACCATCTCATGCGCAAGGCTTTCGCTGCCCTCACGACCGTCGCCGTTGCATCCCTCGGCGCTCTCGTCCCCGCGACCTCCGCCCAGGCGGCGGACTGCTCCGACGCCATGGCCGGCGCGCTGTCCGGCTACATGTACGCGTACGACAGCACCAACTGCAACGGCCACCTCGGTCATGCGGCCGGTGACGACTCCAACTGGGGTGACTCGGCGCTGAGCTTCCAGGGCGCCGACACCAACAAGGCGTCGTCGGTCCTGAACAACGGCAACAGCTATGAGGTCAAGTTCTACAACGGCACCGGCGGCAGCGGCGGACACATCTGCCTCAGCCGGTCCGAGGGCTGGGCTTCCAGCCTCCTGGGTGACTCCTTCACCACGGGCGCCGCAGCGAACAACAGCATCAGCGGTCACGCCTGGTCCTCGGCCTCCAGCTGCAGCAGGTGGGCGGTCTGACCGTAACCGCGCGCGGTAACGCGCCACGCCTCCCGTGCATCTGACCACCTCGGCCCGCCGGCCTCTTCCCGGCGGGCCGAGGTGGGTCTGGCCTGGGTGTTCATCCACTCGTTCCAGGTCATCTCGGAGCCTCCCCTCCCGGTCTCCGAAAGCTCCGCGGACATCCTGCCCCGCACTCGTCGCACTCGCTGCGACCGCAGGTGTTTGCGGTGCCGCAGGCGGCGAAAGCCCACGAGAGCCGTTGGCAGGTACGGCAGTAGGCCGGGGTTGCTACCGGGCTGAGCCTGCGCTCTTTCGGGAAGCTGGTGAGGGCTCTCGGGGCTATCCAGGACAGCTACGACGCCGCAATCGCACCAGTCACAACTGGATCATCCCGGATCATCCCGGTTTTCACTGCCGGCCATGCCCTCGATGCTGCGTAAGTGGGGTCGTCCTCTCCGAGCTGTGAGGGCTTCGGCGTCGAGCGCCTGGCGCACCGATGATTATTCTGCGCTGCGGGGGTCCTCACAGCAGTACGACCCCTACGTGAACCGGAGAGATTGACATGGCAACAGCGCGAGACCAGTCAGCCAGAGCCGAGGCCTGTGTCGCCTCCGCCGACGGCACCGAGATCGCATTCGAACAGTCGGGCCGCGGGCCGGCCGTCGTCCTGGTCGCCTCGGCGCTGGCAGACCGCTCGGACACGAGCAAACTCGCGGCTCTCCTCGCCCAGCACTTCACTGTGATCAACTACGACCGGCGAGGACGGGGTGCCAGCGGTGACGCCAATGCCTACGCCCCCGACCGCGAGATTGAAGACATCGCCGCGTTGGTCGAACACGTCGGCGGTTCGGCGTCGGTGTTTGGCTCGTCCTCCGGAGCGGTCCTCGCCCTGCGCGCGGCCGCTGCTGGAGTGAACGTCGACCGCCTGGCTCTCTATGAGCCGCCGTTCGTGGTCGCCGAAGGCGACGACGGGCCACCCAAGGATCTCGCGCAGCAGATCACCGTGCTGCTCGCGGAAGGTCGGCACAGTGACGCGGTCAAGTACTTCATGACCAGAGTGCAGGGCGTGCCCGGCATCGCTGTGTTCTTCATGAAGCTCATGCCGAAGATGTGGGCAAACCTCACCGCGCTGGCCAGCACTCTGCCCTACGACATCGCGGTCATGGGCGACACCCAGCAAGGCGAGCCGCTCGATCCTGAGGAGTGGAAAGGGGTGGCAGTACGCACCCGCGTGTTGACCGGCGGCAAGAGCCCGGCCGCGTTCCAGCGCGCCGCCCTCGCCGTCACCGAGATCCTGCCGCGGGCCGACCACCGTACTCTGCCCGGACTCAACCATGGCGCCGTCGTCATGGCCCCGAGGAAAATCGCCCCGCAGATCATCGAGTTCATCAAGGGGTGAGCTTGTCGCTCGAGCGGTTCGGCGGCGTTTGGTACCCCTCCTCGTACTCGGAGCGGAGCGCGACCCACCGCCAACTGGCCGCCGAGCCTCGAACGACCAGAACTCACTGGACAGCCCGTATGACGAAGCGACTGCCTTTTCTGTCCGACATGGACCGACTTGGAGAAGCAGTTGAGCGTGCCTTTCGGGGATGGATCCCGACTTCCGCCAAGTCAACCCGGAGATCCTTGGCAACACAGACCCGTTCATGCATGCCCCTGTCTGGCCGCGGTTCGCATGGGAGCCGGCCGAGCTAGGGGGCGAGCCAGTATGGCTGTATCCACGTGACCGGTGGGTGGATGCCGAAGAGGGCGCTGACGACGACAAGAGGGAGGACGGGGATCGCTTCCACCATGGCGGCTGCTGGAGCACGGAGAAGCGGCAACCGGGACTGGTAATCCGCGTCCCGATGCCGACGGGTCGAGTACTCCTTGGCCGAGGTCGGTGGGCATGATCGAGTTGTCGTCGGCGGCTGCCCGGGCCCGGGCCGAGGGTCGCCAAACCAGTGTGCGGCGGTGAGACTCCAGGCCGCATGGACGGGCGGCGACGCCGATGGCGAGGCTGGTAGGGACGCTGCCGGTGCACAGGAGCGCGCCGACGGACTCGTTGCTGATCCGGCGCTGTGGGCGCTCACGTACTGAACCGGTCGGTACTCAGCGGTGATTGGCGTGGTGACTTGCCTGTTGTGGTGCTGGTCAGGCGGCTCTGCGCTGTGCCGGAGCGATGGTGGGCGCCTGACCGGAATCAGTCCAGCCGCACGCAAGGTGTGAACGGGGTGCGCGTGAAGGGGACAACGAGACGATGTTGAAGCCCTGAGTACTCAGCCCCCATCTTGCAGGGGGATCGGAGGGACAGGCACGCTGTTCTGCCGGCGGCAAAACACCCACCGGACCGGGCTCGACGATCACTAGGGTCCCATCTCATGAACACGATCACGACACGTACGGTCGAGTACCCGGCGGACGGTTTGACGATGATCGGACACCTCGCGCTCCCGGCCGGTGTCGACCGCCGGCCCGCCGTGCTGCTCGGACCAGAGGGCATGGGACTCAGCGACGTCGAGCGCCGCCGGGCCGACGCCCTCGCCGAACTGGGATACGTGACGCTGGCCTTCGACCTGCACGGCGGATGCTACTTGAGCGATCCCGAGGAGATGTTGGGCCGTTGCATACCGCTACTCGCTGATCCCGACCGGATGCGGGGCATCGGCCACGCGGCACTCGACGTGCTGTGTGCCGAACCGCGGACCGACCCCGACCGGATCGCCGCCGTCGGCTACGGCACCGGGGGCGCCATCGGGCTGGAACTCGGACGCGACGGCGTCAACCTGCGCGCGATCGGGACAGTCAACGCGACTACCACGGGCCGACCGGGCGAGGCGGTGCGCATACGCTGCCCGGTGTGGGCCGGGGTCGGGTCGGAAGATCCGATCATGCCGCCCGCGCAACGGAACGCGTTCACCGCCGAGATGCAGGCCGCGGGTGTCGACTGGCGCCTCACTGTCTATGGCGGCGCCTTGCACGCCTTCCACCACCCGTCGGTCGACCACCCCACGGTCCCCGGTGTCGGCTACCACCCACAGCACGCCCGGCGAGCCTGGCGCGACGTCATCGACCTGCTCGCCGAGTGCCTACCCGTGACGGAGCATTTGGGGGCATGACCCAGGCAAAGAGCCTTGCGCCAGGCTCGATCCGCGTCGTGACAGTCCATCCCCCCTCAAGTCCGCACAGAAGGAGCACAGGGCATTGGGGTGCGTCCCATGAGGTAGTCCACGTCGAAGGACGGGCCGGTACTGATGTCTCCGGCGCTGTGGCGTAACTGATCCTGAGGCGAGCGTATCCCCGATGGAGGCGTCGACAGGGAGCACGGCCAGGGCGGCCCTGATGCGGATCTCGGAATCTCCCCGGTCCGGCTCTTCGCTCCCACTCGGGTTCCGGCATTCAGCGGACCCGGCAGGGGGCACGGACGTAGGCAGCGGGGATGTCAATGCGCGCCAGCCTGGCAGACTCGCTCGTATGCCCAGACAACTCGCCGGCGATGCGGCGCCGAACGATCCCATGCACGAGTACTTGACGCTGTACCCCGAGGTCGTCCGGGCGGGATCCTTGCAGAACGCCCTGCAGGCGGTGGCCGATCGTGCTGGCTACGGGCTCGCGGTCGAGCTGACATCCTCACCAGGCTGGCGCCAGGTGGCCGCACGGGTGGAAGCCGGCGGCCACTCGGCGAATGTACTGATGGCACAGAATGAGCGCAGCTTCATCGTCGACTGCTGGAACAACGATGTCCGCATGGCCACCGGCAGCACCCCGGACCTGTCCGTGGTTGTCGGGGCGTTGCATTCGTGGCTGCAGGATCCCGGGGTCCGGGGACTCGTCGCTCAGTGGCCTTTCCTGCGGACCTGGGAGCTGGCCGAGGCCCATGAGCGTGGAGAGGCTATTCCAGTGCGATGGCGCCAGCTACGCGAGGCCGCCGCGCGCAAGCCGGGCACTGCGCTCCACGAACTCGTCGAGGCCGCCTTCGAACAGGAGCGGCTTCGGGTCCTGTCGCCAGGGCGGAGCATGTACTGGGTCACTTTCAGCCGACGGGCCGCGCCGCCCATCTGCCATGACCTGCCGGCGGCCATGCCGCTCAGAGGTGGCGGCTACCAGGTGCGATTCTCCGACGGACGGCTGCAAGAGCTGGACAGCGCGGCAGAGGCCGTGGCGGCCGTCATTGCGGGACTTCCGGACGATGCTGTCTCACGGCCTTGAAGATCACGGGGTGGGGATCCAGGTGAGCAACTCTGCTCATGCTCAGAAGTGTGGTGCGGGGAGGTCCGGCGGCGATGTAGGTGGCGAAGTCGGCTGGCGTGCCGGCGTGGCACTCGAGGCAGGACCCCGACGCCTTCAGGGGTAGCGGCGCGGAGCACGTTTTCCGTCGCTGTCGCATTTCTGCCCGAAATGGTCCGTCAGACCTTGGGTACGTGCCCCTGCGCCGTGCGCATGCGCTGACCGAGGGAGGGGCCGGTGCGGGAGAGTTGCACGCGTGATGGAGCGAGAAGCTGCCGTTCGGGCTGCTGTCGAGGATCAGTCGGAGCGCGACTGTCACCAGTGGCGGGGCGCCGTCTCCGCGATAAGCGGGGAGTGGGACGCCGCTATCGGGCCCGGGACCAGCCTGCGCATTGCCTCGATGGCGGAGCCCTGGTCGATGGCCGCGTCGGCCTCCGACTCATATGTCGCCGCGATGGAGTTCTCGGTGGCTGCGCTGAAGAGCTCGGTGCGGTCGGAGGAGCAGCGGTGCAGTGTCGTGCGGCCGACGCCGGCAACGTCTGCGCTATCCGCCAGCCTGGCGTGATAGTCACGGCCGAGCACAGGGGCGGCCCGCGCTCGGAACGTGGCTGGAGACAGGTTGGTCGACGACCGCTGTGTCGGCTGCGGAGGTTCGGTCCGATGCGGTCGGCTCTGAAGCGGCCATATATCACCTCCCACACGAGGCGCCACCCCGCCTCCGTCCTGCGACGGAATCCGGTACCTGGCACAGGGCACCACACCCCCTCCAGACGCTCTCACGGCCGCTCCCACCGCTCGGTGTGGTGACCCGGAGCGTTGTTCACGCGGCTGATCGGGAGCTGGCCTCCGAACAGGCGCTTCAGCGGTAGAGGTCGGAGGCGAGGGCGATGGCGGCATGCGTGGCGGGGTGGGGGCTGTGGGCGCGCCAGATGAAGTGGACGGGGACGGGCTCGGCGTCGCGCAGGGGCCGGTAGGTGATGCCGTCGCGGCGGTACTGGGCGGCAGTGGCCTGGGGAGTCAGCCCGATGCAGCGGCCGGAGGCGATGGCGGCGAGCCAGTCGTCGATGTCGTGGGTGTATTCGACGGAGGGTTGGTCTTCTTCGGGCCACAGATCCAAGGTGGTGGTACCGGTTCGGCGATCGATGGCCAGGGTGCGGCCGGAGATGTCGGCCAGGCGGATGGTGCGGCGGCGGGCCCAGGGATCGTCGGAGGCCAGGGCGGCGTAGCGCGCTTCTCGTCCGATCTGCACGTGGGCCCACGGTTTGAGGTCGATGGGGGCGCGGATGACGGCGAGGTCGCACAGGCCTTCGGCGAGGCCACCGGTGGATGTGTTGTGGCGGATGAGACGCAGGTCGGTCTCGGGCTGCTGTCCGTGCCAGCGTCGTTGGAACTCGGTGGTGTGCCGGCCGAAGGCGGACCAGGCATGGCCAATGCGCAGGCGGGTGTGTCCGGTGGTGGCTTCGCGGACGAGTTCCTCCGCACCGTTGAGGAGCACACGGGCGCGGGCCAGGACCTGCACTCCGGCGGCGGTGGGGGAGACGCTGCGGCTGGTGCGGTGCAGCAAGCGCGTCCCGAGGATGCTTTCCAGGCCGGCGAGTGTGCGGGAGACGGCTGCCTGGGAGAGGCCGTGCTCACGAGCGGCGTCGGTGAAGCTGCCGGTGTCCACGATGGCGACCAGGCACCGCACGTGCTTCAGCTCCAGCAATGCCACCGGGCTGTTCCCATCATCCATACGCACAGCGTATAGAAGGCGTCATCAATGCATTTTGTGTATGGAGTAGGTGCTTTCAAGGTGGAGGCATGACGATCGATGCCTGCCGCGCCGAGACCTCCGCCGCCCCCGTGGACTTCGGAGCGGCTTCTCGTGGGGCTGGAGGGCGCGGCGCCGGTGCGGCCCTGATGCTCGGCAGCGGGCTGTCCAACCAGGTAGGGGCTTCTGTGGCGGCGCTTGCGTTCCCGGCGCTCGGGGCAGCCGGCGTGGTGGCGGTGCGTCAATGGGTTGCCGCCCTGGTGCTCGGGGCTGCGGGGCGACCGCGGCTGCGGCGCTTCACAGCGGCGCAGTGGCGTCTCGTCCTCGGTCTCGCGCTGGTGTTCGCGGTGATGAATCTGTCCCTGTACGCGGCGATCGAGCGGATCGGGCTCGGGCTGGCAGTGACGCTGGAGTTCCTCGGCCCGCTGACCGTGGCCCTGGCCGGCTCCCGCCGCCGTATCGACCTGGCGGCAGCAGTCGCGGCAGCGGGTGCGGTAGTGGTTCTCACGCGTCCCACACCCTCCACCGACTATCCGGGCATCGGGCTTGCTGTACTGGCCGCGGTCTGTTGGGGCTGCTACATCCTGCTCAACCGGAGCGTCGGCGCCCGTCTGCCCGGCCTGGAAGGCTCGGCTGCCGCAGCACTCGTCTCCGGCCTCCTCTACCTGCCCGTCGGCGCCTGGGTGCTGTTGCACCACCCGCCCACCCTTGCGGCCCTGGGCTGCGCCCTGGCGGCCGGAGTGCTGTCCTCGGCGGTCCCGTTCCTGGCTGATCTGCTGGCCCTGCGCCGTGTACCGGCGCACTTCTTCGGCGTGTTCATGAGCGTCAACCCGGTCTTCGCCGCGCTGGTCGGTCTCGTCGTGCTCGGACAGCAACTTGACGGCCCTGCCTGGGGTGCCATCGCAGTGATCGTCGGTGTGAACACGGCTGCAGTCTGTACGAGCCGCCCGGTCCACTGACGCGCCGAGGGAGCATCGCTTCCGTGACGGACGCCCCAGGAGATGCTGCCGGACTCGGCCTGTCCCGACCACGAGGACGGCAGCTTTCCTCGCCCTGTCACGCGGCCGGGGCGGGGAGTGACGTGCTGCCGACACGTGCGGGGAGAAACCGGCCGATGACACACGCGACGACGCCGGACGGAAGCTGTATCGCCTGATCCCCGAAGCCCGGCACGCCTACTTCGAGGAGTTCCGCACCCACGCCAGCCCTCTCGTCCTCGACTTCCCACGACCACCGCACACCAGCGGCGAACCAACACCGACAACACCCGGCGCCGCAAGGCTGGTTCCACGACCCGCAACGACTCCGCCGTCGGCCTCGCGAGCGGAACGCCTCCGGCGCCGCGACCGGTTTCGTCCGCGAACACTCGGGCACATGGGGAGCCATGAGGAGCGGAGGGAGTAGCCAGTGTCACCTCACTGAGGCCCAGGGCACGGTCATCGGGTGGGTCGACACCGCCGGCGAGCGCACCGCCACCTGCACCTACAGCTTTTACTGAGCGCTTTCCAACTTCTGTCTGCGCTGGTCGGATACAGGCAGAGGCCCTGTGCGTCAGAGCAGGGCCGCCCCAGCGCAGCAGCCGAGTACCGTGCCCGTAAGGCTCAGGGCGAGAAGGACGTTACGGGCGTGCACCTGCTCGGGTCCAGATGCCACCACCATGCCGCTGCGGTCCAGCCGCACGCACCACAGCAACAAGGCCACACCCCATCTGCGGAACAGCCATCGTCCGTACAGCACGCCGAGCAGCAGGGTGCTCAGCAGGCCGATGACGGCCATGACCACCCGGCTCTGGCTTGTGTCGGCGACGAACGCTGCGGACCAGAGAAAGCGGACTCCGAGGGCCGCACCCAGAATGAAGGGCGCCGCAGCGGCCGGCAGGGGCCCGCGGACGCCCTCCTGCCAAGCATGGATGAGCAGTGCCAGCGTGGCGAGACCCGCCACCCACGGCGCCGCAATCGCGTAGCCGGTACCGGGGGGACACGGGACACCGATGTGCGGACCGCACTTCGTGGCCGCTCCTGCGAACTCCCACCCGAACACGAAGAGACAGCTCACTCCGCCCCAGACCAGCAGATTGAGCACGAGTACCGTGAGCCCGGATACGAACATGTTGTTCGGAACGGCCCCTTTGCCACGCCTGTCTTCCCCATTCATATGTGCATCGAGCACTGGGCGTTCTCCATTCGTGTGGTCCGGCGGCCAGTTGGACCGAGAGACAGGTGAAGCCCCTGGTAGATGGGTTTTCGACCAAGAATTCCTTCTCCACCAGAGGCTTCGCGTGCTTGTCTACCCGTCCGGCGTCGACGTGTCCACCTCTTACCTCCGCTTCCTGTCCGCCAAGCTCCGTCAACACCGCCGAGAGCTCGGCAGCCGGTGGAGGCGCCTGACCCCAGGCCGGCAGGCCCTGCTCACACTCGCCCACCTCCGCAACGGTCACCCCTACGCCCAACTCGCGGCCGGGTTCGGTGTAGGCACCGCGACCGCCTACCGATACGTCACCGAAGCCGTCGACCTCCTGGCCGCACTCGCCCCGACCCTCAAAGAGGCTGCCCGTACGGCATCCACGAAGGCGTTCGTGCTGCTGGACGGCACGCTGCTGCCCATCGACCGGATCGCCGTTGACCGCCCCTTCTACTCTGGAAAGCACAAGAAGCACGGGATGAACGTGCAGATCCTGACCGACCCGTCCGGCCGGCTGCTATGGGCATCACCGGCTCTTCCCGGCGCCGTCCACGACGTCCGGGCCCGCCGGTGCAGCTGCTCGGCCTGCTCCTCGTCCGTCATGAAGACGCTGGGTGCGGCGACGCGTGCGCGGGGAACTACGATCTCGCCGACAAGGCCCCGACCTCGCGCCCAGGTGATACCAATGAGTGAAGGGGGCGATGAGTTGCCGCTGGGGGAGCGGCGCCTGGGCCAAGGGGGCGTCCGCCCAGCGGGGCAGGGCCTCCAACCGTTCGTCGCGCCGCGGCAGCACCACGGCGACGACGAGGACGTCGCGGATGTAGCGAGTGGTCGGCGGGTTGGGGAGATCATCGAGCTGATGGTGGGTGATCTTTTCATCACGTTGACCGGTGGAACGTTCGCAACTCCACTTCGACTCGTGCGCGGGTGCCGGAGAGACGGTGGCGATGACGGTGCTGTTGCAGGTGAGGCGGCCAACGATGGCCGCGCGGGGCGGAGGTCGGCTGCAAGGCGGACGAGCAGCTTCACAGCGACCACCGGCCGGAGAAGGAAGACAGCTACGGCTGACACGCACGAGCAGGCGACCTCACCCCTCGGTAAGGCACCTACGGGGTCCACCAGGAGCTTCACGCACATTGACCGGCGGTGGCGGCGGGGTCGCCCGCCGCCACGGTGGCCCGGTGCGCAGGAAAGCGCGACAGCGCAGGCTCCCCTATATGCGGGAGCCGGCGCTGCCTCTGTCAGCGGCTACGGGTTGACGCAGCCGATCGAGCCGACCGGGAGGTTGTTGCCGGTCGATGTCGCTGTGAATCCGAAGGTGACGCTGCCGTCCGGTGGGATGGACCGGTTGTAGTCGAGACTCCTGACCGTGACCGTGCCGTCGGCCCCGGTGGTCAGCGTGCCGTTCCACACGCTGCTGAGCTTGGCTCCGGCGCCGGGTGTCCACTTCACCGCCCAGCCGTCACGCGCCGTCGTGCCGTGGTTCATGACCTCGACGGACCCCTGGAATCCACCGCTCCAGTAGTTGGTCACGCGGTAGACGGCCATGCACCCACTGTGCGGGTCGGTCGGCGTGGGGGTCGGGTCCGGGGTCGGCGTGGGGTCCGGCGTGGGCGTCGGGTCCGGGGTGCTGCCCGAGCCCCGGATGCCGGTGACCTCGCCGTTGCCGCCGTCGAAGACGACGTCGGAGCAGGAGAAGAAGTTCTCCTGGCTGTCCGAGCGCACCCACTGGATGAACATCACCGCGTCACCCGAGCGGCCCGAGGGCAGGTCCAGATCCCAGTAGTAATGGCCGCCGTCCGTGCCCGGGGAGCCCGTCTGGGGTGGGTTGGTGACGGTCTCGATCAGGTCCAGGTCGTCCCAGCCCAGCTCCGTGCTGGGCGAGTAGCCGGGCTTGGACAGGTACACCCGGAAGGAGCCCGGGTGCGCGGCCCAGTTGCTGTGCTTGACCTGGATCGTCCGGCCGGCCGTCAGGTGCGTCCGGGGCCAGTCGGAGCGGGCGGCGTTGTATCCGGTGAAGTCGTACGGCGACCGGTCGCCGGCGCTGCACAGCTTTCCGTCCGGGACGTAACCGGCCCCTCGTCCACCCGCGTTGGAGTCGAGCACGGCGAACCAGTTGTACAGCGCCGTCGAGCCGCTCTCGCTGAGCGCGGCCTTGCACGCCGGGTTGGTCGGATCCAGGGAGCCGGTGCTGGTCTTGGCGTCCAGCCAGCAGAGGTAGGTACGCGAGCCCGGAGTCATCGTCACTCCGTGAGCCTGCGCGTTGCCCTGTCCCAGCAGGGTCAGGGCGATTCCGCCGAGCAGGGTCGCGAACACCGCCGCCAGGGAAACAAGTCGTCTCTTGCGTCGAGCCATGGTGTCTCCTGTGCCTGTGTGGGGACTTCTTCCGATTGCGCCTGTCTCCTGCTGTCACCCTCCGGTGAGAGAATCCTCGCCCTGCGGCGAAGGCGTCCGCCTTGACGGGCGAGGGATCTGAGGGCCGCCATGCGCGGACCGGGGAGGCGGTGGGCCCGGGGCGGCTCGGCGGCGAGGCGAGCGGGGAGCGCGGGGCCCGCCCCGTACGTGCGGGGAAGTGAGAGGGCGGGCCGTCGTCGTGCGCCGGGCTCAGGCGCAGCGGGCGCCGTCGAGGCTGAATACGGACGGCTGCGAGAACGTGCCGCTGTAGGTCCCCTGGAAACCGAACGTCTGGCTGGCGCCGGCCGCTATCCGGGCGCTGTGCGCGAGGCCGGTCGCCGTCACCGCTCCGGAGGCACCGCTGACGGTGGCGTTCCACGTGTTGGTGACGCGTTGCCCGGAGGGCAGGGTGAAGGACAGCTTCCAGGAGTCGACGGGCGTCGAACCGGTGTTGGCGACCGTGACGTCGGCGGTGAAACCGCCGGTCCATACGTTCGTCGCGTAGGTCACCTTGCAGGCCGTCACCGGGTCCCCGGGCCCACCCGGATCGCCCGTGCCCGGAGTCCCGAGATTCACGGCCGAGGAGAAGGAGTTCACCGCGAGCCCGGCACCGTTCTGCCAGGGCTCGAAGCCGGCCTGGACACTGGTGAGGTACCAGTTGTTCTGGGCCATGCCGCGGGAGACGGTGTTCCGGACGAAGTCCATGACGTCGAAGCTCCAGCTGGAGACGGCCGACGGGGCGACGAAGGAGATGACGTCGTTGGAGCCGTTGCTGCCCGTCCACACCTGCCAGGTGCGCCCGCCCACGGAGGCGGTGCCGACCTGCGACCCGATCGGCTGGATCGGGCCGACCTTGTTGAACCAGATCATGATCTCGGTGCGGCTCACCCCGTCCTTCTTGGGCGTGGGGTCCAGCCAGATGTCGTACGACGCGTTGTACACGGCGTCGCCGACATAGCCGTAGGAGATGCTGCTGGGGGCGCTGGCGATACCGCTGACCTGCGCCGGGAGGTTCGTACCGGGCGAACAGTTGGTGTAGTGACAGCCGTTGAAGACCGAGGGATAGGACTTCGGGGCCCCGTTCGTGGGGACGGAGCCGTCGGCCTGGGTCACTCTGAAGCCGCTGTCGGTAGCGGTGACGCACTGGGGGGCGCTGGTGCCCCAGCGGTTGTTCTGGACCACGTAGCGGCCCTGGATCGTCGTCGAACCGTACTGTTCACAGATCAGGGTGTCCGCGTGGGCCGCCGGGGCAGCGGCCAGGACAGCCGCCACGGTGGCGAGAGCGAGGAGCAGCGCGCCGAGCAGGCTGCGCGGGGTTCTGGGGCTGTGCGGTGACGCTCGCATGCGGGGCCTCTCCAGGAGGGATGACCGGGTGGGGCGATCAGGGAATCGGGAGCGCCCGGTCGTCTTTTTTGGGAGCGCTCCCACCCGCTGTTTCGTAGGGGACTGTAGGAGTGTCGGTGTGTCCCTGACAACCCATCGGGACGGAATGCGACGAACGGATTCCGAAGGGGCAGGTCAGGGACAGGGTGAGCCGCGCGAGTTTGGGAGCGCTCCCGCTGCGGGGCGCGCTGGGAGCTTCAGCGCCTCCACACCGGTCCGGTCCGCCGACCGGCGGCCGGGTGCGCCGAGGCGGCTCAGGCCGACTCGCGCACCACCAGCTGGGTCCGCAGGATCACATGGCGCCAGGCGACCTCCGGCTGGTCCATCTCCTCCAGCAGCAGTCGCACCATGGTCCGGCCGATCTCCTCCATCGGCTGGCGGACGGTCGTCAGCGGCGGTTCCGTCTGCTCGGCCAGCTCGAAGTCGTCGAAGCCGACCACCGCCACGTCCTCGGGTACCCGTCGCCCTGCCGCGTTCAGGGCGGCCAGCGCTCCGGCGGCCATGCTGTCCGAAGCGGCGAAGACGGCGTCGACCTCCGGGTGCCGCTCCATGAGCCCGGCCATCGCCCGCCGCCCGCTGGCCTCGGTGAAGTCACCCTGGACGAGCAGGGACGGCACCTCCTCCAGCCCGGCGTCGCTCAGCGCCTCCCGGTAACCGCGCAGCCTGCACCGGGCGACGTACATGTCGGGCGGTCCCGTGATCGTGGCGACGGCCTTGCGCCCGCCGCCCACCAGATGGGCCACCGCCGCCCGTGCGCCGCCCACGTTGTCCGCGTCCACATAGGTCACCCGTTCGTCAGCCGACCGTCTGCCCAGCAGCACCGTGGGTAGCCCGGCGTCGGCGAGCATGTCGGGCAGCCGGTCCCCGGCCCGGACGGACATCAGCAGGGCGCCGTCGACCCGGCCGCCGCGCACGTACTCCACGAGCCGCTGCCGCTCGGCGTCCGTACGGACGAGTGTGAGGAGCAGCTGTACGCCGGCCTCGGTGAGGGCGTCCCCGACCGCCCGCACGACCTCCGAGAAGAACGGCTCACCGAACAGCCGCCAGTCCGTCTTCGTCATCACCAACGCGACAGCGCCCGCCCGCCGCCCGGCCAGGGAACGCGCGGCCAGATTGGGAACGTAGTCCAGTTCGTCGATGGCACGCTGTACAGCGCGACGTGTGGACGCCTTGACGCCCGACGCGTTGTTGATCACCCGGGAGACCGTGCCCCGCCCCACTCCGGCAAGGGCGGCCACTTCCTCCAGCGTCGGTGTGCCGGAACTCCGTTTCAGCATGTACCCACCCCCAAGAGCACCGATCCTACGTCCCGGCGGGCGCCCGGCCGAATGTTTCGGCGGACCGAGGGAGCCGGGTGGCTGATCCCGCTCGGTGCTGCCACCGCCGACGGGTGCGCCGGGGCCGTGAACACGTGGCCGAACGGCGAATCCTGTCCGGCAGCTCGAGGCACCTCACGTGACACACGAATTCGGGAGCGCTCCCGCTACTGTGCGCGCCGCCTGGCGCGACGCGCCCGGATGGGGGGGACGACGAGGATCACGGCAGCCGACCTGCCAGGGAACATCTTCTTCATCCTTCGTCGCCTGATGGAGACCGTGCGACCAGGACAGCCTCCGCGATCGTGAGATCGGCCGGTGGCGCTCGCCCGCACCGCTGCCACGGACCTGCGGTCAGCCCCGCATGTGCAGCCCGAAACCCGTGCGGCCCGCGGGCTCCAGTCCCTCCCTCAGGCGCAGCGAAGGCATCTCATAGTCACCGCAGTTCTGCCGCCGGAAAGCGATCGGCTCGGTCGACTCCAGGGTGAGCAGGCGCTGCTCCCACGCCTTGGCGACGTCCGGGTAGTCCTCGACAGCCATCCGGTCGGTGCCGTACAGCACGAACGGCGGCAGCACTTCGATGCCCGGGTAGTAGAGGATGCCGTGCTGAATCGGGAACAGCAGATCGTCGATGGGGCCGTTGATCCCGCGGGCGCCGTAATGCGGCTGCGGGCCGCCGACGGTCACCGACAGCAGGGCCCTTCGGCCCGCGAGGGTTCCTTCGCCGAAGCGCTCGCCGTACTTGGTGTCGCTGTGCTCGCCGACGCCGTACGCGAAGTGGGAGGTGAACACCCGGTCCACCCAACCCTTGAGGATCGCGGGCATGGTGTACCACCACAGCGGAAACTGGAAGATGATCGTGTCGGCCCACAGCAGCTTCTCCTGCTCGGTGCGGACGTCCTGGGTGAGCGTTCCGGCGTCGAAGGCCCGGCCCGAGTCACGCGCTACTTTCAGCGGGCTCGAGGCGTGGCGGCCGTAGTCCCCGGCGTCCACGACCGCCTTCCAGTTCATCGCGTACAGATCACTCACCTGCACCTCGTGCCCGGCATTCTCCAATGTGGACACCGCGAGGTCTTTCAGCGAACTGTTGAGCGACTTCGGCTCCGGGTGGGCATGGACGATCAGCGTCTTCATGGGAACTCCTTCGGATCGGACGCCTTCGATCCTGGGCGCCGCGGCGTCCAGCGTTCAGGGGCGCCTCTTCCGTCGGACTGGACTTCCTGGTAATGGCAGTACCACCTCCACGGGCAGCCACGAGGCCATAATGAGAGGCATGGACGATCTTGCGAGCTTCCTGCGGACCCGGCGCTCCCGGGTCGACCCGGCGGCCGTCGGCATCCCCACCGACAGTCGCCGCCGGGTCGAGGGGTTGCGTCGCGAAGAGGTCGCGCACCTGTCCGGAGTCAGCGTCGACTACTACGTTCGCCTGGAGCAGGGCCGCGCGACCCAGCCCTCCGAGCAGGTCCTCGACGCGCTCGCTTGTGTTCTTGGCCTCGACGAGACCGAACGCGGGCACCTCTCCCGGCTCGCCCGGCAACGCCGCCGCCGCGCGAAGGCGCCGGGCGGGAGGGTCCGACCGGAGTTGCTGCGCGTCCTCGACCTGGTGACCGACGCGCCCGCGCTGATCATCGACCACCGCCTGAACGTGCTCGCCGGGAACCGCCTCGCCGGGCTCCTCCACGGCCGACCGATACCGGGCCTGAACACGGCCCGGCACCTCTTCCTCGAGGAGGCCGAGCGCGGCCTCTACGCGGACTGGGAGGGCTGCACCCTCGACGCGGTCGGGCACCTGCGCCTGGCCGCCGGCAAGTACCCCGAGGACCCCCACCTGGCCTCGCTCATCGGCGAGCTGGCGATGGGCAGCGAGCGCTTCCGTCGCCTCTGGGCCCGCGCGGACGTCCGTGCCCGCACCCATGGGCGCAAGGCATACCAGCACCCGCTGGTCGGACTGCTGGAACTGCACCAGGAGAACTTCTCACTACCGGACGAGTCAGGCATGGAGCTGCTGGTGCTGTCCGCAGCCCCCGGCAGCCCCGCCGAGGACGGCCTGCGCCTGCTCGCGGGCCTGGGCGCGGACCGCGGTGATGCGCATCCCAGAGTGAACGCTCAGGTCCGCGAGTAACTCAACCGAGCCCACCCACCGTTGGGAACGCCACGGCACTGACGGCTTTCCGGTCCCCGGCCTGGCTGAAATCCTGGAGTGAGGTCCGAGGCCTCCGCCTGCCGCGGCGGCGCCGCCCGCGCAGTGAGCGCCGCAGTAGTCCCGGTTGTAGATGTTGTACGCGACGAGCACAGGCAGCTTGCCCCGTAGTCGGCCGCGCCCACGTACGCGCCGGTGGCGGTGCCGATCGTGCCGCTCCACGAGCCGAACCACCAGGCCATGGGTGTTGGCGATGGACGCGTTGGTCTTCATCCTCTTCGGCCGCCACATCGTCGGCGGCATCACCCGAGGCGCCATCAAGGGCTGACCCCGCCTTCCCCCGCACAACCTCTCCCTGCCACCTCCTACCGAAGGAGTACCCCGCCATGCCCGCGAGCGCCCTCACCGGCACAGGCGCCGCCACCCTCGGCCGGCTCGCCTTCCCGTTGGAGGGGGCGCGGCCGCCTTCGGCGACGGCGCCCTCGGTCTGGTAGGCGGTGGCGGCGCCCCACAGGAAGCGGGGCAGAGCGTCTCGACCGGTGTTGGTCGAGCCCTTGTGTGTCGCGGGATTCAGCGGGGGACACCGCGCCCAGGACGCGGACGTCCGGCAGCTCCCCGTCCGGTACGTCCGGCTCCGAGTGAAAGCGGACCCGCTGGACGGGACGAAGTTCGGCGAAGCCCCGTGAGGTCAGAAGCTCCCGGCTCGCGCCGCTGGTTGTCACCGCCTCAGGCGGGCGTCGTCCGCAAGGGCCGCGCGCAGAGACACTGATGAGCGCCCCTACGGGCAAAGGCGCTCAGTCGTCGGCGATCTGAAGGGCCAGCGCGAAGTGCTCGCCGTCCGTCCCTGCGATCAGAGTGTCGAACAGCGGGGTGAGTCCATTCACCGCGCCGCACTCGGTGTCGTGGTTGGTCCACCATGTGGCCGCCGGTCCGAGCAGGGACACCACCCGGGCCGCCGTCCGCTCGGCTGTCTCCACGGGCAGGAGCCGGTGGCTCGGCCAGACCAGGTCGACAGTCGCTATCCGGGTCAGGAGCGAGGCGGCTGCGTGCGTCTCGACCGCCTCCAGAGCAGCGATGATCTCCGGGACGGACGGTGGGGCGTACCCGGATAGGAAGCGCCGCCAGGCATCGTCCGCCGCGGCCGAGGCCAGAAGTGAGCGGATCTGGGCTGCCAACTCCGGCAGGCCGGTCTGCGGCTCGGTGAACCGCCCCGTCGCCACGAAGACCCGCATCGGTGTGGCCAACCCGGCCATGTCGGCTTCCACCTCGGCCAGGATCCCCACGGACGTCACAGCATGATTCTGCCGTACGCCCCGCCCGATCCTCACCTGCGTTCGATGCGAGGGGGCGCACTGTGACTCAGCGCTCTGTTCGACCTGTCTGGCTGTCTGGTCAGATGCACGCTCAGTGCTCGGCGGAGCCCGTCCCTGGGGTCCCGTATGGTCGGCCCGTGATGATCAGTACGGGCGACCCCCGCCGTCTCGGCGCCCCTTCCTCCGAGGCACGGTTGCGCTTCGATACGGAACTGCAGGAGCTCGGCGGCGGGCCGCGGCGCCGCTTGCTCATGGTCGACGACGAGCCTGCCTTCGAGCTCAGCTTCTACTGCGGAACGTGCCCGCTCCTCTTCCGCCGGCTGGAGACCGCCCGGGGAAAGCTGTCGCTGGAGCGCATGCAGGAACGGCTCACCGGAGCACTGGCCGAACCGAACGGCGGCGGCGTGATCGAGGCGTTCGGTGCGTTGCTGCCGGAGGGCGAGTACCTTCCGATGCTCCTGGACGTGGAACCCCGGCTGGTCATTCCCGGTAAGGAGGGCGACTACTTCAGCGGCGAACAGGTGGCGACGTGGGGAATCGACCAGTTCTGGGGCCTCCCCGAGTACCCACACACCCCGTACTACCGGACCTTCGAGACCGCGATCGACGAGGATGCCCACCTCTACGAGTTCGTCGTTCCCATGGTTCCCCCGACGTGGAACGAGCGGGAGCGCGTCGATGAGTACGTCGCGCTCATGGAGCGCGAAACGGTCCCCACGGCGGTGGCGATCTCCACGCTGGACGTGTGCCAGCCCGCCACCGACCGGGGAGATGACTACTTCGTGCACTGGGGCCTGACCCACTTCCTCCTCGACGGCCACCACAAACTGGAAGCCGCTGCCACCGCCGGCCGGCCGGTGCGGCTCCTCTCTCTGCTGAACCTGGGTGAGAGCCTGGCCGGAGCCGAAGACGCCGCCAGGCTGCCTGCCTTGCGGGCGCAGCCCTGCTCGGCCCGAGCGACCGGAAAGGCGGCCTGAGAACCTGCTTGCACCAAGCTGGGACCCCCCAATGACTCGACGTCCTTGCCGGTGATCTTCGGACGGTCTTGGCCCAGCGTCTCGCATGGGCGGCCAGGGCCAACTATGTCGACCCATCCGTCTGCGCCGGCGTACGGGGACGTCCAGCGGTAGGCATCCATCCCGAACGCGCCCTCGGGGCCGATCATGAATCCGGAGGTCATCGAGACCCGGCAGCTCCCGGATGGGAACGACCAGCCCTCCTCCGCCGAGCCCTCGGGACAATTCGCGTCCAGGATGCGCGGGCCTCCCTCGTACGCGAGGGCTGGCGGCAGGGAGAGGCCGCCCCAGCGTTCCTGGAAAGCCGCGCGGCCCGGTCGATCTCCGCAGCAGGGACCTCGTGCCCGATCCACGCGTTGCGGTGGCGCCGGATGCCTCTCCCAGGGACGCGGATGCCGTGCACCTCGACGAGCCTGTCGGCCCTGGAACGCAGGTCAGCCGCAAGTCGCCGCTGGTCCAGCGTCGCGAACCTCACGGCCCGCAGCCCTAGACCAGCGGCGCACATCACCCGGTTCGGACGGCACCTGTCCGAGGCGCTGGGCCAGGTGGCTTGGAAAGCATCCGGCCTTGGTGTCCCGGCCGACATCGAGACGCTCACACGCCGGACCACCGAGAAGTAATACCCCAAGGGGGTATACGGTTGGACGTGGGGCGTGCAGGAACGGCCACACTGGATGGGATTGGGGATGACGGTCATGGATCACAGGGCACACCACAGCAGCACCGCCCAGGACCACGCCGCACACCAGGCTGGCGGCCACGGTAGGCACACGCACGGGGTCGCTTCCTGGGGGACGGCGGCTAGGGCTACGCTGCACTGCCTGACCGGATGCGCGATCGGCGAGATCCTCGGCATGGTCATCGGCACGGCCCTGCTGTGGGGCAACGTGCCGACCATGGTCCTGGCGATCACCCTGGCGTTCATCTTCGGCTACTCGTTCACACTGCTCGCGGTCATCAGGGCCGGCCTGGACTTCAAGTCCGCGATCAAGGTCGCTCTCGCCGCCGACACCGTCTCCATCGCCGTGATGGAGCTCGTCGACAACGGGATCATCGCCCTGACGCCGGGGGCGATGGACGCGCACCTGTCGGACGCACTGTTCTGGACGGCGCTTCTGGGCGGCTTCGCCGTCGCCTTCTTCATCACGACTCCGGTGAACAAGTGGATGATCGGCCGCGGCAAGGGCCACGCCGTCGTCCACGCCTACCACTGACCACAGCCCGCTCGGCACCGCGCCCGGCCACACCTTCACGGTGCCGCCGGGCGCGTTCGTGGTCAGCGGCGTTAGCTGGAGGTGTACCCGGGGCTTCGACGGCGGCCGTCCCGGTTCCGCCGGCCCCGCGGAGAAGGAGGCACGATGTCCAGCACCGTCAAGGACATGCTCGCCACCTACCCGTCCGACCTCGGCGACATCGACCAAGCCAAGCTCACCGCCTGCATCGAGCAGTGCATCGCCTGCGCGCAGGCGTGTACGGCGTGTGCGGACGCCTGCCTGTCCGAGGGCATGGTGGGTGACCTGGCCAAGTGCATCCGTACCGACATGGACTGCGCCGACATCTGCACCGCCACCGCGTCCGTGCTCTCGCGCCACACCGGCTACGACGCCAACATCACCCGCGCGATCCTCCAGGCATGCGCAATGGTCTGCAAGGCGTGCGGCGACGAATGTGAACGGCACGCCGACACGCACGAGCACTGCCGCGTCTGCGCCGAAGCCTGCCGCTCCTGCGAGCAGGCGTGCAACGAACTCCTCGGCGCGCTCGGCTGACACCCGCCCCGTCATCGGTCTCTTCCGGAAACCGAACCCCGACCGGCGAGCCGGAGGCCGCGGAGCCACTCGTCACGGGGAGGACGCGCCCTACAGGAGGCCCACGGACGGCATGCCGCCATGCTCCCCGGCATGGTTGCGGCCCGGGCGACCCATAACGCGCCCGCGGCCCCGCTCCGGTGCGGCGGGCCTGAGTAGCGCAGCGTCGGACTCTGGCCGTGGGTCTCATCTCGCGCTCATATATCGTCTGCCGATATCGGAATCCGTAGGGCGTGCGTCGTTGTGTCGCTGAGGAGTGTGCTCATGAACAAGGCATCGACCGCCGGAAGGGTCCCGGGTGAGTTGCGGCGGACGCTCGGGATGACCGACGCCGTCATGATCGGTCTAGGGTCGATGATCGGCGCCGGAATCTTCGCCGCGCTCGCCCCTGCCTCACGAGCCGCCGGTTCCGGGCTGTTGATCGGGCTGGCGCTGGCGGCCGTCGTCGCCTATTGCAACGCCACCTCCTCCGCGCGGCTCGCCGCCCGGTATCCGGCGTCGGGCGGCACCTACGTCTACGGCCGCGAGCGGCTCGGGCAGTTCTGGGGGTACCTGGCGGGCTGGGGCTTCGTAGTCGGCAAGACGGCCTCCTGCGCGGCGATGGCGCTCACCGTCGGCTCCTACGTCTGGCCCGGTCAGGCGCACGCGGTGGCGGTCGCCACCGTGGTGGCGCTGACTGCGGTGAACTATGCCGGGGTGCAGAAGTCCGCGCTGTTGACTCGCGCGATCGTGGCCGTGGTCCTGGCGGTCCTCGCCGCCGTGTTCGTCGCCGCCCTCACCTCCGGCGCGACGGACGCGGCCCGGCTGGACGTCGGCTCTGACGCGACCGTCGGCGGGGTGCTCCAGGCAGCGGGGCTGCTGTTCTTCGCGTTCGCCGGGTACGCCCGTATCGCCACCTTGGGCGAGGAGGTCCGCGATCCTGCCCGCACGATCCCGCGGGCGATTCCGATCGCGCTGGGCATCACGCTCGTCGTCTACGCCCTCGTCGCGGTCTCGGTCCTGATGGTGCTGGGCCCGGACGGGCTGGACGAGGCGACCGCGCCGCTGTCGGATGCCGCGCGGGCCTCGGGCGCCGCCTGGCTCGTCCCCGTCGTCCGCGTCGGTGCGGCCGTCGCCGGGCTCGGTTCCTTGCTCGCCCTGATCCTCGGCGTCTCGCGCACCACCCTGGCCATGGCCCGCGACCGGTACCTGCCGCACGCCCTGGCCGCCGTCCACCCAAAGTTCCAGGTCCCGCACCGGGCCGAGCTCCTCGTCGGCGCCGTCGTGGCCGTGGCCGCCGCGACCGGGGACCTGCGCGGGGCGATCGGGTTCTCCTCCTTCGGCGTCCTGGTCTACTACGCCGTCGCCAACGCCTCCGCCTGGACCCTCAGCACCGACGAGGGCCGCCCGAACCGCCTCATCCCCGCCCTCGGGCTGGCCGGCTGCCTCGTCCTGGCCTTCGCCCTGCCCCTCTCCTCGGTCATCTCCGGCACCGCGGTCGTCGCGCTGGGCGCCGCCGGCTACGCAGTACGCCGCACCCTCACCGCGCGGAACTGACTCCTCCTGGACCGGCCGTTCCCACGGCCGGGGGAACGGCCGGGCTGCCTGTCGTGCCCGATTGCGGAACCGCCGGAGGAGGTCCGCACGCGATACCCGGCCGAGGCGAGGTGCGTGTTCCGTGACCCAGCTCCAGCAGTGGAAACCCGGCTGACCGGCACGAGCGCGCCGGGCGCCGTCGTCCTCATCCGCCTCTACGTCGGCGACGTCTTCCTGCCCGAGGGCGTCCCGAAGTTCCTGCGCCCCGACCAGCTCGGCACCGGCCGCTTCGACAAGGCCTCGACGCTCCCCTCGCCCGCGTCGGCCGGAGCGGCGGTACGCGGCTGAGCTGATCAGGGCGCGTCGTTGCCCAGGACCTCGCGGGCCAGTTCCGCCAGGGCCTTGCGGTCCTCGGCCAGAGCCTTCCTGCCGGCCTCGGTCGCCTTGTAGACGCGGCGGGTGCGGCCGTCGACCACACGCTGCTCCGAGGCCAGCAGTCCGTCGGCCTCCAGCCGGTGCAGTGTCGGATACAGGGTGCCGGGGCTGATCTGGTAGCCGTGTGAGGCCAGTTCCTCGGTCATCCACGCGCCGTGGATCTCCTCCTCGGCCGCGTGATGGAGGATGTGCAGCCGCACCGCGCCCCGCTGGAACTCCCGCACCCTTACCGCACCTCCGGTAGTGACGAAACCGATATCGGCTCCCGATCCTAATCGTTCCTGCGCAGGCGGCGGCCCCGGCCGGGGGCCGCCGGGTGACGGGGCCGGTCAGGCGGTGAGACGTCTACTTCTGGGGAGGAAGCGGGCGGTGCGGGCGGTACAGGCCGCGTACGCGGAGCCGTGCACGGCTCCGCGGTAGGGGCTCCTCGACGACGCGGGTCTGGAGCTGGATGGCGGCGACCAGGGAGGCCATGGCGAGGAGGGAGACCCAGTTCGGGACCGTCAGGGCCAGGCCGACAGCGGTGATCGTCATAACCGTGAAGACGGGGGGCGCACGTGGGTGAACAGGCTGTTGGTGACCAGCATGGTGCGTTCCCCCGCATCCACACCCACGCGACAGGAGGTCCCCATGTGCCTCTGCGCGGACAGGGAGGCCGTCATCCCGCCGGCGTGACCGCCAGTCTGGTCCACAGCACGGCGGGCGGACGCCGAAGGCGAAGCGTCGGCCGTTGAGCTGGGTGGCCACCGCTGCGAGGTGTTCCGGGCCGTGGACGGACAGGTCGGTGCCCTTGGGGAAGCTGCACGAGGGTGTGTTCGACCGCAACCCAACAGCTTGCTGCGGCGCCAGTCCGGTCGTCGGGAGCCTCGCCGCTGACGCCCCCGCACGGCGGCATCGGAGGCACACGTCCGGTCCGCGGCCCCGGGGTCTTGAGCGGGCGTTACTGATGCGGGATGTGGATGCCGACCGCGCGTAGTTTCGCTTCTACCAGGGTGTTCAACCGGGCGATGGAGGGTCCCTGGTCTTCCCGGTGGTGGTTGACCAACCCGTAACGGGCAGCGGCGTCGGACCGGTTATGAAATCCGGTCGGCATTGGCTGCAGCGCACGCTGGGTCAGCAGATTGGCGGCCACCGCGGACGCGAGCGCGTCGATCCGTGGGTCGTCGCGGTCCCAGGATCTGGCGTCCCAACTGCGCTTGGTCAGCTCGACGAACTCGGGGTCGGTGAGCGATTGTTCGAGGTGGGTGAGGAAGTTGTCGAAGATCTCCGGAATCAGTGCCCGGGCCAGGACCAGGCCCTCGCGTTGGACGGCCAGGTAGTCAGGGCTGAAGCCGAGACAGGTGAGTCGGTTCAAGATCGCGCAGGCCCGGTCGGGTAGAAGGGCCCGGTCGCTGTGGTCGAGCCGGTGCAGCGTGTCGCGGCGTGCGGTCAGGTCGTCGATCCGTTCGGTGAGGCGGCGACGGACGTCGTCCAGAGTGGCGGCGAACTGCTCGGGATCGGCGTCGAGCAGGTCGCAGATCTCGGCCAGCGGTACGCCGGCCCCGGCCAGGGTCCTGACCTGGATGAGCCGGAGCAGGTCGGCAGACCCGTAGCGCCGGTATCCGGAACCGTCGCGTTCCGGCTCGGCGACCAGGCCGAGCCGGTGATAGTGCCGCACCGTCTTGATCGTGACGCCGACGAACGCCGCCGCCTGACCGATCGTGAGCCCGTTGGCCATACGCTCAGCGCACCATCGGATCGTGGACGGCCGGGCTCTCGGGATACGGATTGCGGGCGATCACAGGGGCGAGGATAGCGGCAATGATCAGTGCTGGTCTGCCCGGACGGTTGACCTTGACCTTGGGTCAGGGTGCACGCTCAACGCGAGGCCTCCTCAAAGGGGCCGACAGCGACCAGGCCCAACTGTCACGGGATTGAGGAATATCAGTGAGCGAGTCCTTCCACACCACAGAGAACTCCGCTGCAGGACAGGATCGCCCGGAGCTGCGGAAGGCCATCCAGGAGATCGTGGACTCCGGTATTGCCGGGGTGTCGCTGCGCGTGAACGACGAGCGGGGCGAGTGGTCCGGCAGTGCCGGGGTGGCCGAGCTGGGCAAGGGCGCCAAGCCGCCTGTCAACGGGTACGTCCGGATAGGTAGCAACACCAAGACCTTCACCGCGACCCTGGTGCTGCAACTGGTGGCCGAAGGCAAGGTCGAACTGGACGCCCCGGCGGCCGACTACCTGCCCGAGTTCGCCCTTGACCGGCGGATAACGGTGCGGATGCTGTTGCAGCACACCAGCGGGGTGTTCAACTTCACCGGCGAGCTCTTCGAGGACGGGACGGTTGTGGAGGGGATCCCCTCCACCATCTCGGGCCAGGAGTGGGTGGACAACCGGTTCAAGACCTACCCGCCGGAGGAGCTGGTGCGGCTGGCGTTGACCAAGCCGGCGCGGTTCGAGCCGGGGATGGGATGGAGCTACTCCAACACCAACTACGTGCTGGCCAGGCTGCTGGTCGAGAACGTCACCGGCCGCTCGTGTGCCGAGGAGACGCAGGATCGGATCCTGGGGCCACTGGGCCTGTCGGGCACCGTGGTGCCGTGTACCTCCCCGGAGATCCCCGAGCCACATGCACACGCCTACTACCGGTACGAGGAAGCCGGCCGGCAGAAGACTGTCGACATCACCCGCCAGAACCCCTCCTGGGTCTCCGCCGGTGGAGACATGATCTCCACCACCCAGGACCTCCACACGTTCATCTCTGCGCTGGCGGGCGGCAAGCTCCTGCCGGCCGGGCTGCTGGCCGAGATGCGTACGCCGCATCCCGAGAGCGGCTTCGGTCTGGGGCTGCGTGTGCAGGACGCGGGCCCCAACGGCGGCACCCTCCTGTTCCACAACGGCGGCGCCGCGGGCCACGCGGCGCTCATGTACAGCACGCCGGACGGTAACAAGACCCTCACCGCCGCGCTCAACTATGTGGACGACGCCGCGATGTCTCTGGCCGGAGCGTTCCTGAAGGCGATGGAAAGGCTTGTCGACGAGGTCTTCGGCGGCGAACAGGCCGGATCGACTGACGAGGTGGCCGAGCAAACGAAGCCAACGGCCTGAGTTCCGCGCACTCGTAGCCTTCGAAAGTGGGATCGGGTCAAGAGCAGGGCAGTCCGTGAACAGATCGTTTGTTCGGCGGGCGGCTGAGAGATTCGTCAGGACGAAAAGGGCCCACAGGAGATGCGACTCTCGGATGGAGTCGGTACAGAACGCGTTGACGGATCACCAGTTCTGCAGGTGGACGAAGCCGTGCTCAACCGCAGTGCCTAGAGCGTGAGCACCCGGTTCCCTCACCCACCCGAGCGACACCTTCAGCGTCTGACGAGCAACTCGGACACCCAGACACACCCCCACCCCACTCGATCCGCTTCAACACGCAGATCAAGCAGGGACGAAGAAGCTGGCGGCCAGGACGCGACCGGCGACGCCGTCGACGCCCTGCACCTGCTTCTGAAGCGACGGATGGCCAGGTGCCGCTTCACGGTCATCTACGCCACGAACTTCCCCAGGGGGCGAGGGATCCGCTGACCGCCGCCGCCAAGCGGCACAGCATGCCCGCCATCGCGGTCATGGTCACCCCCCGCCTCCGTCTGTGTCGAGCGACAGGGCCCGCGGCCGGCCAAAGCCGGCGGGCCGACCATCGGCCTGGCCTCTGGGTTGCCGGTTGGCCCGCTGGTCCGTCGGCTTCGGGATCGTGTGCCAGATGTGGCGCCGCTGAGCGCTCCCGCGAGGACGTTGCCCGCCCCGGGGCCCTCCGGAGGGGCGACGCCGTTGCAGGTAGAGCGCGCACCATGTACGGCGAATGCCCCGCACTTGAGGTGCGGGGCATTCGGGGTTCTGCTGCTGACCGTGTCCAGGTATGCGTTTCGGCTGGTCAGCGGCTTTTCTGGCCGAGCGTTGGCGAGTATCCTCTACTGACCGTCAGTCGGCGCCGTGAGCCGGGTTTGCCGGGGCAGGGGTGCCGATCGCGTGTGACTACGGCTTCGTGGGGGAACTGCGGGCGTCCGCTTCTGTGAGGATGTTGCGCTTGACGAGGAACTTGAGCTTGGCGTGGATGCCTTCGATGTGCCTCGGCAGTTGTTCGTGGCCGAGGGCTTCGCGGACTTCACGGGCTCGGAGGGCAGGTGGCCTCGTTGAAGACGGCGAGGATGCGGGGGTAGTCCGGGTGCTTGGGCCGGTTCTTTGCCGCCTTGCCGTCGCCGGGCAGATCGAGCGCAACTACATCCGGGAGAAGAGCCTCGAAAGCCAGGTCGTCGCCGCGTCCAAGGGCAACCACGCGGGCGGCCGAAGGTCAGCGACGACGACATGCTCCATTTCGCCCTCGCGCTCAAGAGCGGCAAGGATGCGGGCAAGTCCCTCTCGATCGCCTGGCTCTACCGGGCGCTGGCCGAGGCCGAGGCCGCCACAGCGGACGACGACGGCCTGCCGCTCCGACCCAAGCCCGTCCGCCTGCGCCGGCCGGAGGACGCGCTCACCTCCGACGAGCTCGACCTCCGCGAACGCCTCCAAGCCCAGCCCTCACCTGGACGAGGCGATCCGCAGTCAGGCCCCGTGATCGACCTCGAGGCCAGGGCCGTACCGCCACCCACAGCCATTGCACCGCGATCTGGGGATACACGCTCTTCTGAATTCAAGAACTCGTGTACTGTCGGTGCCATGCTGACTCTCGCTGCTGACATCGAGGTGCTGGCGCGGTTCGGCCGCGCTCTCGCCGATCCGATCCGCTGCCGGATCCTCCTCGCTTTGCGTGAGGCCCCGGCCCACCCTGCTGACCTCGCCGACACGCTGGAGATTTCCCGCACGCGGCTGTCGAACCACCTGGCGTGCCTGCGTGACTGCGGCTTGGTCGTTGCGGTGCCTGTGGGCCGCCGTACTCGGTACGAGCTCGCCGACGAACGCCTCGGGCATGCGCTGGACGACCTGCGTACTGCCGTCGTGGCGGTCGAGGCTGACAAGACCTGTGCCGACGCGGACGAGAAGGGCTGCTGCTGAGATGGCCGCCGAGATATCTGTCGGCATAGGCCCGACTTCGGCCCGCCGTGACGTGCTCGCCAGGCGGGTACGGCTGCTGGTCGCGGCCACCATCACGTACAACGTCATCGAGGCGGTCGTGGCGATCACCGCGGGGACGATCGCCTCCTCCACCGCACTGATCGGCTTCGGCCTGGACTCGGTCATCGAGGTCTCCTCCGCCGCCGCGGTGGCCTGGCAGTTCTCCGCCCGCGAGCACGCGGTGCGCGAGGCGCGGGAGAAGCGCACGCTGCAGATCATCGCGGTGTCGTTCTTCGTGCTCGCCGCATACGTCAGCACCGACGCCGTCCGCGCGCTGGCCGGCACCGGTGAGGCCGAGCGCTCCATCCCCGGCCTGGTCATCGCCGCTCTGTCCCTGGCCGTGATGCCGTTCCTGTCCGCCGCCCAGGGCAATGCCGGACGCGAACTGGGCTCCGTCAGCGCGGTCGCCGACTCCAAGCAGACCCTGCTGTGCACCTACCTGTCCGCCGTGCTCCTCGTCGGCCTGGTCCTCAACGCCACGCTGGGCTGGTCCTGGGCCGACCCGATCGCCGCCCTGGTCATCGCCGCCATCGCAGTCAAGGAAGGCCGCGACGCCTGGCAGGGCAAAGGCTGCTGCGCGACACCGGCCGCCGCCGCGTCCGCCGCGTCCGTCCCGACCGCCGGCGGGGAGACGGATGCGTGCGGCTGCCGCCCCGGCTGCGACTGCTGCGGCTGAGCCGACACCCGCACAATACGCCCCTGATGATCACGCACGGTCACCACTGGGCTGGGCTGCACGAGAAACTCGAGGCAGTTGATCAGGAGAGCCCTACCAGTGCCGAGGCCGGATGTAACGTCACCTTGCGCTACCTCCCCGGACGGTCCGCACACAGATCTGGTGTTGGCCGTTCTCGTCCTGGACGGCCCGCAACCGTCGGCTCCCGTACTCGTGCGGGCCGAGTGGCGCACCGCCACCTCCCGCCGTCGTTCCCTCACTGAGGCGCTGCATGCCCTGTGTGAAAGCACGCACACCTGGGTGAGCCGGTGGAGGGGTGTGCGAGCCCTCCGCAGGAGGGGGAGGTACCCCTCTCGCCGGGCTATGTCGCGGAGTGGAGGGGCGGCAGAGACTGAGAGTCCTCAGGCCGGCTCTTCCTCGGCCTTCTCACCTTCGCTCGGAGGCGGAAATGCGCAGAAGATTAGTAGCCCTGATAACCCTCGGTCTGCTGGGAGGCGGCATGGTGGCCGCGTCACCGGCGACCGCGCAGCCCTCGGTACTGAACCTCCTCACCTGCCCTCTCGGCACGCAGAGCACCACGTACTCGCCTGGTCTCACGTACACCACCCGGCCCACCTCCTACGTCTCCGAGGGGGTGGTCACCGGGTGCGTCGACCTGTCCGGCCACGGCATCACCAGTGCTACCTACACCGGCATCGGCAGCGGCACCGCCGGGTGCCTGGAGTCCAGTCTGACGAACACGATGAGCGTCAACTGGAGCAATGGGCAGAGCAGCACCGTGACGGGCACCGGCACCATCCAGCTCAAGCCGAACGGCACCAGCGTCGTCGTTCACAGCGGACAGGTGACCTCGGGCGCCTTCAACGGCTCCGGCGTGACGCTGACCCTGGTGCTCACCTCGCTGGATCTGCTGGGCTGCCTGACTCCTGAAGGTCTCACCAACACCGGTGGGCCAGTCACGCTCACGGTCCTGTGACCTATCGGCGCCCCCGCAACCGCATGGCCAGTGCCATGCCGCGGAAGACGTAGGCGACGCTCGCCGCAACGGGTCACAACGGCGCGAGAGTCCCTCAGCCGGTTGACGCTCCGCTCGATTTCCTTGCGGAGCCGGTAGCGGTCGCGGGCGAAGCCGACGGGCCAGCCGCCTACGCCGCCTCTGCGTCACCGGTTGGCGTCGGCCCTTCGGCCCTGGGATCGTGCGCTGGACGCTGCGCCTTCGCAGGTAGCGGCGATTGCGGCGGGAGCTGTATGCCTGGTCCTTGCTGACGTTGTCCGGCCGAGTCCGGGACCGTGCGTGGGCGGCGAGCACGGCCCTCACCGGCCTTTGGCCTTGCAGCCGCTGGAGTTCCCTTTGGCACGCCCCGCCACCCGATCCGGGTGGCGGGGCGCGTTCGGTGGCCGGTGCGCCATTCAATCCAAAATCCGAACAGCCATAGCACGTGCCGTCCGACCTTCACTGCTGGGCGCATCCCCGACAGGTGGAACATGTCGGCCGTCATCGAGACTCGTCTGCTGCTGCAGGTCCCGAATAAAGAGCCAGGACGCCTGCTGGCTGTACGTGCCCGGTGGGCCCGCCGCACTCGGCACGGGCCTGTCCGCAGCATCCCATCCCAACTCCAGATCGCTGAAAGTGATCTTTCCGCGCATGCCATCGACCACAGACTCCGCGATCGCGGACGAGTGGCTGCACGAACGGGCCGATGTGCCGGGCATCGAAGGCGTGGTGGCCAAGAGCCTGACGGGCCGGTACCGCCCGGGCATGCGCGGCTGGACCAAGGTCCGCCGCAAGAAACACCACCGAAGTACTCATGGCGCCATCACCGGCCCCCCACAGCGCCCCAGCTCCTGCTCCTGGGCCGCTACAACGCCATCGGCCGCCTCCACGCAGACGTGGGGCCGTTTCGGACGTACACGCCCACCCCGAACGATGACCGAGCAGGCGGGTCAGTCGTCGATTGCCTGGTAGAGGGTGGTCCAGAAGTCATGCATGGCCAATTCACCGGCTGCCGCCCCTGTACGCGGCCGGGTCCGGGCAGCAAGGGCCGCCTTCGCGCGTTGCTGAGCCGCTCCCGTAAAGATTGTGAAATCGCCTCAGTGTGGTGCCCGGCGCCGGTGCCGGGCTCCGCGACCGTCCTGGCGTGAGTGGACGGGTCAGGGCTGCCTATACGGAGGTGATCTCCATGACCATGGCCGAGTAGACCCCGGAGACCGTTCCCAGTCCGAGGGTGCACAGCAGGATGTCCGTTGCGGGGCCGGTCTGCGTGGCCACTACGGTGTCACCGGCGAACAGGCCGCTGGTGACCGTGCCGGTGAAGGTGACGACAAGGACCGCGCCCGCCACCGTCGTGGTCCGGTTCAGCGACAAGGTGCTCGTGGCCCCGGTGTTCCAGGTGACCGTCCTGGTCTCCGCCGCGGTATTGAGCAACTCCAGGCACGTCCGCTCGCGGGGCGGGTTGACCGCTGAGTGGGTGCCCGACGTCAGGCCCGGTACCGAGGTGGAAACACAGGGTCCCAACTGCCAGCTCAGTGAGGCCGTACTCACCTGCGGAGTGTCGGACAACGGCGGGTTGTAGGTGACGCTGGCGCTGCTGGGCGGGGTACAGGTCACGTCCAGCAGTCCGCTCTCGCGTGCGTTGGCCGGCCCCGCAGCAGTCAGGAGACCGCCTAACAGGATCAGCAGCGTCGTCACACCGGTGAGCAGGACACCAGGCCCGGGTCTGCCGGAGATGCGGGTACTTGTCGCCATGAGGATGCCTTCCGGTAAGTGGTTGCTTCACGCCCGAATGCAGCAGGGATGACCCGTGCCGCTGACGTCTCATCTCCGCTGACTATCCGGAAGGAGCCAATAGGCGTCCAGGGAGTGCGTAAGAGCGTGAGGAGCACGCGTTTCACACGGGGAGCGCAACGGTGCACCCAACACACGCCCTCCGACAACAACCGGACGAGGCGCCTGCAGGGGAAGAGTTCGTCCGAGATGGCCGGTGGCGCGATGGTCGACCATATCGGCGGAAATGCGGGGTAGTTCCGGCGTGCTTGTCGCCTCAGCGAGTGCGAGGCGACCGCCCTTGAGTTCGGGCAGGTAGTTGTAGATGGCGCTGCGGGAGACGCCGAGGAGCTTGGCGATCGAGGTGACGGTGTTCTCCGGACGGGCGAGTAGGTCGCGGGCGTGACGTACCTGGTCCTCGGTCATCGCCGACGGGCGGCCGAGCTCACCGTCGTGGGAGCCCTGGTCCCGGTGGCCCTCCTTATTTCCTCACCGGTGGCCGCACCACAGGGACGGAGCTGTTCGTGTAGTCATCGTGGGCCGACGGCTCACTTCGGGTAGTGGCGGCGTAGGTTGGCGGCGAGGATCCGGTCGAGCGTGCGGTCGGACAGGATCCGCACCAGGCGCAGGATCAGGGCGGCGTCCCGGCCGACGGTGTAGCGGGGGCGGGGACTGCGGGTCGTCACGGTCTTCGCGATGACCCGGGCGGCGGCGTCGGCGGTGAGGCCCGATGCGGTGCCCGAGTCCATCAGCTTGTTGTTCGCCTGGACCAGGCTGCCGTAGCGCTCGTCCTGCTCCGGTGTCATCTGGGCGGCCAGGTCGTTGGCCGTCGCAATGCCGCGGGCGGCCATCTCCGTGCGGACGCCGCCGGGCTCGACCACGACCACCTGTACGCCCAGCGGCGCCACCTCACGGCGGAGCGAGTCGCTGACCGCTTCCAGGGCGAACTTCGCGCCGGCGTACGCGCCGTAGGTGGCCATGGCAACCTTGCCGCCGATCGAGCTGATGTTGATCACGCGGCCCTTGCTGCGCAGCAGCGAGGGCAGGAGGGCCTGCGTGACGGCGATGTGGCCGAACAGGTTGACTTCGAACACCCGCCTCCATTCCGCCATAGGCAGGGCTTCCACCGCGGCGTTCACCTGGACGCCGGCGTTGTTGACGAGTGCGTGCAGCGCGCGCGGGTCGTCGGAGACCCGCGCGGCGAGTGCCTCCACCTGCTCGGACTTGGTGATGTCGAGGATGACCGGCTCGATGCCGGTAGACCGGATGGCGTCGGCGTCACGCTCGCGTCGCACGCCGGCTAGTGACCTGAGTCGGAGGTTCGTCGTTGGTTGGGTATGAGTCGTCCGGGTCCGAAGATTCCGCCCTTGTCGGTGACTGATGCCGAGCGGGCTGTGCTGGAGGGTTGGGTGCGTCGTCGTTCGACGGCCCAGGCTCTGGCTCAGCGTTCGCGGATCGTGCTGGAGTGCGCCGAGGGGCATTCGATCCTGGAGGTGTCCCGCCGGTTGAATGTTGCCGCGGACACGGTCCGCACCTGGCGGCGGAGGTTCATCGAACGTGGCCTGGACGGCCTGTCCGACGAACCGCGGCCCGGCGCCCCGAGGAAGATCAGTGACGCCGACGTCGAGCGGGTCATCGTCAAGACACTCGAGGAGAGGCCGAAGAACGCCACCCACTGGTCGACCAGATCGATGGCTGCCGCCACGGGCATGTCGCAGTCGGCGATCTCCCGAATCTGGCGGGCGTTCGCACTCGCGCCGCACCGGTCTGAGACCTTCAAGCTGTCCACGGACCCGTTCTTCATCGACAAGGTCCGCGACGTGGTGGGCCTCTACCTGGATCCACCGGAAAGAGCGCTGGTCCTCTGCGTGGACGAGAAGTCGCAGATCCAGGCCCTGGACCGGTCCCAGCCCGTGCTGCCAATGATGCCGGGCGTCCCGGAACGCCGAAGCCACGACTACGTCCGTGCCGGCACCACCACCCTGTTCGCGGCTCTGGAAGTGGCAACCGGCAAAGTCATCGGCTCACTGCACCGACGCCATCGGGCAGCCGAGTTCAAGAAGTTCCTGGCCAAGGTCGACAAGGAAGTACCAGCCGGCCTCGAGGTGCACCTGATCCTCGACAACTACGCGACCCACAAGACACCCGCGGTCAAGAAGTGGCTGCTGTCCCACCCCCGATTCCACCTGCACTTCACACCCACCAGTTCGTCCTGGCTGAACCTGGTGGAACGATGGTTCGCCGAGCTCACACAGAAGAAGCTCAAACGCGGTGTCCACCGTTCCGTCCAAGCACTGGAACGCGACATCCGGGCCTGGGTCGCGGACTGGAACGACCACCCACGGCCCTTCATCTGGACCAAGACCGCCGACGAAATCCTCGACAAGGTCGCCAGCTACTGCCAGCGAATCTCTGACTCAGGTCACTAGGACGTGGAATCCCTGACGAGCCAGTTCGCGGGCGGCTGACGCGCCTATGCCCGTGGAGGCTCCGGTGATGACGATCAGCTGCTGGGTTTGAGATGACGTTGTCACCTCGGTCACGGTACCGATTGAGATGACAATGTCAACTGTATGATGGGTGCCATGGTCACTCGTGCGGAGTCCGCTGCCGCCACCCGCCGCGCCCTGCTCGACGCGGCCGCCGAGCTCCTCGACCTCGGCGGCCCCGAAGCGGTCACCTTGCGCGAGGTGGGAGCGCGGGCAGGTGTGACACGGGGAGCGCCGTACCGGCACTTCGCCGGCAAGGACAGCCTGCTGACCGCCGTGGTGGCCGAGAAGTGGGAACGGCTCGGCGACCAGGTCCACGCCCTGGGGACCGACCTGACCCTGTCGGCCTCCGAGAGGCTGTGCGGCGCTCTCCGCGCCCTCATCGGTATCGGCCGGGACCAGCCGCACCTGTACCAGATGTTGTTCAGGCGGCAGGGGTACCGTCCCGGGGAACGCGGTGAAGGCCTCGAGCGCGTCCGGCGTCAGCTGTGCGGACCGGAGGGTGACCCGGCCGCGGCTGTTCGCGCGGCCGGACGCTTTCAGGACGAGTTCCTGGCCATCGTCGCCGCACTCGTGGGAGAGCGGAACGCCCGGCACTACGGCGTCCTGCTGCTTACCAGCGCCCACGGCATCGCGGGCATGGAGCTCACTGGCCACCTTGGCACAGACACGTGGCGCACAACCGGCGACGAACTCGTCAACACTCTCGTCCGCATGGTTGCGGGCGCCGGTGAAACGACATAGCAACGCCCATGCCCCCGCCGACGGCCAACTCCCCGCCTTCTCGCACTGCCCAGTAGAGTCCGAGCGGGGCGAGCCTGTCGGCTGTGACATTGGCGCGCCTACTATGCTCCGACTCGCCGACTGGGCCGGTGAACGACATGGCATCTGTGAGGCCCCTGGTCGCCATGAGCGCTTCCGGCCGCTTCGGCACCGGACCGGGCTGCGACGAGGTCCAGCAGGTCCTGGCGATGGTGCTCGAGGCCGGCGCCACAGCAGGAGAACTGCGCAGCGACATCGACCCGGTCGAGGTAGGCGGCATCCTCGCCGGTTTGCTCTCCGTGGCCGGCGCACCCGAGCAGCGCCCCCAGCTGAACCGAATGCTGGACTTCGTCGTCGACGGACTCAGGCCCCACCAGGGGCTACGGTAACCGTCGTCATTTCCCGATCGGGGCGTTGCCAGACGCAGGGGCTCCCGGCGTCACCTGCGGCACCGCTGCCGGAGAGGCCATACGCGCCACTGAGGAAAGAGGTCCATGATGCCCACGCCCGGCTTCCCGCCGCACACGCTCGATCCCGAAGGAACGCCGATATGGATCACTGATCTGGCCGCCGACGACCCGTACCACATCCTGCACGTCGTGCGCGGCATCGAACCGGTGGAGGCGCTCGAAAGGATCGGCGCCAGGACGAGGTTGATGCAGCCCTGCGCACTGCCCGACAGCAGGCCGGACGAGTGGACGTCACTGCCGTGCGCGGCTCTCGGTATGGAACCGGGATCGTCCGCGGCGCTGTTGGCGGGACGTGTCGGCGAGTGGACCTTCGTCTACGACGACTCCGGGTTCACCTCTGAGGACGCGGCGGAGGCACTGTCCGCCGATGGACGGACGGGGGCCACGAGCGTGTTCAGCATCAACGGGGACGCCAGCCTCGCCTATGCCGTCGACGGCAAGCAGGTCGCATGGGTCGACGTCGACGGTCTCGCCCTGGAGGAGGATCTTCCCGGTATGCCCGCCGAACTGCGCGCGGCATTCGAAGCCGCCGGCACCGTGGAGGAGGAAGGCGTCGAGCCGGGCGAGGCCGACAGCTGCATCGCCATGCGTGCCGTCTGCGCTCTGGCCGGCCTCCCGCTCACCCTGAGCGCCCTGCGTCAGGTTCCGCTGGTGGTCCTGCCGTTCGGGTGACGGTCCGTCAGTCGGGCGAGCGGCACCGTCCGACCGCCGGAGCCTTCGGGGGTCTCCTCGTGGCGCCCTGTCGTCGACCGCCAACGGGTGCACCCTGCAGGGGAGATGCGCCGAAACTGCCCTCCGCATCGTTCGGTACGGTGCGCCCACGCCGTCGTCCGCTTCGTTCGGTACGGTGCGCCCATGACATCCGCGATACGGGGCCGGTTCCGTCCCTTCCGTGAAGCAGCCGAGGCCCAAGGCGTGCCGGCCGACGATGTGGAGCGGTGGCTGGACACAGCCCGTCCCTGTGCCACCCTGGCACTGTCCGACGACGACACCGGACCGGTCGCGGGACGGTTCGGCGGCCCCCTGCTGCTTCCGGCCGACACCCCGGACCCCGGACATCCCTTCGTGGCCTCGGTCGACCTCGCCGCACTGCCGGCCGACGCGACGGACCTCCTCTTGCCGCCCGACGGCCGGTTGCTGTTCTTCGCCCTGCCCGAGGCTGGGGACGACACCTCCATGGGGACGGTGATCCACGTGCCAGCCGACGCGGCCGTCACACCTCGGGATCCGTACGCCTGGAACTCGGCGAACATCGCCGAGTACGACAGGCTGTTCGCGAGCTATCCGGAGGGGCCGCTCCGGGCGCGGACCGACGTGTCGCTCCCTCACCACCAGTTCATCGTTCCCGCCGGTGAGGAGGAAGCCGTATACCTTCCCGGGCACCCCTACTGCTCCGAACTCGTCGAGATATGGGAGGACACCAAGGACCTCATCGCTCCCTCGGCGCAGATGCAGATCGGAGGATACGCGGACGAGGAGGCCGTGGAGTTCGACCCGGTCGACGTCGCGGCGTCCCTCGTGGCGCAGGCGGTGGACGCCGGCCACTGGGACGGTCCCGTCTCGGACGACCTGGCCGACTGGGTGCTCCTCGCCGACTGGTACGCCGGCAGGGACGTGAAGAGGCGGGAGGGCGCGACCGTCCACTGGGTGATCCAGCGTGAGGACCTCGCGGCCCGACGCTTCGAGCGTGTGTTCACCACCGTCTTCTGGAACCCCTGAGCAGGCCATGACGGGGGCGAGCCGGAGCGGCAGGCCACCGGCATTCGACCACGAGGGCGTGGCAGACGGTGCGTGGGCCAGACCAGGGCTGTGAGGCGTCCACAACTCGACGGCGGTCTGAACCTGGAGCACGCGGGCGTAGGCTCTTGGGGATGCGGATAGGCGAGTTGTCGAAGCGCACGGGCGTGAGTCCGCGCTCACTGCGCTACTACGAAGAGCAGGGCCTGCTGACCAGCTCACGCTCCGACGCGGGGCAGCGGCACTATTTCGCTGCTGCGATCCAGCGCGTGTCACTGATCCGACAGCTGTTCGACGCGGGTATGTCCAGCAGGGTGATCGCGACTGTGCTGCCGTGTGTGGACGTCCCGGATGACCTGGGCGTCGCTGAGGAGACGTTTACGGCGATGATGCGCGAGCGCGACCGGATCGACGCTGACATCGCGCACCTGATCGAGACCCGGGAAGCACTCGACGTGCTGATCAGGGCCAACAGCCGACACCGGGTGGAGCTGTCCACGGCCCCGGAATCGGTGGCACAGTCGGCCTGATGCTGTGATCTGCATCTCATCCGGTTGCCCCTCACATCAATGTCAGCGGTGAGGATGGCGACACCGCCCCGGAATCACCGGGTCGGTCATACGAGAGGCGGCGGAAGATGGGGCAGGCATGGGTTTCGGCGAGTATGGCGGGCCCGAGGTACAGGAGTTCTTCGATCGTCCCGACCCTGTCCCCGGTCGCGGCGAGGTGGCCGAGACGCCCACGAGGAGGGGCAGTCCGTTCGCGTCCGACAGGACGTGCATCTTGGAACCCGGCTTGCCCCCTTGGGTTCTAGCGATCGTTGCAACACCTCTTCTTGAGGGGTGTGATGTTCGAGATCCGCAAGGACCGGGCCAAGGCTCTAGGCGGCCGCAGGCGACTGGTCCGCGAGCGGGAGGAATACTTCCTGCTCGTGGACCAGGGTTACGGAAACACCGAGGCCTGCCGACTGGTGGGCATCAGCGAACGAACCGGTCGTGAATGGCGCAACGGCAGGACGGCAAAGGACCGGTTCCGCGCACCGGCTCGTCCGGCGTCGGCTCCGGTTGCCCCGAGCCGTTTCCTGACCCAGGCTGATCGCCTGCACGTCGCCGATCGTCTGCGTGAGAAGGCAACGGTCCGGGCCATTGCCGCTGAGCTGGGCCGCAGCCCGTCCACCATCAGCCGCGAGATACGACGCAACGGCATCCCACTACGTGGAGACACCTCGCGCTGGGTCTATCGGCCCTACGCGGCTCAAGCTCGTTCCGATGCACGCCGGCCACGGCCGAAGCCGGGAAGGATCGGCCAGAACTCCCGGCTACGGGACTACATTCAGGAGCATCTGACCCGCCGCTGGAGCCCGGAGCAGATCGCCGCCCAGTCGCCTCGCGACTTCCCCGACGACCTGGAGATGCGTGTGACACACGAGACGATCTACCAGGCGCTATACGTCCAGGGCCGCGGCGAGCTCCGCAGAGAACTCGTTCACGCGTTGCGCACGGGCCGAACCCGTCTCAAGCCTCACCAGCACGCAGCCAGGCGTCAGCCGCGCTTCGCGACGCCGATGGTGATGATCAGCGAACGACCCAGCAGAGGTAGCTGACCGGGCCATTCCAGGGCACTGGGAGGGCGATCTCATCGTCGGACCTGGCCACCGGTCCGCCATCGGGACACTGGTGGAACGCTCGACGCGCTACCTGATGCTCCTGCACCTGCCCAACGGCGCACACAAGGCCGAACACTTCCACCAAGTGCTTGCCCGCACGATTCAGACGCTGCCATCACAGTTCAAGCGCTCTCTGACCTGGGACCAAGGCACGGAAATGGCCAGCCACGGCGCGTTCACCATGGCCACCGACATGCCTGTCTACTTCTGCGACCCGGCCAGCCCATGGCAGCGCGGCTCCAACGAGAACACCAACGGCCTGCTACGGCAGTACTTCCCGAAGGGAAGCGATCTCTCCAGCCACAGCCTCGAACACCTCGCTGCCGTGGCTGCCGAACTCAATGGCCGCCCACGAAAAACGCTCGGCTGGGAGACCCCAGCCGAGCGTCTGGCTAAGCTCCTGGCAGCAAGCTGATCAGCAGTGTTGCAACGACCCCTTGAATCCGCAACTTCGGATACAGCGAGTCGAAGCCCCGTGTTGAAGTTGTGGATCACGTCTCTGACCCGGTCGGCGCTGGTGAACGACACCTCGGCGATCCTCGCCACCGGCATGCCCTGCGCGGACAGCAGCACCATCTGGGCCCGCCGCCAGGTCACCACCGACCCGGTGCCCCTGCGGATGATCCGCAGCAGCCGCCGACCCTCGTCGTCATCGATCTCGCGAACCTGTACACGTCCAGCCACGTGATCATTCTGACCTGGCCCACGACGCAGGGAACCACCCACACGGCAGACAGTTACGAGGTCAACGTAGTCAGCGCTCGGGTCAGCTCGGCGTCGTACTGATCGGCGTCGAAGCGAAATGCCGGAGGGCGCGACTCATCGACGGGCACCTGCCAGTCGGACCACTCCACGATCTCGCCGTGACGCTGCACGAACACGGACAGGTAGCCACAGCATCCGCCCGTGCACTCAGGCTCGCCCAGTACTACAGGTCGCCCCTCACCGGTCGCCCAGAGGGAATCCTGGCCCTCGGCCGACAACGCCTCCTCGGCAAACGGACCGCGGCCTCCCTTTCCGACCGCCGCTGCCACCACTTCCGCGCCATCGATCCGGAAAGACAACTGGGCAGCCCATCGGGGGCCCGGTGGCAACACGCTGACCTCAAGCCGATTGAACACCCAGGCACCCTACGTGAGTACTGGCCGCCCACAGTTCCGTTACCGAATGCGGGCGTCTGGCCAACCACCAATCGACGTCCGAAGAGGCGAACGTTGCTTGATACGGCACTAGCGAGGTGCCGCGAGTACGTCCCGGAGTACGTTCGCGAGCGTGACGCGGGCCAGCTCGTGTCTCAGGGTCTCCTCGATGCCCTCGTAGATGCTCTGCATCGCCGGCTGGATGCCGTGACCCACCACGCATCCCTGATCCGGGGTGGTGCGGTGCATTGCGAACAGCGGGCCGGGTTCCACTGCCTCGTACACTTCGAGCAGGGTCATCGACTCCAGCTCGCGCGCCAGCGACCAGCCCGCGCCCACGCCCCGCCGGGACTCCACGAGCCCGGCCCGGCGCAGCTCGCCGAGCAGCCGCCGGATCACCACGGGGTTGGTGTTCGCGCTGGTCGCGATCTGCTCGGAGGTGGCGACCTCATGGCCCTGGCGCTGGTAGAGACCGATCCAGGCCAGCGCGTGGGCGGCGATGGTCAACCTGCTGTTGGCGCTCATGAACCCCTCCTCCGGGCCGCAACGCTTCATGTTACGACAGCGCAGTCGTAACAGTGAAGGTTGCAACAGTCTGTCGTAACAATTAACGTTGCGACTGCCGCGAAGGGTCAATCAACGAGGTGAGAAGAATGAGCAAGCCACTCACGGGCAAAGTCGCCCTGGTCACCGGGGGGTCGCGCGGACTGGGAGCCGCGACCGTTCGACTGCTGGCCGAGCAGGGCGCCGACGTCGCCTTCACCTACGTCAGCTCCGAGAAACAGGCGCAGGCCGTCGTCGACGAGGTGCACGGCAAGGGAGCCAAGGCCGTCGCCTTCCAGTCCGACCAGGCAGACACGAGCCGGGCGCCGGCGCTGATCGACGACGTGGTCGCGCACTTCGACGGCTTGGACATCCTTGTCAACAACGCGGCGATCTCCGTGGCTGGCACGGTGGACGACCCGGATGCCGACACCGCCGCACTGGACCGGATGCACGCCACCAACTACCTCGGCGTGATCGCCGTCGTCCGGGCCGCCTCCCGAGTGCTGCGCGCGGGCGGCCGCATCATCACAGTGAGTTCCGGACTGGGCTCCCGGGTCGGCGCCCCCGGCCTTGCCGACTACTCGGCGACCAAGTCCGGGATCGAGAGGTACACCATGGGCGTCGCACGCGACCTCGGGCCCCGGAACATCACGGCCAACGTCGTGGAGGCCGGACTGATGGAGGGCGGCATGCAACCGCCGGACCCCGAGACCCTCAAGGCCCTGGTCAGCTCGCTGTCCCTGCAACGCATGGGGCACCCCGACGAAATCGCCGCTGCGATCGCCTTCCTGGCGAGCCCCGCCGCGTCGTACGTCACGGGCGCAGTGCTGGACGCACACGGCGGCTACAACGCCTGAACCCCAACCCCTGCCGCGCGCTCCGAAGGACATCGCGCCTTCGGGGCGCGCACCGCCAACGACCCGCGTGTGCGTGGACACGCCCGGGTCTCAACGGTTCACAATCTCCTCATGATGTGGGCTTTCCGACGCGGGGAGGGTCATGGACTCGTCGCAGAGAGTCGGTGAGGCGCTCTGACTTTAGAAGAAGTGCTTGCGTCCACCGACCGCACGACCGGTCGCACCCAGGATCCACAGGATGGCGCCAACCAGAATGAGGATGCCACCGATCGTCGTCAGCAGACCCATGCCGACAAGCAGGCCGATGATCAGCAGAATAAGCCCAAGAATTATCATTTTAATCCCATCGTCAATTACGGCTCAGGCGCGTGTGCGTATGAGTATCACAAGGGCCCGAGTTCGCCTTGGTGGATAGATCCCGAGCAGCTCCGAATGCCAGGACCTTGGTGCGATAGCTCTTGTGCCCGGTGACACGGTGTTCACGCCCTCCTTCGGAATTTCGTTCAGTAGGTCATCTCCTCGACCGTCCTCTGCTCCGAAAGGTCCTTCTACCTCGGTTGATGACGGAAACACCGGGCAGCGGCGCCTACGGGCAGGTCTCCGGGTCCCAGGGCTTCGTCATCCTCGCCAGCCGGCCCTGGGTGACGGGACTGTGGCGCAGGCCGGTTCGGTGGCTCGCTTCGAGCCCCGCGACATCGACCAGGGACTTCGCGGACGAGGTCTTGAGTGAGGTGAGGCTGGTGGCGATCTAGTGACCTGAGTCGGAGGTTCGTCGTTGGTTGGGTATGAGTCGTCCGGGTCCGAAGATTCCGCCCTTGTCGGTGACTGATGCCGAGCGGGCTGTGCTGGAGGGTTGGGTGCGTCGTCGTTCGACGGCCCAGGCTCTGGCTCAGCGTTCGCGGATCGTGCTGGAGTGCGCCGAGGGGCATTCGATCCTGGAGGTGTCCCGCCGGTTGAATGTTGCCGCGGACACGGTCCGCACCTGGCGGCGGAGGTTCATCGAACGTGGCCTGGACGGCCTGTCCGACGAACCGCGGCCCGGCGCCCCGAGGAAGATCAGTGACGCCGACGTCGAGCGGGTCATCGTCAAGACACTCGAGGAGAGGCCGAAGAACGCCACCCACTGGTCGACCAGATCGATGGCTGCCGCCACGGGCATGTCGCAGTCGGCGATCTCCCGAATCTGGCGGGCGTTCGCACTCGCGCCGCACCGGTCTGAGACCTTCAAGCTGTCCACGGACCCGTTCTTCATCGACAAGGTCCGCGACGTGGTGGGCCTCTACCTGGATCCACCGGAAAGAGCGCTGGTCCTCTGCGTGGACGAGAAGTCGCAGATCCAGGCCCTGGACCGGTCCCAGCCCGTGCTGCCAATGATGCCGGGCGTCCCGGAACGCCGAAGCCACGACTACGTCCGTGCCGGCACCACCACCCTGTTCGCGGCTCTGGAAGTGGCAACCGGCAAAGTCATCGGCTCACTGCACCGACGCCATCGGGCAGCCGAGTTCAAGAAGTTCCTGGCCAAGGTCGACAAGGAAGTACCAGCCGGCCTCGAGGTGCACCTGATCCTCGACAACTACGCGACCCACAAGACACCCGCGGTCAAGAAGTGGCTGCTGTCCCACCCCCGATTCCACCTGCACTTCACACCCACCAGTTCGTCCTGGCTGAACCTGGTGGAACGATGGTTCGCCGAGCTCACACAGAAGAAGCTCAAACGCGGTGTCCACCGTTCCGTCCAAGCACTGGAACGCGACATCCGGGCCTGGGTCGCGGACTGGAACGACCACCCACGGCCCTTCATCTGGACCAAGACCGCCGACGAAATCCTCGACAAGGTCGCCAGCTACTGCCAGCGAATCTCTGACTCAGGTCACTAGGCCGGTTCGTTTGGATCACTTCCGCTGGCCGAGGTTGTCGTTGATGATGTCCATGTGACCAACCGCATCAGCACTCTGATCTCGGCCTTCGGCGTCCTCGCCACCGTGATACTGGTCGTTGCGGGCGTTCGTGAGTACCGCTCTGGCGTGTCGGTCCTCTGGCTCGTGGCTGGAGCCGTGATCTTCCTCAGCGCTTTGTACACGCTCGTGCGGGACGTGCGGCGGCTTCGCACTGGGCCACCCGCCTGACAGCGGCGCCGTTCCCACCAGCCCCGCCAGTCGTTGTTCGTGTGTGCCGTTGACTGACGCGCAGTGGGCGCGAATCGAGCCGTTACTCCCGGATCGGACACCGCGGCAGGGTGGCCGGTGGCGGGATCACCGAGAAGTGATCGACGCGATCGCCTGGAAGTTCCAGACGGGATCGCAGTGGATCCACCTACCGGAGAAGTACGGCAACTGGGGAGGCGTCTACAACCGGCTGCGGATGTGGGCCGTCGACGGCACGTGGGAGCGGGTGTTCACCGCGCTGGTCGCGCAGGCCGACGCCGACGACGACCTCAACTGGGCCGTCTCGGTGGACTCCACCATCGTGCGCGCACACCAGCATGCGGCGGGGGCCCGCAAAAAGGGGCTCCAGCAGGCGAACCGGCAGACCACGCCATCGGCCGGTCCCGGGGCGGACTGACCACAAAGATCCACCTGGCCTCTGATGCCCACTGCCGGCCGCTGGCCTTCGTGCTCACCGCTGGACAGGCTGGTGACGCACCCGCCTTCGCTCACGTCATGGCTCGTCTTCGCGTTCCTCGACGGCGAGGACGGCCCCGCACCAGGCCGGATGTGGTCCTGGCTGATAAGGCGTACTCCTCCCGCGCGATCCGCGAGCACCTGCGCAAGCGCGGGATCCGGGCGGTCATCCCCGTTCCGGCCGATCAGCGCGGCCACCGACTGCGGCGCGGCAGCCGGGGCGGCAGGCCACCCGCCTTCGACCGCGAGGCATATAAGCAGCGCAACACCGTCGAACGCTGCATCAACCGCTTGAAGCAGTGGCGGGGTATCGCCACCCGCTACGAGAAGACAACGGTCATCTACCTGGCCGGACTGCACATCGCGGGCATCTTCCTCTGGTCTGCCAGATGATCCAAACGAAACTGCCTAGTGACCTGAGTCGGAGATTCGCTGACAGTATGCGGCTACTTTGTCGAGGATCTCGTCGGCGGTCTTGGTCCAGATGAAGGGCCGTGGGTGGTCGTTCCAGTCGGCGACCCAGGCCCGGATATCGCGTTCCAGTGCCTGGACGGAACGGTGGATGCCGCGTTTGAGCTTCTTCTGTGTGAGCTCGGCGAACCACCGTTCCACCAGGTTCAACCAGGAGGAGCTGGTGGGGGTGAAGTGCAGGTGGAATCGAGGGTGGGACAGCAGCCACTTTTTGACCGCCGGTGTCTTGTGGGTCGCGTAGTTGTCGAGGATCAGGTGCACCTCGAGGCCGGCCGGTACTTCCTTGTCGACCTTGGCCAGGAACTTCTTGAACTCAGCTGCCCGATGGCGCCGGTGCAGAGAGCCGATCACCTTGCCCGTTGCTACTTCCAGAGCCGCGAACAGAGTGGTGGTGCCGGCGCGGATGTAATCGTGGCTACGTCGTTCGGGGACGCCCGGCATCATTGGCAGCACGGGCTGGGACCGGTCCAGGGCCTGGATCTGCGACTTCTCGTCCACGCAGAGGACCAGTGCTCTTTCCGGCGGATCCAGGTAGAGGCCCACGACGTCGCGGACCTTGTCGATGAAGAACGGGTCCGTGGACAGCTTCAACGTCTCAGACCGGTGCGGAGCCAGCGCGAACGCCCGCCAGATCCGGGAAATTGCCGACTGCGACATGCCCGTAGCGGCCGCCATCGACCGGGTCGACCAATGGGTTGCGTTCTTCGGCCTCTCCTCAAGTGTCTTGACGATGACCCGTTCGACGTCGGCGTCGGTGATCTTCCTCGGAGCGCCGGGCCGCGGCTCGTCGGACAGACCCTCCAGGCCACGTTCGATGAACCGCCGCCGCCAGGTGCGGACCGTGTCCGCAGCAACATTCAGCCGGCGGGACACCTCCAGGATCGAGTACCCCTCGGCGCACTCCAGCACGATCCGCGAACGCTGAGCCAGAGCCTGGGCCGTCGTGCGACGACGCACCCAACCTTCCAGCACAGCCCGCTGGGCATCAGTCACCAACAACGGCGGAATCTTCGGACCCGGACGACTCATACCTAACCAACGACGAACCTCCGACTCAGGTCACTAGGTGCTCACTCACTTTCAACCCCCGCGCCCGGGCGCCCCTCAGAAATCGGACCAGGAAGTTCCTGGCCACACCGATACATGCCGCACCTCCCTCACAAGTAGCCTGCGCCCGCAGCACCTCGAAACCCATCGGCTCCTCCATCCGTCCACGTTTCCGAGGCTGCGCATTCCGCGCTCCCGTCCTTGCGCATCACCCGTCCGCGGCCGCTCCCACCACAGCGGGCAAAGCACACACAGAACGCAGAACGCTCACTGAACCTTCGATGAGCAGTCGCCCTCCAGCTCACCGGCCATGCCCGCGCCCTCACTTCCAACGGCCGCCGCCGAGTTGACCAGGCGCCCAAGGACTGCGAGGCCGAAGCGCTCGCCGGCATCCTTCTGCATGAGGTAGAAGGACGCCTCCCCACGGCGATCCAGGGCTCCGTGCGCTGCGCCCGCAGCCAACCCTGATGGGCAGTCTGCATCAATTCTCAGTGCCGATTGTCAGTAGGCGCTTCGGTAAGCCAGCGGGCATCGACGCTCGATGGTGGCCGCGGTCTGCGTTGCTGCTGACGTGGAGGTGGAGAGGTCCGGGCCGATGATGCGTTTCGAGGATGAAGTGCACGGTGACGTCGAGGAACCCGCTCAGGTAGAGCTGCCGCCGCTGCCGGACCGGGCGGTGCCTGCTCAGCCGTGTCATCACGCCCAGGAGTACCGCGAGGGTGAACCTGAGGGCGCCGGTACTGAGCGGGCCGACATGCTCCAGCACCTGCTTGGTTCGAGACCGGGGTCGGTTAGCCCACCTCGGCCACGTCAAGACAAGCATCCACCGGTGCGGCGGAGGCCTCGGCATGATGAAAACGAGGACCTCGGCGACGCTGTCGGCATTCACTATCCGGCAGGCTCAGGCTCCGGCTCTTCGGACCGCACGGGCTCGGCGTCGACTTGGACAGCCTGGTCCTGCAGATCTTCTGCATGGAGGCCGACCAGAGCAGAGGAGGACCTGTCGTCAACGACGAGGGCCATCATGTCCCCAAGCTCAAGGACGCCAGCCCCGAAAAGGTTCCCTCCCCGTCGGTACCCATGAATAATTCGTCGGGGAGGGAGGGCGACCGATGGACGGCCCGCTGGACGGCCCCTCCCGCTGCCTGGGAGTCCATCACACCACCCGCCATCGCCTTCTACCAGGACATGCTCCACGTTCTGGTCAGCCGCCCCGGTGACAAGGCGCTGATGTGGACCGCCCTCGCCGACGACGTGTGGAGGGAACCACGCCAGATCAACCAGGAGCACTCCGACATCGCTCCAGCCTTGGCCACGTCGCAGGGCAAACTCTGGTGCGCCCACACCAGCACCGACGACAAGGCGGGCTACTTCACCTTCGCAGTACCACTTGGACCGGGCGCTCTCAGCTCGCGCCCCGGCGGCGGCCGTGGGGGCCCGGCCGACCGCCGTGGTCACCAGCGCGCCCACAGCCAGCGCTCCGCCCACCCACATCACCGCCGTGACGCCTATGCCGTCCGCGGCGAGCCCGCCGACCAGCGCGCCCAGGGCGATGGCTCCGTTGAACACCCCGACGAAGAGCGAGGAGGCCGCCTCGCGGGCGTCCCGGGAAGAGAGCAGTATCCATGTCTGAGTACTGACCGAAACTCCGCCATAGCTCAGACCCCAGACCGCCATCAGCACCCCCGCGAGAGCCACCGACCCGCCCAGCCAGGGCAGGGCGACCACGGTGACCGCCATGACAGTGCTGATCACCAACAGCGTCCCGCGCGGCGAACGGGTCGCCCGGGCCCCGGCCAGGAAGTTACCGGCCACCCCGGCGACCCCGTACACCAGGAGCAGCGTGCCAATCATTCCGGCGCCGACGCCGGACACGTCCTCCAGCACCGGCCTGATGTAGGTGTAGGCGGCGAAATGACCGGTCACCACCAACCCGACGACGATGAGACCCGTCCGCACCTGGGCGCTGCCAAGCAGCCCCATCACACCACCGAGCGGAATCAAACGCTCCGAGGGCAGCCGAGGCAGCAGCACCGCCATGGCGACCAGCACCACCGCGCCGAGCCCGGCAGCGGCGAAGAACGCGGCACGCCAGCCCGCCGCCGCGCCTAGGCACGTTCCGGCCGGAACTCCCAGCACGGAGGCCACGGCAATCCCACTGAAGACCAGCGAGGTGGCAGGGCCCACCGATTTCACAGGAACCAGCCGCACGGCGAGCCCCGCCGCGATGGCCCAGACGCCACCCATCCCGATGCCGACCAGAATCCGGGCCACGACCATGACCGCGAAGTTCGGCGCCCAGGCCGCACCCAGATTGCCGATCACCAACACGACCACCAACACGCAGAGCGCCGTCCGGCGATCGACCCGACCCAACATCGAGATGAGCAACGGAGACGACACTGCCGCAACAAGCCCGGTGACCGTCAGGGTGAGGCCGACCGCCCCTTCGGAGACCCGAAGCGATTCGCCCACCGGGGTCAACAACCCGACGGGCAGCATCTCCGACGTGACCACTGTGAAGCTGCCCAGCGCCAAGGCCACCACCCCCAGCCAGCCCCTGAGCGGAGAACTCTGACGGGCGGATGGTGCATCTGTGAATTCCTCAACCTGCGTCATGCATCCAGCCAACAAAACGCGGACCCGGGGAACAACGGCCAACCTCTCATCCTTCTATGAGGTGAGCTCATCAATAGATCGGACGAGCGCGGGCACCGGGTACCGCCACGGGGAGGGAACGCTGTGAGCGGTCTGGACGGACGGGAGCTGGAGGCCTTTCTCGCGCTGGCCGACGAACTGCACTTCGGCCGAGCGGGAGAACGCCTATACCTCTCGCAGAGCCGCGTCAGCCAGCTGCTGCGCTCCCTGGAGAGCAAAATCGGCGGCCGCCTCGTCGAACGCACCAGCCGCCGGGTGCAGCTCACTCCGCTCGGAGAACAGCTCCTGGCGGGAGTGCGCCCGGCCTTCGACGCCATCGTGGAGACGATCGACGAGGTACGGAAGGTGGCACGGGGCGTCGAGGGGCTGCTCCGCATCGGTTTCCAGGGCACGGCCAACGACCAGGTCATGAACGCCATCGACCTCTTCCAGAGTCGGCACCCGGACTGTGCGACGGAAATCGTGGAGATCCCCTTCTCCGACCCCTTCGGCCCGGTGCACCGGCGGGAGGTGGACACGGCAGTGGTGCTGATGCCGGTTCAGGAGAACGACCTGGTGCTGGGTCACGTCTTCTCCAAGCAGCCCCAGGCGCTCGCCGTCTCCACCCGACATCCCTTCGCCAAGCGCGACTCGCTGGACGCCGAGGACCTGGCCTCCTGTTCGCTCATCGGCGTCCACGGCACGGCACCGGATTACTGGCGCCGCACCCAGGCCCCGGTCACCACGCCCCGGGGTGCCCCCATTCCCGCCGGCCCCTTTGTCAGCACCCTTCAGGAGGGCTTGGCACTGGTCCAGGCCGACCGTGGCACGATGCTTTTGTGCCGTCCCACCGCCGACTACTACGGCCGGCGCACGGTCACCTTCGTCCCCGTCGCCGGCCTTCAGGACTCCTTCCTCTCCCTCGTGTGGCACCGCAACCACGAGACCGCCCGCACCCGCGCCTTCTCCCAGGCCCTGGCCGCCGCCGCCGACCTCCCGGGGTGACCGCGGCACGGCGGCACCGGATGAACGACCCAACAGACCCTGGTGACGGCACACACGCCCTCGGCTTTCCGGCCGACTACCCGGAATCCCGGCAGCCCTTCCTGCGCTGCACGGAGCGGACGGAGACCGATTTCCGGAGTGAGCCAACCGGCCCCTACGTCTCGTTCGGCAAGTCCTGCGACCTGCTCAACGAAGATGCGATGCGGACAGGCGGTCGCAGAAGAACCTGCGAACCTTGAGTCTGACCAAGACCTGGCTTTGATATCTATCGTGGGCTGGCCGAGGATCGCCGAAAGCCCTCGTCACCTGACCAGCAGCTCCAGAGGCGGGGGCGGGATGGGCGTGATCTGGCAGTGGATGGCCAGGGGGCCACCGGTCAGACGGCCGAAGTGTTCTGCGTTGCCTCATCCGCCTCGGTGAGGGCTTGCCGTCTGATGCTTCCGAACAACTGGATCGTGGTGGCGGCCAGGATGTCGTCCCTGCCGACAGTCCTGGCATCCCCCCTACGGGAGTAAAGGACCGGGATGGATTCCTTGAGGAACGGGGTCGGGGTCGGCTCTCCGGGCAGGACGAGGGTGACCGTGCCGTACCGTTTGACCCCGCCTTCACGGACGACCATCACTGCGTCCCGGGCGAGGTCCGTCAGGAAGTTGCTTGCGAGACCGTCCAGGTCGCGGACCAGCGCCGGGACGGCCGTCACCCCCTGGCTTCGCAGCAGTTTCTTAACCTCAGCCTCGAACCTGTGAGCGCCGACCATGGCACTCGGCTTGCGCGACTGGCTGCGCCTGGGGGCACGCACGATGACACCCTCGGCGTCGTAGGTGACACCGTTCAGGCCCTTGAACGTCGGGCTGTGGTCGTACCACTTGTGCCCCACCGTGACTTCGACGTTGCGGTCGAGCGATGAGACAAGGTCCACCGGAAGCAGCTTCGTCCGCGCCTGCTCAGCCGCCGCCTTCCTACATCCATCGACGATCTCCGTCAGCACTGTCCGCACCACCGACGCAGCCGCGCACGCGGCCGACCGAGATACGTGCATGGCGGTCACGTCCCTGAAGACCGTTTTGACGAGAGAAAGCGTGAACGGCAAGACATCTATGCCCGATGCGGGCGCGGGAGTGCGCTCGGGACGTGTGGGCTGTACAGGCATCGGAAGAAACGCTCCCCGTTGTCGGATTGGTCAGAGACACACCGCAGGACAGGCAGGCGATCAGGAGTAGTCCCGGCACGGCCTGCTCCTTTGGCCAGCCCTTAGGTGCAGGCCCAAAGCCTGGCATCCGCCACTGACACCCGCTCGGCCGACTTCGGCTCCCTGACTCGTGGAGCTGCTCTAGTAGATGCCTGACCCCCCGGGACGAGTGGGCTCGGTCCCCCATGTGAGCTACACGTAGGTTCCCTCCGAAGGGTGACGACTCCAGGCTGTCACGTCAGTAGCTTTGAAACCCCACAGCAGCTACTGAAACGGGAGATATCAATGTCTCGTCCGTCTCGTCCCGGGCGTTCCTTAGAGCTCTTAACACGATCATGGTCGGTTCTTGTTGAGGCGTCGCCTCTGCCTGGGCATCGATCGTGACGAGCGGCCTACTTGTCGCATCCGCCCCGATCGGGTGGTCGCTGCATCTGTCCATGAAGCACCCGGAGGTTCGTCCGCGTACCTAGCGGCGCGCTCCGGGCGCCGATCTCAACGCCGGCACCGTACGGCCCGCGGGCATGTCCTCTATCACAGCGATCGCTGCCTGTCTGCCGGCCACCGACTGCTCCGTGGGTCTCGCCAACAGCACGGCGCATGCGGCGCCGACTTCTCCAGCCATCGCGGCCACTCCGACGGGCCCGCCACCTGACAAATCCGCAAAGTCACAAAGTCACAAAGGATAAGGAGAGCTTACGTGCAGCGTATTAACCGACGGGTAGCCAAGGCCGCACTGGTATCCGCCGTCGCGGCGGCTTCACTCATCGTCGTCCCGACTCCCGCGTCCGCGATCGACGACGTCGAGTGCTACAACATCAACGAGTATGTCCATGTGAACTGGCACCACCATTACGGTACCGGCTTCACCACTACACATCAGTGTTTTGCCAACGCCGGAGAATACTCCAACTTTAGGCCGGGGGGGACCAACTGGGTCGACAAGATCTGGACTGGAAATAACCGGGTCCAGTGGTACGGGGACGGAAGGTGGCAGCCTGCCACCCCGATCGGCAAGTGGACGACCTTCGACTGGCCCAACCACCCTGGAGGCGTCAGGATTGATGCGATCAGGATCGTCTGATTCGTCGAGCGCGGTTTTGATCGATTTGAGCGCGCTCCCTGGACGGGATCCTGCACCACCCGGGCCAGATGGCGTCTCCTCCAGAAGCTGCGCTGCAGCACCAACTGCATCACAGCGATCGCGACGAGGTCCTGGCCACCGCGATCCTCGACCGCCTCCTGCACCACTGCGAAGTCGTCCCGATCAACGGCAAACCTTCGGCGAGTGGGGCCAGGTCTTCGGCGACTGATTGCTCTTCCTCCGAGTGCTCCCGGACCGTGTGAGCCGGTCCGGGAGCTGCGGCCGCCCCGCGGCGGCCAGGGCGACGGCGATGTGCGTCTTGCCGACCCCCGGCGGCCCGAGCAGGGCGACGTTGGCCTTGTCCTCGACGAAGGAGAGGGTGGCCAGGTCCTTGATCTTGCGCGGGTCGAGGTCCGGCTGAAAGAAGAAGACGTAGTCCTCCAGCGTCTTGTGGTGCGGCAGCTTCGACAGCCGCAGGCCGTTGCGAAAGCGGCGGTCGTCGCGGACGGCGAATTCCTCGGACAGCACCAGGTCGAGCAGGCCGAGGTAGCCCATCTTGGCCTCGTCCGCCCGCTGGACGTACTGGTTCAGGGCATCGGCCAGGTGCGGCAGGCCGAGCTTGGCGCGGTGGTGCGGATGCGGGTGCTGGTCAGCTCGCTCAACGGGCGTCCTTGGTAGGGGATTTTGCGGTGAGGGGGCGGGCGCCGGTCAGCTCGTCATAGACTGACAGCGGACGGCGGCCGACCTCGACGCTTGCTGCGGCGGTCCGGTTCAGCAGGGCCTGCAGCGGTCCGGCCTCCGGCCCGGCCGGCTGGCCGCGGCGGGGCGAGGGCAGAGCGCCGCCGGTGGTGACGCGGCGGTCGGCGCCGGTGGGCAGACCGTCCCAGTGGGTCTCGTCCATGATGCGGGCTCCGCGGCCGAGGGCCCGCGGATGGACGGCCAGCAGCGTCTGGCCGCCCGCGTCGGGGACGGTGGAATGCAGGCTGACCTGGAACTTTGTGGCCCGGATCTCGACCAGCTGGCGGGGGCGGACCTTCAGGGCGGGCACCGAGTAGAGATTCGCGTCGAAGGTGACCAGGCAGTCCTTGCCGACGTGCCGCAGATGCCGCTGGGCGACCACATAGGGGACCTTCGGCAGCGGGCGGAGAGCCATATGATCCCGCACCGCCCGGTGCCCGATGACCTCACCGTGGGTGCCGTGCACCTTCGCCCGCAGCAGCGTGACCCAGGCCGTGAACGCGGCGTTCATCTCCTCGATGGAGGAGAAGGCCCGCCCGGCCAGGACGTGATCGCGGACGATGCCGACCTGCCGCTCGACCCGGCCCTTGCCCTGGGGCCGGTAGGCGGCCAGCACGCCGATGTCGAAGTCGTAGTGCCCGGCGAAGGCGACCGCCTCCGGATGCAGCGGGACCGCCTCGCCCGGGGCGACGTGCCGGCGCACGACCGTCTTGGTGCGGTCGTAGACGATGCTCATCGGCACCCCGCCGAAGTGTGCGAACGCGGCCCGGTGGCAGTCGAAGAACGTCGCCAGGTCCTGGCCGGTGGTGAAGCAGCAGAACGGGTCGCGCGAGTACGACAAGGTCATGTGGAAGGAGTAGACCTTCAAGATGCCGACATGGGCGAGAATCTTGCCCTCATCACCCCAGTCCACCTGGGCCTGAGCACCGGGAACGACCTCGAACCGCCGGTGCAGACCCGCCAGCTCGCCCGGGCTGATGCCCAGTTCCTCCGCGATCCGGGGGCGGGCCTCCTGCAGGTAGAGCTTCACCCGCTGGTAGTTGATGGTGACCCCGTAGTCCTGGACCAGGCGCTCGTGGATCACTCTTTCCTTGAGCAGGATCTCGGACCCGAGCATCGCGTCGATCAGCGGCGCGACCTTGTCCACCACCCGTCGAGGGCGCTGACCTGCTGCTTCTCTGTTCGGTGGCGCTGCCGAAGCGGGGTCCTTGAGGTACTTGCCGACTGTCCGGCGGTTCAGCCCGGTCTCCTTCGCGATCTCCCTCAGGCTCATCGCACCGGACTCGTACAGCGACCGGAACCGCCTCAACTCCAGCCAGCGATGGGGATCCAAGACCACCGTCAGCCGCCTCCCTGTCCCGTCGAACCGACAGCAGCAGACTCGCGGCCTTCACCCCATCACCGCACCAAAAACGGTGCACCTTCGTACGAGGTGGTGCACGTTCGCTTGTACGCCGACAGCGTCCGTGCTGGACCGGCTACACGAACGGATCAGGCAGCCAGGGGGACGGCAGCCAGCACCACAGCCCTACCAGCAGACCAGTTACACCAAGTCCTGGCCGTCCGTCCCACTCTGGGGCCGGACTGCCAGCGCATGGCCCTCTGCCTACACCGGCACCCCGTACTCCAGGTAGACCGTCAGTCCCTGTTCGCGGGCCCGCACGCACGCCTCCGCCCGCTGGGCGAGCCGCTCGACCAAACGCTCCCGGATCAGCTCGACCGCGACGACCTCCATCGCTCCGAGTTCCTCCGCCTGCAAGCGGACCCCCGCCAGCCGATCCTCGAGGGCTGGAGCACCACGGACGCCGCACCCCGTTGTCCAGCACCCCGCCTGGTCGTGGCCGTGCTCGCTGGGGCACTCGGACGGGTGGTACGCCCTGGTCGTGCCGCACCTGGTGGGCACTCTCTGCGGCTGGCGGGCGGGAAGCGCTCCGGTCACCAGAGCCAGCGGCAAGAGCTGCAAGGTCATGAGTCGGAAGGTCAAGAACCAGCGACTGGCTGCTGTCGGCTACGTCTGGGCCTTCGTCTCTCTCACCAGGTCGCCAGGCGCCAGAGCCCACTACGACCGCCGACGAGCAGCTGGCGATCGTCACGTCGCAGCACAGCGAAACCTCTTCAACCGCTTCATGGGCATGCTGTTCCACTGCCTCCAGAACGGCCAGGCCTACGACGAAGCAATCGCCTTCCCGCAGCCCTCAACCGGGCATATCGCAGCGGCAGCTTGACGCTTGTCCGCGTGGGATGTCTTGTCGGCCAGGACGGCCTCTGGCCGCGTCCGGGGCCGTCCACGCCCTCTGGGGATACGCAGGCGGGCCATCACGTCGGCAAAGGCGGGCGCGTCACCAGGCTGTCCGGCGGTGAGGTGGAAGGCCAGGGGCCTGCAGTTGCCGTCGGCCGCGAGATGGATCTTCGTAGTCAGCCCGCCGCGGGATCTGCCGGTGGCGTGGTCGCGATCGGCTCGCCTGCCGGAGCCCCTTTTTGCGGGCTCCAGCCGCGTGTTGATGAGCCCGCACGATCGTGGAGTCCACCGAGACGACCCAGTTCAGCTCCTCATCCACGTCCGCCTGGGCCAGGAGCGTGGTGAAAATCCGCTCCCAGGTGCCGTCGATGGACCACATCCGTAGCCGGTTGTAGACGCCCCGCCAGTTGCCGTACCTCTCTGGCATTTGCACCCACTGTGCACCTGTCTGGAACTTCCAGGCGATGGCGTCGATTACCTCTCGGTGGTCCCGCCACCGACCACCCCGCTTCGGAGTTCGGTTCGGAAGTAACGGCTCGATTCGCGCCCACTGCGCGTCAGTCAACGGCACGCCTGGACAAACGATCAGGCGAACTGGAGGGAGCGGCTACCCGTCGCTGGAGCCACCGGCCTGGTCGGCAGCTGCCCACCAAGAGATCACCCGGGAAGCCATCGCTTCCGGCCGATGGCCCAGAGGATCGAGACTGAAGTGATCCTCCAGCTCGTGCCGCAGGTAATCGCCCATCTGCGTCTGGCCGGCGCCATCCCGGAGCTGCTGGAGCAGCGGGGCGAGCATGCAGTCGTACTCATCCTGCACGTCGTCAGCGACTCCGAGCGGATCCCACTCATTGAGCAGATGCCGCAGGCCGCCCTCGATGACGTCGATTCCAGATCGCATCAGTCCAGGGTGCCACCCAGGACTCACCGTCATCCCTCCACCCCACTGTGATCCAAACGAAACGGCCTAGCCGTGAGAAGGGATAGGGCCCTCCTCGGTGATTCGGCAGTATGAGGGCATGACTACACCAGGCAGAGGCGGGGTCCTTGTGCGCCTTGCGCGCCCGTGTGATGAACACGCACTGTGCGGCATCGACCCGATCGCCGTCGGCGGTGATGCCGACCGGAGGGCGAGCATCCGCAGGTGGTGCGAGGACGGCGCGGCAAGTGTTGCAGAAGACGAGTGGGGCGCCCCTGTGGGGTACTGCGTGATGGAGTACACGTTCTTTGGGCACGGCTTCGTCGCCATGCTCATGGTTGCGCCGTCGGCCCGTCGCCGCGGCGTGGGACGTCTTTTGTTGGACGCGGCTGCGGACTCCTGCACCACCGAGAAGTTGTTCACCTCGACCAACGTGTCGAATCGATCGATGCTGGGACTGTTGGAGCGCGCGGGCTGGCGTCCAGTCGGACTTCTGCATGGTCTTGACGAGGGTGACCCGGAGTTGTTCTATCTGGACAGCGTCGCGGTTGAGCGCCGTACCCAGTGATGACGAAGTGTTGTCGGCGCTGTGCGGCCTGCGTTCCGAGGAAGGGGCGTGCATGGCTTGACGCGCCACAACGACGAAGTCGCAGCAAGGAGCGTGTAACTTTTCGACTCGTCTTGCGTTAGTGTTGCGAATGTGACGCGAAGACTTGCTTTGGTAGCGAAAAAAGTAGGAGTGAGCGAGGCCACCGTAAGCCGGGTTCTCAACGGGAAGCCCGGGGTCTCGGCGACCACCCGCCAGTCCGTGCTGAGCGCGCTGGACGTCCTCGGCTATGAGCGCCCGACACAGCTGCGCGGCGAGCGGGCCAGGTTGGTCGGACTGGTACTGCCGGAGTTGCAGAACCCCATTTTTCCCGCTTTCGCCGAGGTCATCGGTGGTTCCTTGGCTCAGCAGGGGCTCACGCCGGTGCTTTGTACGCAGACTAGGGGTGGCGTCTCGGAAGCGGACTACGTCGACTTGCTACTGCAACAACAAGTTTCGGGCGTGATCTTCGCCGGAGGTCTCTTTGCCCAGGCCGACGCGCCGCACGAGCACTATCGGCAGCTGGCCAGGCGTAACATCCCCGTCGTGCTCATCAACGCGCCTGTCGACGAGCTCGACTTCCCTTGCGTTTCCTGCGACGACATAGCAGCCGTGGAGCAGGCGTGGCGGCATCTGTCCTCCTTGGGCCATGTGCGTATCGGCCTAATCCTGGGGCCCGGGGACCACATTCCTTCGCGACGGAAACTGGCTGCGGCGCGCACGGCCGCAGCAGCGGCGGGGATGACGTTGCCCGAAGAGTTCGTGGAGCGCTCGATGTTCTCACTCGAGGGGGGACAGGCGGCTGCGGGCCGGCTTTGGGACCGGGGGGTGACGGGGATCATCTGCGCGAGTGACCCGTTGGCGCTGGGTGCCACCAGAGCTGCTCGACGCCGTGGACTCGCCGTCCCCGGGGACGTGTCCGTGCTCGGGTTCGACGACTCGGCCTTCATGAATTGCACCGAGCCGCCGTTGTCGACAGTGCGGCAACCCATCGAGGCCATGGGGCGCGCCGCAGTGGAACTTCTGTGCGCGCAGATCCAGGGGGCCCAGGCGCAGCCCGGCGAACTGCTCTTCGAGCCGGAACTAGTGGTGCGGGGTTCAACCGCGCCACCTCGCAGCATCTGATCCTCGCCTGCCAGCGGTCTCGCTCTCGTTGTGCAGGCCGGCTGCGTAGTTCGCCCGCCAGGGCCAGACCGGACGGTCTGGCCCTGTTTTGCGCTGGGGCGGACCTGAGCGGCCAAGGCTGAGCAGCCGCCGACGCGAGTTGCGCAGCGCCGTGCTACATGGCCGGGCGGGGCCTTGCGACCGCGTTGTCGTCGCGCTGACGGGAAGTGTTGATCGGCCGGCCGTGGCATGAGGGTTCCTTAGGCTTCAGATGCCCCTCTCGTGCAGTACCCCTCGGTGCGGGGGAGCGGCCGACGGAGCGGACTCAGCGGTGCGTACGGATGGGTGCACCGAAATTGCGCGGCTTTGCCCGCCTCGACCGTGATTCCCATCCTTGAGGGGGCGGCACGTCCGTCGCCCCGACCCCGGCCGCGGCTCGGCAGCAGCCGCAGGAAAACTCCTGCGCCGCGTCGGGGACCTGCCGACGGCAGACGTCCCCAACAGGCTGTTGTGTCCGCCCCGTTGACAAAGTGGTGACCTGGCGGAAACCTGTCACCTGGCCATCGCAAAAGATTGACGGAGCTACTCAAAAAGCCTTGCTAGTGCACGGATATTTTCCAGATGCGCGTGGAAGGTGCCCATGCGAGTGCTCTGTCACGTTCGCCCGCTGCATCCGCCCCCCACGTCCGCCCTCCCGCCCCGGCGCAAACTGCGCCTGGACGGGAGGGCGAGCACGGACGGGTGCACTGGTGAGGAATCAAGAGGACTTCATGCGATCGAGACATCAGCGACGACGAGTGGTCGTCGGTTCCGTACTGGCGGGGGTGATAGGGATCGGGATCCTTCCCGCCCCCGCCCACGCAGCCGAGGGCGCCAATCTGGCTCTCGGTAAGCCCGCCAAAGCAGGTGGAACGAACGGCAGTTACGTCGCCGGCAACGTGACGGACGGAAGCCAGGCCTCCTACTGGGAGGGCCCGGGCGGGGTGTTCCCGCAGTGGGTGCAGGTCGACCTGGGGGCGAGCACCGAGGTCGACCGGGTCGCCCTGAAGCTGCCCGCCTCCTGGGGCTCCCGCGTCCAGACCTTGAGCGTGCTGGGCAGTACGGACGGATCCTCGTTCGCCGCTCTCGCCAGCTCCGGCGCGCGCACCTTCGACCCCGCGGACGCGAACACTGTCAGCATCCCCGTGACCGAGACGACGGCCCGCTACGTCCGTGTGCAGGTGGCTGCCAACTCCGGGTGGAACGCGGCCCAGCTCTCCGAACTGGAGGTCTTCGGCGAGGCTGACGACGGCGGTCCGGTCGACCCCACGCCTACCGGCACCAATCTGGCGCGGAACAAGCCGATCGACGCTTCGTCGTTCACGCAGTCGTACGTGGCGACCAACGCCAACGACGACAGCACTGCGACCTATTGGGAGTCCTCCGCCCTTCCCGCCACCCTGACCGCGAAGCTCGGCGCCAACGCGGAGATAAACGCTGTCAGGGTCAAGCTCAACCCGGACCAGGCGTGGGGGCCACGGACCCAAGCCATCGAGGTGCTGGGCCGTGAGCAGTCGGCCGCCGGATTGACGTCGCTCAAAGCCCGCGCCGACTACCGCTTCAGTCCGTCATCGGGCGAGAACACCATCACCATCCCGGTCTCCGGCCGGTACGCCGATGTGCAGCTGAAGATCTCGAGCAACAGCGGCGCTCCGGGCGCGCAGGTCGCCGAGTTCCAGGTGCTGGGCACCGCCGCCTCGAACCCGGACCTGACGGTGACCGACCTTGTGTGGACTCCGGCCTCCCCCTCGGAGACGGATTCCGTCGAGGTCAGTGCCACCGTCCGCAACGCCGGTACCGCCGCGTCGCCCGCGACGTCGGTCAACGTGAGTCTCGAAGGCGCCGTGGCTGGCACCGCGCCGGTCGGAGCCCTCGCGCCGGGCGCGTCCACCACGGTAAAGGTCGCTGTCGGCAAGAAGGCGGAGGGTAGCTACGCCGTGTCCGCCGTCGTCGACCCGGCGGGGTCCGTCGTTGAGCAGGACGACACCAACAACAGCCGGACCGGCTCCTCTAAGCTGATCATCGGCCAAGCCCCCGGCCCCGACCTCACGGTCACCGCGATCACTCCCAACCCGGCCGCTCCGGCGGTCGGCGCCGACGTCTCCTTCACAGCCACGGTCAACAACCGGGGCACCAGCGGAGTCGCGGCCGGGACCATCACGCGTCTGACCGCGGGCACCAGCACCCTGAACGGGACGACCCCCGCGGTAGCCGCGGGCAAGTCGGTCACCGTCCCCCTCTCCGGGACCTGGAAAGCGGCGAGCGGAGGAGTTACCCTCACCGCGACGGCTGACGCCACCACGACGGTCGCTGAGACCAACGAGGGCAACAACGTCTTCAGCCGTTCGCTGGTCGTGGGTCGCGGTGCCGCCCTGCCCTACACCGAGTATGAGGCGGAGGACGCCCGCTACGAGGGCACCCTGCTGACCGCCGACGAGAAGCGGACCTTCGGGCACACCAACTTCGCCACCGAGTCCTCCGGTCGCAAGTCGGTCCGGCTGAACTCCAGCGGTCAGTTCGTGGAGTTCACCTCGACCAACGCGTCCAACTCCATCGTGGTGCGCAACTCCATCCCGGACGCTCCGTCCGGCGGTGGGACACAGGCCACCATCAGCCTTTACGCGAATGACGTCTTCGTCCGCAAGCTGGATCTTTCGTCCAAGCACAGCTGGCTGTACGGGACGACCGACGATCCGGAAGGCCTCTCGAACGCTCCGGGCACCGACGCGCGCCGACTGTTCGACGAGTCGCACGCACTGCTGGCCAAGAGCTACCCGGCGGGCACCAAGTTCCGGCTGCAGCGAGACGCGGGCGACACCGCGTCCTTCTACATCATCGACCTGATCGACCTGGAGCAGGTGGCGCCCCCGACCGCCCAGCCGGCCGGCTGCGTATCGATCACCAACTACGGTGCGGTGCCCAACGACGGCATCGACGACACCGACGCCATCCAGCGCGCGGTGACCGCCGACCAGAAGGGCGAGATCGCCTGCGTGTGGATCCCGGCGGGCCAGTGGCGCCAGGAGCAGAAGATCCTCACCGACGACCCGCTGAACCGAGGGATCTACAACACGGTCGGCATCCGTGACGTGACGATCCGCGGCGCCGGCATGTGGCACTCCCAGCTGTACACCCTCACCCCGCCGCACCAGGCGGGCGGTATCAACCACCCGCACGAGGGCAACTTCGGCTTCGACATCGACCACAACACGCAGATCTCCGACATCGCGATCTTCGGTTCGGGCACGATCCGGGGCAACAACGCCCAGGAAGAGGGCGGCGTCGGCCTCAACGGGCGCTTCGGCAAGGGCACCAAGATCAGTAACGTCTGGATCGAGCACGCCAACGTCGGTGTCTGGGCCGGCCGCGACTACACCAACATCCCCGAGCTGTGGGGACCCGGTGACGGTGTCGAGTTCAACGGCATGCGCATCCGCAACACCTACGCCGACGGCATCAACTTCGCCAACGGCACCCGCAACTCCACCGTCTACAACTCGTCCTTCCGCAACAACGGTGACGACGCGCTGGCCGTCTGGGCGAGCAAGTACGTCAAGGACACCTCGGTGGACGTCGGCTCCAACAACAACTTCCGCAACAACACGATCCAGCTGCCCTGGCGGGCCAACGGCATCGCGATCTACGGCGGCTTCGGCAACAAGATCGAGAACAACATAATCGCCGACACCATGAACTACCCCGGCATCATGCTGGCGACCGACCACGACCCGCTGCCCTTCTCCGGCCAGACCCTCATCTCCAACAACGCCCTCTACCGGACCGGCGGCGCGTTCTGGAACGAAGACCAGGAGTTCGGGGCCATCACCCTGTTCGCACAGGGCCAGCCCATCCCGGGCGTCACCATCCAGGACACCGACATCATCGACTCGACCTACGACGGCATCCAGTTCAAGACGGGTGGCGGTGAAGTGCCGAACGTCAAGATCACCAACGTTCGCATCGACAAGTCGAACAACGGCTCCGGCATCCTCGCGATGGGCGGCGCCCGCGGCAGTGCCACCCTCTCCAATGTGACGATCACCAACTCGGCCCAGGGCAACATCCTGGTCGAACCCGGGTCCCAGTTCGTCATCAGCAACCCGTAACACACGGCTCGGCGCCCGAGGCGCCGTGACGAGGGGGTCCGGTCACGGCGGTGGCCGGACCCCACCCCTCCCGCGTCTCCCGTTGACCCCGCAGCCCCTTCACGCGGGGCCTTCGGTATGCCGCCGTGCGCCCCCGCGGGCCGGACGAAGCCCGTCCCCGCCCTGTGCGGACGCCCTGGCGACGCCGCGCAACTCCCCGACGAACCACCACAACCGACGACACGTAAACCGTGCCCCGCGGCCATCGCCCGTGAGGCCGAGATCGAGGACAGATGAAACTGCACAACTGGAGATCGCGGAGCGTGAGCGCCGTGATCGCGACCAGCCTCCTGACGCTGGGCGGTCCCCTCATGACCGCCCAGGCCGCCGGAGGCCCCAACATCGCGCTCGGCGATCCCGCGTCCGCCAGCAGCGGCAGGGCCGAGTATGGCGCCTCGAACGTCACCGACGGCAACCAGGCCACGTACTGGCAGAGCGCCGGTACGAACCTCCCCCAGTGGGTCCAGACCGACCTCGGCACGAGCACCCGCGTCGACGAGGTCGTCCTCAAACTCCCGACAGGCTGGGAGAGCCGCAACCAGACACTCTCCGTCCAGGGCAGCGCCGACGGCACCAGCTTCACCACGCTGAAGAGCTCGGCCACCTACACCTTCAGCCCGGGTGTCGGCAACACCGTCACGGTGAGCTTCCCGGCCACCCAGACGCGTTTCGTCCGCGTCGACATTACCGCCAACACCGGCTGGCAGGCCGCCCAGCTCTCCGAGCTGCAGGTCCATTCAGCCGACAGCACCTCCGCCAACCTCGCCGCCGGCAAGACGCTCACCGCGAGCAGCCACACCGAGGTGTACGCGGCGGGCAACTCCAACGACGGCAACAAGGCCACCTACTGGGAGAGCCGCAACAACGAGCTGCCCCAGTGGCTGCGGGCCGACCTCGGCTCCTCCGTCCGAGTCGACCGTGTCGTGCTGCGCCTGCCCGACGGCTGGGGCGCACGCAGCCAGACCCTGAAAATCCAGAGCAGCGCAAACGGCACGGACTTCACCGACCTCACGAGCTCGAAGGCGTACGAGTTCGCCGCTTCCGGCCAGAACTCCGTGACCATCCCGTTCGGAGAGACCACCGCGCGCTACCTCCGCGTCCTGGTCACGGCGAACACCTCGCAGCCTGCCGCGCAGATATCCGAACTGGAGGTCTACGGGCCGGCCACCGGTGACACACAGGCGCCCACGGTCCCGGCGGGTCTGGCGCTCACCGAGCAGGTGACCGGTCAGGTGAAGCTGACCTGGACCGCCTCCACCGACAACACCGGTGTCACCGGCTACGACGTCTACGCCGACAACACGCTGCTGACAAGCGTGGCGGGCAACGTCACCACCTACACCGACAACCGTCCGGCGAACCAGGCGGTGACCTATTACATCCGCGCCAAGGACGCCGCCGGTAACCAGTCGGCCAACAGCAACACCGTCACCCGGCGGGCCGACACGGGCGACACGCAGGCGCCCACGGTGCCCGCGAACCTGGCGTTCACCGAGCAGGTGACCGGCCAGGTGAAGCTGACCTGGGGCGCCTCGTCGGACAACACCGGTGTCACCGGCTACGACGTCTACGCCAACAACACGCTGCTGAAGGCAGTAGCGGGCGACGTCACCACGTACACCGACAACCGTCCGGTGAACCAGACCGTCACGTACCACGTGCGGGCCAAGGACGCAGCCGGCAACCAGTCGGCCGGCAGCAACACCGTCACCCGTAACGGCACCGGCTCCACGGGTTCCAACCTGGCCGTCGGCAAGGCGATCAGCGCCTCCTCCACGGTGCACAGCTTCGTCGCGGCGAACGCCAACGACAACAGCACCAGTACCTACTGGGAGGGCGGCAGCCACCCCAGCACCCTCACCGTGAAGCTCGGCTCCAACGCCGACCTCGACCGGCTGGTCCTGAAGCTCGACCCGGCCACCGCCTGGGCCGCGCGGAACCAGACCATCGAGGTCCTCGGACGCGAGCAGGACGCCTCGGGCTTCACCAGTCTGGTCGCCGCGAAGAGCTACACCTTCGACCCGGCCGGAGGGAACACGGCGACCGTCCCGGTCACCGCCCGCGTCGCCGACGTGCAGCTGAAGTTCACCGCGAACAGCGGCTCCTCGGCGGGCCAGCTCGCGGAGTTCCAGGTCATCGGCGTGCCCGCGCCCAACCCGGACCTGGAGGTCACCGGACTGACCACCACGCCGGCCGCCCCGGTCGAGTCGGACACGATTACGGTCAGGGCCACGGTCCGCAACAGTGGCCCGGCCACTGCGCCCGCCAGTGCGGTCGCGCTGCGTCTGGGCGGCACCAAGGTCGCCACCGCCCAGGTCGGCGCCCTGGCGGCCGGTGCGCAGACCACCGTCAGCGCCTCCATCGGAGCCCGGGACGCGGGTTCCTACGAGCTGAGCGCGGTCGTCGACGAGGCGAACGCGGTCATCGAGCAGAACGAGACCAACAACACCCACACCAGCCCCACCGCCCTTGTGGTCAAGGCGGTCACCAGCGCCGACCTGGTCACCACCTCGGTCACCACCACTCCCTCCAGCCCCTCCGCCGGTGACACCGTCTCCTTCAAGGCGACGGTGAAGAACCAGGGCAACCAGGCCACCTCCACGGGCAGCCACGGCGTCACCCTGAACCTGCTCGACAAGCAGGGCGACACGGTCAAGACCCTGACCGGCTCCTACAGCGGAAGCCTCGCCGCGGGCGCCTCGACCGTGGTGACCCTCGGCCCGTGGACCGCCGCCGACGGCTCGTACACGGTCCGGACGGTCCTCGCCGACGACGCCGAGGAACTGCCGGTCAAACGCGCGAACAACACCGCCTCCCAGGCGCTGTTCGTCGGGCGCGGCGCGAACATGCCGTACGACATGTACGAGGCGGAGGACGGCACGGCAGGCGGCGGCGCTACCGCCGTCGGTCCCAACCGGACGGTCGGTGACATCGCGGGTGAGGCCTCCGGCCGCAAGGCGGTCAACCTCGACGCGACGGGCGAGTACGTCGAGTTCACCACCCGGGCCGCCACGAACACCCTGGTCACCCGCTTCTCGATCCCGGATGCCTCGGGCGGCGGCGGCACGGACTCCACGATCAACGTCTACGTCGACGGCGTCTTCAAGAAGACGCTCCCGCTGACCTCGAAGTACGCCTGGCTGTACGGCGCCGAGACCAGCCCCGAGAACGCCCCGTCGGCCGGCGGCCCGCGCCACATCTACGACGAGGCCCACCTCCTCCTCGGTGAGACCGTCCCAGCGGGCAGCAAGATCCGTCTCCAGAAGGACGCCGCCAACAAGGCCGCGAACTACGCGATCGACTTCGTCAACCTGGAGCAGGTCACCCCGGTCGCCAACCCGGACCCTGCCGCCTACGCCGTGCCGGCCGGCTTCGGCCAGCAGGATGTCCAGAACGCCCTCGACAGGGTCCGCATGGACTCCACCGGCAAGCTCGTCGGCGTCTACCTGCCCCCGGGCGACTACCAGACGTCGAGCAAGTTCCAGGTCTACGGCAAGCCCGTCCAGGTCACCGGCGCAGGCCCCTGGTTCACTAGGTTCCACGCCCCGGCCTCCCAGAACAACACCGACGTCGGCTTCCGTGCCGAGGCCGCGGCCAAGGGCTCCTCGTTCCGCAACTTTGCCTACTTCGGCAACTTCACCTCGCGCATCGACGGTCCCGGCAAGGTCTTCGACTTCGCCAACGTGACCGACATGGAGATCGACAACATCTGGGCCGAGCACATGGTGTGCCTCTACTGGGGCGCCAACACCGACCGGGTCACGATCAAGAACTCGCGCATCCGCAACATGTTCGCCGACGGCATCAACATGACCAACGGTTCCACGGACAACCACGTCGTCAACAACGAGGCCCGGGCCACCGGTGACGACAGCTTCGCACTGTTCTCCGCCATCGACGCGGGCGGCGCCGACATGAAGAACAACGTCTACGAGAACCTGACCAGCACGCTGACCTGGCGGGCGGCGGGTGTGGCCGTCTACGGCGGCTACGACAACACCTTCCGCAACATCCACATCGCGGACACCCTGGTCTACTCCGGTTTCACCATCTCTTCGCTGGACTTCGGTTACGCGATGAACGGTTTCGGGACCGAGCCGACGACGCTGGAGAACATCTCGATCGTCCGGGCCGGCGGCCACTTCTGGGGCAACCAGACCTTCCCCGGCATGTGGCTCTTCTCCGCCTCCAAGGTCTTCCAGGGCATCCGGGTGAACAACGTCGACATCGTCGATCCCACCTACAGCGGCATCATGTTCCAGACGAACTACGTCGGCGGGCAGCCGCAGTTCCCGATCAAGGACACCGTCCTCACCGACATCTCCATATCCGGAGCCCGCAAGAGCGGTGACGCCTGGGACGCCAAGTCCGGCTTCGGCCTCTGGGCCAACGAGAATCCGGAGGGGAGCCAGGGCCCTGCCGTCGGTGAGGTGACCTTCAACGGCCTGCGCATGGACGGCAACGCCGTCGACATCCGCAACACCACCTCCACCTTCAAGATCAACATCAACCCGTAGGCACCGCCCTCCACCACCCGGTGGAGACGAACCGTCGGCGCAGGCCCCCGGGGCTTGCGCCGGCAGGGCCACCACCGGCGCCCGGGACCGCGTGGTGTCGCCGGAGCCGAGCCGCCCGGCCACCAAGGGGCCCCATGACCCTCGGCGGCTGCGGGGGAGCCGACAGGGATCCCCGGCGCTTGAATCACGTGCAACGCGGCCGGAGGGCCGCGAGGGCCGGGGCACGCTCGCGTCTGCGGGCGCCGCAGACGCGAGCGTGCCGGCGGGACCGGCCGCATGACGACCGCTGCACACCCATCACGGAATGATTACGAACTTCTGTCACACAATTGCGAAATGAGCGTGACATATTGCGCTCACTTGTTTGTGGTGGTTGAGTGTGCGCATCCCCACAACGCCACCATCGGTGAGGGGACTTACGTCTTCGCACCGCTCCTCCTCGTTCATGCCCAAAGGGGTCCACCCATGAGAAGTGCCCGGTTCCTCCGCCGCCGTCGCGCCGCCGCGATCACCCTCGTCTCCGCTCTATCGCTGACCGCGCTCGCCGCCTGCGGCACCAGCAGCAGCGATGACGACAGCAGCGGGGGGTCCCAGCAGAACGGTTCGTCCGATCCGACGAAGCCGCTGGACCCCAAGGCCAAGGTGACGCTCACGATCGACTGCATGCCGTCCGCGGCGAAGGTGCCCGAGCTGAAGGAATGGAAGGAGGACGTCGCCGCCTTCAACAAGATCTACCCAAACGTCACGATCGACGGGCGCTCGACCCCGGGCCAGTGTCTGGAGCCGCCGCGTTTCACCGCGATGCTCAAGGCGAAGTCGCAGCCGGATGTGTTCTACACGTACTTCACCGACCTGCCGCAGGTCCTCGACAACGACGGCGCCGAGGACATCAGCGCGTACGTCAACGACAAGTCCGTGCCTGCGCTGAAGGACATCGACCCGAACGTCCTGAACTCCCTGAAGCAGGACGGCAAGCTCTACGGCCTGCCCACCAGCAACTACACCATGGGCCTGCTGATCAACCGCAAGCTCTTCAAGGACGCGGGCCTGAACCCGGACGCCCCGCCGCGCACCTGGGAGGAGGTGCGGGCCGCCGCCAAGAAGATCGCCGGTCTCGGCAAGGGCATCTCCGGCTTCGGTGAGTACAGCGCGGGCAACCAGGGCGGATGGCACTTCACCGCGCAGATGTACAGCGTCGGCGGCGACGTGGTCGACGCGAGCGGCAAGAAGGCCGCGTTCAACAACGAGCTGGGCAAGCAAGTAGCCGAGAACCTCCGCGCCATGCGCTGGGAGGACGACTCCATGGGCAAGACCCAGCTGCTGAAGTGGGGCGAGCTCCAGAAGCAGATAGCCACCGACAAGCTCGGCATGTTCCTTGCCGCCCCCGACGACATCGCCTACATGGCCCAGCAACTGGGCGCGAAGTACGAAAACTTCGGCATGGGCCCGATCCCCGGCGGCAAGAACACGCTGGCCGGTGGCAACAACTACATGATCAAGAAGGGGATCTCCTCCGACAAGATCAAGGCCGCCGTCGCCTGGCTCAACTACAAGAACCTGACGGTCGGAAAGGGACAGTTCGACTGGGCCCGCACCAAGGCCGACGGCCTGCCGGTGGGCATCCCGCAGCCCAACTTCTGGCTGAACGAGTCCAAGGCGGCGGATGACGCCGCCCGTCTCGCCAATGCCACCATGCCGGTCGAGAACTTCAAGTCCTTCATGGACAACCCTGTCGCGGGTAAGGCCGAGCCGCCGAAGGCGCAGGAGATCTACAAGATCCTCGACAACATCATGTCGGCCGTCCTCACCAACAAGGGCGCCGACGTCGACAAACTGCTGTCCACCGCCGAGACCCAGGTCAACCAGGTCCTGGCCAGCCAGTGAGTGGCTCCGGGTGGGGCAGGCGTGCGTCTGCCCCACCCGGCGGCCGGCCCCACGGGGCCGGCCCGTAGCGCCCGACTCCGTCGGGTCCGAAACCGGCAGACAGTACCAAGGAGAGACGATGTCGGCCCCCAGTCTTACCCCGAGCAAGGCGGTGCACCGCCGTCACTCCCCGCCCCCGGAGGCGGGACATGCGCCCCCCGGGGGCCGGTTCGCCAGAAGCCTGCGGCGCAACCTGACCGCCCATGCCTTCCTCATCGGCGCGGTGCTCTGCTTCGGCGTCTTCTCCTGGTACCCGATGGTGCGGGAGTTCTTCCTCGCCTTCCAGAAGACCGAGGACGGCCGGACGACCTGGGTCGGACTCGACAACCTCAGAACCGTCTTCAACGACCCGGCCTTCTGGCAGGCGTGGAGCAACACCGCCCTGTTCACCGTGCTGGCTCTGGTCCTCGGCTTCGCCGTGCCGTTCCTGGTCGCCGTCGTCATCAACGAGTTCCAGCACGGCCAGGGCTACCTGCGGCTGCTCGTCTACCTGCCCGTGATGCTGCCGCCGGTCGCCTCGGTCCTCCTGTTCAAGTACCTCTACGACCCCGGATACGGGCTCCTCAACGAACTGTTCACCTCGATGGGCCTGCCCGAACAGCAATGGCTGCAAGATCCCGACATCTCGTTGTTCGCCGTCGTCATCGCCTCGACCTGGATGAACATGGGCGGTGCGACCCTGATCTACCTCGCCTCCCTCCAGTCCATCCCCGGCGAGCTGTACGAAGCCGCCGAACTCGACGGAGCGGGAATCCTCCGCAAGCTCTGGCACGTCACCATCCCGCAGACCCGTCTCATCCTCTCCCTGATGGCGCTCATGCAGGTCATCGCGACGATGCAGGTCTTCGTCGAGCCTTTCCTGCTCACCGGCGGCGCCGGTCCCGAGGGTTCGACGACAACGGTCGTCTACCTCATCTACCAATACGCATTCAACTTCAACAACTACGGCGCCGCGGCGGCGCTCGGCCTGCTCCTGCTCGTACTCCTGGCCGGATTCTCGGCGGTGTACGTCAAGCTCAGCCGCGCCGAGGACGAGTAGGACCGGAGACCAGCCATGTCCACACGCACGCTCATCTCGCCGGCCGTCCTCGCCAGGCCACGCGGGAAGGTCCTCTACTGGACCGTCTTCGCAGCCGTCATCGTCCTGTTCACCCTGGTCTTCCTGGGCCCCCTTTACTGGCTCGTGTCCAGCGGTTTCAAGGACGCACAGGAAGTCATCCAGACCCCGCCCACCCTTGTCCCCGAAAGTTTCGAGCCGGACAACTACGCGCGGGCGTGGGAGGTGATGGACCTCGCCACACTCCTCCTCAACACCTTTTACTACGCTTTCGGCGCGCTTGCCTTCCAGCTGATCCTCGACGTCGCGGCTGCCTACTCCCTGTCGAAGCTGCGGCCCATGTTCGGCAAGGCGATCCTAGGCATGATGCTCGCGACGCTGATGATCCCGGCGACCGTGCTCGTCGTCCCCCAGTACCTGACGGTGCTCGACGTTCCGATCATCGAGCGCAATCTGCTCAACACCCCCTGGGCGATCTGGCTGCCGGCCGTCACCAATGCCTTCAACATCTTCCTGCTGAAGCGGTTCTTCGACTCCATTCCGAAGGAGCTGCTCGACGCGGCCTCGATGGACGGAGCCTCCTCCATACGGGTCCTGTGGTCGATCGTGCTGCCGATCTCCCGCCCCATCCTCGGCGTCGTGTCGATCTTCGCGGTCGTGGGGGTGTGGAAGGACTTTCTCTGGCCCATGCTGACCCTGCCCGACCCGGCGAAGCAGACCCTCAACGTGGGCATCTACTCGCTCTCCAACGGCGTACCCGTCAACGTACTGATCGCCGCGCTGACCATCGCTTCCATTCCCACCCTGCTGATCTTCATGATCTTCCAGCGGAACATCATGAGCGGCCTCACCGCGGGCGGCCTCAAGGGCTGAGCAGGCCCGAACCCCCGCCCCAGCACCCCATTAGCCTTCGCCGTCGGCCCGATCGCCGCCCCGCTACCAGGGCCGGCGGCGAAGAACACTTTGCCCGAAAGGACCGATCCGTGGCAGCCCCTCAGACGCCCTGCACCGACGACTGGTGGCGCGACGCCGTCATCTACCAGGTGTATCCACGCAGCTTCGCCGACGGTGACGGCGACGGCACCGGGGACCTCGCGGGCGCCCGGGCGAGACTGCCCTACCTCGCCGCACTCGGTGTCGACGCAGTCTGGTTCACCCCCTGGTACCTCTCCCCGCTGGTGGACGGCGGCTATGACGTCGCCGACTACCGCACCATCGATCCGGCCTTCGGCACCCTCGCCGAAGCCGAGAAGCTGATCGCGGAGGCCCGCGAGCTCGGCATTCGGACGATCATCGACATCGTCCCCAACCACGTCTCCGACCAGCACGCCTGGTTCCAGGCCGCGCTCGCCGCCAGCCCGGGAAGCCCGGAGCGCGCCCGGTTCCACTTCCGGCCCGGCCGCGGAGAGACCGGCGAACTCCCGCCTAACGACTGGCCCTCCCAGTTCTCCGGCGACACCTGGACCCGCGTCCCGGACGGCGAGTGGTACCTCCACCTCTTCACCCCTGAACAACCCGATCTCAACTGGTCCCACCCCGACGTGCGCCGCGAACACGAGGACGTACTGCGCTTCTGGTTCGAGCGAGGCGTCGCCGGCGTACGCATCGACTCCGCCGCCCTGCTCACCAAAGACTCAGACCTCCGCGACTTCGTCGAGGGCGTCGACCCGCACCCCTACATCGACCTGGACGAAATTCACGACATCTACCGGTCCTGGCGGACCATCGCGGACGAGTACGACGGCGTGTTCGTCGGAGAGGTCTGGCTGCCTGACGCAGAACGCTTCGCCCGCTACCTGCGCCCCGACGAACTGCACACCGCGTTCAACTTCAACTTCCTCTCCTGCCCCTGGGAACCGGACCGGCTGCGCCGCACCATCGACGACACACTCGCCGAACACGCCCCCGTCGGGGCACCCGCCACCTGGGTCCTGTGCAACCACGACGTGACGCGCACCGCTACCCGTTACGGCCGTGAGGACACCGGCTTCGACTTCGCGAAAAAGCGCTTCGGCACCCCCACCGACCTCGGTCTCGGCACCCGGCGCGCCCGCGCGGCCGCCCTGCTCACCCTCGCCCTGCCCGGCTCGGTCTACCTCTATCAGGGTGAGGAACTGGGCCTGCCGGAAGCCGACGTCCCCCTGGACAGCATCCAGGACCCCATGCACGCCCGCTCGGGCGGCACCGACCCTGGCCGCGACGGCTGCCGCGTCCCTCTGCCCTGGGAAGCCGACCAGCCCTCCTTCGGCTTCGGCGGGGGTACGGAGCCGTGGCTGCCGCAGCCCGCCGACTGGGCCCGCTACGCCGTCGACCGGCAGTCTGCCGACCCCCTCTCAATGCTCAGCCTCTACCGCACGGCGCTGGACTTGCGGCGCAAGGAATCCGGATTCGGCGACGGCCCCATGGACTGGCTTCCCTCGCCTGACGGCGTTCTGACCTTCGCCCGCGCCGGCGACCTCCTCTGCGTCGCCAACCTCTCCAGCCACTCGGTGCTCCTTCCCCCGCACACCGACGTTCTGCTGGCCAGTGAGGCACTGCCGCTGGACGGCACGCTCCCCTCGGACACCGCTGTCTGGCTGCGTACCTGACCGCGCCGCCACCGGCAGGATGCCCGGTGCACGAACCTTTCCAAGGTTCGCGCATCGGGCCTGCTGCCATAAGAACCCGACCCGCACGTCCGGACGGCTTCTCCTGCACCTCTGTCAGAGAAGCGAGCCGCAATGCGCAACAACGCCCGACCCGGACGCGATGTACGCGGCCGTCGAAGATCTTTCCTGGCTACCGCTGCCCTCACACTGAGCCTGAGCGTGATACTCGACGGCCTCGCCACGGCGAGCCCGACTGGATCCTGAGGATCTGAGAACGGCATCTCGTGGTCATGAAGAACTACCCGCCAGAGTTTAGGGCGGACGCGGTCGCTCTGTACGAGTCGCGGCCGGAGACGCCGATCAGGTCGGTCGCCGCCGATCTGGGGATCAACCCGGAGACCCTGCAGAACTGAGTACGGGCCGCCGGAGCAAGCCGTCCACGGGGACGCCGGACGCAGGCCCGATCGAGGCGGAGAACGCGGCTCTGCGGAAGAAGATCCGCGAGCTCGAGGAGGAACGCGAGATCCTGCGGAAGGCCGCCAAGTATTCTGCCGGGGAGACGCGTTGGTGAACCGCTTCCAGTTCGTCGCCGGCCTCCAGCGCCACTACGGCGTCAAGCGGCTTTGCAGCATCCTCGGCGTCAGCCGCTCGAGCTTCTACTACTGGCGCCGGACAGCCGCGGACCGGGCCGCCCAGATACGGACGGTCCACCTTGAACCGGACGGCACCTACGGAGCCCCGCGGAGCGCTGCCGAGCTCCGCGAGGGGTGCGGTGAGGCGGTCAACCACAAGCGTGTCGCCCGGATCATGCGGGCGTCCGGGATCGAAGGGGTCCGGTCGCGCCGCCGGCACAGCACCACTGTCCCCGACCCCGCCGCCACCAAGGCTCCGGACCTGATCGGCCGCGACCTCTCAGCGGGCGAGCCAACACGAAGTACGTCGGCGATATCACCTACCCGCCCATTGACGGCGGGAAGTTCTGCTACCTGCATCGACCTCGCCTCTCGCCGTCTGGCCGACTGGGCGATCGCCGGCCACATGCGCGCGGTTCTCGTGACCGATGCCCTGGCCGCCGCGGTCCGCACGCGCGGCAGCCTCGCTGGATCGATCATGCACACCGACCACGGAGCCCAGTACACGAGCACGGCCTTCGCAGAAGCTTGCAGATCAGCAGGGGTGCGGCGAAGCATGAGCGCAGTCGGGTCCAGCGCGGACAACGCACTCGCCGAGCCCTTCAACGCGACCTTCCAACGCGAGAGCCTCCAGGACCGGGAGGGGTGGCCTGACGAGCCCCGGGCCCGACTCGACGCCTTCGGATGGCGAAGGCTCTAGCCCGAGGCGCTGCCGAGAGCAGGCTAGCGGCGGGCGCTCACATCGATGCGCCCATATCTGCCTTCTACAGCTGGGAGCCCGCACGGGTCGGGCAACTGGACCGCGCGCTGAGGTTCTGCCTCGAGGGCCGCCGCCTCCCCCGGCGCCTGGGGAAATGTTGGCTGACAGCGTCGCCCGACCTGGCTCCTTACGGCGGGACCGTTTGCAAGGACGGCCGGTGCCGCCTCGTAGGCTGGAGCCATGACTGAGACCCAAACGCCCCGCGACGCCTTCGAGATGCTCATGGCTGGCAACAAGCGCTTCGTTTCCGGCACTCCCGAGCACCCGAATCAGGGCGCCACCCGCCGCACCGAGATCGCACCGTCCCAGCAGCCCTTCGCCGTGGTGTTCGGATGCTCCGACTCCCGGTTGGCCGCCGAGATCATCTTCGACCGTGGCCTAGGCGACCTGTTCGTGGTTCGCACCGCCGGGCATGTAGCCGGTACTGAAGTGCTCGGAAGCATCGAGTTCGGTGTAAGCGTCCTCAACGCACCGCTGGTCGTCGTTCTCGGCCACGACTCATGTGGGGCCGTCGCCGCAGCCTGCTCCGCCCTGGAAGACGGACAGACGCCAGGTGGCTTCGTCCGGGATGTCGTCGAACGGGTCACCCCGAGCGTGCTGGCAGCCCGCGCCGCCGGACGCGAGACGGCCGAGGAGATTCTGGCCGAGCACATCGAGCACACCGTGGATCTGCTCCTGGAGCGCTCCCGCGTCCTGGCCGAACGGGTCGCCGACGGCCGCCTCGCAGTGGTGGGGCTGTCCTACCAGCTAGCCAACGGCAGTGCACAGCTCGTCACCGCCCGTGGCATCGATGTGGCGGTCTCCACCGCATCCTGACCGTCCCGGTTGCGGCCACTCACCGGGAGGGCCGTGACGCCGAGCCCAGCGCCTGCATCCTCGACGCCCAGAGCATCAAGACCTCGGCCAACGTGCCCGCGGCCGGCCAGGGCATCGACGCCGGCAAGGAGCTCGCAGGCCGCAAACGCCACATTGGCGTCGACACCCTCGGCCTTCTCCTGGCCGTGTGGGTTGCTGCCGGCGTCCGGGCGGCACCCAATGGGACGAGGAACCCAATTTCGAGCACGGGTGTCCCCGCCCCGTGAGCGCTACAGCCGCTATGAGCAACTCGCGGTGCGCAAGTACCCGCAATGCGGTGACATCTCGGCCCGGTCCGCGCTCACCATCCACCGCGGAACCAAGAAGGAGTCGGTCAAGGCCCGGCCCGTCCTCGTGCTCGGTCTCGACGGGCCCGACGCGCACAATGACCGCCATGACCACACCTTTCAGGCAGAAGCACACCATCGAGGGCCTGGTAATGGGCGCCCCCTGACGGCCGACCGCATGGGCCGGTCCGCGACGGTCTATCTCTCCACAAGCACAGGAGGAGTCTGGGCCCCGAGACCAACTTCGCCTGGGTGCGGGTCGGGTCAGCGCAGTAGTTTCAGTGCTGCCGTTGCCAGTCGTCGGGCGATGAGGTGCTGCTCGCCTGCGGGCAGGATGAGGTGGCTGATGGTCATGCGGACGATGACGTCCGCTGCCGTCTCGAGGGCTTCCGCGTTGTGCTGTGGGTACCGTGTGGCCAGCCAGCTTTGGACCAGGCTCTGTCCGCCGTCGAAGATTGGGTCAGCCCGGGCGGTGAGGTAAGGGAGCAGGCTGTCGGAGCCTTGACGAGCCGCTGTGACCACCGCCCGGATGAGAGGCTGATTGTCAGCCTCGCTGAGGACATACCGGATGGCGGATTCGAGGCAGGCGTGGGTATCCGGCAGCCCGGGGTAGAAGGTGTCGGCTACGCCGGTGAGGAACTGCTGGGTTTCCCGGAGCACCAGTGCGCGGCCCAGGCCGGCTCGGTTGCCGAACTCGTTGTACACCGAGGGGCGCGAGACTTCGGCCCGGGCCGCTACGGCGGAGAGGCTGACCTGGTCCCAGCCCGCCTCGCAGGTCAGGTCGCGGGCAGCATCCAGTACGCGCACTCTCATCTGTTTGCGCCAGGCGACGCGCGGGGGGTCGGGTAGCGGTTCACCGTTGGGTGACCCGGTTCTGATGTGATGCACTGCCTCCGCCATAGCGGCAAGTCTGTCAGGGATGCCCGGTCCGTTGCTGCGGAGCCCGGGAGATTGGGTGCGCCGAACAAGCAGTGGTGCCGGTCCCTGGGGGATGGACCGGCACCACGTCTAGGGGCTCCTAGGGCGTGTTTCAGAAGTGGCCTTCTGAGGCGCAGGCCCTCGTTCGTTGGCGCCGATGACGATGAAGCTTGGCAGCTCGGTGAAACAAATAATCGGTTGCCTATGGGCGATGGTGATGGTTCCAATGTCCGGCATGATCACCCGGTAGCGCCCGCTGCGGCGAGACGTGAGAGCGCGAACCGCCGGACCCGGCCGGCGCAGGATCCGGGCTGACTGCGACCGCACCGTCCCAGGGGGAGAAGCCACCCGATGAACACGCCACCATCGCCGTCCGGTGCGGAGCACACAAACGGGTCGTCCGTCCGCCTGGGTGCTCTCGTACCGCTGACGCGGCCCGGCTGGGTCGAGGCGGGCCGACACCTGCTCGCAGGGCTCGAGCTGGCCGTTCGCGAGGTCAACGATGCTGGCGGGATCGAGGGCAGACCACTGGAGCTGGTGGTCCGGGACACCGCGGCCGATCCGGAGCGGGCCGCGGCGGCCGTGGACGAACTGGCCGACCTGGGCGTGTCCGCCGTGGCGGGTGAGTACCACAGCGTCGTCGCCCGCGCTGCCGCCGCCCGGGCCGACGCCCTCGGAGTGCCGTTTCTCTGCTCGTCCGCGGTGCTCGACGCGCTCACCGAGGAGCCGACGGAGTGGGTCGCGCGTCTGGCCCCGGCCCAGTCCCACGGCTGGGGAATCTACGCGGACTTTCTCCTCGGAGCGGGTCGGCGTCGAATCGCCGTGGCGATGCAGCCGAGCGCCTACTGGGCGTCCGGGGCCCGCGTCCTGCGGGACCACCTCGCTCCGCGCGGCGGCACCGTCGTCGAACTCGACACGAACGCGCTCACCCCCGAGGCCCTGTGCGACGCGCTCGTCGACCACGGCGCGACGGCGCTCCTCCTGTTGGTCGGCCATCCGGAGCCGGCGGTGCCGATCGTCAGAGCCGTCCGGGGCGACCGGCGGCTCGAGGAGATCCTGATCGGTGCTCCGGCCGGGCAACCGGAGTTCGCCGAATGGGCCACGGTGCTGGGCGGGGACGGAGCTGGGGTCCCGTTTCTGCGCTACCTGCCCGAGCGCCTCGGTCCGCTCGGCGAACGCGTCGGGAAGGAGCTCCGCGAGCGGCTGGGTGAGGCGCCCTCCTTCGTCGCATTCGAGGGCTGGGACACCGTCACCGTCCTTGCCGACGTGATGCGTTCCCATGGCACGGGCCGGGCGGCCATCACCGAGTCATGGTCGCGCGTGGCGGTCGAGGGCACCCGCGGGCCGATCCGGTTCACTCGCCCACCGGGCATTAGCGTTTGGCAATGGGCTTGGACACCGATCCAGGTCGTTGATCGGGACCCGGCGGAGCCCGATCGCTTTCGGACCCTCCACGTCGGCTGAGAGAACAAGAAGGCCTGATTTTCCAGATCTGTCCGAGTGTGAGGCTGTCTCCCTGTCCATGCGGGCTCTCAGCTTGGCGGCGGGGGCCACGACCTCATTCTCGGATTATCGTGCGGCAGTCGGCGCTC